>DASYAG010000030.1:0-63009 GCA_036501485.1 Acidothermaceae bacterium | reverse complement strand
CGAAGCAGGCCAAGGAAGAGCATTGGCACGAAGGCCACGCCACGGCCCTAGGCCCGAGGCTTCTCTTTCATTTCGAACGTCTCAATCACGTCGTCTACCTTGATGTCATTGAACGACCCGAGCCCGATACCGCACTCGTATCCCTCGCGGACCTCAGTTGCGTCGTCCTTGAACCGCTTGAGCGACTCGATCGTGAGGTGGTCGTTGATCACCACACCGTCGCGGATCAAGCGAGCCTTGGAGTTTCGGGTGATGACGCCGGAGCGCACGAGGCAGCCTGCGATGTTGCCGAACTTGCTCGAGCGGAAGACGTCGCGAATCTCGGCGGTACCGAGTCGTGCCTCTTCGAACTCGGGCTTCAGCAGACCCTTGAGTGCCGCCTCGACCTCGTCGATCGCCTGGTAGATGACCGAGTAGTAGCGGACGTCGACGCCTTCGCGATCGATGAGCTCGCTGACCCGCTCGGCCGGCCGGACGTTGAAGCCGATGATGACCGCATCAGACGCAACCGCGAGGTTGACGTCGTTTTGCGTGATGGCACCGACGCCGCGGTCGATAACCCGCAGGTCGACGTCTTCACCGACATCGAGGTTGAGCAACGCGTCTTCGAGGGCCTCGACCGAACCGGAGACGTCGCCCTTGAGGATGAGGCGGAGTTCTTCGACTTCGCCCTTCTCCATGCGGGCGAGGATGTCTTCAAGACTGCGCCGGCCACGACTGTCGGCGAGTTGGGCGTTGCGCTCGCGCGCTGAACGCCGCTCGGCGATCTGCCGGGCGACCCGGTCTTCGGGGACGACGAGGAAGTTGTCGCCGGCGTCCGGGACGCTGGTGAAACCGAGCACCTGAACCGGCCGTGAAGGGCCCGCCTCGGCGACGGTCTCGCCAAACTCGTCGAGCATCGCGCGCACTCGACCGAACGCCTCACCGGCAACGATCGAGTCGCCGACTCGTAGCGTTCCGCGTTGCACGAGGACGGTCGCGACCGGACCACGGCCGCGGTCGAGGTGTGCCTCGATGGCGACCCCTTGCGCGTCTTGGTCGGCGTTTGCCCGCATGTCGAGCGCTGCGTCTGCGGTGAGCAGAATCGCCTCAAGCAGCTTGTCGATGTTGAGGTTCGACTTCGCTGAGACGTCGACGAACATCGTGTCGCCGCCGTATTCCTCGGCGACCAACCCGTATTCGGTCAACTGCCCGCGCACCTTCGTCGGGTCGGCGTCTTCCTTGTCGATCTTGTTGACCGCAACGACGATCGGGACGCCGGCTGCTTGCGCGTGGTTGAGCGCCTCGATGGTTTGCGGCATGACGCCGTCGTCGGCCGCGACCACGAGCACCGCGATGTCGGTCACCTGCGCACCACGTGCACGCATGGCGGTGAACGCCTCGTGACCAGGGGTGTCGATGAAGGTGATCGCCCGCTTACCGGCGATCGAATCCGCGATGACCTGGTAGGCACCGATGTGCTGTGTGATGCCACCGTGCTCGCGCGCAACCACGTTGGTGTTACGGATCGCGTCGAGCAGCTTGGTCTTGCCGTGGTCGACGTGACCCATGACAGTGACCACCGGCGGACGAGCCGTGAGGTCGCCCTCGCCGCCTTCGTCCTCACCGAACTCGAGGTCGAAGCTCTCTAGCAACTCGCGGTCTTCGTCCTCGGGGCTGACGACCTGCACGTCATAACCGAGCTCGGCACCGAGAAGTTGCAGCGTCTCTTCGTTGACCGACTGGGTCGCGGTCACCATCTCGCCTAGGTGGAACATCACCTGGACGAGCGACGCCGGGTTGGCGCCGATGCGATCGGCAAAGTCAGACAGCGACGAGCCCCGCGGCAGCCGGAGCACCTGACCGTTGCCACGAGGAACCTGCACGCCACCGATCGACGGGGCCTGCATGTTGTCGAACTCTTGACGCCGCTGCTTCTTCGACTTGCGGCCACGAGTGGGCCGACCGCCTGGTCCACGACCGAACGCGCCGGCGGTGCCGCCGCCACGACCGCGACCACCAGGACCGGGACGACCGCCGCCAGCTCCGGGCGGACCGCCAGGACCGGCACCCGGACCGCCGGGACCGCCTGGGCCGCCACCGGGACCGCTACGACCGACACTTGGACCGCCGGGACGTGCAGAGGTGAAGCCGCCGCGGGCGCCGCCAGGACCGGCCGGACGGCCAGCTCCGGGACCACCTGTTGCGGGGCCGCGCGCGCCGTAGCCACCGGGACCACCGGTTGCGGGGCGGGGAGGCATGCCTGCGGGTGACGGCCGGTTGGCACCGATGCCGCCGGCACCACCGGGTCGTGGTGGCATTCCTGCGGGTCGAGGCGCACCGGTACCCGGACCGGCAGGGCGCGGCACGCCCGGAACGGCACCAGGCGCGAGCGGTGGCCGCGGCGCCGTTGACGCTTGCGAGGTGAAGGGGTTGTTGCCCATGCGCGGCGGGCCGGACGTCGCACGCGGGACGGCGGGACCCGGACGCGGGCCAGCTGCCGGGCGCGCTGCGCCGGAGTCACCAGGACGACTGACGGTGGGTGCGGCCGCGGGCGTGGCCGCTTGGGCGGCTGGTGCCACGGGCGCGCGGAAGACTTCGGTCGACGGGCTCACCCGGTCTGGTGCCGATGCCACGGTGGCTGCCGTGGCCGGTGGCGCTGCCACAGGTGCGACCACGACGGGCGGCGCTTCGACGGCGCGCGGCTTGTCAGCCGTACGCGCGGTGGCCGCTGCCTTAGGCGCGGCAGGGGGCGCGGCAACTGCCGCAGGCGCAGGGAAGGACTCCCTGAGCTTGCGAACGACTGGCGCCTCGATTGTTGAGGAGGCCGAACGAACGAACTCCCCGAATTCCTGAAGCTTGGCCATGACGGCCTTGCTTTCAACATTGAGCTCTTTGGCGAGCTCATACACCCGAACCTTGGCCACGTGACTCCCGTCTCCTGGCCCGGGTGATCGATCTGGTCGAACCCGGGCCGTCGTTACTTACTCATGTCGCGCCTTACTCATCGCTGCGCACTCATTGACGGCTCATCGACTCGCTCGACCTGCTTCCTGTTCAACGACCAACTGCTGCACTGCGACTACTGCGACTACTGCGACTACGGTCGAGCCTTCCAGGTGCTCCCGCACAGCGGTGGAATCGAGCGGACCCGGCAGGCGGAACGCCCTGGGGAACGCCCGACGTCGCTCGGCGAGATCTAGGCAGTACGGATCGGGATGCAACGAGGCGCCCCGGCCCGAGCGCTGCCCGCGTGGATCGGGCACGACGCGAAACTCCTCGTCGACCCGGACCACTGCGAGACGCAGAAGGTCGGACTTAGCCGCCCGCTTCTTACATCCCACGCAGGATCGCATGGGCCCGACGCGTTCGGCCACGCCGAGTCTACCCCCTCGGCGCGCTTGGCTCGCCACGCGCGGACCTCGCGGCCCCGGCCCGTTGGGCGGCGTCGCCTGCCTGGTGCGCAGCTTCGGTCGCGCCGTCACCGTCGGCGTGCGCGTCAAGGGCCGCGACATCAGCAGCAGTGTCCGGATCGAGCGCAGTGTCCGGATCGAGCGCGGTGTCTGGATCGAGGGTCGTATCCGGATCGAGCGCGATGACCGTTTCCGGCGCGGACGGATTGTCGGAGCGGATGTCGATCCGCCACCCGGTCAACCGAGCCGCCAGCCGAGCGTTCTGACCCTCGCGGCCGATCGCCAGCGAGAGCTGGTAGTCGGGGACCGTCACGCGGGCCGAGCGGTTGGCCAGATCAACGACCTCGACCGCACTGACCCGGGCCGGTGAAAGTGCGTGCCCGACGAACTCGGCCGGATCGTCGGACCAGTCCACGATGTCGATCTTCTCGCCGTGCAACTCGGCCATGACAGCCCGGACCCGCTGCCCTAGCGGCCCGATGCAGGCGCCCTTGGCGTTCAAGCCGGCCACGTTGGAGCGCACCGCAATCTTCGAGCGGTGACCCGCTTCGCGCGCAAGTGCAGCGATCTCGACCGAGCCGTCGGCGATCTCCGGCACCTCCAGGGCGAACAGCTTGCGCACCAACCCCGGATGGGTCCGCGACAACGTGATCTGCGGACCGCGAACACCCTTGTGCACCTGCACCACGTAGCAGCGGATCCGCGAGCCATGTTCGTAACGCTCGCCGGGCACTTGCTCGCCCGCGGGCAAGACGGCCTCGACCTTGCCGAGGTCGACGAACACGTTGCGCGAATCGTGCTGCTGCTGGATCACGCCGCCGACGATGTCGCCCTCGCGCCCGGCATACTCACCGAACGTCAACTCGTGCTCGGCATCACGTAGGCGCTGCAAAATGATCTGCTTTGCGGTACTCGCCGCGATCCGGTTGAAGTCGTGCGGGGTGTCTTCAAACTCACGAATCGGGTTGCCGTCGTCGTCCATCTCGATCGCGATCACCGTCACCTCGCCGGTGCTGCGATCGACGCTCGCCCGCGCATGCGCGTTTGCGCCTTCGGTGCGCTGATACGCGATCAGCAACGCCGATTCGATCGCCTCGACCAGCAGATCGAAGGAGACGTCCTTCTCGCGTTCGAGACTCCGCAGCGCGGCCATGTCGATGTTCATCGCGCGTCCTCACCCTCTCGGTCGGGGGTGGACTCATCCAGCTCCAGATCGTCGACATCATCGATCGGCGACGGGCGGTTGAACTCCACCTGCACCCGACCAGGCCCAAGCTCGTCGTGGCGATAGGCCTGTTCGCGCGCAGGTGCTCCGGGCTTGGTGCCAGCAATAGCAAGGCGGACGCCGTCGGCATCGGCGGCCACAATGCGCGCGGTGATCTCGGCTCCGGCGGCAAGTCGCACTCGCACCAGACGCCCGGTCGCACGTCGCCACTGGCGCGCGTCGACGAGCGGCCGGTCGACGCCGGGCGAACTGACTTCGAGCACGTATGGCTGCTGGCCCAGGATCGCGTCGGCCGCGGGCAGGTCGAGCAGCGTCGAGATCGCTTGGCTCACGACCGCGACGTCGTCGAGGCTGACGCCGCCGTCCTTGTCGACCAGCACTCGGACCTCAGCGCGGTGACCGACTCTGGTCAGGGCGACATCTTCGAGGTCGAGCCCGGTCTCTTCGACCACAGGGCTGAGCAACGCGGCCAACTCACGGCCTGCGGAGGCGCTCGTCATCGCCGACCTCCTCGTTGCTCTGCTGTTGTCAGGCGGTACAGGGCGCTTGTCATGCTGCTGAAGCAGGTGAATGGCCAACGCCACCCGAAGCTGCGGTGCTCGGTCCAGCGTAGCCGTAATGGCTCGTCCGTAAGCTGTCGCAGCGTTCTCGATCTGTCATGCATGGGGAAGCCCGAGGAGTCGTCTGGTGCCCGAACCGTCGCTACGAGGTCGACCATGGGTCGACAGGCGGAGCGTGCTGCGGCTCCTCGGGGTCGCAACGCTCGGACTCGTGGCAGGCTGCCGCTCCGGCAAACAACGCGCAGCGCTGGCGAGCGTCCCGGGTTCAACGACACCAGGCAGCCGGTCGCCACAGCCGCCAGCGACATCGGCGCCCGGGGCAAACACGTCTGCGACGCCCACCTCCCCCAAGCCGACCGCTTCTCCGCTGTCTCCCGACCAGCTCGTCGCGCAGCGGGTCGCGGCTGCTGAGCAGGCATTGCTGGCGGCGTACGACGCCGTGGCGGTCGCTCATCCGGAGCTTGTCGGCCGACTCGCACCGTTTCGGGCCGACCACTCGGCGCATCTGCAGGGCCTCGTGCCGGGAGCCTCGCCATCGACGACGGCTACTTCGAGCATGGCTAGTTCGAGCACGGCTCCCGCAACAAGCCTCGCCCTACCAGGCACGATCGCGCCATCGACGAACGCATCGGCGCTGAGCCCGCCGACGTCCGCCCAGATCTTTCAGCAGCTGGCAGAGGTCGAACGCAGCGCTGCGGCAGCGCGGGTCAGCGACGTGGCCAGCACCAGCGGTTCGCTCGCCCGGTTGATCGCCTCGATCGGCGGATGTGAGGCGGCCCACGCCGCGCTGCTGGCGGTGGCGACGTGAGCGACGTCGTATCCGCCGTGCTGGCCGCGGCCGCCGCTGAAAATGCCGCTGTGTATGGCTATTCCGTCGCCGGTGCCAGACTCGCAACGAACCGTGACAAGAACGCCGCGCGCGCGGCATACGACGCGCACCGCGCGCAGGTGCAGACGTTGACGCAATGGCTGGCCAGCCTCGCTACCGCGCCAGTGCCGCCGGCACCGGTCTACCGATTGCCAGGCCCCGTCGCCGACAACGCAACTGCGCGCGCGTTACTTGCCGCCATTGAGGAGTCGACCGCTGCGGCCTATGCCGACGTCGTCGCCGTCGCTACCGCAGAACTGCAGCATGACGCGGCTCTTTATTTGCAGGCTGCGGCGATCCGCGAAGCGCAATGGCGGACGACGCCGGTGCCGTTCCCGGGGCTGGTCGGGCGGTTGCCCGGATAGCGCCTAACCCGTGGCGTTCTCCTGCCACGGCACGAGCGGCGATGCGTAGTAGTTGATGCCGAGCAGCTTCCATGCAACAGCTTGTGCAGCGAGTCGAGGGGCGAACGTCGACCAGTTGCGTTGCACTTGCGGCGTCCAGCCCACTTCGGCGAGCTCGGCCATGCGCGGCCAGGCCATGTACTGCAGGTCGGGAAGGGACGTCAGTGTCTCTGTCCACAGCGGCCCCTCAATGCCGATGACGTCGACGGCAAGACCAGCCACCTCGGCTGCCGGATCCCAGTTGTAGGCGTCTTGTACTTCGTGAGTTCCTGCCCATTGCAAGCCCAAACTCGTTGCTGGGGTGTATTTCTGGTCGAGGTACGTGTGGTCGGCGGGCGACATCACGAGCTGCGCGCCCTTCGCAACTGCCTGTCGTGCCAATGCGCTGCCGTTGCGGTAATCCCAGTACTGAGCAATCGATCCGGCTGGCAGCGTCGCGCTCGCGAAGTCTTCCCACCCCATCGGCGTCTTGCCGTCTGCCTTGACGACCTGCGCGGCCCTTGTCATGAACGAGGCGTAGTCGGACGCCGATGTGCTGGCCGCCTCGTCGCCGCCGATGTGGATGTACGGCCCGGGTGTCAGCTTGGCCAGTTCACCAACAACAGCGGTCAGAAACTGATCTACAGCTAGCTTTCCGACGCACAACGACGTGTGACCGACCGTTTCCGTCGTGTTGATCGGCGGCGCGACGCCGTCGCAGTTCAGCGACGCGTATGACGAGAGCGCGGCCCCGACATGACCGGGCATGTCGATCTCAGGTATCACGGTAATGAAATGTGCCTGGGCATATTTCACGATCGTGGTGTAGTCGCTCGTCGTGTAGAACCCGCCTGGACCGCCGCCGACCTCAGTCTTCGAACCGACCGTGGTGAGAGCAGGCCAACCGTCGACCGCGAGACGCCATCCCTGATCGTCGGACAGGTGCAGGTGCAGCACATTGACCTTGTACATCGCCAGCTCGTCGATGTATTTCTCGACAGTCGCGACCGAGAAGAAATGCCGCGCTACATCGAGCATTGCGCCGCGGTAGGCGTAGCGCGGGTAGTCGCTGATGCGCACGCCAGGAACGACCCACGGGATCGCCTGCACCGACGTTGCCTCAACCTGCGGTGCCAAGAGTTGCCGCAGTGTTTGGATCCCGTCGAATAGACCGGCGGCCTGATTGGCCTCGATTGTCACGCCAGTAGGAGAAACGTTGAGGGTGTAGCCCTCGGCACCAAGACTCGCGTCGTTCGCCGCCAGGCCCAGCGTGATGTCGCCGTTGCTGCCCGGCCGGGTCACCACCGGCAACGCGAATCCGGTCGCAGGCCGCAGTAGGTTAGCCAGGTCGACCCCGACCTGCTGCACGGGTGCGCCACTGACGGCGATCGCGGCATGCGCTGCGATCACGAACGACGACGAAGGCTCAGGCTGCACCGAGACAGGCAATGGCACAAGGCGGTCGAATGCGTCAGCGTCGCCGGCACCTGACGTCACTGCCGGCGTGACAGGGACCGACGCAATCGCGGACGGCGACGCTGGCGCACTTGAAATCGGCGGCGCCGGCTCTAAAGGTGTCGGCGTCGGTGTCGTGGTGGCTAGAGATGTCGCCGCGACCGACGAGCCAGCAGCGGGCTTCGATACGCGCGCCTTAGTGCAACCCGCGAGCAAGCCCGGGACCAAACACAACCCCGCACACCAGCCGACCAGCGTTGTTCTGCGGAGGTGCGCGCCAGGCCGCCGTGGCGCTACTGGACCGCCTCGGCCGGCCGCGATGCCGTAACCGCGATCGGAGCTGCCAACGCGCGCAACTGCACTCTCGCCACCGCTACTCCGATCAGTGCACCGACGATCACGATGACAACCGCCCACGCACCTGAGGGTCGGGCTGACATCAAAAACACCACGGCGGCGAACGCGAAGGTCGCCACGTGTGACGGGTACCAGATCCAGGGCTCAAGACCAGCAGTGCGCCGCAGCGATTCCGGAACCGGGCCGTCGGGAGTGTCTTCCACGGCTTTGACCGCCGCCCTGGCCTTCGGTGCGAGCTTCACACCGGCGACTCCCTCGACCACGATCAGGGCGATCAAACTCGTGAGCAGCCAGCCGTCGCCCCAATGAACGCGGCCCTTAGACAGGTGGATCAGCCACGCGCCGAGCAGCAGCAGGATCAGTGCGGCGATCGGAAACAGCGGCTCGAGCCGGTGCAAGATCGCCGCCCACGAGCGCATCTCACGCACGTCGCGGGCACGCGCGAGCGCCGGCAACCCGGCGTGCACGATGGCCGCCATCATGAACGCCAGGATCGCCGTCAGGATGTGCAGGAAAAGAACGAACCCAAACAGCGTGACGTGCATCGATGCTCTCCAACTTCCCGGCTAACTAAGACACCCCGAGCTCTTTACGATCGCTTGACCCAAGCTCCTGACGAAAACTAAGGCGTTTCCACCGGCGCCGCAAGAGCAGCGAAGCGCGGGTCGTGCAGATGGCAGGCCACCCGTACCGACCCGATGTCGCGTAGCGCCGGGTCGACGGGCTCGTTGAAATCGAGCCGCACGCCGCCCGGTTCAGGTTCGACAGATCGCACGCCCCGCCAGAACGGCTCGTTCGGGTCGGCGCTTTTGATGTCGTCCAGCAACGCCGCCGCCGCACCCGATCCAGCGTGGATGTCGGGCAGCAGCGCTGTTGCTCCCGCCTCGAGTTCGACCGGATCGCCGACCACTGCGCGCTCGCGTTCGTACTCCCCCTCCTCAACCGCCGTCCATCTTTGTTCCAGGAGTGCATTGACGTCGCGAGCCTCCCAGCCGCACGGCGCGAACGCTGCTGGGCAGCGCGGATGGAACGAACAGCCGAGCGGCGGCCTGGCAGCGTCTGGTACCTCGCCGCGCGGCAAGTTTCGTGGCACTGCGCGACGCGGGTCGGGCTCGGGGATCGCCGCGAGCAACGAACGCGTGTAGGGGTGCTTGGGGTCGGCGTAGATCTGCGCGGCGGGACCGATTTCGACGATCCGACCGAGATACATGATGGCGATCGTGTCGCAGAAGAACTTCGCGGTCGCGAGGTCGTGGGTGACGTACAGATACGTGAGTCCGAGGTCGCGCTTGAGGTCGAGCATCAGCTGCAGGATCTTCGCGCGCACGCTCATGTCGAGCATCGACACCGGTTCGTCGGCGACCAGCAGCGCCGGGTTCAACATGATGGCGCGGGCGAGCACCGCGCGCTGTTTCTGCCCACCGGAGAGGTCAGCCGGGTACTTGTGGAGGTACTGATCGACGGGCGCGAGCCCGACACGCTCGAAGGCGGCGCGCACCCGTCGATCGATCTCGACGCGGTCCTTGGTGATGTGGTGAATCTTCAGCGGATGCGCGACTGCGGTCGCGAGATCCATCGCCGGATTCAGCGACGCATGTGGATCCTGGAACACCAGTTGGATGGCTTGTCGCACCGCACGAAACTGTGGTTCACGCAGTCCGGTGAGCTCGATGGCGCCACCAAATTCGGGGCCTGCGTCGAATCGCACGGTGCCGCCGGTGATGGGCGCCAGACCGAGCAACGCGCGCGCGGTCGTGGTCTTGCCGCTACCCGACTCACCGACCAGACCGAGCACTTCACCCTTGCGAAGGGTGAACGACACGCCGTCGACGGCCTTGACCGACCCCGATGAGCGACCGAGCAGGCGATCGAAGAATCCGCCACGCAGAGCAAAGTGCACGCGCAGATCTCGGACGTCGAGCACGACGGGTCGATCGTCGAGTGGCGTCGCGTCAGACTCGAGATGAGCATGGTGGACGTCGAGATCGTCAGGCTTCGTCGGCACTGGCCAACTCCTGTCGTTGCAGCGGAGCGGTGCCACCGGGCGGGATCAGCTCGTCGGGACCGTGCAACCAGCACGACACCCGCTGGCCGCTCGCAGCTCGCACTTCGACCGGATCAAGACGGCTACACACCTGCATCGCGCTCGGGCAACGCGGGTGGAAGTGGCATCCGGATGGCGGGTCGACCAGATCAGGTGGCGAGCCGGGAATGTAGTGCAGCGCGGTCGTCGACAATGAAATCGTCGAGCGCAGCAGTTCGCGCGTGTAGGGATGCGACGGATCAGAGAAGACCTGTCGCGCATCGCCTTCTTCGACGATGCGGCCGGCATACATGACGGCGACCCGTTCGCACGCCTCGGCGACAATTCCGAGGTTGTGGGTGATGAGCAGCAGCGACGTGTCGAAGTTTCGTTTCAGGTCGGCCAGAATCGACAGGATCTGAGCTTCGACCAGGACGTCGAGCGCGGTCGTCGGTTCGTCGGCGACCACGAACGCCGGATTCAGCACGAGGGCGAGCGCGATCATGATGCGCTGCCGCATGCCACCAGAGAATTCGTGCGGGTAATGCCGGAAGCGGGTCGGCGGAATGCCCATGCGGCGCAGCGTGTCGATCGATCGCGCGTCGATTTCGGCCGAACTCAGTTCGGGTTCGTGGGCGCGCAACGTCTCGGCGAAGTGCTCGCTGATGCGCATCAGCGGGTCGAGGCGGGTCATCGGTTCTTGGAAAATGAGTCCGAGCTCGGCTCCCCGCGTTTCCCGCATGTCGCTTTGCTTGACGCCCACCAGTTCGCGATCGCGGAATCGCACACTGCCGTCGACTGCCGAGCCAGTCGGCAGCAAACCAAGGATTCCGCGACCCAGGGTCGACTTTCCGCAACCGGACTCACCGACGAGCCCCAGCGTCTCGCCTGCACGCACGTCGAAAGAGACGCCGTCGACAGCGCGCACGGGCCCGCGCTCCGTGCCGTACCAGACACGCAGGTCACGTACCGAAATCACTGGGGCCGCCATCACGCCAACTCCTCCCCACGGCCGCGGTTGTCCCCTTGGCGAGTCGGCAACGTCGTGGCAGCAGCGTCTCGGCGCGGCAATACCACCCGGCGTCCCGATCTCTTGCGAAGCACTGGATTCAGCACGTCGTTCAGGCCCTCGCCGACGAGCGTCAAGCCGGTAACAAGCGACACGATGGCAAGGCCGGGAAACACGCTGGTCCACCACAGACCGGCGCCCATGTCGGCGACGCCGCGCTGCAGTTCGTAGCCCCATTCGGCGGCCTGGGTCGGCTGGATGCCGAAGCCGAGGAAGCCCAAGCCGGCGAGCGTCAGGATCGCGTCGGCCGCATTCAACGTGGCGATGACCGGCACCGACTGGATCACGTTGAAGAACAGATACCGGCCCATGATGGTGCGCGGTCGCGCGCCCAACGCACGCGCGGCTTCGACGTACGGTTCTTCTCGCGCAGACAGCACTTGGCCACGCACGACACGGAAGTACTGCGGCACGTAGATGACGGTGATCGCGATAGCCGCCGTCAAGACGCCACTACCGACGCTGTTCTGCAGCAGGAACGCAATGATGATCGCGAGGAGCAGGTAGGGGAAAGCAAAGAGCGCGTCCATGATGAGCACCAAGATGCGGTCGAGCCAGCCGCCGTAGTAACCGGAAATCAGGCCGAGCGGCACGCCGATAAACAGACTGAACACGACAGCGAGAACGACGACCTCAATCGCAGTGCGCGACCCGTAGATGACGACCGACAACACGTCAACCGAGCGGACGTTGGTGCCGAACCAGTGCGTGCCATTGGGCGAACCTTGCTTCGCGAAGCGCACGCCGTGCGACATGTATTGATCGAAACCGTAAGGCGCGATCAGCGGAGCGAAGACCGCAAGCACGATGAAGACTGCGGTAATCGCCGCGCCGACCCAGAGCAACCACTTCGAGAATCCCTGAGCCTGCTTGACCTGTTGCCAGAGCCGGCCGAACGGTCCGCGCGGGCGCGAGTTCGTGGGCGGTGGTGTGTCGAGGATCGACTCGCCACCCGGCTCGGCGATGCTGGCAGCGGTCATCAGTAGCGCACCCTCGGGTCGATGGCGGCGTTCACGAAGTCGATGAGCAAACTGATGAAGACAACCGCCAGCGCAAAGATCGTGATGATGCCCTGGACGGCGGTGTAGTCACGGTTGTTGAGATAGGTGACGAGCTGGTTGCCAATGCCAGGCCAGTTGAACGTCTCTTCGGTGAGCACCGCGCCTGAGAGCAGCAGCGCCGCTTGGAGACCCATGACCGTGACGACGGGCACGAGCGCGTTGCGAAACGCGTGGCGCATGACGACCTTGTGCTCGGGCACGCCACGTGCGCGGGCGGCCTCGACATAGTCGCCCTTCAGAGTCTGGATCAGGTTGGTGCGGATCAACCTGATCACGACCCCGCAGAGCAGCAGGCCGAGGGTGAACGACGGCATCGCCAGGTGTTTCAGCGAATCGATGAACGCGCTCATGTTGTGGTCCCAAATCGCATCGACCACCGAAAGGTGCGTGTGCGTGGGCAACTCCGCCTGGTCGATCGGGCTCAGCATCCCCGAGTTGGGCAACCAGTTCAGCCACTTGCTGAACACCAGCTGGAACAACAGACCGACGAAGAAGACCGGCGCCGCGTAAGTGATGATGCCGAACAGCCGGCCACCGGCATCGAACGCGCTGTCGCGCAAACGGCCGGCGCGCAATCCGATCGGCACGCCGATCACCAACGCGATAATGCTCGCGGCAACCGACAACTCCAGCGTCGCCGCACCATTCACCTTCAACACCGTGGTGATCGGCTGGTTGTCGGTGATCGCCGTGCCCAGGTTCAGCGAGAAGACTTGCTTGAGGTAGTCGACGTATTGCACGATCAGCGGCTTGGTGAAGCCCGCGGCTCGCCGCTTTTCCTCGAGTTGAGCCGGCGACAACTTGCCGCCGAGTGCCGCTTGGATCGGGTCGCCCGGCGCGACCCGCATCAGCAAGAAGACGACGGTGAGCAGGATCAGCACCATCGGAATGACAAGCGCGAGTCGCGTCAGCGCATATCGGCGCAGCGACCCACCAGATGAAGCCATGAGCCGGATACCTCTTTCGGTTTTGAGCTAAGTGTCGCTGCGCCGAGGGGCCGCTGAATACGCGGCCCCTCGGCGTCCAACGACTAACTCTTGCCGATGAGCCACATCCGGAAGATGTACGACGGGTCGAACGTCTTGTCGACGCCGGTCACCGTAAGTCCGGTGGCCGCGACCTGGTTGCCCTGCCAGATCGGAATCGTCGGAACATCCTTCGCGGCCAGCGTCTGGATCTGCTGGAGCTCGCCGAGCCGCTTGGTGGCGTCGGTCTCGCCCTCTTCCTGCGTGAGGAGGGTGTCGATCGCTGGGTTGTCGTAGTGGTTGTTGTAGAAACCGCCCTTGAGGTAGAACGGCGCCAGGTAGTCGTCAGCGTCCGGGTAGTCGGGGAACCAGCCCAGTTCGAACGCTTCGTACTGGTCCTTTGGGTACGCCTTGCTGTACGCGTCCCACTCCGCACTCTGCAAGGTCACCTTGAACAAGCCGGTCGCTTCGAGCTCGCGCTTGATCTCGGTGTATTCGTCACCCGACACCGCACCGTAGTGCGACGGCGTCCACCAGATCGTGATGTTGACCGGCGTCGTGATACCCGCCGCTGCCAACACGGCCTTCGCCTTGGCCGGGTCAGGAGTTGCGCCGTAGGCGTCCTTGTACGCCTGGGTGGCGCCCGTCAGACCGGCAGGCACCATCGAGTACAGAGGCGTGACAGTGCCGTTGTAGACGTTGTTGGCGATCGCGTTGCGGTCGATGGAGTACGCGACTGCTTGGCGGGTTGCGAGGTCCTTGGCCGGCGGCAGCGACGTGTTGAACACCAGGTAGCGGATCTCGATGCCATTGCCCTTCACGACCTTGACTTTGCTTGTCTCGGTCTGCAACGAGGCGATGTCGGTCGGGCTGAGGCTGCGCCATGCGACGTCAACGTTGCCCTGCTCGACGTCGAGCTTGAGGGTTGCGGGGGTCTGCTCGTAGTGCACGATGAAGCCCTTGTTGGCGAGCACGTCGTCACCCTTGTACTTCTTGTTCGGCGTCAAAACCGCCTGCTGGTTCGCCGTGTACTTGCTCAAGGTGTAGACGCCCGAGCCGATGTCGCCGGGGCCGTCGGGGAGGAGCTTGTCGGCCGGGAAGACCTTCGGGTCGACGATGTTTCCGGCGCCCGTCGTGAGGATGTAGGGGAAAACCGAGTTCGGGGCGTTGAGTGTGAACACCACGGTGTCGGTGCCCTGAGCCGCGACGCTCTTCATCGATGACAGCAGGCTCGACGGCCCGTTGGGGTCGTTGATCTTGACGACGCGCTGGATCGAGTAGACGACCGCCGCCGCATCGAGCGGGTCACCGTTGCTGAACGTCAGGCCGGGGACCAACTTGCAGGTGTACGTGGTGGTGTTAGTCCACGAGCAGCCGCTCGCCGCGTCGGGGACGACATCGGCGGTGCCTGCCTTGATCTTCAACAACGCCTGGTAGATGTTCCACTGAAGCACCCACGAGCCCTCGTCATACGCACCGGCCGGGTCGATCGAGATGACCTTGTCGGTGGTGCCGAGCACGACCTGCTGGAGCTTCCCGCCGGCAGCCGGCGCGCTAGCGGTACCGCTGCCGGGCGATGCTGCCTTCGGTTTGCTCGAGCTGCACGCCGCGGCGGCGAGGCTCAGGGTGGCCACGACGGCCACGGTGGCGAACAGCTGCTGTCGACGCATTGATTCCTCCAGCTCATCGCGACGCCTGGGTGGCGGCAGCCGCGCTTGATTGCCTGCCGCGGTCGGCGGCAGGTTGCAGGCTAGCTAACCGGGCCCGGACCCTCTTAGGAAGGTCTCTATACGATCAGCAGGTCAAATCGTTATCTGGCGGGCCACTTGCGCCACAACGGCGTGAAGTGGGACGTCCTCGCGCTCACCGGTAGCCCGCTTCCGGACCTCGACAAGGCCGTCCACGAGCCCGCGGCCCACAACAACGATCAAGGGGACGCCGATCAGCTCGGCGTCCTTGAACTTCACTCCGACCGATACGCCAGTTCGGTCGTCGAGCAGCACACTCACGCCCGCCGCCGCGAATTCCTTCGCGAGCTTCTCGGCGGCGAGGAGCTGGTCCTCCTTGCCTGCGGCAACGAGGTGGACGTCGGCCGGCGCGACCGACGATGGCCACACCAGGCCGAGCTCATCGGCGTGTTGCTCGGCCAGCGCGGCGACCGCGCGGGAAACGCCGACGCCGTAGGAACCCATCGTGATCTGGATCGGCTTCGCGTCGGGCCCCAGCGCAGCGAGCCCGAACGCCTCTGCGTATACGCGGCCGAGTTGGAAGATGTGGCCGATCTCGATGCCGCGCGCGATCGAGAGCCGCCCGCCGCATCGTGCGCACAAGTCACCGTCGCGGATCTCTACCGCACCGATCTCGCCGTCCGGCTCGAAGTCTCTACCTCGCACGACGGCCGCGGCGTGCCTGCCCTCGGCATTCGCCCCGGTGACCCACGCGCTGCCCGGGACAACGAGCGGGTCAACGAGGTAGCGAATCCCCAGCTCCTTGAAGATCTGCGGGCCGATGTAGCCCTTGACGAGCCTCGGCTGCGCCGCGAGGTCGGCGGGTTCGGCCTGCGCAACCTCGGCCGGCTCGAGTTGGCCCTGCAGCCGCTTCATGTCGACGTCGCGGTCGCCCGGCACGCCGACGACAAGGAGTTCCCATTTGGTGGTGCCGGGTGCGAGCGTCTTCACCACGAGGTTCTTCAAGGTGTCGGCGCCAGTAAAAGTACGGCCAAGGTCAAGGGCGTTCAGGTGGTCAACAAGCGTCGCAATCGTGGGCGTGTCAGGGGTGTCGAGCACCTGCATGTCCGGATGACCTGCGGGATCGACGGGCGGCGGCACGGCGATCTCGACTGCTTCGGTATTCGCCGCATAGTCGCAGTTCTCGCACTGCACGAACGAGTCTTCGCCGGACGGCGTCGGGGCGAGAAACTCCTCCGACGCCGAGCCGCCCATGGCGCCTGAAACCGCATAGACGATCCGGTAATCGAGACCGAGCCGCTCGAACATGCGTTGATAAGTGAGGCGGTGGTCGGCATATGACTTCGCGAGCCCCTCGTCGTCCAGATCAAAGCTGTAACTGTCCTTCATCACGAACTCGCGCCCGCGCAGGATGCCGGCGCGCGGGCGGGCTTCGTCGCGGTACTTCGTCTGGATCTGGAAGAGCGTGACCGGGTAGTCCTTGTACGAGGAGTACTCGCCCTTCACCAGCAGCGTGAATAGTTCTTCGTGGGTGGGCGCGAGCAAGTAGTCGGCGCCCTTGCGGTCTTTCAGGCGAAACAGCAGGTCGCCGTAGTCGGTCCAGCGGCCGCTCGTCTCGTAGATCTCGCGCGGAACGAGGGCCGGGAAATGGACCTCCTGCGCACCCATGCGCTCCATCTCGTCGCGCACGATGGCCTCGACCTTGCGGAGCACGCGATAACCCAGCGGCAGCCACGAGTAGACGCCCGGCGCGACCCGGCGGACGTAGCCGGCGCGCACCAACAGCCGATGGCTGACGACCTCGGCGTCGGCCGGGTCCTCACGCAATGTGCGCAGGAACAGTGTCGACATCCGCAAGATCACGTGATGGAGCCTATCTGGCGCGCTAGAACAGCACCGACATAAAGCTGCCGACCTCCACGAAGCCGACTCTCGTGTAGGCGGCCCGTGCAGCGGTGTTGTAGTCGTTCACGTACAGGCTCACGACGGGCGCGACGCTTGCCTGGGCCTGCGCGACTACGGCCGCCATGCCGCCGTTGGCGTAGCCGCGACCACGCAACGCTGGGTCGACCCAGACCCCCTGGATCTGACACGCCTCCTGTGTCGCGGCGCCGACCTCGGCCTTGAAGACCACCCGGCCCTCCTCGATCCGGGCGAACGCGCGGCCCTGACCGATGAGCTCCCCCACCCGCGCCCGGTACAGCGATCCGCCGTCGCCGTTCGCCGGTGAGATCCCGACTTCCTCGGTGAACATCGCGACACACGCCGGGTACAGGATGTCGAGTTCGTCGGGCCGCACCCGGCGGACCAACGGGTCGGGCGTGATCTTGGGCGCGTCGCTGATCGCCATCAACGGCTGATGGGGCCGGACGTCGCGTGGCGGGCCCCAGGTCGGTTCGAGCAGTGACCACAACAATCCGACCTGGTCGCGCGGCCCGACGATCGATGAGCAGCGGCGTCCCTGGCGGCGCGCTTTTTCGGCGAACCCGCGGCACGCATCGGAGCTCGCCCCGACGGGTACCAGGTTGGCGCCGGCGTAGCAGAGCGCTGCGAGCCGGCCGCCGGCGACGAAGCCCCAAACCTCGGCGCCCAAGCGCCAAGGATCGAGCCCGGCGCTTTCGATGCGGGAGCTGACGAACACGTTCGCCACCGGGTCGCGTTCCAGCAGGTCCCGGACCGAATCGAGCTCACGATCGTCGAGGACGCGTACAGGCGTACCACGCAGCACGAACTGCCCTCGCTTCTACGTCGGCGCGGCTGCCTCGGGTGGTTCCCTAGACGACGGTGACCTGCGGCTCGCCGGAGGCTACGCCGTCCGACGCCATCTCGTCAGCCAGCCGCATCGCTTCTTCGATCAGAGTTTCCACAATCTGCGCTTCCGGCACCGTCTTGACGACCTCGCCGCGCACGAAAATCTGGCCTTTCCCGTTACCAGAGGCGACGCCGAGGTCGGCCTCGCGAGCCTCGCCCGGACCGTTCACGACGCAGCCCATGACGGCCACTCGCAGCGGGACGGTCATGCCCTCCAGACCGGCGCTGACCTCTTCGGCCAGTTTGTACACATCGACCTGAGCCCGCCCACATGACGGGCACGACACGATCTCGAGCTTGCGCTGGCGGAGTCCGAGCGACTCGAGGATGCCGATGCCGACCTTGACCTCCTCGACCGGAGGCGCCGACAGCGACACCCGAATCGTGTCGCCGATGCCCTCTGAGAGCAGGATGCCGAAGGCGACCGCCGACTTGATCGTGCCCTGCATCAGCGGCCCCGCTTCGGTCACACCGAGGTGCAGCGGGTAGTCGGTCTCAGCCGCAAGCTGCCGGTAGGCCTCGATCATGATCAACGGGTCGTGGTGTTTCACGGAGATCTTGATGTCGTGGAAGCCGTGCTCCTCGAAGAGGCTCGCCTCCCACTTGGCCGACTCGACGAGAGCTTCGGGGGTGGCCTTGCCGCCGTACTTCGCGAGCATCCGCGGATCGAGGGAGCCGGCGTTCACGCCGATCCGGATGGGCGTGCCGTGGTCCTTTGCCGCGAGCGCGATTTCCTTGACCTGGTCGTCGAACTTCTTGATGTTGCCGGGGTTCACCCGAACCGCAGCGCAGCCGGCCTCGATCGCGGCAAAAACATACTTCGGCTGGAAGTGGATGTCGGCGATCACCGGGATCTGCGACTTCTTCGCGATCATCGGTAGGGCATCGGCGTCGTCCTGGCTCGGCACGGCGACCCGAACGATCTGACAGCCCGACGCCGTGAGTTCGGCGATCTGCTGCAAGGTGGCGTTGATATCGGCGGTGAGTGTGATGCACATCGACTGCACCGAGACGGGGGCGTTGCCGCCGACCAGCACCCCGCCGACGTTGAGCTGCCGCGAGATCCGCCGCGGCGCCAGGGGGCTCACAGGTGGCATCTCGGGGAGCCCCAAGTTGACGGTTGTCACGGCGTTCAGAACCTTTCGGTCGGACCTGCGGACTACTGGGTGAACGGGTTGGCCACCGGGTTAACGATGTCCGAGAACAGGATCAACGCTGACACCGCCACAATTATGGCCAGGAATCCATAAGTGAGTGGCATCAGCTTGTTCAGGTCTACCGGACCGGCCGGAATGAGGTGCCGTCGGCGCCGCCACGCATTGCGAAGTTTCTCGTACCCGAGGATCGCGACGTGACCCCCATCAAGCGGCAGAAACGGCAGCAGATTGAAGATGCCCACGAAGAGGTTCACTGACCCCAGCAGCGTCAACAGCTCGGCGGTGCCACCGTAAAAGCCGCCGCTGGCGAAACCTTGGCCAGCAATTCGGGCTATCCCGACCACGCTGGACACCGACGCGCCCTGGCCGCTCGCAGTGCGCTTCGGCGGATGCGCCGAGAAGATGTTGCCGATCGCCGACGGAATCTTGCCGACCGCCCCGGCACTCCCGCTGATAACGGTGCCGAAGTCGCCGAACGCGCTGCCAACCGCCGCCACGGGCCCGAGTCTCGTGTACTCCGGCTCATCGGACACGCCGATCTTGCGCACCCCGCCGATGACGACGGGCGTGATCTCGACCGTCTGCGTTGCGCCGGCACGGACCAGTGTGATCTTGAGCGGCCCGGTGCTCGACTTGATCAGTGACGGCAGCGCCGCTGGCCCTCCCTTGACCGTCGCGCCGGGCTTGGCGCCTGGGTCGGTGTCTAGCACCACCGCGTCCTTCAGCGTCTTGCCGTCGACGGCAAGGATCACGTCGCCTGCGCGCAGGACGCCAGCTGCAGGCGCTGTGACCGTCCCTGCGGTACACGCACTCGAGGTGTCGCTCGCGTCGTGGCTCAGGCAGGAGGAAACTGCGGCCACCTTCACGCCACCCGTGTCATGCGTTGGCCAACCGACCGCGAATGCGAAGAAGAAGATGAACGCGAGGATGAAGTGCATCGTGGACCCGGCCACCAAAACGACGAACCGGTCCCAGCCCGGCTTGTTGATGAACGCGCCGGCCTGGTCCTCTGGAGCGAGGTCCTCGAGTGGCGTCATGCCGACGATCTTCACGAAACCACCAGCTGGGATGGCCTTGATCCCGTACTCCGTGTCGCCTCTTTGGCGCGACCACAGGGTCGGACCGAACCCGACGAAGAACTGGGTGGCCTTCATCCCGAAGAACTTGGCTGCCACAAAGTGACCTGCTTCATGCAGCATCACGCAGATCATCAGACCGACCGCGAAAGCCAACACGCCGATTGCCATCATGGTGCGAGTTCTCCCGTCGTCCGCCCTGCGAATTGAGCCGCAGGCGCGGTACCTGTGCCATAAATAAGCGCGCGGGCCCGCACGCGAGCGAGGGACTCCGCACGGAGAACATCTGAGAGCTGCACGAGGTTCCCCGTTCCTTCTTCGGCAGATTCGTCGAGAACCCGAGACACCGTGTCGACGATGCCGGGAAACGCCAAGTCGCCGCCCAGAAACGCGGCCACCGCTTCCTCGTTGGCGGCGTTGTAGATGGCCGGAGCGACCCCTCCGGCGGTGCCGACCTGCCGGGCCAGGGCGACGGCCGGAAACGCCGCGTCGTCAAGCGGCTCGAAGGTCCAGCTCTGGGCAGTCGTCCAATCACAAGCGGGGACGGCGTCGGCCACCCGCCGTGGCCACGCGAGCGCGATCGCGATCGGCAGCCGCATGTCGGGCGGCGAGCACTGGGCCAGGGTCGAACCGTCGGTGAACTCGACCATCGAGTGCACCACTGACTGCGGGTGCACGACGACATCGATCGCGGTCAGCGGCAGGTCGAACAGCAAGTGGGCCTCGATCAGCTCGAGGCCCTTGTTCACCAGGGTCGCTGAGTTGATCGTGACGATCGGACCCATCCGCCAGGTCGGATGCGCCAGGGCCTGGGCTGGTGTGACCGTCTTCAGGTCGGCTGCGGCGCGGCCACGAAAAGGTCCGCCGCTAGCCGTCAGAATCAGCCGGCGCACCTCCGCCGCGCGTCCGCCGCGAAGGCACTGGGCCAGCGCCGAATGCTCCGAATCCACCGGCACGATCTGCCCAGGCTTCGCAGCAGCCGTGACCAGCGGGCCGCCGACGATCAACGACTCTTTGTTCGCAAGCGCGAGGGTGTAGCCGGCGCCCAACGCCGCCAGCGTCGGAGCAAGCCCGATCGACCCCGTCATACCGTTCAGCACGGTCCCGCCGGTCGGCGAACCGTCAGACATCGGCCACCTCGCGACACTCGCGGCCGCGTCAGGCCCGACCAGCAGCTTGGGTGTCGGCTGGGCCGTGGGTGCCATGCCGGCTCGCGCCGACGCGGCCCTCAGCGCTGCTTGCAGGTCGGACGCCGACCCACGGGCGATGCCGATGACCTCGACGTTGAATTCGACGGCCTGGTCGGCGAGCAGGTCGAGCCGGTCGCCGCCACTGCCCAGCCCGACGACGCGGAACAGGTCGGGATTGCGCCGGATCACATCAAGTGCCTGGGTACCGATCGATCCGGTCGACCCAAGGATCACGACGTAACGGCGCTGGCTCACCTCACCAGTGTCTCGTACCGGCCCGTTCCGGGGCTGCGACCTGCGCCCGCGTCGCTCGACTCGCCCACCCCATGAGCGCTCCACCACCGGGCGAGCGGCGCGGGCGCCCACCAGTTCGCGGCGCCCAGCAGGCGCATGACGGCCGGTACGAGCATCGCGCGCACGATGGTGGCGTCGACGAAGATCGCCAGCGCCATGCCGAAGCCAAGCAGCTTGAGCGTCGTGACCTGAGAGGTGGCAAACGCGCCTACCACGATGACGAGCAGCAGGGCGGCGCTGGTGATGATGCGACCGCTGCGCTGGAGCCCGTGCGCGACCGCGAGCCGGTTGCGGGCGTCCGGCGATTCGCCGCTGCCGGCCATGGCGGTTTGGGCATCCCACTCCTCGCGAATCCGGCTGAGCAAGAACACCTCGTAGTCCATGGACAATCCGAACACGACGGCAAGCATGAGGATCGGATCGGTCGCGTCGAGATAGCCGAGTTTGGTGAACCCGAAGAGATTCGAAAGGTGACCGCTCTGGAAGATCCACGTCACGGCGCCGAACGACGCACCGATCGACAGTGCGTTCATCAGCACAGCTTTGAACGGGAGCACGACCGAACCGAACGCCAGGAACAGCAGCACGAGCATGGCCAAGATCATGACGCCGAGCATCCACGGTAGTACGTGTCCGATGCTGTGTAGCTGGTCAACCAGGAACGCGGTAAAGCCGCCGACGAGAACGTGCGCACCTGCTGGCGGTGGGACCGCACGAACTCGCGCCAGCGTCGCCCGTGCTGCACCCGAAATGGGGTCGCCCTTGAACGCGACGTGCACCAAGACGTTGTCGCCGTGGGTGGCTGCGACCGTCGCTCCGGCGGCGCCGTCGACGGAGCCGAGCTGCTTCACATAGGCCGGGATCACGGCCGGACTCTGAACGCCCTCGACGACGACCTGGATCGGATTCGTTGCGTTAGAAGGGAAATCACGCGCCAACGTGTCAGTAACAACGCGACCCGGCGCGTTGACCGGCAACACCGATGCGGTGTAGCCGCCGAAGATCACATTCGCGAATGGTGCGGCCATCACCCCGAGCACCACGACGATCGCCACTGTGTAGACCAGCGGTCGCCGCATCACACTGTGCGCGAGACGGTACCAACCGCCAGTTTCTTCGAGGCTCGCTTCGCGCCCGGACGTCGAGTGCTCGACGTCCGTCTTCGTGTTGCTCTTTACCCAAGGGACTGGCAGCCGCAGCGAATTCACCCGATAGCCCAGAATCGCCAGCAGAGCAGGGAGAACGGTGGTTGAAGCGACGACGTCGAGCAGGACGACGGCAACTCCGCCGTAACCCATGGACCGCAGAAATGTCTCGGGATAAAGAATCAGCGATGCCAGCGACGCCGCGATCGTGACGCCGGAGAACGCGATCGTTCGCCCGGCCGTCGCCATCGTGCGGGCGAGCGCGCGCTGCACGGTTGGTTGGCGCTCGAGCTCCTCGCGGAATCGGCTCACGATAAACAGGGCGTAGTCGACGGCGAGCCCGAGGCCGAGCACGGTCACCAGGTTCAGCGCGAAGACCGAAACGCTGACGAACGTGGTCAGCAGCCGCAAGACCGCGGATGCGCCGACGATGGCGAGGATGCCGACGGCAAGCGGCAGCCCAGCTGACACGAGGCTGCCGAAGATGATGATGAGCAACACGAGCACGATCGGCAGCGAGACGAGCTCGGCCCGTCGCAAGTCAGTGCTGACCTGACCGCTGATTTCCTTGTTCAGCGTGACCGTTCCGCCGTACTGCACGGTGATGCCGGGGAGGTTGGCCTTCGCCAACGTGTCGCGCGCAACGGCGAGCGAATGCTCTTGCGTCGCATCCGTCTTGCCCGTCAGCGAGAGCCCGACGTAGGTCGCCCGGCCGTTCGTCGAGAGCTGCTGCGGCTGGTGGCTCGCCCAGTACGTCGTGTAGCTGGGAACCTGTGCAGGCGGCAGCGAGGCGAGCGCTGCCTCGATGTCTTGCTGGACGGTTGGGTCCGAGATTGGTTGCTGGCTGGTGAAGAGCACGACGGCGTCTTGGGTTGGCACGTCGAGCTTGTGGTTGATGTCGTAGCCGGCTCTGACCGACTCGCTATTCGGGTCGTAGTACCCGCCGCTCGACAGGTGCTTGCTTACCGAGCCGCCCCACAGGCCACCGAGAATCAACAGCAAGAGACCGACAATGAGCACCCGCTTGCGATGTGCAAACACCCGCACGCCGAGACGCTCGAACATAACGCTCAGGCTAAACGGCGGCGTTACACCGGGAAAGTGGTGGTGCCGCTACCCGCGGTTACCCGGCGAGCGACACGTCGGAGCGCACAAGGCCAACGGCAAGCTCGGTCACTCGCCGGATCCGCTCAAGCTCAGCCTGGTGGAACGACGGCTTATCGGCGCGACCGCAGACCAGCACCGCATCGAACGGCGACAACGGTGTGGCCGCGAGCTGCACGCCGTCGACCTCGATCGCCGCGGACCGGATGACCGCGATCTCCGGCAGCACGATCACGTCATCGGGTCGCGCACTTGCGTACAGCACGACGGGAGCGCCGGACGCGTACGTGACGCTGGCCGCCCAGTCGGCGCCAAAGGCGAGCGCAGCCATGTCGACGAGGGTGTCGAGACCGCGAGACGCGGTGGCCAGGACCTGGCTCAAGAGGTCGATGTCCGGAAAGGCACCGGGCACCTGGCGCGACGGTCGAAGCCCCAGCACGGTGACTCCCCGCACGCTTGCCACGCGCTGCGACAGCACGTCCGCCGACCGCGCCTCTGGCCAGCTGAGGTAGATGTCATCGATAGCACGACCGGACTCGCGTTCGAGAACCGCGATGGTTCGGATGTCGGCGCCGACGTCAGCAAGTGCGGCGGTGATCTGGGCCAGCATGCCGGGGCGATCGGGCACGCTTATCCGCAGGTGCATCAGCATCGGCCATCTCCCGTCGTCATGGCTACTCATACAGCGGTTACAGGATGCCAGGTCGAGGTTTCCGGCAGGTGAAGTACGGGTGACAACCGCATCTCCGGCGAGCCAGCCGGCGTCGGCCGCGGCCAGCAGAAGGATTAATTGTCGCCAGCAGAATTGAGAGAGGACGGCGTCGGATCTGCGACGCCGCCCTCACCATTCACGCCTACCGGGCGACGGATTCCGTCGCCTAAGTCATCACCAACGGTCGTTACCGTCAGGCTCAGCCAGGGCGTTGGTCGGTTACAGTACATGGTTCCGGACATGTCTTTTCAGCGCCCCTCGTGCCCGGGTGAGCTTGGAGGCGTCATGACTGACTCCGACCGATCTGCCGTCGTCCCCGCTCGCGGCAGGCTCGGCTTGCCCGTGAGGCTGGGCGGGCCTGGGTTGCCGCAGGAGCGGCGACTCCTGACCGCGATCCCAGGGCCACGGTCAGTCGAGCTCCTCGCCAGGAGAACCGATGCGGTCGCTCGCGGCGTCAGCATCGCACTGCCAGTCTTCATCGAGGCAGCCGGCGGTGGCGTCGTCGTCGACGTTGACGGCAACTCGCTGATCGATCTCGGCTCGGGCATCGCGGTGGTCGGTGTCGGCAATGCAGCCGATCATGTCGTCAATGCGGTGCGCGACCAGGTCGCGGCCTTCACGCACACCTGTTTCATGGTGACGCCCTATGAGGGATACGTCGCCGTGTGCGAACAGCTCAATGCGCGCACGCCGGGCGAACACGCGAAGAAGTCGGCGCTGTTCAACTCCGGCGCCGAGGCCGTTGAGAATGCGGTCAAGATCGCGCGCGCATACACCGGTCGATCCGCGATCGTGGTCTTCGACCACGCGTACCACGGCCGCACGAACATGACGATGGCGCTGACGGCAAAGAACATGCCGTACAAGCATTCTTTTGGCCCGTTCGCACCCGAGGTTTACCGGCTGCCGATGGCCTACCCGTACCGCTGGCCGACCGGTCCGCAGAACTGCGGCCCCGAGGCGGCGGCCGAGGCGATTGACGCCATGAAGACGCAACTCGGGGTCGACAGCGTCGCGGCGGTCCTCATCGAGCCGATCCAAGGCGAGGGCGGCTTCATCGTCCCTGGTACGGGATTCATCAAGGCGTTGTCGGAGTTCTGCACCGCAAACGGCATCGTGTTCATTGCCGATGAGATTCAGACCGGCTTCGCGCGCACGGGCGACATGTTTGCGTCGACTCACGAAGGCGTGGTTCCGGATCTGATCACCACGGCAAAAGGCATTGCCGGCGGCATGCCGCTGTCGGCGGTCACCGGCCGCGCCAACATGATGGACGCTGCGCACATCGGCGGCCTCGGCGGTACGTATGGCGGCAACCCAGTAGCCTGCGCTGCGGCGCTCGGCGCGATGCGCACGATCGACGAACTCGATCTCATGGGACGCGCTCGCGATATCGAAGCCGTCATGCTGCCGCGACTTCGCGCGATGTCCGAGAAGTTCGACTGCATCGGCGACGTGCGCGGGCGGGGGGCGATGATCGCCGTCGAGATCGTGAAGCCGGGCACGATCGAGCCCGATGCAGCCACGACCTCAGCGGTTGCCAAGGCGTGTCATGTAGCCGGAGTCGTCGTGCTGACCGCAGGCACATACAGCAACGTGTTGCGGTTCCTGCCGCCGCTGGTGATTCCCGAACACCTCCTGCACGAAGGCCTCGACGTCGTCGAGCAAGCATTCGCCGCCGTCTAGCGAGATCCGATCAGCTGCTTGCCGGTGCCGGACTTGGTGCGCCGGGCGGCGGTGAGCCGGGCGGCGGTGCACCACTTGGCACCGCGGGGGCGGGCTTTCCGATCGAGTTGAGCTTCCACGTTCCGTTTTCCTGGACGAAGTAGAAATCCGTGTATGTAGGCACGTTCGTCGGGATGATGGCATTCACGATCGCCACCCCATTGGCGACCGAAACCTTCTTGATTTTCGCGGTTCCGGTCTCCAGGGTGCCGAGCGACGCCACGATGTGGGTAGGACACTCCGACGCGGCTCCGCCGCCTCCGAGGACGCCGGCAAACGCAACAGTCACGGCCGCGCAGGCTTGGGCAGGAGTGCTCGCAGCGGCCCACTTGTTCATGGCGGCGGTAATGGCCGTATTTTCCGAACTGCTCTTTCCGCCCGACGACGAACAAGCCACCGCACCCAGAGACACCGCGGCGACGAGCGCCAACGTCCGGCCAACGGACTTGATCATGATTAGTCCTTCCCCGTGATGGACCTTCGTTGCCGTCGGCGACCTACCCGGCGCGTCGAGGACTATGCCACGTCTCGTCCACATTCGTCACTGCCCCGGGTTGGATTTCCATGGGCGATCCAGGGAATGCTGGAATGCCAACAACGCATCGGGAGGCAGCATGCCTGACGAGTTCGAGGGCGATCTGTCGGACGCCGTGTTCTGGGGCGCGGATCTCAGCGGCGCCCGTTTCCGCGACGTGAATCTCACCGACGTGAAGATCAGCCACGCGCTGCTTTTCAACGTCGATATCGACGCGATGGTCGACAGGCTTGTCGTCAACGGCGTCGACGTCACCGCCTATGTGAACGAGCGCGACCCGTGGCATCCGTTGCGGTCGATGTTGCGCGCGTCAACGCCGGAGGACATGCGGGTCGGGTGGGCGGCACTCGAAGACGAGTGGGCGAAGACGGGGTCGCGTGCCCAAGCTCTCCCGGAGGTCAAACTGCACGAGTCGGTCAACGGCGAGTTCACATTCGTCCAGACCCTGCGCCATCTCATCTTCGCGATGGACAAGTGGTTCACATCCCCAGTGCTCGGCGAACCGTTCGCACCGATCGGGCTGCCGAATACCGGCTCCGTCGAGTTCCCATGGCCGGGTCTTGACTACGGCCTGGCACCGTCGGTCTCGGAAGCTCTCGTTGTGCGTGCGGATCGCGCCACGCGCTTTCGCGACTACCTCGGGTCGGTCACCGCGGGTGACTTAAGCCGGCCCATCGAGGTGCTGGAGAACGGCAGCAACTCGCTACAGGACTGCATCTGGACGGTCTTCGAGGAGGAGTTCTGGCACGACCGCTACGCGCTACGCGACCTCGAGCAGTTGGAAGCCGCGACGTAAGACCGACGATGCCTGCTTACGGGCCTGCGAGCTGGGTGTTCGCCTCGTGCAACTCGTCGGCGCCCTCGAGCAACATCGTCGCGCCAGCGTCACGCAAGTCGTCGAGGCTAGCCAGGAAGGTGCGCAACAGCGGCTCGGCGGCAAGAATCGTGACCGTCACCGCCGCTGGGTGCGACAACGAGATCGTGCGCGGGCCGTTGCCGTCGTTATCCAGTTGCGACGCTCGCGAGACGGTTGCACCCGTGATGCCGGCTGTGTGCGCGCGAAGGATGACCTCCTCGGGCATGATCCGCATCCCGGTGCGGTCTGCTGCGCCGAGATAGATGGTGAGCCGAGCCACCACATCGTCTATCGCCATCGGGCACTCCTCGAAATCGCTGTGGCAGGTGGTGCGCCGCAGCCCATCGTGCCAACTGGACCTCGAAAAATGCGACTGCCGAGCCGATAAACATGTGGGCAGTTACGCAGAATGCCCCAAATAGGCTAAAAGATCCGGTCAGCCAGCATCGCGGAGCATCGCAACTGAATCCGTACCGACGCTCGCAACGTAGGCAGGTTCACGCGGCGACAGATCGACCTCATCCGCCGGGCACGGCCGATCGAACCAGTAGCCCTGACCCTTGTCGCAACCAAGTTCGAACAACAAGGCGCCCTGGTATGGATGCTCGATTCCTTCGGCGACGACGTGAAGCCCGAGTGCGCGAGCCATCGCGATGATGGCGGCCACCAACGGCGCGCGCGTCGCCTCGGCCGGCAACGTGCTGACGAAAGAACGGTCGATCTTGACGACGTCGACCGGCAGCCGGTCGAGCCGGCTGAGGCTGGAGTAGCCGGTGCCGAAGTCGTCGATCGCGATGCCGATCCCGAGCGCGTGCAGTTCCTCGAGGGCTGCGATCACCGGCGCGGCGTTGCCCTCGAAGGCAGTTTCCGTGAGCTCAAGTACCAGTTGGGACGCCGGCAACCCGGCGTCCCGCAAGATTGACTTGACCTGCGAGACGTAACCCGGATTGCGCAACTCCCGGCCGCACACGTTGACGCTGGCAGATAGGGGCCGGCCGTGGGTCGCCGACCAGACGGCGACCTGACGCGTGGCGGCGGCGAGCATCATGGCACCGATGTCCTCGATGGCTCCGTTCGCCTCGGCGGCGGGGATGAACGCGTCGGGAGACACCAGACCGTGACCCGGTCGGATCCATCGCGCAAGTGCTTCGAAGCCGGCGACGACGCCTGTACCGAGATCGATGATCGGCTGGTAGTAGGCGACGATCTCACCGTCCGAAACGGCGCGACGCATCTGCGCCTCTTCGGAGTTCCCACTGCTGTCGTGGTACGTCAGCCGGTTGCGTCCGTTCCGCTTCGATTCATACAGGGCGGTGTCGGTGCGCGCCGCGAGCAGCGACACCGTGTCCCCGCGCTGCCAGTCGGAGGCGCCCGCAGAACAGGTGTGCGCCTTCGGCATCGCCGCCTGCAAGCGACCAATCACCATCGCAACTTCGCCCGGCAACGCGTCAGTGATCAGCAGGGCGAACTCGTCGCTACCGTTACGCGCAAGAAAGTCCGTGTCGCGCAACAGCGGTCGCCACGCTGCCGCAATAGCGCGCAGCAGTCGGTCGCCGCCGCCCTGACCTTCGGTGCTGTTGACGGAACGAAAATGGTCGACATCGAGGAACGCCAGCGCTACGGAATGGGTGCCAGGCGATCCGCCGGCGAGAGCCTCACCCAAGTGCCGGTCAAGCCCACGACGGTTGGGCAGCCCAGTTAACGTGTCAATCTCGGCCGCATCGGCGGCCCGGACCAGCCGGCCAACGACGACCGCGACGACGATCAGTGCACCAGGCAGCAGGACGACCTGACCGAAGTCTGCGTCGCCCAGCACCGCCAGGATCGCCAAGTCGCACGCAACAACGGCGGCGAGATGCAGGCAGGCGGACGGCCAGGCAAAGAAGAAGAAGGTGTTCACCGCGACGAACATGAAGAGGCTCGAGTAGGCCATCGACGTCCGGCCACCACCGGCCTCGTACATGCTGAGCGCGATCACCAGCGTGCCGTTGAGGTTCAGCAAGTGGTAGCACCACCGTGGCCAATGCTGACCGCGGGCAACGAGAGCGATCCCGAGGGCGAGCGCACCGACCGCAATAAGGGTCAGGACGAGCCGATGGCCGCCAGGCCGTTGCGGCAATGAGAGCCCGACCAGCGACATCGACGCTGCACAGATGTAGAGCATTCCTGACGTTTTCGCCATCGTGCGCGGCGTCGCAATTGCGGGTGCCGAAGCGAACCGGATCGCCCTTATTGCTCGCGTGATGTTCGCGCGGACGACAACACGCCAGGGCACCGCGATGCTGACGCTGGGAGCGTCGGCAGATCTCGCCGTGATCGCGCGCACCGGTAGCCAATCGCCTCGGGAGTCGGGGTCGCTCGCGGTGATCGGCAATTCGCCGACCGGGGAGCCGCGCAGCCCTATCGACACCGGTGACCTCGCCCTGAGCAGGAAGTTCAGGCGCGCAGGTGTGGTCACTGCCCCAAACGGGTGACGGCTACTCCAAACGGGTGACGCGCGAGCCTCAGCCTAGGCAGCTCAGCCGGGCTCAGCCGTTGGTGGGGAAGCCAAGATTGAGGCCGCCATGACTCGGATCGAGCCATCGCGAGGTGACGACCTTGCCCCTCGTGAAGAAGTGCACGCCGTCGAGGCCGTACGCGTGAGTGTCGCCGAACAGTGACGACTTCCAGCCACCGAAGGAGTAGTAAGCCATCGGGACCGGAATAGGCACGTTGATGCCGACCATGCCGACGGACACCTCGTTTTGGAATCGGCGAGCCGCTCCACCGTCGTTGGTAAAGATCGCGGTGCCGTTGCCGTAAGGACTCGCGTTGACCAACGCGACCGCGGCGTCGTAACTGGGCGAACGCAACACCGAGAGCACCGGACCGAAGATCTCGTCGGTGTAGCACGACATTGTCGGCGTCACGTGGTCGAGCAGCGAAGGCCCGAGCCAGAACCCGTCTGGGTCGCCGTCGATCGGCGTGTCACGCCCGTCGACGACGAGGGTCGCACCAGCCGCGGCGCCCGCGTCGAGGTATGACGCAACCTTGTCGCGGTGCGGTCGGGTGACCAACGGCCCCATGTCGCAACCACGCCGCCCATCGCCGATGCGCAACGTTGCCATCCGGGTCCGGATCCGGTCGACGAGCTCGTCGCCGACCGGATCGACTGCCACGAGTGCGGAGATCGCCATGCAGCGCTCCCCGGCCGACCCGAAGCCAGCGTTGACCGCAGCGTCGGCTGCGAGATCGAGATCTGCATCTGGCAACACGACCATGTGGTTCTTCGCGCCACCGAGCGCTTGCACCCGCTTGCCGTTCTTTGTGCCCGTCTGATAGATGTAGCGCGCGACCGGCGTCGAACCCACGAACGAGATCGAGCCGACGTCGGGGTGGTTCAGCAGCGCGTCGACCGCTTCCTTGTCGCCGTGCACGACGTTCAGAACACCGTCTGGCAGACCGGCTTCGGCGAACATCTCGGCAAGCAGGTTCGCGGCCGACGGATCCTTCTCACTCGGCTTCAGGACCACGGCGTTGCCACACGCGATCGCAATGGGGACGAACCACAGCGGCACCATCGCCGGGAAGTTGAACGGTGAGATCACGCCGACGACGCCGACAGGCTGCCGGATCGAGTACACGTCGACATTCGTTGACGCGTTCTCGGAGAAGCCGCCCTTCAGCAACTGCGGAATGCCGCATGCGAACTCGACGACCTCGAGCCCGCGGGCGACCTCGCCAGCAGCATCGGAGAGCACTTTGCCGTGCTCTGAAGTGATCGCCGCAGCGACCTCAGCACTGCGCTGACGCAGAAGTTCGCGCATCGCAAACATGACGGACGTCCGCTTCGAGAGCGATGCCGAACGCCAATCGCGCCAGGCATCGGTCGCGGCCGAGACGGCAAGATTGACGTCATCGGACGACGCGAAGTCGACGTGTCCGGTGACCTGGCCGGTCGCCGGGTCGAAGACATCACCATGGCGCGCGGAGTCGCCCGTGGAAGGCTTGCCGCCAATCCAGTGGGTGATGCGGCGGACCTCGCTCATCGGACGATCACCGTGGCCGGCGTGCTGGCAGCTTCAATTGCGGCGAACGATTGCGCCAAGACGTCGAGCCCTTCGACGGCCTCGGCCTCAGTGATGGTCAGCGCAGGTGCGATGCGCAGCACGTTGCCGTGCAAGCCGCCCTTACCGATCAGCAGCCCGCGCTCGCGGGTTGCTTCCATCATCCGCGTGGCCGCGCCCGGGTCGGGCGTCTTCGAGCCTGGCACGACCAGTTCGACGCCGATCATGAGTCCCTTGCCGCGTACGTCGCCGATGAACGAATGCCTGTCTTGAAGGCCACGGATGCCCTCGAACAAGACGGTCCCGACCTTGGCCGCGTTTGCCTGCAGGTCGTGTGACAACACGTAGTCGAGAGTTGCGTTAGCGGCTGCAGTGACGAGCGGGTTGCCGCCGAACGTCGAAATGGAATTGGCGTTCAGGCAGTCCATGACCTCAGCTCGCGCAACGACGCCGCCAATCGACGTCCCGTTACCGAGGCCCTTGGCGAAGGTCATCGCATCGGGCACCACGCCGTGTGCCTGGATTCCCCAGAAGTGCTCGCCAGTGCGGCCCCAGCCGGTCTGAACCTCGTCGGAGATGAACAAGATGCCGTATGAGTCGAGGATTTCCTTGAATGCGGCGAACATGCCGTCGGGCGGGGTGGCGAAACCGCCGACACCCTGAATCGGCTCGGCGATCATGCACGCGACATCGCCAGAGGTCGTCGTGATGATGACGTCGCGCAGGTCATCTGCACATGCAGTGATGTAGTCGGCGTCGGACATGTGCCCGAACGGGCTGCGGTAGCGGTAGCCGCTCTGCACGTAACTGACGTTGAGCGGCGAGAGGCTCGACGCGCTCCAGCCGCGGTTGCCGGTGATAGCGACACTGGCAAATGAACGGCCGTGGTAGCTGTTGCGCAGAGCTAGCACCTGGTTGCTGCGACGGTACTGCGTGGCAAGCAAGAGCGCAGCTTCGTTCGCCTCGGTGCCGGAGGAGGTGAAGAACACCTTCGCGTCGGGGATGCCCGACAGTCTCGCGATCTTCTCGGCCAGTTCGATCTGCGAGCGGATCAGATAAAGGGTCGAGGTGTGCAAGATGCCGGTGTCGGCTTGCGCCTTGATCGCGTCGCGTACCTCGGGGACGTTGTAGCCCAGCATGTTGGTGAGGATTCCGGCGAAGAAGTCGAGGTATTCGCGGCCCTGCCCGTCAATTACCCGGCGACCGTCGCCAGAGGCGATCTCGATCGGGTCGTCGTAGTAGAGGGCCATCCACGACGGCATCACGTAGCGGTGGCGGGCAACCAGCTCGGCGTGCGCGGAGTCAGTGGGGTTCGACATCTGTATCGGTCCTTCGGTCGGCTGGTTCGACAGTACGTCTTCTATTGGTCGCGCATTCCCCATGGTGAACCGTAAGTGACGAGCAAGTCGAGGTAGGGCTGCGCGTCGAACGCCTCGGGTCCAAGCACGCCGGCACCCTTCCAGGCGCCGGTGGCGAGCAGTTCGAGGGCGACGACAGGGTTGATCGCGGTCTGCCAGACGACGGCCTGTGCCCCGTATTCGCGCATCGACCACTCGTTGTCGACCACGTGGTAGAGGTAAGTCGCCCGCGGCTTGCCGTCCTTGCCGGTGCCGGTGACATAAGTGCCCGCACAGGTCTTGCCCCGCATCCGGTCACCGAGGGTGGCCGGGTTGGGCAGACACGCAGCCACGACGTCGCGCGGCGAGACCTCCACGTCGCCGACTTTGATCTTGTCGACGCGGTCGAGGCCGATCTTGTGGAGTGCCTTCAGGACGCCGATGAACTCGTCACCCAGGCCGTACTTGAAGGTGACCCGCTCGGCTTCGACCCAGCGCGGCACGAGCAGCACCTCCTCGTGCTCGACGTTCACGCATTCGACCGGCCCGATCCCCTCAGGAAAATCGAATACCTCGGGCTCACTGAACGGCTCGGTCGTGTACCAACCGCGGCCGCGCTCCCACACCACAGGCGGGTTCAGGCACTCCTCGATCGTCGTCCAGATCGAGAAGGTGGGGGCGAAGTCGTACCCCTCGACCGTGAGGTTCGCGCCGTCGCGGATGCCGACCTCGTCGATGTGGGAGAACAGATGGTCGGCCGCGTAGCGGGCGAAGATATCTGACAGTCCGGGCTCGACACCGATGCCGACGAGAGCGAGCCGCCCCGCGTCGTCCCATTTGCCGGAAAGCTCGAACTGCTCGTCTCCGAGCTTCACACCAGTCAGCACGTAGGGCTGCTCGGCGTTCGGTTGTGACAGCGACATCGCCATGTCGAGGTAATGCGCGCCGGCCGACAGTGCAGCACGAAACAGCGGCATGACGAAACGCGGATCGGTGGCGTTGAGAAGGACGTCGCACTCATGCTCACGCAACGCGGTGGCAACCGCTGCTTCGTCCGACGCGTCGATGCGGATCGCAGAGAACCGCGGGTCGCCGGTGCGCTGCGCGGCACGTTGTGCGCTTTCCTCGTTGAAGTCGGCGACCACCATGGCGTCGAAGAAGGGCCGCCGGGCAGCGATGCCGGTAATCGCTCCACCGACACCACCGGCACCTACGAGGAGGATCTTCATGACAATGTCCCTTCAGGAGTGTGGTGCAGGACCCTCGTGCCGGCCGGAGAGCAAGTGCGTCGCCGGATCGAACGTCACTGCGGTTGCTTGGTCGCGCCGCCTTGCCGCAATCCCCGACAAAGCCTCCAGCACGACCCGGTTTGCGAGCATCGCGGTGATCTCGGCGTGGTCGTATGGCGGCGAGACCTCGACCACGTCGACCCCCGCGACGGGCAGCTCACGACAGATCCGGCGAACCGCATCAAGCAGATCGCGCGCCGTCAAGCCACCCGGTTCAGGCGTGCCAGTCCCGGGCGCATGAGCTGGGTCGCAAACATCGATGTCGACCGACACGAACACGGCGTCGCAATCGTCTAGGGCGATCGCGAATGCTTCATCCAGGACGGCGGGCAAGCCACGCGAGACGATCTCGGTCATCTCGTATGACCGCATCCGCTGTGACGCCATCCAGTCGAGCGTTTCCGGCTCCGGCCAATAGCCACGCAGACCGATCTGCAGAAACCGGTCGCCGCGCGCGGCGCCGGATTCGATGAGGCGCCGCATCGGTTGCCCGTGGCCATAGAGTGATCCGAAGTTGATGTCACCGGTGTCTGCGTGCGCGTCGAAGTGCAGCACGGCAACACGACCGAATCCGTAGTGCCGAGCTACGCCCGTGACGTCGGGGAGTGCAATCGAGTGGTCTCCACCGAGCACAACCGGGATCGCCCCCGCGGCCGCGACCGTAGCGACGGCTTCTTCCAGCGCTGCTAGGGAGCGCTCGATCTCACCAGGTGGCATCTCGACGTCACCGGCGTCGACGACCCGCAGGTCGCGCAGTGCGTCGACCCGCAAGGCGAGATGCGGGCGGGATCCGTCGTGTGGCAAGTAGTCAGTGGAACGGATCGCCTGCGGACCGAATCGGGTGCCAGGACGATGCGACGTGCCGCCGTCGAAAGGTGCGCCCACGATGACGACGTCGGCATCCGCAAACGATGCCGGTTCGGCGAGATCGCAACGATCGACGCCCAGGAAGGTGACGTCGGGGCCGAACATCGCCCCATACCGGGTCACTTCACACCGGCAGCCGACCGACAGGCAACGCTCGCATGGCGGGACGCTACCACCGAAACGGTCGCGCTATCAGAACGAGACCACGGAATCCCTTGTCATCCGACGAAATCAGTGCGATAACCGGAGGGTTCAAAACCGCTGGTGCCATCAATCCGCCCACATCGCTCCCAGAGGTGCTTATGGTCGCCGAGTCGACGCAGGTCCATTACGACAACGGGGAAGTGCTCGACAAGGGCCTCAAGGGCGGTGCGCTCAACCTTGTATCGAGCATTGTCATCGGTGTCGCGTCTACCGCGCCGGCCTACAGCCTCGCGGCGACACTGGGCTTTGTGGCGGTCCTGGCCGGCACGCAGACGGTCATCGTCGTCATTCTTGCGTTCGTCCCGATCTTCCTGATCTCGTTCGGTTACAAGGAACTGAACCGGCGCGAGCCTGACTGCGGCACCACGTTCACTTGGGGTACCAAGGCCTTCGGGCCAAAGACCGGCTGGATGGGTGGCTGGGGCATCCTCGCCGCCGACATCCTGGTCATGGCCAGCCTCGCCCAGGTTGCCGGGCAGTACTTCTTCCTGCTCGTCGGCGCCCACGGCATTGGGGGCGACGCAACAAGCGGCTGGGTCTTGATCGTCGGCATCATCTGGATCGTCCTGATGACCTGGATCTGCTACGTGGGCATCGAGATCTCAGCCAACATCCAGAAGGTGTTGCTCGCGATCGAGGTCGTCATGCTTGCCGTGTTCTCGATCACGGCGATCGTCAAGACTTACGGCAACAACGCCCCCGCGGGATCGAGTCACATCAGCGCGTCGTGGTTCAACCCCGCGCACATGAGTGTCAGCCACTTCGTTCAAGCCATCTTGTTGATGCTGTTCATCTACTGGGGCTGGGACAGTGCCGTCTCCGTGAACGAGGAGACTGCCGACAAAGAGAAGACGCCCGGTCGCGCCGCCGTCATCTCGACGGTTCTGCTGGTTGCGATCTACACAGTCGTGGCGATCGCGGTCGTCGGATTCGCCGGTGTGGGTTCAACGGGCAATGGGCTGACGAACCCAGACAACTCCAGCGATGTCATCAGCACCCTCGGCAGTGCCGCGTTCGGTGCACACGGCACGGGGTTGTTCTTCTCGAAACTACTCGTACTGATGGTGCTCACCTCGGCGGCCGCGTCGACACAGACGACGATTCTGCCGACGGCACGCACGTCGCTGGCGATGGCGGCGTACAAGGCGATCCCGAGGGCGTTCGCAAGGATTCACCCGCGCTACCTGACGCCGAGCGTCTCGACACTCGCCATGGGCGGTGTTTCGATTGTGCTGTACCTCGTGTTCAACTCACTTGCGGCAGGCAACATCATCCCCGACTCGGTGACCGCACTTGGCTGGATGATCGCCTTCTACTACGGCCTCACCGGGTTTGAGTGCACGTGGTATTACCGCAGAGATCTACGCAACAGCGCCCGCGACCTGTGGGTGAAGGGAATTGTCCCGCTCATTGGCGGAATCCTCCTGTTCGCGTTCCTGATCTACGACATCTGGCTCGACTGGAACCCGGTGGAGAGTTACACGAGTTGGTCGATGCAGTTCTCGCCGCACTGGGACATCGGCGGTGTCTTCATCATCGGCGTGCTGTCATTTGTCGTCGGCCTCGTGCTGATGGGGATCTCGATCCCCATCTTCCGGCCGTTCTTCCGGGGCGAGGTCATGTCGCCTGAGCCGGAGCTTGCAGAGCACCTGAAGAACGACTAAACGAAGCGGGTGGTTCGGCGGGAGCGGGCGGCTCTCGCCGAACCACCGAAGGTTTGGTGGCAGCCCTGGTCACGCGTCGAGGTTAGTCATCACGTGCTTGATACGTGTGTAGTCCTCGAAGCCGTACATCGACAGGTCCTTGCCGTAGCCGCTGTGCTTGAAGCCGCCGTGCGGCATCTCAGCGATCAGCGGGATGTGCGTGTTGATCCACACGCAGCCGAAGTCGAGACGCTTCGCCATCCGCATCGCACGGCCATGGTCGCGAGTCCAGACCGATGACGAGAGGCCGTACTCGACGCTGTTCGCCCACCGCACCGCTTCATCTTCGTCGCTGAATTTCTGGACCGTGATGACCGGTCCGAATACCTCGTCGGTCACGATCTCGTCGCCCTGTCGCAAGTCAGCAACGACGGTCGGCTCGTAGAAATAGCCGCGGTCACCGATGCGGTGCCCACCCGCCAACAACTGCGCGTGGTCGGGCAACCGGTCGACGAATCCACTGACGCGTGCGAGCTGATTTGCGTTGTTCACCGGACCGTAGGCGGCATCGGTATTGGACGGCGGGCCGACGACTGTGCCGCGAGCCTGCTCTGTCAATGCAGCGACGAAGTCGCCATAGATGCCCGGTGCAGCAAGCACCCTGGTCGCGGCTGTGCAGTCTTGGCCGGCGTTGAAGTAGCCCGCCATCGCAATGCCCTCAGCGGTCTTCTCCAGATCCGCATCATCGAAGACAACAACGGGAGCCTTGCCTCCGAGTTCGAGGTGCACGCGCTTGAGATCGCGAGCGGCCGCACCCGCGACTTCCATGCCGGCGCGCACGCTGCCGGTGATCGAGACCATGCTCGGCGTGCGGTGTTCAACAAGTAGCCGCCCAGTGTCACGTTCGCCGCACACCACGTTCAGCACGCCCGGCGGTAGGAACTCCGCCGCGATCTCGGCCATGAGCAATGCCGTGACCGGAGTCGTGTCGGACGGCTTCAATACCACCGCGTTGCCGGCGGCGATCGCCGGCGCCCACTTCCAGACGGCCATCATCATCGGGTAGTTCCACGGCGTCACCTGCGCGCACACGCCGATTGGTTCGCGCCTGATGAACGACGTGAATCCAGCCATGTACTCCCCCGCGGCCTTGCCCTCGAGCACGCGCGCCGCGCCGGCGAAAAAGCGGATCTGGTCGACCATGGGCGGCAGTTCTTCTGCGGCCGTAAGGGCAAGCGGCTTACCGGTGTTCTGCGACTCGGCCGCAACGATCTCATCGGCCCGGGCTTCGATGGCGTCGGCGATGCGTAGCAGTGCACGTTGCCTGACGGACGGCGTCGCCTCGCGCCAGATCTCAAATCCGCGCTCCGCTGCGCGCATCGCGAGATCGACATCGGCCGCCTCCGACACCGGAGCGGTCGCAAACACTTCCCCTGTACTGGGGTCGACAATGCCGCTGGTCACGCCCGCATCAGTGTCGACGTACGCACCATCGACGAAATTGCGCAGCACTTGGGGTCCGGCGGCCATCTCTGCTCCTTAGTGCGAGGGTGCGGCCAGCGTAGCTGGGCAAGGGCGCTTGCGGGAGACGAGAACATCAGTGATATCGCGGATCGGCCATTGATTCCGTGGGTGCACGGCCTGCCGACTGCGGAATCGCTTGCACCGCGTCAGGGTCGGGGCCATGATTGCCGAATGACCCCGCGCGAACGACCGGTGCCCTCTGCCGCGGTCCTCGACGAGGTCTCGAAGGCCATCATCGAACAACTGCAGCAAGACGGACGGCGGTCTTACGCGACGATCGCGCAAGCCGTCGGGTTGTCCGAAGCCGCAGTCCGACAACGCGTTCAACGATTACTCAAGAGCGGTGTCATCCAGATCGTCGCCGTGACCGATCCGCTCCAGTTGGGGTTCCCACGTCAGGCGATGATCGGTTTGCGCGTCGAGGGTGACATCGAAGCGGTGGCCGACGAGTTGGAAAAGTTTCCCGAGGTCGACTACGTCGTGGTCACCGCGGGCTCGTTCGATCTGCTGGTCGAAACCGTCTGCGAGGACGACGACCACCTGCTCGAGCTTCTGAACGGTCGGATCCGGGCCATCCCGGCCGTCCGTAGCACCGAGACGTTCGTCTATCTCAAGCTCCGTAAGCAGACATACACCTGGGGGACCAGATGACCACGCCACAAGACGTCCACAGCGCCGACATCGCCAACGCGGGCGCGCTGCAGGAGGCGGCCCGCCGCCATCTCTGGATGCACTTCACTCGCATGTCGTCCTATGCACACAACGACGTGCCGATCATCGTGCGTGGTGAAGGCGCCTATGTGTACGACAGCAAAGGGCGTCGTTACCTCGACGGACTTGCCGGCCTCTTCGTGAGCATGGTTGGTCACGGCCGCGACGAGATCGCCGAGGCCGCCGCGCGGCAATCGAAAGAGTTGGCCTACTTCCCGTTGTGGAGTTACGCCCACCCGCGCGCGATCGAGCTGGCCGAGCGGCTAGCGAATCTTGCGCCTGGCGATCTCAACCGCGTCTTCTTCACGACGGGTGGGTCCGAGGCCGTGGAGTCAGCATGGAAACTGGCTCGCCAGTACTTCCGCGCGATCGGCCAGCCAAGTCGCTACAAGGTGATCAGTAGGGATATCGCCTACCACGGTGCGACCATGGGCGCGCTCTCGATTACCGGCCTACCCGCCATCAAGAACGTGTTCGAACCGCTGGTTCCAGGGTCTGTACGCGTTCCGAACACCAACTTCTACCGTGCTCCTGAGCACGGCGACGACCTCGTCGCGTTCGGCCGCTGGGCAGCCGACGAGATCGAACGCGCCATCCTTCGAGAAGGCCCAGAGTCAGTCGCTGCGGTTTACCTCGAACCGGTGCAGAACTCTGGCGGCTGCTTCCCTCCGCCGCCCGGATATTTCCAGCTGGTGCGGGAGATTTGCGACCGGCACGGTGTGCTCCTGGTCTCTGACGAAACCATTTGCGCGTTCGGCCGGCTTGGCTACTACTTCGCCGCTGATCGCTACGGCTACCAGCCCGACATCATCACTGTCGCAAAAGGCATGACGTCGGGATACGCCCCGATCGGCGCGATGATCGCCTCCGACCGGATCATGGAGCCGTTCCTGAAGGACACCTCGACGTTCTTGCACGGCATCACGTTCGGTGGCCACCCGGTCAGTTGTGCAGTCGCGCTTGCAAACCTCGACGTCTTCGAGAAGGAAGATCTGCTCGGCCACGTGCTTTCGACCGAAGACAAATTCCGCGCCACCCTGAACAAGCTCAATGACCTGCCCATCGTCGGTGAGGTCCGTGGCGACGGCTACTTCTACGGCATCGAACTCGTCAAGGACAAAGTCACCAGAGAGACGTTCAACGACGCCGAGTCAGAACGGTTGCTCCGCGGCTTCCTCTCGGGGGCCCTCTTCGAGGCCGGCCTTATCTGTCGCGCCGACGATCGCGGCGATCCCGTTATCCAGCTCGCACCGCCACTAATCATCGACCAGCCCGAGTTCGATTTCATCGAGCAGACCCTGCGATCGGTGCTGACGGAGGCCTGGTCGATCCTGTGACAGCTCCGCGAAGCGACGGCTTTGAGCGGACCAAAGTGCGACGACTGCCCGAGAAGCAAGTGATCGAGCGTTCAAGACTCGACGCCATTCTCGACGCCGCTCGTGTTGCACACGTCGGAGTTGCGGACGCCGATGGGCAGGCTTACGTGTTGCCTGTCGCGTTCGCGCGCGATGGCGATCACTTGCTGATCCACGGATCAACTGGCAGCAGGCTCTTCCGTGCGCTCGCATCGGGCTCGCAGACCTGCGTCACCGTGACACTTCTCGACGGCATGGTGCTCGCCCGGTCGGCATTCGAATCGTCGATGCACTACCGCAGCGCGATGATGTTCGGCACCTGCGAGGTCGTTCCGGGCGCCGACGTCGGACGATGCCTTGAGATACTCACCGAACATCTGATGCCAGGCCGCTGGGCCGAACTGCGTCCGCCCACCGCAAAAGAACTGGCCGCCACGACATTGCTCCGGATGCCGCTGCGCGAATGGTCGGTGAAAATCAGCGCTGGCTGGCCCGACGACCCGGCCGAAGACTTGCACGAGCCGGTGTGGGCCGGTGTGCTTCCGATCGTGTCGGCGTTCGGCACACCGGTACCAACGCCTGATCTGCAAGAGCCTTACGAGCCGCCGACCTACTTCGCGCGCTGGACACCGTGAAATTGAAAACCGTGAGACCCGACGGCGACTACCGGTCACGCAGTTTCTGGCTCGACGACATCGCGTCGTCGGGTGGCAACCTCGCTCGGCGGCCGGCGTTGCCCGGCGCGCGCGACGTTGACGTCGCGATCGTCGGAGCCGGATTCACCGGCTTGTGGACCGCTTACTACCTCCTTGAACGCGACCCCACACTGCGCGTTGTGCTGTTGGAGAAGGAGATTGCCGGCTTCGGCGCATCGGGCCGCAACGGTGGTTGGTGCAGCGCATTGTTTCCGGCATCAATGGAGAAGATTGCAGCGCGCTCGTCGCGAGCTGCCGCGATCGCTCTTCGCCAGGCGATGCGTCACAGCGTCGACGAGGTTGGAGCCGTAGCAAGCGCCAACGGGATCGACTGCAACTACTCCAAGGGCGGCACGGTATCCCTTATCCGCAGCCGGGCCCAGATCGCTCGGGCGCGCGACGAACTCGAGCACGCCCGCTCTTGGGGCGAGGACAGTGACGACATCTCGCTGCTCGACGCCGCGCAAGCACGCGCGCAGCTGAATGCGACCGACGTCATCGGTGCTTTGTTCACGCCGCATTGCGCTGCGATCCATCCGGCGAAACTCGTACGCGGTCTCGCCGACGTCGTCGAACGAAACGGAGCGACGTTCCACGAAGGCACGACCGTCACCGCAATCTCGCCCCATCGAGTCGACACTCGTCACGGTGTCGTGCGCGCCGATGTCGTCATCCGAGCAACCGAGGGCTACACGCCCACGATCCGTGGGTATCGTCGCGCGTTGGCGCCGGTCTATTCGCTGATGATGGCCACCGAGCCGTTGCCACAATCCTTCTGGGACGACGTGGGCCTGCGGCAGCGCGAGACCTTCAACGATCTGCGCCATCTGATCATTTACGGGCAGCGCACGGCTGATGACCGGCTCGCGTTCGGTGGGCGTGGCGCGCCGTACCACTTCGGCTCGCGCGTCGAGCCCTCTTACGACCGCGAGCCCGCGGTGTTCGATGCGCTACGACGCATCGTCGTCGAGCTGTTTCCCGCATTGGCAGGCGTCGCCGTCACACACACGTGGGGCGGGCCACTCGGCGTCCCGCGTGATTGGTTTGCGTCTGTTGGTCTTGATCGCACGACCGGGCTCGGATGGGCCGGCGGCTACGTCGGCGACGGTGTCGCGACGTCGAACCTCGCCGGCCGCACCCTGGCTGATCTGATCACCGAACACGACACCGAGCTGACGGCACTGCCGTGGGTCAATCATCACAGCAGGCGGTGGGAGCCCGAACCGTTGCGGTGGCTCGGCGTCAACGCAGGCGTGCGAGTGATGAGCTCTGCCGACGGCGTAGAGAGTCGCACCGGCAAGACATCGCTACGAGCGAAAGCCTTCGACCGACTGCTCGGCGGCTAGCGCGCAATACCGTCGGCTCAATGCACGTGTTGGATCGCCTCGGCGATCAGACCGCGAAAGTCGTCGACCTGTTCGATCTCGTAGCCGCCCTTGAAACTGACCTGGCGGAATTCGCGTTCGCGAATCTGTGCCGGCGTGAATCGAAACGGTGTTGACGAGTTCTTCAGACTCGCGATCACTGCATCCAGGAAGTCGTCGACGTCTTTTTCGTCGTAACCCGCACGAAAACGGGTGGGCCTGAAAGCCATACCCTTAATTCGTTTGATCAGTGCAGCTCGATCGGTCGGCAGCGGTTCGAAGACCACGCTCACTCACCCGCCGCCGACGCAGATGCGGTCGGCTGGGTGTCGGTTGCGAGTTGCCCGCACGCGCCTTCGATTTCGCGGCCTCGAGTATCGCGGACCGTCACCGTCACGCCCTGATTCTCCAACCCACGAACGAAAGCCTTCTCGTCTTTGCTGCGCGACGCCGTCCAAATCGAACCTGGGGTGGGATTCAGCGGAATGAGATTGACGTGCACGAGGTGGCCGAGCTTCTCCCGGAGCAACTGACCGAGCATGTCGGCGCGCCACGCCTGATCGTTGATGTCGCGGATTAGCGCGTATTCGATCGACACCCGGCGCTTGGTCGCGTCGACGTAGCGGGCAGCCGCGTCGAGCACCTCGGCCACCTTCCAGCGTGTGTTGATCGGCACCAACGTGTCGCGCAACTCGTCGTCCGGCGCGTGCAACGACACGGCAAGCGTGACATTGAGGCCCTCAGCCGTGAGCTTGTCGATGGCCGGCACCAGGCCGACAGTCGACACGGTGATGCCGCGTTGGGAAATGCCCAGACCGTCGGGCGCGGGGTCGGTCAGACGGCGGACGGCGCCGAGCACCGCGTTGTAGTTGGCGAGCGGCTCGCCCATGCCCATGAACACCACGTTGGAAATCCGGCCCGCACCACCGGGAATTTTTCCCCGCGCCATGGCCCGTGCGCCGGCGACGACCTGTTCGACGATCTCGCCGGCCGACAAGTTGCGGGTGAGGCCAGCCTGGCCGGTCGCGCAGAACGGGCAGTTCATCCCGCAGCCTGCCTGGCTAGATACGCAGATAGTCACCCGGTCGCGCCCACGGGTCGTTGGCGCGGGGCGAGCCGGCGACTCAGACGCCAACACCTCGTCGTCCGACTCATCACCCAGTTCAGCCAGGGCAGGGCCTACGGGACCGAAGTAACGCATCAGCACCGACTCGACGAGCGTCCCGTCGAACAGCCGCCAGACGGTCTTGCGCGTTGCGCCGTCGTCGCAGGTGATCTCACGCACCGGCGTGAGCAGCGTCGGCATCAGAGCTCCGACGAGAGCCACCCGCGACGCGGCCGGGACGTCGGTCATGGCCTCGGGGTCGTCGACGAGCCGGCTGAAGTAGTGATTCGAGAGCTGCGAGGCACGAAATGGTGGTTGGCCGAGCTCGCTGACGGCTGCCCGTCGATCGGCAGGCGACAGGTCGGCCAGGTGACGCGGCGGCTTTGCACGGCGCGGTGCAACGAAAAGCAGTTCTCCGGGGGCAGGCATGGTGCGTCCAGTCTCCCCTACATCAAGGAACGGCGCCTCAAGGAGCAGCGCGCGCACTCCGACAAGGGAGGAGGGCGGTGACTGGCCGCCCACCCGACCACAGGAGTGTTGATGGGTCTCGGTCACGACATCAGTCGCGAGTTCATCGCCGTGCCAGATGGCGCCAAAGGGCAGCTGCTGTTCAAGTGGCCTGACCACCAGATCCGTCGTTTCACAAGCGCGATCGTGGACGTCGATGAGCTGGCCATCTTCATTTCGCAAGGTCGGGTGATCGGACTCTTACAACCCGGTCGACACCAGATCGATGCGACCGAGCTGCCCTTCCTCGGCGATGTCGCCGACAAGCTGAGCGGCGGAGATGCCTACGATTCCGAGCTTTTCTTCGTTAGCACGCACGAATTTCCCGACCTCACGTTCGGGGGCCCGGTCGACTCGGTACGCGACCCAGAGACTCGCCTCGTGGTGCAGCTGCGGGCCTACGGTGACTTCTCCCTGCAGGTCGTCGACCCGGCCGCACTCATCACCAAGCTGACCGGCACCGTTGACCTCGCCGACCCCTCGGCCGTCGTTGCCTGGGCCGCCGACCAGGTGCTCAAGGCGGTCCGGACCGTCGTCGTCGGGCATGTCGTCAACGACGAGTGGCCCGTTCTGGGCCTGGCCAGCCGCAATCCCGACATCGAGGCCGGCACCGTGTTGGCCGCGAACCAAGCGCTTGACAGCTACGGCATCCGGGTGACCCGGCTCGGAAACGTCACCGTCAGCGTGTCTGACGAGGACGCCGAGCAGCTACGCACGCTGGCTCGCGACACTGCCTACACCGCTTTGACCGGATCGTTCGGCGCCTACGCCCAAGGCGAGGCGCTGCTCGGGGCCGGCAAAGGCATGGCCAACGGCCAGGGCGGCGGCAACGAGGCTCTTGGCATCGCGTCGCTCGGACTAGGCGCCGGGGTTCTCGGCGCATTTGCCGGCGCGGGCCAGCCAGCGGCACCAGCCCCGGTCGCGATGCCCGCGCCTGCCGCCGCACCCGCTGCTACTGCTCCCGCCGCACCTACTGCTGCCGCGGCCGCGGCGCCGGTCGTAGCGCCCGCCTTCTGCTCCCACTGCGGGCACTCGCTCGCTGCGGGCGCCCTGTTCTGCTCGGCCTGCGGAACCGCCGTCCCGCCAGCGCAGTGACGTGAGAAGTGAGCCAGCTGTGAGCTTGTTCAAGAAGCGCGACGACGAGGCCACCCGGCTGCAGTCGTTCGTGTTGGATTCAGACGCGACGGGCACCCCGAGCGGCATCGGAGTTGCCGGTGACGTCGACGTTGCTGCCATTCAGCGGGTCGACGCGACATTTGATCCGAAGCTTTTCCTTGCGGGTGCGACATCGCTGTTCACCGACGTCCGCGCCGCCCTGAGCGCGGGAACCATCGATCCGGTTGCGGGCCGGCTGTCACCCGAACTCACCTCGATGTTCGGCAACCAGCTTCAGTACGCGATGAGCTCGGGTCATCAGCTCACGATGAGCTCTATCGATCAGGTCACCGCGACATTGCGCGGCGTCGAGGCCGACAGCGCCGGCAACATCGTCTGCTTGGTCAGATACGACGTGGTTGGGCGGATGGGTCTAGTCGCTCTCGGTGGCAGCAGGCCGCCCGCGAGCCAGCTGGCAGCAATGCCCGAGCGGCCCTGGTTTGAGACCTGGCGCCTGACCCGACCGGCTGGCCTGACGAGCCCCCCGCTGCCCGCAACTTGCCCGTCGTGCGGCGCCCCGGCGACGGGTGAGACCCACTGCGCGTACTGCCACACCCTGCTCGTTGACGCGACTGCGCAGTTCAAGGTCGAGCACATCGAGTGCATGGGTTGAGGCAGCCCGCCCAACCCCTCGCCGTCCGGCCGTATTGGGCTTGTTCCGGCTAGGATCGGGGCGTCGCGACTGGCGCATAGATGGTGGAGCAACCACCGGGGAGCGATCGAAGCGGACGCCGTGCGCCTGGGTGTCCTCAAGGAGACACCGTGTCTGATCACCTTGCTGCGCTCACCGAGACCGACCCTGAGGTCGCCGCACTTGTGCGCGCCGAAGAGACGCTTCAGTCCGAGAAAGTCCGGCTGATCGCGTCGGAGAACTACGTGTCGCAGGCAGTACTCGAAGCCACTGGTTCCGTGCTGACCAACAAGTACTCCGAGGGCTATCCGAGCAAGCGGTATTACGAGGGCCAGCAGGTCATCGATCAGGTCGAGACGTTGGCGATCAACCGCGCGAAGGCCGTGTTCGGCGTCGACCACGCCAACGTGCAGCCGTATTCGGGCTCTCCGGCCAACCTCGCGGTCTACCTCGCACTTGCCAATGCTGGCGACACCGTCATGGGCATGGCGCTGCCGATGGGCGGCCACCTCACCCACGGCTGGTCTGTGTCCGCAACCGGCATCTGGTTTCACGCCGTCCAGTACGGCGTTGGTCGCGAAAGCGGACGCGTCGACATGGACGAGGTACGCGAGATCGCAGTTCGCGAGAGGCCGAAGATCATCTTCTGCGGAGGAACGGCGATCCCGCGGACGATCGATTTTCCGGCGTTCGCCGAAGTCGCTCGCGAAGTCGACGCTGTACTGGTCGCCGACATCGCGCACATCGCCGGACTCATCGCCGGTGGTGCGCACCCGTCTCCGGTCGGATACGCAGGTGTCATCTCAACCACGACGCACAAGACGTTGCGCGGCCCTCGCGGCGCGATGTTGATGTGCGACGAGCAATACGCGAAGGCGATCGACAAAGCCGTTTTCCCTGGCCTGCAAGGTGGTCCGCACAACCACACGACGGCCGCGATCGCAGTTGCTTTGCATGAGGCGCAGCAACCGTCATTTCGCGACTACGCGGCGGCGATCGTCACCAACGCGCAAGCCCTCGCCGACGAGCTGTCGTCGCGAGGCTACGACCTGGTGTCGGGCGGCACAGACAACCACCTCATCCTGATCGACCTCACACCCCAGGGTGTCGCTGGCAAGCCGGTCGCTAAAGCGCTCGACCGCGCTGGGCTTGTCGTCAACTACAACAGCGTGCCTTACGACACCCGCAAGCCGTTCGACCCGTCGGGTGTTCGGATCGGGACCCCCGCAGTGACGAGTCGCGGCATGGGTGTCAGCGAGATGCGCCAGATCGGCGCATGGTTCGACGAGGTTGTCGCATCGGTGGCGAAAAACGACGAGGACACCGTGAACGCCACAACCGATCGCGTCGAGGCCGAGGTGCGCGAGTTGACCGCCGACTTTCCCGCGCCAGGTCTACCGGTCTAGCCGCTTCCGTTTCCGCTCGCGGACGGACACAACCGGGTGGACTCGCTGGGCGTCTCATGGTGGTCCAGTGCAACCAGAGGAGACCAGTGCGGACGTCGTCGCGTAGGTGTGTGCGAGTAGCAGCGCTTTTCGCTGTCGCAGTGATGGCGACAGCGTGCAACTCAAGCTCCAAGCACGCGAGCACATCAACATCGGCGCCCCCAGTCTCACCGTCTGCTACGAACACTGCAGCGGGGACGTCGAGCAGCGCGGCGCCGGCTTCGACTCCCCCTGCGTCACCAGCAATCTCTAGTACAACGTCCGCAGTTGCATCCAGCGCGGCAGCCAGCACCGCGCCGGTTGCGCCGACGCGCGTCGTTGTCGAGCTCGCACGCTCACATCGAACCGGCACGGGCGATCTGGGCACGATCGATATCGATCAGCTGTCGGTAATTGGCGCGCCGAACGGCGCAGCCATTGCGGCTGCATTGCAAGCTCCCGTCACCGCCGCGCTCGCCGACTACATGAAGTTCGTTGCGACGGAACCGAAATGCACCGGGCCCGCCTGCGGTAGCGGTGATTTCCAAGCCGACTTCACCACGAGCCGATCTGATTCCGTTGTGGTGTCGGGCACCTGGACGATCTCGACGTTCTTTCCGGGTGGAGCGCATCCCACGACGCAACTCACAGGGGCAACGATCGACGTCACAAGCGGCGCCGCCATCACGCCGTCGCAGCTGTTCGTCGGCTCGTCACTTAAGGCACTGGCAGCGGCAACAACAACGGTCACGAAGACGAAGCTTGATGCGATCGGCTGCAATGTTGACCAGGATCAGGATGAATTCAACGGTGGCGTCGCGGCGACTGCTGCCAACTACGTGGGAACCTCGATCGGGCCAGCAGGCCTATTGATCGGGCTCTCGCAGGGCCAGGTCGGCGCCGAGGCGTGCGGCACAGTGGACGTCGCCGTCCCATGGACCGCGGTGCAAACGCAGCTCAGCACGATCGGTATGCGCCTAGCCGCTACACCGCCGCCGGGCGCGACAACAGTCAGCGGCGCCGTCGCGCCGTCTGTGCCACCAGCGCCGGCCGACAATGCGCCGCGTTGTGCGACGGCTTCACTCGACATCGAACTTGGAGTCGCGAAGCAAACCGCCAGCACGCAGTACCAAGTACCGATCGTTTTCGTTAACGCGTCGGGGGCGGAGTGCTCGTTGCTCGGCTTTCCCGGCACCGACTTCGGTGCCGCCGGAGCTCTTGCGGTCTCATTGGTTCGCACCCCAGCGAAGCCTGCACGCGTCAATCTCGCGCCCGGCGGCCAGGCACACGCCGTCCTGACTTTTCTGACCGGACCGGATCCAGCCTGCGACGCCGGAGGCGCCTGGATACCGTCGACACTTACCGTGACGCCGCCCGACGACACGACCTCGGTGCAGATCCCGTGGCCGGGCGATAGCGTCGACGACTGTCAGACCGGCGCAACCCACCCCGGCAGCTACATCGGGCCCGTCACTGCCGGCTAGGTATCGAAAAGTCCCCCGCTACCAACTTCGACCCACGTCAGGTTGGCCACGGGACGAAGACCGTTAGCAGCGCCCAGGCGACTGGCGCTGCTAGGAGTAGGGAGTCAAAGCGATCCATCGCGCCACCGTGGCCAGGCAACAAGTTGCCCATGTCCTTGATTCCGAGATCGCGCTTGATGAGCGACTCGCTGAGATCGCCGATCGTCGCGGTGACGACGATCGCAAGGCCGAACACGACGCCTTCCCACCAGGTCGCGTGCAGCGTCAGCGGAAACAAGAGCCCGCCACACAGCGCACATGCCGTTGCCGACCCGCCGAATCCTTCCCACGACTTCTTCGGACTCACACTTGGCGCCATCGGGTGCTTGCCGAGAAACACTCCGACCGCATACCCGCCGGTGTCACTGCACACCACGGTCGCGACAAATGCGGCGACTCGGCGCGGACCATCACACGGCACCACCATCAGCACCGCGAAGCCACCAAGCAGCGCGACGTAGCACGCAACGAACACGCTGGCTGCAATACCCGAGAGCGTGTCGATGCCATCGGTGACCGCACCCCACGCCACCGCCGCGATCACCAGCAACAGACTGGCGACCACGAGCTTTTCGGTGCCGCCCTTGTAGGTCGCCACCAACACCGCGGCTGCGCCGACCGCGAGCGGAATCGCCGGCACGGCAACTGCGCGGCCGCGAAGTGCCCTGCTCAGTTCAAAAACGGCGGCCATCATGATGACGATCGTGAAGGCGACGAACACCCACTTCACAATGAACAACGACGCAGCTACTGCGCCGCCGAGCAGAACACCGATCGTGATCGCGGCACGCAGATTGCGGCCAGCCTTCGGGCCCGCGGCAGCGGGCGGATCGACGACGAGCTCCGGGTTCACATCAGACCTCGAGAAGTTCGACTTCCTTGTGCCGGAGCACCTCGTCGATCGCCGCGACGTAGCGATGCGTCAGGTCGTCGAGTTCCTTCTCGGCGCGATGGACGTCGTCCTCACCGGCCTCGCCGCCCTTCTCAAGCTTGTCGAGCGCCTCTTTCGCGTGGCGGCGAATGTTGCGGATCGACACCCGCGCGTCCTCCGCCTCGGTGCGCGCGAGTTTGATGTAGTCGCGACGGCGTTCCTCGGTCAGCTGCGGGACGCTGACGCGGATCACGTTGCCGTCATCGGTCGGGTTCACACCCAAGTCGGAATCGCGGATCGCTTTCTCGATCGCTCGCAGCGCGCTCTTGTCGTACGGGCTGATGACGATCATGCGGGCGTCAGCGACAGTGAAGCCAGCGAGCTGGTTGAGCGGCGTGACCGTCCCGTAGTACTCGACGACGACGCGCGCGAACATCCCCGGGTGGGCGCGGCCAGTACGGATCGCCGCGAAGCTGTCCTTCGCGACGCTCACGGCCTTGTCCATCTTCTCTTCGGCCTCGAAGAGGGTGTCGTCGATCACAGGAGCTCCTTGCTCAAAACCACCGGCTGTTCAAAAGACACTGGCGGACGCTGATCACCGAGCGCCGGCACTCACCATCGTCCCGATCTTCTCACCGTGCACGGCCCTGCGGATGTTGCCGTCCTCAAGCAGGTTGAACACCAGGATCGGCATCGCGTTGTCACGGCACAGGCTGATCGCCGTTGCATCGGCGAACTTCAGGTCACGAGCCAAGACCTCGTCGTAGTCGAGCGTGTCGAACCTGACGGCGTCGGGGTTGGTCTTGGGGTCGCTGTCGTAGACGCCGTCGACACTCTTGGCCATCAACACGACCTGGGCGCCGATCTCCAGTGCACGTTGCGCCGCCGTCGTGTCGGTCGAGAAGAAGGGCGCACCAAGGCCGGCGCCGAAGATGACGACGCGCCCCTTCTGCAAGTGCCTGATTGCCCGGCGCGGGATGTACGGCTCGGCAACCTGACCCATCGTGATGGCAGTCTGCACGCGGGTCTCAACGTGCTGCTTCTCGAGGAAGTCCTGCAGCGCTAGGCAGTTCATGACCGTACCGAGCATGCCCATGTAGTCGGAGCGAGCGCGATCCATGCCGCGCACCGACAGCTCGGCGCCACGGAAGAAGTTACCGCCGCCGATGACCACCGCGACTTGGACGCCCTCGGCGACCACGACGCCGATCTGTTGCGCGATCGATTGGACGACGTCGGGATCGACGCCAAGCGATCCGTCGCCGGCGAACGCCTCGCCGGACAACTTGAGCACGACCCGTTGATAACCCTGATACGGCGCGATGCCGTCGCCGCGCGCCACTACTCCGCCGAACTCGACCTCGTCAGGATTGGTCAACTCAGAGCCCCTCATCTGCAGTTAGCCGGCATCGATGGGGGTGTTCGCCACCATCGATGGCCCGCGTTCGGTCGACGTCCGCCCTGCGTATTGCTCGGCAGTCTGCCTCAGGATTGCCCGACGCGGAACCGCACGAACCGGACCGCCTTAACGCCCGCCTCGTCGAGAACCTGCTTGACCGACTTCTTGCTGTCCTTGGCAAACGCCTGCTCGATCAGCACGGCGTCCTTGTAGAAGCCGGTCACCCGACCCTCGACGATCTTGGGCAGCGCAGCTTCGGGCTTGCCCTCCTCGCGCGCGGTCGCCTCGGCGATTCGCCGCTCGTTCTCGACGACATCGGCCGGGATCTCGTCACGGTTCAGGTACGACGGCGAGAAGGCCGCGATGTGCTGAGCGACGTCCTTGCCGACCTCTGGGTGCTCGCTATCGAGCTCAATGAGGACGCCGAGTTGTGGTGGCAGGTCGGGACTCGTCTTGTGCAGGTAGCTCACAACGTGACCGCCCCCGGTGAACTTCGCCACCCGGCCAAGCTCGATCTTCTCGCCGAGCGCGGCACTGTTCTCATCGATCAGCTCGCTGACCTTCCGGCCGTCGACAACAACGTCGAGCAGGCCCGCCGGGTCGGTCGCGTCAGAGTCAACGAACGCCTTCACGAGGGCGGCGCCGAGCTGCTGGAACCGGTCACCCTTCGCGACGAAGTCCGTCTCGCACTTGAGCTCGATAAGCACGCCAGAGTCGCCGCTCGCCTGTGCTGCGATGAGGCCGTTCTGGGTCGTCCGCTCAGCCCGCTTGCCGACGTCCTTCGCACCCTTGATACGTAGCAACTCGACAGCCTTGTCGAAGTCGCCGTCGGTCTCGTCGAGTGCCTTCTTGCAGTCCATCATGCCGGCGGCGGTGAGCTCACGAAGCCGCTTGACGTCGGCCGTGGTGTAGTTCGCCATGATCGCTTTAACGTCCTTCAGGTCGGTGTATCGCTAGTAAGTGTTCAGTCCTAGGCGTCGGCCGCAGGCGTTTCTGGCTCGACTGCGGGGGTCTCGGGCTCGAGTGCGGAGGCCTCCGGCTCGACTGCGGCTTGTGGCCCGCGTGCGGATTCCGGTGCGGCGACCGCCGCGTCAGGTGAGGCCTCTGCCTGAACCGCCGCATCCGCAGCAGCGTCGGCCGCTGCGGTGTTGCGGACCAGCAGCTCGCGCTCCCAGTCGGCGAGCGGTTCGCCGCCACCGAGTTCGCTGCCGGCGTCGACGTCGGGCTTGGCGTCGCCGACACGTGCGGCCACGCGAGCCATCAGGCCTTCGGCGACGGCGTCGGCGACCACCCTGGTGAGCAGCGCGACCGAGCGGATCGCGTCGTCATTGCCCGGGATCTTGTAGTCGACTTCATCGGGGTCACAGTTGGTGTCGAGGATCGCCACCACCGGGATGCCCAGCTTGCGGGCCTCGCCGACAGCGATGTGCTCCTTCTTGGTGTCGACGATCCAGACCGCGCTCGGAACGCGCGACATTTCCCGGATGCCGCCAAGAGTCTTGAGCAGCTTGTCCTTCTCGCGCTGGAGAACGAGGGCTTCCTTCTTGGTGCGCTGGCCGTAGCTGGCGCCGCCCTGCTCGAGGATCTCAAGTTCCTTGAGCCGCTGAAGACGCTTGAAGACGGTCTGGAAGTTGGTCAGCATGCCGCCGAGCCAGCGCTGGTTGACGTAGGGCATGCCCACGCGGGTGGCCTGCTCGGCCACGGCCTCTTGCGCCTGCTTCTTGGTGCCGACGAACAACACCGAACCGCCGTGCGCCACGGTGTCCTTGACGAACTCGTACGCGCGGTCGATGTAGGTCAGCGACTGCTGCAGGTCGATGATGTAGATGCCATTGCGCTCGGTGAAGATGAATCGCTTCATCTTCGGGTTCCAGCGCCGGGTCTGATGCCCGAAATGGACGCCGCTCGCAAGCAGCTCTTTCATGGTGACGACGGCCATGGCCGCGCACTCCTTCTGGCACCCCACATCGCGCGTTCGCGGATGTCGCCGGGCGCCGATCCTCGGTTCTTCGCGGCCGCCGGTCAGCGGCCACGCCTGACGCCCTGGTCGCCGTGACACCTCGACCTGTGGTCGAAGGCACCGAGTGGCGGCCGACCCTGCGCGCCTGTGAAGGAGCCGGGCCGGTTGTTAGGACGTGCGATGTAAGCCGGGCGAACCCGACCTCACCAGACAGTCTACGGGAAGGCGAGCGCAGAACCCGCGCCGAGATCTCCTGGGCCGTCCGGGATGATCTTCTGCAAGTTGTTCGTCGCCGGGTCGTAGAACCCGAACCACGAGGGCGACCCGCATTCCGCCGTTGACTCGACCGCGAGCTTGGCCCCCACAGTTCCGATCAGGCGGTCGTTGGACAGCGACTGCGGGATCTTGATGCGGGTACCGACACCGCTTGGCGCCAGCCGATGGATGGTGACCACCCCGCACCCCTCGAGGTGCTGGGCAAAGACGCTGCCGCCGACTTGCACGGCGTTGTTGTACCCGAGCCCGACCGGGTTGTCGGGTGAGTTGGCGCCAGGCACAGCCGTCAGTGCTGTCGCAGTTCCTGCCGCGGCTTGCACCAGCCACAGCCGGGAGCCGCTGTCGTTGTTGCAGTCGGCGAGAATCGTGTGCTGGTCCCACCACCTGACCGGCGAACAGTCGGTATCGGATGGCTGAAACGTCGCAAGGGCGCGCATCGGGCCGCCGGCGTTGCTCACCACACGCAGACCACCGGGACCGTCTAGATAGACGGTGGACCCGTCCGCTGCGTAGAGCCACCCGATGGTGCCGCCGTACGGAGGCAGGTCCGGCTGGGAGACCTCCGCGAGTTGCACCTGCGGTTTGCCGCTCAGGTCGAGCCGAACCAACCGCTGGCCAGTCCATGTGCCATCGACGGCCGAAGTGTCGACGTTTGCCACGAGATTCGAACCGGCCGGACTCGTAAATCCGATGGTGTTCAGCTGCGGCACGTCGATGTGGCGGAGCGCGCCAGTCGTCAGGTCCAGCTCGAGAGCGCCGTCGCCCCTTTGACCGAACAGCACGTGCCGTCCATCGCCGGACCAGGCGTCCAGTTCGGCCAAGTTTCTTGGGTCCGACCCCGTGCCCGACCACGAGGTGATGGCGTACCGGGCGGCGACCGGAGAGATGAGCCACATCGTCAAGGTGCCTGCGGGTGGCGGTGCCGACGCCGCTCCTTTCCACACGGCCGGGGAGTCGCTGATCACGAGGAACCAGCCCGGCCCGATCTGGCCCCAGGGAACCTGCGAGCGGGTGCCCACCTGGTTCGCCGCAAGGACAAGCGGCGACGCCACGGCGGATGGACTCGCCGTCGTTGCACTCGCCGTCGTTGCGCTCGCTGAGGTCGAAGGCACCGCAAGTGCCGACGCTCCGCTGGCGGGTGCACTGCCGGTGGACGCGCTGCTCGCGGATGCACTGGACACGGGCGAACCGGTTGACGCAGTCGCGGGCGCAGCGTTTGGTGCTTTGCTCCCGCAGGCGCCTACGAGCACACCGACAAGCAGGACGACGAACGCCAATCCGCGTGCCTTTGGCCACGCGTCGCGACCACTCGCACCGATCTCCTTCATTCGACTCCCCCGCATCACAAGGCTCGGCGTGCAGCGACTCCGTCGGCCTTTAAGACGTGGTTCGGGGCAATTCGGTTAGCAGCGGCTTGTCCACAGTTCCGCCAGCGCGGCGACTGGATGCACCAGCGGTGGTCGCGAGACGCCAGCGCGCCGGCCATCGACCAAGGTCGTTTCATGAGGACATGGATCGTTTCCTGGATGGTCGCCCTGGGTAGCTCGCTGTTAGCCGTCGGTTCTGGCGTGACAGCAGCCGGCCAAACGGCCGGAGCCGACGCTCAGCTTCATCCGCCGCTGCCGACGCCGCTGGCGGTCGTTCGTTCGTTCGCCCCGCCGCTGCATCCCTGGGCCGCTGGCAACCGGGGTGTCGATCTAGCGGCCCACGCCGGTGAAGAGGTCTCCGCCGCCACGGCAGGTCTGGTGATCTATGCCGGGTTGCTCGCAGGTCGCGGAGTGATTTCGATCCGCGACGGCAGCCTGCGAACCACTTACGAGCCGGTCGATCCCATCGTCCGCTCAGATGACTACGTCGTTGCCGGGCAGCTGATCGGATACGTCTCTTCAGCCGCCGACGCGTGCGGACCGCCAGGGAGCTGCCTGCATTGGGGCGCACTGCAGTCCGACGTGTACGTCAATCCGATGAATCTGCTCGGCGCGCCACGGGTCAGGCTGCTGCCTATCTGGAGCGGCTAGGCCGACTGTTCAGCGAGCTTGGCGCGCAGCTGGAGGACGGCCTTCGTGTGCATCTGACAGATGCGGCTCTCTGTGACGCCCAGCACTTGGCCGATCTCGGCCAGCGTGAGTCCCTCGTAGTAGTACAAGGTGACGACGATCTTCTCGCGCTCGGGCAATGTGTTGATCGCCCGCGAGAGCAGGTACTTGGTCTCCTCGGTCTCGAAGACCTCGACGGGATCTTCAGCCCGGGTGTCTTCGAGAGTGTCGACGAGTGAGAGCTTGTCGCCGCGCTCGCCGCCCACGTTCAGCAACTCATCAAGCGCGATCACGTTGACGAACGAGACCTGACTGAAGATGGTGTGCAGTTCGTCGAGGCTGATGCCGAGCTCGCCGGCAACCTCCGACTCGGTCGGGGTGCGGTGCAGCTTCGCTTCGAGTGCGGCGTAGGCCTTCTCGACCTCGCGGGCCTTGTACCGAACCGACCGCGGGATCCAGTCGATCGCACGCAGCTCGTCGATGATCGCGCCCTTGATACGGCTGATCGCGTAGGTCTCGAACTTGATGGCCCGCTCGAGGTCGAACTTCTCGATCGCGTCGATAAGCCCGAAGATGCCGTAGGAGACGAGGTCGGCCTGCTCGATGTTGGGCGGCAACCCCACGCCCACCCGGCCTGCGACGTACTTGACGAGCGGTGAGTAGTGCAGGATCAGCCGCTCACGAAGCCGGCTCTCGCCGCTCGCCTTGAACTCCACCCACAGCTCGCGCAGCGCCGCCTCGGCGTTCAGCTTGGCGACTGCCGGGTCGTCTTCGGGCGGTGCCGCAGCTAGCACGCCCGAGCGCTCAGGCTCTGGGGTGCGCGCGGTCATAGGTAGCCCTCAGTCGCTCGACGGAAACATGCGTGTAGACCTGTGTTGTTGCGAGCGTAGCGTGACCAAGTATCTCCTGAACGGTTCTTAGGTCAGCGCCACCCTCAAGAAGGTGCGTTGCTGCGCTGTGCCGAAGACCGTGCGGGCCGATGTCCGGGGCGTCCGGAACGAGCGCAATCCGGGCATGCACCATCCGACGCACGGCCCGCTGATCGAGGCGGCGGCCGCGCGCGCCAAGGAACAGGGCAGGCCCGCTGTCAGCAGTTAGCAGCGTGGGTCGGCCCGACACATGCCAGCGCTCGACAGCCTTCACAGCCGGGACGCCGAGGGGGACGGTCCGCTGCTTGTTGCCCTTGCCGAGCACCCGGACAACATGACGCGCCTGATCGATGTCGTCGACGTCGAGTCCCACTAGTTCACCCACCCGAATACCCGTGGCATAGAGAAGTTCGAGTACCGCATCGTCACGCAATTGCTCAGGGTTAACCTCGCCGGGCGACGCCTCAGCGGGCGTGTCAAGCAAGGCAACCGCTTGGGCTTGTGAGAGCACGCCGGGCAAGAGCCGTTGGGCCTTCGGGGTGGCCAGGATCAGACCGGGGTCGGGCGTCAGCCAGCCGCGCCGAGCGCAGAAAGCGGTAAATACTCGGGCGGACGCCGCGTGCCTGGCGATCGTCGTTCTCGCCTTGCCGGTGGTGGTCAGCTTGGCCAGCCAGCTGCGCAATACCCCGATGTCGAGATCGCCCACGCGCGATCTACCCATTCGGTCTGCATGGCCTAACAAACTCCCAATGTCGGCGGTATATGCCCGGATCGTGTGTTCGGACAGGCCGCGCTCCAGCCGCAGGTGCTGCACGAACGCGCCAAGGACGTCGACCTCGACCCCCGCGTGTGCACCCATGCCTGCACCGTCGCTGGCCGCAGCCGCGGGGTCAAGCACCAAGAGCCGGACGCGCCGAAGGCGGCAGGTTAACCGTCGCGGCGTAGCCGCCACCCGGCATCGACGCGTTCGACGAAGCCACGCGCGGCCAGGCCACCGAGACAGCGCAGAACTTGCTGAGGCGCAATCCCAGCCGTCACGGCGATGCTTGCCGGGCCTACGGCTCGCCGCACTGGCACTGACTCGAGGACCCGCCTCGACACGTCGTCGAGGTCGTCGCGCGGGTCGGCCGGCATCATCAGCTGCGGGGCAAGGTCTGAGCCCATCAAGCCGACCAGGTCGACGACGTCAGCCACGCTCGTGACGCACATGACGTCGGGCTCGCGCAACAACTGGTTGGTGCCCTTCGACATCGTCGAGGTGATCGGCCCGGGCACCGCCATGATGTGCCGGTCGAGTTCGCGAGCTCTGTTCGCGGTACTGAGAGCGCCACTGCGGATCGCCGCCTCGACGACGACCGTTCCCAGCGTCAGCGCCGCAATGACGCGGTTGCGGACCAAGAACCGGTAGCGCATCGGCGCACAACCCGGTGGCCACTCGCTGACGACGAGTCCGGTCTGGGCAATCCGGTCGATGAGCGCGGCGTGCCCCCGCGGGTAGGCAACATCGACCCCGCAGGCGAGTACCGCAACTGTCGGTCCGTCTCCTGACAGTGCACCTCGATGTGCGGCGCCATCGATGCCGAAGGCGCCGCCCGACACCACGGTCCAATTGCGCTCGGCGAGGCCAATGCCGAACTCACTCGAGACGTAGTCGCCATAGGCGGTCGACGCCCGGGCGCCTACCACGGCGACTGACCGCTGACAGACGACCCGAAGATCGAGAGGCCCGCGAACCCAGAGCCCGAGAGGCACGCCAGCATCGCTACGACCGAGCCGCACAAGGTCGTTGACCTGATCGGGCCACTCTTCGTCACCGGGGATGACAAAGCGTGCCCCCACCAAGGCGCCGGCGTCGAGATCGCGATCGGGCCGGGCAACGTCGAGACGCGCGCGCAGATTGACCAGGCCTTTGTGGTTCAGCGTGCCCGCGCGCAGCCGCTGCACGGTCGTCACCGCACCTAGGTCGTCGATGGCCTTCGCCAACGCAACATCGCCTGGCTCGCCGATCCGACCGAGGAGTAGCCGAGCGATCCGGTCATCGTGGTCGCCCTGCGCCGGTGCGTGAGCACTACCTGGCAGCACCGAGTCGTCATTCATGCAGCTACCCCCGTGCGGAGGTAGAGCGCCTCGTCGATGTCATCCGCCGTCGGTCGAGTGTGGTCACCGAGGTCAGCCAGCGTCCACGCCACCCGCAGGACAACGACTTAGCGCAAGTACGGCCGGATCTCGTAGCGCGCTAGGGGACGCCGCTAGTGGACAGTCGGCCACGCTGCGGGAACCACCAGTCCAAGGTCGAGCATCATCACGCGGCCGTCTGTTACGCCCCACCCCAATGCACTCGGGTTCTCACGTGGGTCGAATCTGGTGGGGTCGTTGACGAGTACGGTTTCCGGGCCGAGGTCGTTTCGAAGGCCCGCCAGCCAGCCCTCATCGGCGGCAACTTCGTCTGCTAGCACCCACACGCCGCGCCCGCTCGGGAGTGAAAGCTCGCCTGCGGTGCCGATGACGTCATTGACTGTCAGCCCGACCGCATCCGCTTCACGGATCATCACCTCGAAGGCTAGCGCCCGGCCAAGCGGTGGCGCGGGCCAGAAGGCAATCCGACCAGGTCGTCTAGGTGGCTTCTCATTCCATGCGGGCTGCAAACTAGACGTCGGAACCATGATCGAAGCCGCGCGGCGCCAGCCCGGTGCAATCTGCTCGGGCGGGACCCAGCGAGTAAACACCCGGTCTTCCTCGCCCAGTTGCCGGCGAAGCGCCTCCTCCGCCGTCAGCGCGAGGCGCCACGTGTCCGACGCGTGGAGCGAGACCTTGACGTCGCCCATGGTGACCCTGGTGCCAATGTAGACGTCGTCGTTGTTCTTGGCGCTCCTCACAACCCACGTGTGCGAACGCAACCCGGTTGGGTCGCCCACGGCGAAGCGGATCGCGCCGCCCGGCGGAACAACTTGGGGCGGAGGGGGCTGAAGGCTCGTCATTTGCCGCCCAATCCCGACGTCAGGTCTGGCCCACCGCAGCGACTATCACGGCCCGTCGTTCGCAGGCTACTCGTCATCAGCCAACGTCACACTGCCGGTGCGTTCAGCGAGACCATCAAGCACCCGACGACGGGAATATCGGGCTGCTATCGTCGCGCATTGTGATCGGGCGCCGCGTCCGCTACGTCGAGCTGACTGTCCCACGCACGTCCACGATCCTGCTCCCCGATGTCCGCGGGATGAAGCACCACGACGAAGTCGTGAGCTTCATGGATTCCGCGTTGCAGTGGTCTCGAAACGACGAACTGCGGGCACACGGGCTCCCTCTCGTGGGACCCTTGGCGGCTCGGTTTCGGGACGCGACGAACGACGCCGACCAAGACGCGACGCTGCTCAGGATGTGCCGAACGACTTGCTACCTAGGGTTTGCTGCGGCGGCCCAGGAGATCGCCGACTTTCAACCGCCCCCCTTCCGCGTCCATCCGATCGTTCACACAGCCCTCGCGCAGTGGTGTGCCGAGCTCCCACCCGAGCTGTTCCCAGGCGACCTAAACGTCATGGGGGCCTACTGCATCCGCGCCGGCCACTATGTCGGCCGAACCAATCAGGTCTCAGACCTCTTCGCTTGACTCCGCTGCAGATGGCTAGGTACGCGATCACTTCGCGTAATCCGGGCTACTGACCGGCCGCCCGCCACCGCTCACGCATAAGAGTCGCCGACGTGCGGCAAATGCGCCCGCCAGTGCTCGAGGCTGATCGGCACGAGCGGGTCGTCCCGGCCAGGGTCGGGCTGCCTGCCGCGCTCGTAGATCAGGCAATACCCGGTGAGCTCGACCAGCGTGCCTGAGCTGCCCCAACCCATGAAAAGACCCGATGCATGGTTCTGCGCGGGGTCCGATTGAGTTGGTCTCCGGGAGCCGGCTGGACACGGCTCCCGGAGCGGTTTAGCTTTCCCCCCGCGGTCCGTTGTCCCCAACGTTCTGGCAGTCAAACTCGCGTCCTTCAGGTTCGGGTTGTGTCGTCTTTTTCGTGCAGCAAATGTGCGTCGACGGTCAGGTGTTTGAGGATGTCGTCGGGTGGGTGCCAACCGGCGTGCAGCCGGTCGACGGTGAGTTCGTTGCGGGTGCGGATGACCTCGGCGGAGAGCCGCAGGATCTCTGGGTGCGAGTCGCCGCGGGCTTCCGCTGACCGTAGTGCGGCGAGGGCGCGTTGCCATTCCTGAAATGGCAACGATGGGGACGGAGTGACTTCGTCGATAGCCATTGCTGCTCCTGATGCTCGTGAACCCGGTGGTCTGGAGGCACACGTCCCTGGGCTCCCGCGAGAGAGCCCGACAGGATCCTAAAACGGGCGAAACCAGCATGCAATACGGGCGCGGGAACCCAAGTCGAGGTGTGGACGCGCGCTCACAAGTGAACGCCTGGGAGCGGTTCCACGCGAGGGACATAGCCACCCGGGCTCACAGGCATGCCCGAACATGTCCCTGAAGGCACGGGTGACCCGCGCTCAGCGCTCGTTGGGCGACGTTGGAAGGTGCTCGCGCTTTGTGGTCTGTCTAGCGTTCTGGGCGGGCGTTGGCTGGCTGTTCTTCCACTAGTTGGCCAAAACCCAAGCCGCCTAACACGAACGCTTCCCAAGAAATATCGAGATCGGTGGAGACGCCCTCGCCGTGAGCCGCTAACCTGCCCGTGATCCCTGCAGCGGCCGACATCCCGCAGACCCAGGCATCTGGAATGGCGCGCGTGAACGAGCTGGTTGCGTGGCTGCTGGAACAGATCGACCACGACGAGCGCGTCGGCGTCCTGGTCGCCTCGGTGGTCAGCGATGCGTGGAGCGAGCACAGTCGCCGTATCGTGGTGCAGTGTGGGGACTGGCTTTCTTTTGGCCCGCAGCCGTTGGGCGTTGACGGCTCGGGCGCGTCGTTTCCCGAAGCTGCGGCAGTCATCCTTCGATTGCTAGCCGTACTTTATGCCGACCGCCCTGGCTATCTGGAGTACTGGCGCCCGGCGTAGTGCCCACCGATCACGCTGCGCGTCACCGCACACCGTTATGGGCGATTCGACCCCGACCGTGCCTGAATGGGCTGCTATGGTAAATAGTCGCCCGGCCAGTCATCCCCCGTCAGGTCGGGCGATTTTGCTCGCCCGTCTTCGCTTGGGCCTCTGCGCGGCGACGTTGACGTCGCTCCAACAGATCAGCCGACGCCTGGCGCGACTTGTTGTTCCCCGATAGCGGTTCGACGCGGCGCCGCAAGGACGCGACGCGATCGTCGGCGTTGGCTTTCGCGGTCATCAACTGATCGAGCTCAACCAGGGTCGCACCGACTCGCAGGGCCTCGGCGAGGTCATTCGCCGCCCGCTCGGCATCGCGGACCGCTTGGCTGTTGTCTACGTCGCTGCTCATGCTCGGCCCACCGAGATCGGCTGCGATCCGTGTCGCAGCAACATCCACGACCCACGGGTCCAGGGGCCGGCGACCATAAATAGTCACCGCCAATCACGATAACCCCAAAAGTCGCCGATGCCGCGGATCACCCGGCTCACACCTGCATCGCTGTATTTGTGCATGTGGGAGCCGAACCTTGTCGTTCAACCCTTTTGGCCCGTACCGTTGAAGGTGGTGTCCGGTCCTCGCACCTTTCGGGTTGTGAAAGGAGCGAGGGCCCCGGCTCAGAACGCGGCTGCCGGGGCCTTCGTGCCTCTGACCACGGCACGCTGCCCATGCGAGGCTCAGCATGACGTTGACGTTCGCCAATCTTGATGCTGCGACGAGAAGCTGGATGCTCGACGAGTTCGAGCGTGACGTCGCCGCCGACGTGCTGTACATCAGCCCACGGCTCAACACCTACGGCCGAACCCACTGGCCGTTCCTGCTGCGCGCGGCGCTCGCCTACGGCGTTCCAGCGGTCCTAGCGCGCGACCTCGCAGCGTTGGCAGTCTTCAACGATTTCGAGACCGCGCCCGGCATAGGCGAGAACCTGAACCCTCAACAACGCGTGCCGGACGACGCAAACGTCCGACTGGCCGAGATCGAGTTCAATCGGTTCTACGCACGCGCCGTCTGCCGGCGCGCGCTACAAACAGGCGCCCAAGCCGTGGTGGAGGTCTACGTCGCGCGCAAGGGCATGGCACCGGGCTGGAACGCTCGTGACCTGGTCGGCACCACCATTCCCGCTGCCGAACTCCTGGCGACGCTACGCCGCGGCATTACACTCGGCGCCGCACTTGGCCTCGGAGACCCCAGCGCGCTGAGCGTCTCCCTACCTTCGGCCGCCGCTTCGTGAGGCAACGAGGGATACATCAGACGTACGGCGCGTCGGTCAACTATGTAGGTCGGGGCGAAGTAGCCGTTTATGAACGTCACACGAGGTGTCTCGGGGCGACCTGGCGTACGTGTTGTCGAACACGACTCGACAGCTACGGTCCGCACGCGGGCGACTGCAGTCAACCGACAGCTGGGCTCGTTTCGCCAGCACCCCGGTAGGCAGGTTGTTGGATTCGGGGGCGGGGAAGATGTAACGCTCTCGTCCGCGGACGACGGCCTGTTCGATTTCCTTGCGCTGGGCACCGGTCAACTTGCGAAACTGAAC
>DASYAG010000029.1:0-3350 GCA_036501485.1 Acidothermaceae bacterium | reverse complement strand
GGGTTGCCGCGTTTTCCAATCGCCGTGCCTGCGGTTGCAATTCCTCAAATCGGGCGAGCGCGGCGTCAAGGTCTTCCTCGTCGAAGGCTTCGCAGCGGCTCAGCAGGTCGCCTTCGAATGCATAAAATTCGATCGTCCGCCACTCAGCGTCGAAGCCCTCTTGCGAGGTCCCCTTCAGGGTATGGGTTACGACGGCCCCGAGTTCTCCCAGCCGATGCACCGCCTCGATGTGGCTGCTGAGGTCCGGCGCAATGTCGAAAATGGAACGAGCCGATGTGACCAGATCAACCGCCCCGAGGGTTTGAAGTGGTCGATGATCGATGAGAACCGAATCTGGTGTCGTCGATGGGAATTCGCGACGGTTGAACGCGGCGTAGGCCCGCGTGACGAGCGACCATGTGTGCGCGTGGGCGGTCGCTTCGCCCGCGAGGTATCGGGCGTCGAGCTCCGCCAACGCAGCGTCGATGTCGTCGGGGTCGAACACGACGGCCGCCGCGCTCCGATTGTAGGTGTCGATCTCGAGTACGGCGAGTATCTCTACGAAGAACGCCTCTGGCCGTTGATCGTCGAACCAGTAACGCACATGAGTGAGGACGAGGCGTTCCCCACGGGTGGCAATGGTGTGTGACGTTGCGTTCGTGACCCCGAGGTCGAGGCCCGCCCGCAGGTTTTCGATCTCAACATCTCGACCGTGTATGCCGCCGCCCACCACCCGACGACGATCGTCCGTGTAATAGTCGTCGGCGAGCATCTCGGTTATCGCGTCCCAGTCGCCGTCCATGCAGCGTGCCAGGTAGCGATCGGAGTGTTGGCTTGCCGCGTTTTCCAGCCGTGGTGTCTGCGGTTGCAGTTCGTCGAAGCGGGCGAGCGCGGCGTCGAGGTCCTCCTCGTCGAAAATCTCGAGGCGGTTGATGCGATCGCCTTCGAACATCAGAAGTTCGACCTCTCGCCACTCGGCGTCGAAGCCTTCTTGCGATGTGCCATGCACCACCAGGGTGACGACCGTTCCGAAATTACTCAGCCGATGCACAGCCTCGATGTAGCCGGTCATGTCAGGCGAGACGTTCCATGCGGCAACGGTGTACGCGGTCAGGTGGCCCGACTCGGCCCTAACAAGTCGGTGGTGGTCAACGTTCACCCAATCCTGGGTCGTTGGAAGAAGCTCGTGCCGGTTGAGCGAGGCGTAGGCGCCGGTGACGGTCGACCATGTGTGTGCGTGGGCGGCCGCTTCGCCGGCGAGGTAGCGGGCGTCGAGCTCCGCCAACGCAGCGTCGATGTCGTCGGGGTCGAACACGACCTGCGCCGCGGCCCGGTTGTTCGTGTTGACCTCGAGGATGGTGAGCGTCTCGGTATAGAACGCTTCAGGCCGCTGGTCTCGGCCCGACATGCGGGCACGACTGAGGGCGAGGCGCTCTCCGCGGGTGGCAATGGGTGTCAACGCAATGTTTGCGACCCCGACGGCGGCGATGGCACGCATGTTCGCGATGTCGGCGTCTCGGCCGTGTTGGTTTCCGGCGTTGACGACCCGACGGCGATCGTCGGTGGAGCAGTCGTCGGCCAGTAGCTCCGCCCTTGCGGTCCAGTCGCGGGCCGCGAAGTTCGCCCGAAGTCGTTCGGCGACTTGGGTTGCCGCGTTTTCCAATCGTCGCGCCGGCGGCTGCAGTTCCGCAAATCGGGCGAGCGCCGCGTCGAGGTCTGCCTCGTCGAAAAGCTCGGAGCGGTTGATCTTGTCGCCTTCATAGGTCGCGAGGTCGATCGTGCGCCACTCGGCATCAAAACCTTCTTGTGAGGTCCCTTCCACCACGTGGGTGACGACTGCGCCGACCTCGCTCAACCGATGCACAGTCTCGATGCGGATGCTGGATTGCGGCGATAGGTCCCAAGTCGCAAGAAGGTATGCGCCCAGATCGCCGGCTGCGATTGGTGCGAGCCGCCGGTGATCGATATTCACCCAGTCCACCGTGGTCTCTGGCAGTTGGCGTCTGTTCAGCGCTGCATATGCGCGTGTGACGAGCGTCCATGTGCGCGTGTGGGCGGCCGCTTCGCCGGCAAGGTAGCGAGCATCAAGATCTTCGTAGGCGGCGTCAATGTCGTCAAGGTCGAATACGGCGACCGCCGCGATCAACTCGTCAGCGCCGATCTCGACGACGTGAAGGACATCGAGTTGAATCGTCTCCGAGTCGCGTCCCGAAGCTCCAACACGCGTGAGGGCGAGGCGTTCGCCGCGGGTCGCAACGACGCCCGACATCCATATGGTGAAGCCGACGTCGGCGGCCGCCCGCGTGTCCGCGATGAACACATCTCGGCCACGTCGAACCCCTGCGTTCACGACACGACGGCGATCGTCCGCGACAATGTCGTCGGCCAGTAGCTCCGCCATGGCGGCCCAGTCCCGGGCCGAGAAGCACGCGAAGTATCGCTCAACTATTCGGCCTGCCGTGTTTTCCGGCCGTGGCGCCTGCGGTCGTAGTTCCTCAAACCTGGCGAGGGCGGCGTCGAGGTCTGCCTCGTCGAAGATTTCGCAGCGGTTGAGCCGCGTGCGTTCGACCGTCAGGATTTCGATCATTCGCCACTCGGCGTCGAAGCCTTCTCGCGAGGTCCCATGCGCCGTATAGGTGACGACTGCTCCGAAACTGCTGAGCCGATGCACCGCCTCGATGTGGGTGCTGAGGTCTGGCGTGAGGTCCCAAACGGCGCGCATGGCTGCCTGCAGATCACTCGCGTCGATCGGGGCGAGCTGCCGGTGGTCGATGGTGACCCAGTCCGTCGCTGGGAGTTCGTGCCGGTTGAATGCGGCGCATTCTCGAGCGATGACAGACCATGTGTGCGCGTGCCCGCCCGCTTCGCCGGCGAGGTAGCGAGCATCAAGCTCTTCGTAGGCGGCGTCAATGTCGTCGGGGTCGAACGAGACGGTCGCAACGATCCGTTCGTCGGCGTCGATCTCGCCGATGCCGAGCGCCTCGGCGCCGACCTCGCCGGTCATGCCGCGGTTGAAGATACGGACATGAGTGAGGGCAAGGCGCTCCCCGCGAGTCGCGATGATGCTCGAAGAAAAGGTCGGTGCGCTGACCTCGACGGTGGCTCGCATGTCCGCGATGTGCACATCTCGGCCGCGTCGAATCCCTGCGTTCACGACACGACGGCGATCATCCGCGACAACGTCGTCGGCCAGTAGCTCCGCGAAGGCGGCCCAGTCGCGAGCAGCGAAGTGCGCCAGGTACCGCTCGATGATTTGGCTTGCCGCGTTTTCCAGCCGTGGCGCCTGCGGTTGCAGTTCCTCAAAGCGGACGAGCGCGGCGTCGAGGTCCGTGTCGTCGTAGACTTCGCAGTGGTTGATCCGGTCGCCTTCG
>DASYAG010000028.1:0-2559 GCA_036501485.1 Acidothermaceae bacterium | reverse complement strand
TCGGGAGCCGATTGTGGAACTGTTGCGATCACGAGTGTTCTTCGACTGGTTCGACGCGGTCGGCGTCGACGACATCCCGGCCGTCTTCGCCGGCGAGATCGTGGAACGGTTCGGGTCGGTCGCCCCGTCGGCCCCGGGCGTAGTGGTCGCCGCGATCTCGGCGGTCGACGACGTGCCCTCGCTGACCCGCGAGATACGTGGCGCACTACCGAGATTCGAGTCCGCGGGCATCCGGGAAACCCGGTTGTTTCAGGCCTTCGACGACAGCCACGAAGTGATGATCATGCAGGAGCTCGACGACGAAGACCGTGCGCGGCGCTGGATAGAGCATCCGGACATCGCCGCCCCGTGGATAGCACGCGCGGGGGTGGGCGCCTATCCGCCGGTGTTTGTGGGCACGTTCTTCGACATGATGCGGATCGAGGAGTGAGGAGGAGGTGTTCGTCTGCCTGTTTGACGTGCTCTCCGCCATATATTGCGGAGATTCCCGGACGGCTAGGCCGCGGTCGGGGCGCTTCCTGATTCATCACCCTGTGCTTTCCTCACGGGAGGTCTTATAGGGGCTCCACAGGCGTTTAGTCTCTCCGCCTGCCCAGCGGCGAGAATATTTTTGGCGGCATTGTGGTCGCGATCATGGCTTGTACCGCATGTAGGACACTTCCAGACACGGAGACTCAGCGGCAAGTTATCGAGAACATGTCCGCACACTCCGCACATCCTGCTTGATGGCAGCCAGCGCGACACGGGATGAAATGTTCGGTCGTCCTTCTGGGTTTTCTCACTAATTATGCGGATGAACTGTCCCCACGCTGCATCGTGGATCGCCCGCGCCAACCGCTTGTTTTTAACCAGCCCCGCGATGTTGAGGTCCTCGACGTGGATAACTTGATTCTCGCGAACCAACGCCAGGGCCTGCTTGTGGTGATAATCGCGACGAGCACGCGCAACTTTACTATGCTGAATCGCGATCTTGCGCCTGCTCTTGTTCCTGTTGATCGATTCCTTCTGTCGTCGGGACTTTTCACGCTCCAATCGAGCCAGCTTGCGGAGCTTCCGTCGCAAATATCTCGGGTTCGCTACGTCCGTGCGTTTTCCATCGGTGTCCGCGATCGTCGCCAGCCGCAAAATACCTACATCGACCCCGGCCTCGCGGTTCACCACCGGCAGTGGGGTGGCCGCAACCTCGACAACGAAACTAGCGTAAAACTTCCCATCGGGCTCGCGGATGATCGTGACCGACGATGGTTCGCTTGGTAGTTGCCGCGACCAGCGCACCCTCACCTCGCCGACTTTAGGGACGACCAGCTGGCCGTTGGGACGGACGCGGAAACCGTTGCGGGTAAGTCGAAAAGACTGACGGCGGTCCTTTTTCGACTTCATTCGTGGCCGACCTATCGCGCGGCCCTTGCGCTTGCCTGACCGGGAATCGAAAAACCCCTGGAATGCCCGCCGCGCATCGTTGACCGCCTGCACCAGCGCCACGCTGGGCACCTCCGCCAACCACGCACGCTCCGCGGTGGTCTTGGCTAGCGTGGTGACTTGACGCTGAATCTCGTTGGGGGACAACTTGAGCCCGGCACGGTACGCCTCATCGCGGAGTCGCAACGCGTCGTTGAACACCACGCGACAACACCCGAACACACGCGCCATTTCTTGTTGTTGGACCAGTGTCGGCTCGATGCGGTATCGGTAGCGCAGTAGCACACTCTCACCGTAGAGGGCGGCACTGACATCAAGCCAAATACCGGCCTCTCGCCACAGCATGCCGGCGCTGAATACTCGCGGCCGCTAATGACCGAATGTGGTGACCAGCGTCAACGACGAGGTGATCACCTCCCATTACCATTAGTTGGAGCTGCCTTATCGGCGCGGGCTGCCATCCGCGGAGGTGGGTCCGACGAGTTCGGTCAACAGGTCGGGAATGTCCAGGCGCGGCACGACCGCCTCGATCAACACCATCCGATCACGGTGATCGGCCGCCGCGACGAAGGCGTCGTCGAGTTCGCCGTAGTTTTCGGCCCGAAATATCAGGTGGTCGGTCACACCGAGCGCAGTGGGAATGTCGGCCCAGCACCACGCGACAATGTCGTTGTAGTGCGCGGTCTCTCCGTGAATCGCCCGCTCGATGGTGTAGCCGTCGTTGTTGACCACGACAATGACCGGCGACAGTCCCTCGCGCGAAAACGAGCCCAGCTCCTGCACGGTCAGCTGCGCGGCGCCGTCGCCGATCAACAGCACCGGTCTGCGGTCTCGTTCGGCAAGGCCCGCGCCGAGCGTGGCGGGCAGCGTGTATCCGATTGAGCCCCAGAGGGGTTGGCCGATGAAGGTGACGCCTTGGGGCAGTCGGTGCGTGGCCATGCCGTAGAACGAGGTGCCCTGATCCGCGAGCACGATATTGCCGGGAGTGAGCGCGTCGCAGAACCTGTTCCATAACATCTTTTGGCTTACTGGCTCGTCGCGTCCGGGTTTTTCCACCGGGGCGTCGTCGGTCGACGATACGACCGCAGGTGAGGTGATGCCACGTTCGGTGAGAATCGCGGTGACCGCGTCCAGCGCCGC
>DASYAG010000027.1:0-11759 GCA_036501485.1 Acidothermaceae bacterium | reverse complement strand
CGCCGGCCTACTCAACGCGGCCGCGACTGGGACCCTCGCCAACCATCCGCCGCTGACGTGGCGCGACGGCTATGCAGTCACGGTCGTCATCGCAGCCGCCGGCTATCCCGAAGGTCCGCGCAACGGCGATGTCATCGGCGGCCTCGACAACGTCGCCGCGCCGGCCTACGTCCTGCACGCCGGAACAAGCTCCCGAGATGGTCACACGGTGTCGGCCGGCGGTCGCGTGCTGTCGGTGACCGCAACCGGCGACACGCTCGCCGCGGCCCGCGACGCTGCATACGCGGGTGTTGAGCAGATCACCCTCGACGGCGGCCACCATCGAACCGACATCGCGCTGCTCGCCGTCCGCGGTGAAATCACGCTTGCACCCCCGATAGGCGGCGACAACCGCTAGCCCGTGCAACCTGGCACGCCTGCCGACACCTGTTAGAGGGTGCAAGGCAAACGCGAGAGGGACCGGCGTGCGAGCAACGGACGAGGCGGAGTTCAAGGCCTACGCGGCTGGACGCATGCGCGATCTTCGTCGCACGGCCTTCTTGTTGTGCGGCGATTGGCACCACGCGGACGACGTCGTGCAGACGGTGTTCACCAAGCTCTACGTCAACTGGGACAAGGTCCAACGTCACGATCGGCTCGACGGCTACGTGCGCACGATGCTGGTCCGGGCCACCTTTGACCGACGCCGCCGAATGTCGTGGCGACGTGAGCTGAGCTCCGCGGAACCGCCCGAAATCGAGACCGCCGCGGCGAGCAGCGTTGAAGACCGGCTGGTGTTGTTCGACGCGCTCGCGAAGATGCCGCCCAGGCAGCGAGCCGTGGTCGTGCTGCGCTTCTGGGAAGACCTCGATATCACAGATACCGCGCACTTGCTCGGCTGCACTGAAGGAACTGTGAAGAGCCAAAGCGCACGCGGGCTTGCGAAATTGCGCGAGCTGCTGGCGCCCGAACCGTCCGACCCTGAACTGACGAAAGGACACCACCGATGAACGACGAGGACTTCGCTCGGCAGGCGTTTGCGGCCGCGTTCCGCTCCGGTCAAACCGGAGAACCGCCAACCTTGCCGGACGTCGAGATGCTGGCGCGGCACGGACGGCGCGCCAATCGCACCCGGCACGGCCTCTACGCCGCTGGCTCGACGGTGCTGGCTGGTGCAGCAGTTACCGGTGTCATTGCTGGGCCGACGTTGCTCGGGCTCGGCAACCCCTCGTCGTCCGATATCTCTGCTGGGTCAGCCCCCGGCGCTGGAGCTACCACCTCACCTCCGCCTTCTGCAATGCCATCTCCTGGGAACCCCCTCAAGCCGGTGGCCGGGGTTCCGTGCTCGACGACGCTCGCGATCAACTGGCTCGCCGTCGTGGCCGCAGCGCTGCCGACGGGCGTCACGGCAACCACCGACCAGTCCGCCGACTGCGTTCAGACGTCCGACGGGTCACGCACGGTCGAGGCGCTGTTCAAGCTGTCGACCGGTGATGTCACGCTCCAGGTAAACGTCATGACGGGCGCCAACATCGCGGCAAAGCTCGGCGCGGCAGCGGGAGCGATCGGAAGCGCGCCAACGACCGAACCCGGGCCCAAGTCGCTGGATCCGTCCACGCTCGACGCTCTCCAGGCCAGCAAGATGGCGGCCGCCGCGTCGGCCGCTGGCTACAACTCAGCCGCGGCTGTTGGAGCATCGCCGCCGTCAGCGCCACCGTCGCTCGACGCCGCGGCGATCAGCAGCCTCGAAGCCCGGAAACTGGCGATCGCAAGTGCCCGCGCAACGGCTTCGCCGGCCCCAGGTGCCGACGCAAATGGCGGCGACACCACGGGGGCCGGCGGCGGGGACTGCTCGAACGTGAGTGCAGATGAAAGCGTCTGCATCTCCCACGGGACCAAGGGCTCGACCTCGGTAGTCGAGGCGCAAATCCTGCGCACCGGTAGCAGCCCGGTAGTGGTCGACGTCATGGCCAGCAACGGCAAGGACGACGCCGCGACACCGGGCCCCGGCCAACTCCCCACCGCCGCGACGATGCAAGCGATCGCGCAAGCAGTAGCCGCCCACTTCTAACGCGCCGATGCGACAATGGTTCTGAGATGGCCGCCACTGAGATTCCCGACGTGCTTGCGACGCGTTACGCATCGGCTGGGCTAGTCGAACTGTGGTCGCCGCGAGCCAAAGTCGCGCTCGAACGACAACTCTGGATCGCCGTCCTGAAGGCTCAAGCCGAGCTCGGCATCGCCGTCCCGGCGGGTGTCGTCGACGACTACGTGCGGGTCAGCAACGACGTAGACCTCGACTCGATCAACGAACGCGAGAAGGTCACCCGGCACGACGTGAAGGCGCGCATCGAGGAGTTCAACGCGCTCGCGGGCCACGAGCACATCCACAAGGGCATGACCTCACGCGACCTCACCGAGAACGTCGAGCAACTGCAGGTGCGCGAATCGCTGGTGCTCATCCGCGACCGCATGCTGGCCGCCCTGGCCCGGCTCGCCCGGCTCGCCGCCGAGCACGCCGAGCTGGTGATGGTCGGGCGCAGTCACAACGTCGCGGCTCAGGCGACGACACTCGGCAAGCGCTTTGCGTCGGCGGGTGAGGAACTGCTGATCGCACTCGAACGCATCGAACAACTGATCGCGCGCTACCCGTTGCGCGGCATCAAGGGGCCGATGGGCACCGGCCAGGACATGCTCGACCTGCTCGACGGCGATGCCGCGAAGTTCGCCCAGCTCGAGGCAAGCGTCGCCGGCCACTTGGGTTTCGAGCGAGTGTTGAACAGCGTTGGCCAGGTGTATCCGCGGTCGCTCGACTTCGACGTCGTCACCGCTCTGGTTCAAGCAGCAGCCGGGCCGTCGAACCTAGCGACCACGATCCGCCTGATGGCTGGCCTCGAGCTGGTGACCGAAGGCTTCAAGGCGGGGCAGGTCGGCTCGAGTGCGATGCCGCACAAGATGAACACGCGTTCATGTGAACGCGTCAACGGTCTGGCTGTCGTTTTGCGCGGCTTCGCATCGATGACCGGTGAGCTCGCCGGCGACCAATGGAACGAGGGTGACGTCTCGTGTTCGGTGGTGCGGCGAGTCGCATTGCCCGGCGCTTTCTTCGCAGCAGATGGACTTTTCCAGACGTTCCTTACGGTTCTCGATGAGTTCGGCGCGTACCCGGCTGTCGTGCAACGCGAGCTCGACCGCTACTTGCCGTTCCTCGCCACGACGAAGGTGCTGATCACCGCCGTCAAGCGTGGAGTCGGCCGCGAGGTCGCGCACGAAGCCATCAAGGAGCACGCCGTCGCGGTTGCCTTGGCGATGCGGGAGAAGGGCATCGACCACAACGACTTGTTCGAACGCCTCGCCGCAGACGACCGGCTACAACTCACCGACGCCGACATCGCTGCGCTCCTGTCGGCACCGCTCGGATTCACCGGCGCCGCGACCGCGCAGGTCGGCGCCTTCTGCGATCAGGTCGCGCTCGTCACTGCCCGCTTCCCCGACGCGGCGTTCTACGCACCGGGCGACATCCTCTAGCTCGCGCATGACAAACTGCCGTCCGTGACTGACTACACCTTCATCGCCTCGGGCAAAGTGCGCGACCTCTACGCGATGGACGACGGCAGCTTGCTGTTCGTCGCCAGCGATCGCATCTCCGCCTACGATTTCGTGCTTCCGACGCCAATCCCCGACAAGGGTGCCGTCCTGACGGCGATGTCGATCTGGTGGTTCGAGCAGCTCGCCGACGTGGTGCCGAACCACCTGATCTCCACGGACGTGCCGCCAGAGTTCGCCGGCCGGGCGATGATCTGCGAGCGCCTCGACATGCTGCCAGTCGAGTGCATCGCTCGCGGATACCTGACGGGCTCGGGGTTGTCGGACTACAAACGCACGGGCGCCGTTTCGGGGATCCCGCTTCCCGCTGGCCTGGTAGACGGCTCGCGATTGCCGGAGCCGCTCTTCACGCCGTCCACCAAAGCGCCGATCGGCGAACACGACGAGAACATCTCGCTCGAAGACGTCGAAGACACCATCGGTGCCGACGCGGCCGACGAGCTCAAGCGCCTGACCTTGGCGGCGTACGCTCGCGCCGAGGAGATCGCCCGCGAGCGCGGCATCATCCTGGCCGACACAAAGTTCGAGTTCGGACGCCGGGGTGGTGATGTCGCCACGATCGTGCTGGCCGATGAGGTGCTGACGCCGGACTCGTCCCGCTTCTGGCCGGCCGACCTCTACGAGCCCGGCCACGCGCAGCCGTCTTACGACAAGCAATACGTCCGTGACTGGCTGACCTCGCCGGCGTCCGGCTGGGACAAGAGTTCGGACTCCCCACCGCCACCGCTGCCCGACGACGTCGTTGCAAAGACCCGCGAGAAGTACATCGAGGCCTACGAGCGGCTCACCGGCCTCGCCTGGTCGTAGTACTCGCGGAACTGTCCTCTCTTCGACCTAGGCTGAGCCCATCTCACCGGCGCGCTCAGTAACGGATGGCGATGGCTGACGCCGATGACGTGCGACACATCGCCATGAGCCTGCCGCAGGTGGTCGAGATACCCAGCGAGGGCTTCGACTTCCGGGTCGGCGGCAAGGGTTTCGTGTGGTCGTATCCCGAGTACCGCCCTGGTAAGCGCCGAGAAATCCGTACGGACATCGCGGTGCTGTACGTCGGTGACGAGGCCGAGAAGCAGGCGCTTGTGCTCGGCGAGCCGGCGCTCTTCTTCACGACGAATGGCTACGACGGCTTTCCACTGGTGATGCTGCGGCTCGACGAGGTCGACGACGAGCGCCTAACCGAACTGGTGACCGACGCGTGGCGGATGCGAGCGCCCGCGGAGGTCGCCGACACCCTCGACTAGTCGCAGCCCCGACGTCCGAACTGCCGGCCCGGCAAACGTCCGAGCGTCCCGACCCGGCAAACGTCCGAGCGTCCCCACCCGCCGTCGTGATCATGCAGAAAGGGGCCACCTCCATCGCGGAGAGTGGCCCTTTTCTGCATGATCACGAACCGGGTGGTGCTGGGTGGTGCGCGGCCGAACCTAAGACGCTGCGGTGACCTCTAGCGCGACCTTCGCGGAGATGTCGCCCTGCACGCGCACGACGACCTGGTGAGTACCCACGGTCTTGATCGGCGACTCGATTTCGACCTTGCGCTTGTCGAGAATCGGACCGCCGGCAGCCTTCACCGCCGCCACGACATCAGCGACCGTCACCGACCCGAACAGCCGACCCGCTGCACCAGCACGCGTCGGCAGCGTGACCTTCAGAGCCTCGAGCTGAGTCTTGATCTCCCGTGCGTGTGCGAGGTCGCGAACTTCGCGGATGTCACGTGCCCGCTTGAGCGAGGCGATCTGCTTCTCCGCGCCCTTGGTCGCGCGCATCGCGAGACCCTGCGGCACGAGGAAGTTGCGGCCGTAACCGTCCTTGACCTCGACGATGTCGCCGGGTGCGCCGAGGCCAGCGACCTCGCCGGTGAGGATGAGCTTCATGGTCGTCGTCCCGTCTTCTAGCGCGCAGCGCTGGTGTAAGGCAACAACGCCACTTCGCGGCTGTTCTTTACCGCGGTGGCGATGTCGCGCTGGTGCTGAGTGCAGTTGCCGGTGACCCGACGGGCCCGGATCTTGCCGCGGTCGGAAATGTACTTCCGCAGCAGGTTGGTGTCTTTGTAGTCGACGTAGGAGACCTTCTCCTTGCAGAACACGCAAACCTTCTTCTTCGGCTTGCGCAGGGGAACCTTCGGCATCGCGTTGCTCCAAGTCAGCGCCCGTGTGGCTCGTCGCCCGGGCAGTCAGTGTGGGGTAGAGAAAAGCGTCAAGCGGGACGTCGCCAGCTGCACCTCGAAAGGGCGACTGGCCGGCAGAGTTCTAGAACGGCGGCTCGTCGGAGAATCCACCGGCTGCGGCCGGCGTTGACCATGGGTCGTCGGCAGGTGCGCCGCCACCCTGACCGCCGCCGCCGTACCCTCCACCGCCGCCAGGACCGCGAGCAGCCTTGACGACCTTGGCGGTCGCGTTGCGCAGTGAAGGACCGACCTCGTCGACCTCAACCTCGAAGACAGTGCGCTTCTCGCCCTCTTTGGTCTCATAGGTCCGCTGCTTGAGCCGGCCGGAGACGATGACCCGCATGCCGCGCGTCAGCGATTCGGCACAGTTCTCGGCCGCTTGCCGCCACACGTTGCAGGTGAGGAAGAGGCTTTCGCCGTCCTTCCACTCGTTCGTCGCCTTGTCCATGAAACGCGGCGTCGAGGCGATGCGGAACTTCGCGACGGCTTGGCCGTTGGGGGTGAAACGCAACTCCGGGTCGTCGACCAGGTTGCCGATCAGCGTGATGACAGTGTCGCCGGCGGCCATGGCTAGTGCTTCTCTGGCCGCATGAGCTTGGTGCGCAGCACGGTCTCGTTGAGGTTCAGCTGGCGATCGAGTTCCTTGACGGACGCCGGCTCAGCGACGATGTCGATCACCGCGTAGATGGCCTCGGTCTTCTTGGCGATCTCGTACGCCAAGCGTCGCCGGCCCCACACGTCAACCTTGTCCACAGTGCCGCCGTCTTGGCGAACGACACCGAGAAATTGATCGAGGGAGGGGGCGACGGTCTTCTCTTCCACATCAGGATCGAGAAGCACCATCAGTTCGTAACGACGCATGCGTGCACCGACCTCCTTCGGTCTGGGCGGCCACGGTCGATCCGTGGCAGGAGGGCTCGTTGCGTCGAAGCAACGCGTCACAGTACCAAGCCGGCGGCCTCGACCCGAAATCCCGTCCACAGGGCCCGCGTGCGGCCCGTCGGTTGATCACGTAAGGGGGGTGAGCGGTCACTTCAATAGGCGCGCCCACCTGTTGAGGGGTCCCGGCACCCCCCTTACGTGATCAACCGACAAACGGGCGGACGGCGAAGGGCTAGGCCAGGTGCGCCTGTCGGGGGTCGCGATTAGGGTGAAATACATGACCACCTCGTTGCCTAAGATCGGCGCTCACGTCGACCAAGACGACCCCATCGCAGAAGCGCGAACGCGCGAGGCCGACCTCGCGCAGTTCTTCCTCGGTGACCCCCAAGACTGGAAGGCGCCGCAGATCCGGGCCGGCGTCGAGGCCCTGAAGAACGCCCCGATCGACCTCTACGTCCATTCGCCGTACGTCATCAACGTGGCCACCACCAATAACCGGATCCGGATCCCGAGCCGCAAAATCCTGGCCCAACACGCTGACGCGGCGGCCAGCATCGGTGCAAAGGCGCTGATCGTCCACGGCGGCCATGTCTTGAAGGACGACGACCCCGCGGTCGGCGTTGAGAACTGGCGCAAGACCTTCGAACGCTGGACGCCCCCGCTGCCGATCTACATCGAGAACACGGCGGGCGGCGAGAACGCGATGGCCCGCCACTTCGACCGGCTCGCGATGCTCTGGGACGCCGTCGGTGAGTACGGGCCCGGCTTCTGCCTCGACACCTGCCACGCACACGCAGCCGGAGAAGACCTCGTTAACGTCGTCGCGCGCGTCAAAGCCATCACCGGCCGTATCGACCTGGTCCACGCCAACGGCTCACGCGACCCGTTCGGCTCCGGGGCTGACCGCCACGCCAACTTCGAGGATGGCGACATCGATCCCGCGCTCATTGTCGAGGTCGTCCGACAGGCTGGCGTGCCCGTCGTTTGCGAGACGCCGAACGGCGCCGCCGGGCAGGGCGCCGACATCGCCTATCTGCGCAAGCACCTCAGCGCCGACGCCTGACAGCTCAGTTCAGTGCCATAACGGGTCAGTTCAGTGCGATGACGGGTCAGTTCAGTGCCATGACGGGCTCAGGCTCGTCGTAGCTCGGCTGCCCGTCGAAGATGTCCGGTGCGCCGTCGAGCACGCCACCAGCCGGATCGTCACTTCCGTCGGCCCGGACCACATCGCCTTCCGGTCGAAGGATGTCGATGATCACCAGTACGCACAGGGCCAGCACGGAGATGTCCCTGATGGCCAGCGAGATCGCATAGGGCCCGTACTCAAGGCCCTTGCCCGTTCGACCGCTCGGGTCGCCCAGCAAGTACATCCAGATGCCGAGGAAGTAGATGATTTCCGCCGCTTGCCAGACCAGGAACGCTCGCCATCGTGGCCGGGCGAGCACGACGAACGGCAGCAACCACAACACGTACTGCGGCGAGTAGACCTTGTTGAGCACCAGGAAGAACGCCAGCGTCAGGAAGCACAGTTGCGGCAGCCGCGGCCGGCGGCGGGCGGCCAACGCGATCCAGCAGACGCCAAGGAAGGCGATGGCGATCGCGGCCGCCTCGTACAAGTTGAGTTGGTTCGTTGTGTAGTTCAAGCCGAACAACTGGATCTTGTGACCAAAAATGGGAAGCGTTTCCGGGCGCGAGAACACGTACCAGATCGAACCCCAGTCAGCGCCTCGCGTCCGGCTGAAGTAGTAGAACCGGAACCACCCTTCGGATCTCGTAATCGCCAGCGGGACATCGACCACCGCCCACGCGATCGCCGCTCCGCCGACAGCGATCCAGAATGCCCGCAACTGCCGCGCCCGCCAGCACAACAACAGCAACGGCAAGAAAAGCACGATCGGATAGAACTTCGTCGCGACGGCCAGGCCTAACAGAGCGCCGGCCAGGAAGTTCCGTTTTCGCGACCAGGCCAGGAGCCCCAGAGACGTCATCGCGACCGCCAACAAGTCCCAGTTGATCAGCCCGGCCAAGATCAGCGACGGTGCGGCCGCGACCATCGCGGCGTCCCATATTCGGCGCCGGTTGGTCAGCGCGGTCGCGATCACGGCGATGACCGCCGCAATCGTGAGCATCAGCCATGTCAGGTCGACGAAACCTTGGCCGCGTTCGTCCGACGGGTACAAGAGCCTCGTGCCGAGGGAGCCGACCTCCATCGCTACCCCGATCATGACCGGGTATTCGACCTCGCCGGTCAGCGGCGCCTGGCCGTCTGTTTCCTGCTGATTTTCGGCGTGGGCGTCGATGTAGGGGATTTTTTTGTCAGCCAGCCCCTCGCCGAAGTACAGCGGGTAGATGTCGTTGTAGCAGGCGTGGCTGTACTGAAAGCCGCCCGACCAGGCCTGGTTGCGGCATGGGTATTTCTGCACGTACCCCAGCACCGAACTGGCCAAGGCCAACGCGATGAGGACCCGCAGCGGCGTCCACCACGACCAGCCGGTGCGCGCGTGCCTACCGAGGGGCCCGCCGAAAGCCGCACTGCCGCCTCTGACGAACGGGTCGTCATGCGTGGGTGCGATCACTCCCACGGCCGCGTCCACCGGCACGTCGTCCATGACAGGAAAACTTAGTCGGCCATCACAGCGAAGCCGCGCAGCCCCCGCTGCTACGACGCCGTGGCTACTGCGGCCCGGTCACTCCGACAGGGCCCGCTCGCGGGAATGAGTCGCCCGGCGAGCCGGCGCATGACCGGCGCGCGCATGACCTCCGTGACCGAGCACGTAGGACTCGCGCAGGTGATTCCACCCACAGTTTTGGCAGACCTCGACGACGTAGACCGTGAATTCGCTGACCTCGTGCTCCATCTGCGCCAGCTCGCGGGTCGCCTTGATCCGGCCGCTGTATTGACCCAGCGCGTCGCCGTAGGTGTAGGTGACGTGGGTCAACGGCTCCTTGCGGCACACCGGGCACTGTTCGGTGGTCGGCTCGCCGTGGAACTTGGCGGCCCGCAGCAGGTAGGGGTGCGCGTCACACACGTCGGTCGCCGTCGCCCGCCCGCCGAACAGCGCGGTCAGGATGGCCCGCCGCGCCAGCGAGTAGTCGATGAAGGACCGGATCGTCTCCACGACGGACATTTTAGCCACCGCTCTGCGGGGCGCTGAGCGCCTGCAGCCGAGAAATCGCTGGGAACCCGCGGCGGGTGTTTGCGAATCCCAGAGTCGACCCGTATCGTCTGGATGTATCGGCTCGATACATCGAGGAGCAATCAGTGGCGCAAGCAGTCAAGCGATCGGGACGCTCTGGCGTCCTCGAGCTTGCGGTCCTGGGGCTGCTCCACGAGTCACCAATGCACGGCTACGAACTCAGCAAGCGCCTGAACACCATGCTCGGCGCCTTCCGAGCATTCTCCTACGGCTCGCTCTACCCGTGCCTGAAGCAGATGCTGACCCTTGGTCACGTCAGCGCCGACGGCGAGTCGACGGGGAGCCGTAGCAAGATCGTCTACCGGCTGACCGCCGACGGCAAAGAGCACCTCCAGAATCTCCTGGGCGAGGCCGGCCCTTCGTCGTGGGAAGACGAGAACTTCGGCGTCCACTTCGCGTTCTTCTCCCAGACCGACGCCGAGGTGCGGATGCGCATCCTCGAAGGTCGCCGCAACCGCCTCGAGGAGCGACTCGACAACGTCAAGACCTCAGTCGCTCGTACTCGCGAGCGGGTCGACAGCTACACCCTCGAACTTCAGCGGCACGGGCTCGAATCCGTCGAGCGCGAGGTCCGCTGGTTGACCGAACTGATCGAAACCGAGCGGCGCGCCGACGGTGCGCCCTCAAGCACTGCCGCGTCCGGCAGCACCGTCTAAGCGCCATCACCTGTACGGGGATTAACCAAAAAGGAGCACCGCTCATGGGTTCGGTTCGGGTAGCCATCGTTGGCGTCGGTAACTGCGCCGCGTCGCTCGTCCAAGGAGTCGAGTTCTACAAGAACGCCGACCCGGAGGACCGGGTGCCGGGCCTCATGCACGTGCAGTTCGGCCCGTACCACGTGCGCGACATCAAGTTCGTCGCGGCTTTCGACGTCGACGGCAAGAAGGTTGGTTCCGACCTCGCCGACGCGATCGGTGCCAGCGAGAACAACACCATCAAGTTCTGCGACGTGCCGACGTCCGGCGTCATCGTCCAGCGCGGGCACACCTATGACGGGCTCGGTGACTACTACCGCGACATCATCCAGGAGTCCGAGGAAGAGCCGGTCGACATCGTCAAAGCGTTGAAGGACGCCAAGGTCGACGTGCTGATCTCCTACCTGCCCGTCGGGTCCGAAGTCGCCGACAAGTTCTACGCCCAGTGCGCGATCGACGCCGGCGTGGCCTTCGTCAATGCGCTTCCCGTCTTCATCGCCAGTGACCCGACGTGGGCGAAGAAGTTCGAGGACGCCGGGCTGCCGATCATCGGCGACGACATCAAGAGCCAGGTTGGCGCGACCATCACGCACCGCGTCATGGCCAAGCTATTCGAAGACCGTGGGGTCGAGCTGTTGCGCACTTACCAGCTGAACTTCGGCGGCAACATGGACTTCATGAACATGCTGGAGCGCAAGCGCCTGCAGTCCAAGAAGATCTCCAAGACGCAGTCGGTCACCTCGCAGATCCCGCACGAGATGGCGAAGGCCGACGTGCACATCGGACCTTCCGACTACGTGCCGTGGCTCGACGACCGCAAGTGGGCCTACGTCCGCCTCGAGGGCCGCTCATTCGGCGACACTCCGCTGAATCTCGAATACAAGCTCGAGGTGTGGGACTCGCCGAACAGCGCCGGCGTCATCATCGACGCAGTTCGCGCGGCAATGATCGCGAAGGACCGTGGCATCGGCGGACCGATCAACTCGGCGTCCAGCTACTTCATGAAGAGCCCGCCCGTGCAATACAGCGACGACGATGCCCGTCAGGCAGTCGCCGACTTCATCGCCGGAACCGTCGACCGCTAGAGCAACAGCATCAAGCGGGACGTCGATCAGCTAGGCACCGACTCCATGCTCGGTGGCCCATTGCCGCAAGGCAGCTGACGCGGCGTCCTTGCCAATGGGTCCGGCGTCCAGCCTGACTTCGAGCAGGTACCGGTAGGCACGACCGACATCG
>DASYAG010000026.1:0-2051 GCA_036501485.1 Acidothermaceae bacterium | reverse complement strand
AACGGTTCCGGGCCTGCAGATCTCACCTTCGAAACACCATCGGGAATCACGCAGCAGACCGGCGTACGGCTCCCCTGGACGGATACCGAGCAGTTCGCTGGGCGCGCTTTCGTGTCGATCTCCGCACAGAACATGGATGGCGCAGGCGGCGATGCGCGGTGCAGCATCACAGTGAGCGGCGCGCAGATCGCTCACAACATCGCGACCGGCGCAGCGGCAATCGCCGAATGCAGCGGCGAGACCTGAACCAGAACGCAGGGTTCCCCGGGCCCAAAGGCACATGACTTCGTGTGCAGCGTGCTGGCGTCGTTCCCGGAACTTCGCCACGGCGTAGCGAAGGCGCCGTGGCTTCCCGAGCTGTATGAGCCTGTTACTTAGTTGCAACGACTATGCAGCACCGTGTTTGCTCCGCCGCTAGTTTCGTGAACCTGGTTAGTAACGCTTGGCGACGCACAGCGACGCGCGGCTACGGATATCGACGCGAATGCCCGAAGCGTGGCCCATACGCGGCGTTCTCGGCGCCGAGCGCGTGGTCACAAGTTGGTCATAGCGCTCACCGTCGCTCGATGATCTGAAGGATCATAAGCGACCACAAAAGCCCTGTGTTTTGCACCGAGTGGCCAACGCGGCGTCGTTACCTGACCCTCGCTGATACGTGTTCCAGGAGCGTTCGAGTCTCTCCCCCGGAGCTTCATCGCACCAGGTAGCAGCGACATTCGTTCTGCGTGGAGCGCATCGGACTGCAGCCGGGCGCTTCACAACCCCCGAGTGGGGGATGCGGCGCGGCCGTCATCGGCCGATCGAGTGTGTGGGCCGAGCCGGTCGATGTCTTCCCCCACCGTTGAAATCGCCGGCTCGGCCTGAACGACTGCGGTGTGACCGCGTGCGCGCGTGGTTAGGCGGTTGCGCGTCGACGGCGGTTGAGGCCGAGAAGTAGGGCGCCGAGTGCGACGAGGGCGGCGCCGGTGAGGGCGAGCGAGTTCGTCGTGCCGGTGGGTGGGAGCTCGTCGTCGTTGCCGTTGGCGGCCACCGCAGACACCGCGGCCGCCGTGGTCGTGGGAGCGAACGTCGACGTCGTGGCGGTGGTCGATGACGGCCTCGTCGTCGGCGGCGACCCGATCGATGTCGTGGTCGGCGCCACGCTTGTGGTCGTGGTCGCCGGCGGCGGATCGATGTCGGCGAGATCGACCGTGAACGATCCCGAGAAGCCGCTGTAGTACGGGGACCCCGACACGGTGTCGAACTGCACCGTCACCGAGTTCGTGCTGTCGTGCACGCCGTCGTGCAGCGCGTTCACCGTGAGCGTGCGTACCTGTGCCCATGCCGACGGATCCCACTCCAGCGAGTTCGTCGACAGCGACACTCGCGACGGATCGCCCACGGTGAAGTTGATCGTCACGTCGGGATCGGAGCTCCCGACTGGACTGATGATCGGTGCGTCGAGTTGGAAGTCGACGTCGTGCGACTGGCCTTCGGTGATGGAGACCGTCGCCGGGTTCGGGGCGACCTTCTGTGCGAACGCGACGCCCGACAGGGCGAGGAACGCGACCACGGTGATGGCGATGCTGCTGACCACTCGCGTCCTTGCTGCAGACCCGCGCATCGGCCTCGACATCGACATCGAACGCAACGTACCGGCGCGCATCGCGCTGAACGCGGACCGGCCCGGTGGCCGTGAACGTACGCCGTAGGGTGCGCGTCGCGCTCCAGGAGCGCGAGAGAGGGCGACAGCAGTGCCGAGTCAACCGCGAGCGTGGATGAGTTGGAGCAGCGGGAAGGACAGTGCCTTTGCGTTGCACCGCCTTCGTGCTGCCGGCGAGCTCGACATCTGCAAACTCCTCGTCACGATCAACGCCGACGCGGAACGGGTGGCGATGCACGCGGTGCGCCTCACACTGCTGCGCGCGCAAGCCGAGCGGCTGGGCGTCCCACTTCATCTCGTGGAGATCCCGCAGGCCTGCCCGAACCACGTCTACGAAGCGCGGATGACCGAGGCATTGAGCGCCGCGCTCGACGACGACGTGGAGCGGATGGCCTTCGGCGACCTGTTC
>DASYAG010000025.1:0-19988 GCA_036501485.1 Acidothermaceae bacterium | reverse complement strand
GGGCAATCCTCAACGGAATCGGCCCCCGGGGTTGGCGCGGTAGTTGTCGGCGCCGTGCTCTACGTCGTGTCGACGTGGTTCGCAGCCCCGTGGCTGACGGTTGCGCTACTCACCAAGCCGTGCTCCCCGGCTGTCGATGCTGCCGTCATGGAGCTGTGCAAGCGGCACCGACAGCCGATCCGAGCGATCCGGGTGATCGCCTACAAGGGGCGCTGGTCACTCGCGTGGGCCGCTGTTTTCGGTGCCGTAAAGGGAGCCCGTTACATCGTGGTGTCGGAGGATCTGGTGCAACATCTGTCGCCGCCGCAGTTCGCGGCAATAGTCGCGCACGAGATCGGTCACCTGGCGGCCACCAAGCACCCATGGCGCACGCTGGCGATCATGACGGCTGCAGTCGCCTACCTCTCCGCCTTCCTGGTAGTCGCAGCAGGAGACTTGCCGTTGGTGGTCGCGCTCCTCATCACGGTCGAAGCAGCGTTCAGCTCGGGCAAGCAGCGCCGCGAGTTTGCCGCCGACGCGTTCGCCGCCAGTTCATCGGGCCCGACCATCATCGAGGCGGCGTTAATCAGGATTGCGGAAGTCAACGGCATGCGGCTTGACGTCGACACGGTGTCCTATCTCGGCGCGACACATCCGAGTCTCACCGCTCGCATCGCTGCGATCCGCGCCGCGGCGACACCAGCAGCCAGTTGACGTCACCAGCCAGTTAGGGTGCGGCCATGGATCACCAGACCCTGCAGCTGACCGGTTCGGATGGGCCGGTTCCGGCCGCCGAGGTGATTCCCGACGGGCCGGTGCGCGGCGCGGTCATCGTGCTTCAGGAAGCCTTCGGGGTGAACGACCACATCATCGACGTTTGTGGGCGGCTCGCAGCAGTCGGATATCGCGCCGTTGCACCGCATCTCTTTCATCGCGACGGAGTGACCGCCCTTCCTTACGACATCGACCTTGCGCTCCCCCACATGGCGAACCTGACCGCCGACGGCATCCGCACCGACCTGACTGCTGTGCGCGAACACCTTGCTAGCCAAGGCTTGCCACTGTCACTTACGGGCATCGTCGGGTTCTGCATGGGTGGCTCCATCGCATGCGCGATCGCCGCGGAGGATGCCTACGGTGCCGCAATAACGTTCTACGGCCGCGGCATCCACCAGGGTCGGTTCGGGTTTCGGCCGCTCGTCGAACTCGCGCCGCTCCTGCGATCGCCATGGCTCGGCCTGTACGGCGATCTCGACCCCGATATCCCGGTCGACCAGGTCGAAGATCTGCGCAGCGCAGCCGCGACCGCGCACGTGCCAAGTGCTGTCGTGCGCTACGCGGAGGCCGGCCACGGATTTCACTGCGACGCGCGACCTGCTAGCTATGACGAAGCGTCCGCAAAAGACGCGTGGGTGCGAACCATCAACTGGCTCGAGCGCTACCTGGCCCCCGAATAACCAGCGCCCGAAGCACCAAGAGCAGAGTGATTAGCTCGCGTCTGCGCTTGCCTCGGCAGCAGCCGGCTCGGCCGACCGTGTTTCGGCCGGCCGGTTAGAAAGTCGGATCGTGTAGCCGACGCCCCGCACGGTGTGAATCAGCGGCGGCCCGTCGACGTCGACCTTCTTGCGCAGGTAACTGATGTAGGTCTCGAGCACGCCGGAGTCGCCGCCGAAGTCGTAGTCCCATACGTGGTCGAGCAGTTGCGCGCGGCTCAACACCTTGCGCGCATTCACCAGCAAGTAGTGCAGCAGTCGGTATTCGGTGGCGGTGAGTTCGATGAGCCGGCCACCGCGAAACACTTCGCGGGTGTCGTCGTCCATCTCCAGATCGCTGAACGAGATGCGAGTGCCGTGTCCGTTGCCGTGGCTGCGGCGCAATACGGCATGCACACGGGCGACGAGCTCGGCGAGCGAGAACGGCTTGGTCACGTAGTCGTCGCCGCCCACGTTTAGCCCGAGCACCTTGTCGTCGGTCGCATCGCGTGCGGTCAAAAACAGCACCGGGACACTCTTGCCCTTCGCGGCCAACCGGCGGGCCACCTCGAAGCCGTCGAAGTCGGGCAGCATGACGTCGAGTACAACGAGGTCGGGCCGCGACAGCTCGACGGCTTCGAGAGCACCGTTCCCGGTACTCGCGGTGCTGACGTCAAATCCCTCGAACCGCAAGGCGGTGGCCACTAGGTCGGAAATGCTGGGCTCGTCGTCGACAACCAGCACCCGGTGCGGTGCCGGGACAGCGTTCGTAGGCACAGGTCAACCCTTCACAGGTCCGAAAATCCGCCACCGCATGATGCCCGGTAACTCAGCACCCTCTCCCTACAGCCTGCACCAAGCCTGTGAGAAAGCTGGAAGAATGCTGTGAGTCGCCGGTGGACGCCGGCGCAACGACCTCAGCTCAGCGGGACGACCAGGCCCTCTTCCTGCGATCGCCGGGCCGCCTCGATGATCCTTAAGCCCTCCAGGGAGTCGCGGGGGTCAACTGGCAAGTCGCCCTCGCCGCGCAAGGCGGCGCCGATCCCTTCGTAGTAGCGCTGGTAGGCACCAGGCTCGGTGGCGATCGGGGTTGCTTCCCCGACGACTCCCAGGGTTCCGTAGCTGGCCTCGTGCTCGGTTCCCCACGCCTCATCGCGGTCGGGGCGGTCGGGGCGGCCGCCACGCCGCAGCGCATCCTCTTGCATGTCGAGTCCGTACTTGACGTAGGCGGACCGGGTGCCCAGCACTCGCATCCGTGGCCCCAGGTCGGACGCGATCGCGCTGCACCACAACTGGCTGCGCACGCCGGACGCGTGCGTCAGCGCGACGAACACGTCGTCGTCGGCCTGCACCCCGGCGCGGCGCCGGTCGACCTCGGCATAGACGTGCGTGACGGGGCCGAACAACACGAGCGCCTGGTCGATGAGGTGCGGGCCGAGATCAAACAGCAGCCCCCCGGCGTCCGACGGCGAACCGCTCTCCCGCCAACCCGTCCCCGCCACCGGACGCCAACGCTCGAATCTCGACTCGTATCTGGTGACCTCGCCCAACGCACCCTCGTCGAGTAGCCGGCGAAGCGTCAGGAAATCGCCGTCCCATCGACGGTTTTGATAAACGCTGAGCGGGACGCCGTGGGCGTCGGCCGCGTCGATCAGCGACTCGCCTTCCGCGACGCTCACAGCAAATGGCTTGTCGATGACGACGGCTATGCCGGCATCGATCGCGGCGAATGCGGTCGGTGCATGCATGCGGTTCGGAGTCGCGACAACGACGAGATCGATCTCGTCTGGCTTCGCCATGAGGCTGTCGAAGTCCGCGAACACCTCGACGCCTTCGTAGTCGCGACGGGCGCTCTCGGCACGTTCGGCGTTGCCCGTGACGACAGCCGACACCTCCATGCCGGGTGTCGCGGCAATGAGCGGCGCGTGGAAAGCCGAACCCGCCAGGCCGAAGCCAACAACGGCAACCCGCAACTGTTCGGTATGCACTGGCTCATTCGTCATGGGCACATAGTGCCGGTCGAGCAGTGCCTAGCTGACGGCGACCCGCGAGATCCCGATGCCGCCTTGTGTCGTCGCGCCGTACCGCGACTTTTCCTTCTCGAGGTCGAGGTGCCCGATGCTTCGGCGCGACTCAAGCGCGTCGTCGTCGAGCAGGTCAGCCGGGATCAGCCAGACGATCTCGAACTCGAGGCCGTTGGGATCCTTGCCGTACAGGCTCTTCGTGCTGCCGTGGTCGGAACTGCCGACCAGTGCATCGGCGGCCGACAGTGCCAGCGCCACCCGCTCGAGTTCTTGCAGGGTGTCGACTTCCCACGCCAGGTGGTAGAGACCGACGGTCGTGCGGCCGGCGCCAGACGGCCCGGCTGCTGCGCCGATCTCGAACAGCCCGAGGTCGTGATCGTTCGTGGAGCCTGGGGCCTGCAGGAAGGCCGCGCCGCGAAAACCCGCCGGCGTCATGTTGATCGGCACAAAGCCCAGGACGTCGGTGTAGAACCGCACCGACTCATCGAGGTTGCGCACATAGAGGACCGCGTGATTGAGCCGGAAAATTCCCATGGCCGAACCATACCTCACTTTGGTTGAGCGTTCAACTACTTGCTACGTGTGCACGCATTTCAGCACGCCGCAGCCCCCTTGATCAACTGTGCGTAGGGCGCGCGGCCTGCGGGCTTCAGATGCACGCCGTCTGTGCTCAGCCAGCTCGGATGCGTGTCCGCTGCGGCATCCCAGTTCACCAGCACCGCGTTGGGATGCGCTTTGACCACGGAAGGGAACATCGCGTTGTTCGGCGGTTCCCATGGCCGGTCCATGTGGTCGTTGATGACGACCACCTTCTGCCTGTCGGCGAGCGCGGTGAGGGTCGCGTCCAACTCCTTCGCACTCACTATGCCGTTGGTGCCCGTTTCAATGACCACCTCACGGCCAAGGTGCGCGGCCGTGCGCAGGGTGGCAACTTCGGTGAACACCGCCTTCGCCTGCCAACCGACGACGGCGTACACCTCAGTACCAGGACACACCGTCTTCAGTGCGGTCGCGGCGTCGAGCATCACGGAGTCGCCAACTGCACTAACCGAGGGCGGGGCGCCGACGGGGATGGTCGGCGGCGTCGTTGCCACCGCGTGCGGACCACCGGCCGGGTGGGTCGGGCGCGACGACGGATGCGTGGGCGGCGCAACGACCGGCAGCGGTGTCGGTGCCGCGCTCGTGGGTGCCTCGCTCGTCGCCGCCGCTGCCGCAGACGACGCTGCTGCCGTGGGCCACGTCGAAGTCGTGGGCGCATCCGAACCGACGGTTGGCGATACGCCCTGGCCGAGCGTTGCGGCGTCATGGCGAGCTTGTGTGCGCGCGATGCGATTCGACACGAACGTTGTCGCCCCCGCCACGACAGCGACGCCGACCACGGCAGACAGCACCGGCGCAACGACACGCCATGTGCGCCGGCGACGGCCGCGATCGATAGGTTCCAGTTCGGCGATCGGCCGCGGGCTCGGCGACACAACCGCAGCGGGCAATCGCCGCACTCGAAGCTTGCGGGCCAATGACACGACGCCCTCGCGACGCAGGGGCACCTCAACGAAGCGGTACGAAAGTTCTGTCAGCACGGCGACGATCGCTAAGCGGGCGGCGAGTGCAGCCGGACCGTGCAGCGACCAATCAAGACCCGGACGCGTGTAGACGAAAACCGGCCAGTGCCAGAGATAGAGGCCATAAGAACGTTCGCCAATCCATCGCATCGGCGGCACATCGAGCGCCCGTCCGAGCCAACCGCCCGGCGCCGAAGCTGTGGCCACGACGACAACGCCAACAGCACCGAACGCGAGGAAGCCACCGCGGTACAAGCCCGGCCGGTAGTAGCCGACAACGTGCATCGACCAGCACATGGCGACCAACGCTGCGACACCGACGGCGTCCAATGCGGCGCGGGCGCCGAGCGCGATCGCTCGATCAAGTCGCGCAGCGAGACCCGCCATCACTGCCGCAGCGGCGGCACCGAGCAACAGTGCGCTCGCGTGCGTGTCGGTGCCGAAGTACAACCGTGAAGAGTCGGTGTCGAACGGCACGTTGCCACGCTCCGCAAGTACGCGCATCCAGAACGCGGATCCCAGCGCGGCAACGAGCGCAACGCCAGTGATCCATCGCAGACGAGCGCGGGTGGTCACCAGTACGACCAGTACAGCGGGCCAGATCAAGTAGAACTGCTCCTCGACCGCGAGCGACCACAGGTGCTGGAACGGCGACGGCCGGCCCGCCGCGACGAAGTACGACCGGTGGTGCAGCACGTACCACCAGTTCGACACGTACCCCAGTGCCGCAGCGATGTCGCCGCGCGCCTGCCCGAGGTTTGTGGCGGCGAAGATCGCCATGAACGCAGCTACCACGGCGAGCATGACGACAAGCGCGGGCAGCAGGCGCCGGGCACGACGTAGGTAGAACTGCCGCAACGAGAGGCGCCCGGCAAGTCGTGCCTCGCTCAACAGAAGCGAGGTGATCAAGAAGCCAGAGATCACGAAGAACAGGTCGACGCCGAGGAATCCGCCGGGTAGCCAGCCGACGCCGGCGTGATACAGGAGCACCCCGATCACTGCGATGGCGCGCAGGCCATCAAGCCCTGGCAGTCGGCGGTTGCTCGCAGCCTTCACGTCGAACCGTGCCCCCGTGATCTTGATCATCGAACCGCTCTCATAGAGCGTCTAAACGAGCCGAGTGTGACACTGCTTCGTCGCACTGCGGCTTCTTCTTGACCGGCGCGCCGGGGCTTCTTCTCATCGGCCCGCCACGGCTTCCCCTGATCGGGCCGCCGATGGTGTTACGAGATCGAGTCACGGCGAATCGACGCGCAGGGGCGCCGTTTGGTTGCGTCTGTCCGCAAGCTACGCCGGTGGGCGCTCGACGATGTCGGCGAGTGAGTTTGTCGCGTCGACGATCTCGTCGGTTTCGGCGACGACGAGTGCCCCCGGGGCTGCCGGGTCGGCGGGTAACGCCGCGGCGACTTCGCGGTGCAACGCGCGCAGAGGTTGGCGCACCACGGTGACCCGTCCGAACCGCAATCGTGTGGCGATCGCTTCGAGTTCGGAGTCGATAGCCGTGGTGAGCTCGTTCAAAGCAGGAGGGACGCCGTCCAAAGTGACGGTCGGTGACAACCGCAACGTGTGGGCGGCGATTGCCAGCCGCCGGAAGGTCGCCAGCATCTCGAGGGCGGCGACCTGATCGATACGCCGAGACGCTGGATCGCCGAGGGAGCGGTTGACGGCGGCCTCGGCATTCGTGCGTGCCAGCCGAACCGCGCGACTCGCCCCGGGGAGCGCCGAGACATCCGCGGCCTGATCGGTCACGGCCTGCAAGACGAGGGCGACGTAGCGCTGCGTGGTGTCGGCGAGATCGGCCACCGCGTCGGCAACCGGTCGACGTCCCCAGGTAGGCGCCAAGGCGTACGCCGCCAGCGCGAGCGCAGCGCCGAGCGTCGTGGCAACCAGGCGCTCCCGGCCGGCCGCTACCGGGTCGGTGTCAAGGCCGGCGAGCAGGAACACAACGGCGCCGGTAACCGCCACGCTGAACGCGGCGTAGCTCGCGTTGAACAGGGCGCCGGACAACCACACGAACACCCCGACAAACGGCACGAGCACCCATCCATGCGGATGCGCGGTGACCGCAACAATAGTCGCGATGCCGACGCCGAGGATTGTGCCGACCGCCCGTGCGAGACCCCTGGTGTAAGTCACCGAGAACTCGGGCCGTAGGACCAAGACTGCAGTCAGCGCGACCCAATAGCCGCGTCCGATGCCGACAGCGTGCGCAATCACTGCGGACGCCGACACGACGACCGCGAGTCGTACGGCGTGCTGAAACGCGTCCGATTGCCACGTCAGGTTCGCCCGCATCCGTTCGACAATCGCTTCGGCACCGTGCGCGCCGACACGCGATATGCGAGTAGCAGAACGGACGGCGGACGACGGCGGTGTGCGCTTGACTTCGATTGCTCCGGGCAGCAATCCGGCGACCGCACGCAACTGCCCGGCCAGCGCGGCTCCCGCTGTTGTCGCTCGCGCCGCGATGAGCTGGACGTGTGGCGCCGCGGCCGCACTTTCTCGCACGCTCTCGATCGCCGCGACCGCAGCGGCGAGTGTGCCATCGAAATCGTCAGGCACGCTTGCGTGTGCCAACCCGGCCTCGACGTGGGAAAAGAACTCGCCCAGCGCAGCTGCCAGCTGGTCAAAACTCGCCAGCAATGCGGCGTCCGGCTCATCAACGCCTTGCGCTGCTGCGCGCGCGCTCGCCAGGCTCAAGAGTTCCAGCCTGATACGCCGCGCTTCGTCGACGAGGCTCCTGCATGCCTCATCCGATGCGCCGCCCGCGCCAGCACCGAATGAAAACTCGCGGTCGACGACCGCTGCATCGATGGCCGCCGCCATTGGCAGCCCTGACCGGGCGAGGTCGAGCTTCGCCGCATAACGCGCGATCGCTTCATAACCGCGCGAGAGCCCGGCGAGCTCACGGCTGACTTGTGGGCGGCCGCGGAAGACCAGCACCAGCAAAACTTGGAACAGGCCACCGGCGGCAACGAGGCCGGCGCTCTTCAATGCAGTCTCGGGAGATCCTGGGAACCGGCCGTACACAACGAGGCCGACGATGGCGTTGAGTCCAACAGCGGTGACGGCCGGCTCGACCGCGACGAGGAGGCCGCCAGCGAATGAGAAGAGCGCGACAGCGACCACGTGCAGCCCCGCGTATCCACTCGTCACTGATCCGACGAACGTGCCGAGCGCCATGGCCACCGCGGTCGACACCAGCAACCCGATGCGTGGTCGTGCCGACGGTGCTACAGATGGAATCCCGACCACGAGCGCTCCCCCGGCGGCGGCCGCGCCGGCCGCCCATGAGCCGGCCGCGTAGCCAATAGCAAGGGCTGCCATGACACCGGCCGCCATCCGTAGGCTCGGGCGCAGGCGCAGGCCATGCCGATCGAAGCGGAGCGCCTCGTCACGCACTCGGCGCCAGGTACGAGGCGACGCTGGGCTACCGGCCTGCGCGGCGGCCTCGCTCATGCGCCATCCCTTCGCCCGCTCGGTGATCCGCTCGGTGAGCGGCTCGTTGGGCCGTACGGCGTAATCACACGTACGGGTTCATCACCCGTTTGGCTGCGCTTCACCCGTTTGCCCTCGGGCACAGGAAGCGTATGGCTATGACGGCAGGCGGGTGCGTGACAACAAGGTGGGTGCGCGACTGCAGGTCGCTGCGCGAGAGCAGGTCGCGCTGCGATGGCTGCGTTGGCCCGACGAGCCGGACAGGCCGCGATGACGGTTCGGAGCCGAACGCGTGATTCGGCCGCGGAAGCACCTCATGCGACCTATCGTGGTCAATGAGGTGGCGGACTCTGGGGCGCCGCATCGAGACAACGGGGGATTCGTGCGCCGATCACATCGCGCTGGCGTTGCCCTGGCCGCAGTCAGCGGCCTCATTCTCACGCTCGCGATCAATGTCTCGGCGGCTGCCAGCGCCGGAACCGGTGACACCCCGGTCGGCAGCGCACCCGTAGTGCCGGTTGGCGCCCAGGTGCAAGGCGTCGCTCCTGCAGCGCAGCCGATCTCATTCGACGTCGTCCTGCGACCGCGCAATCAGGCGGCTCTGAATGCCTTCACGACCGCTGTCTCAAGCCCGAGTTCGCCGGAGTACCGGCAGTTCCTCACCTCCGCCGAATATGCGAGCGAGTTCGGCCCAACGCCGTCAACGATCGCAAGCGTCAGCGGCCGGTTGCGATCACTCGGACTCACAGTCGGCGCGGTGCAAGGGTCGCTCTTGCCGGTCTCCGGGTCAGTCACCAAAGTTGGCAGCGCCTTGCACACGTCCTTTCGGCAGTACCGGCTCGCGTCCGGCCGCACTGCACGCGCGAACGTCGTGGCGCCACAGGTCCCGACCGACGTTGTCGGCGCCGTGCAGGCGATCGTCGGCCTCGATACTTTGACGCAGCTGACACCCGCGGTGTCAGCTCTCAGTGCTCCGTCGCACGATCTGCTTGGTTCGGGCACGCCCGCGCCTGCGTTGAACGCGAACCTGACCGGCCCGAGTGCTTGCAGTGCTGCGGCTGCACCCCCCGCGTACACCGCGCCGCAGGTCGCGTCGTACTACGGCCTCACGTCGCTGTATTCGGGCGGCACGCTCGGTAGCGGCGTCACTGTCGCCATCGCCGAGTTGGAGCCGTACACCGTAAGTGACATCGACGCTTACCAATCGTGCTACGGCACCGGCACAACCGTGACGCCGATATCCATCGACGGCGGGCCGACTGGAAGTCAAAGCGGCGAAGCAGCGCTTGACATCGAAGACGTCATCGGGCTCGCACCAAGTTCGACGATCGACGTCTACCAGGCACCGAACTCGTTGACCAGCGTGCTCCACATGTACCAGCAGATCGCCACGGACAACACCGCGCAGGTGGTGAGCACGAGCTGGGGTCAGTGCGAAGCTCGCGACACGTCGAACTTCCTCAACGCAGAGAACACGATCTTCCAGCAGATGGCCACCCAGGGGCAGACGATGCTGGCGGCTTCGGGAGACGCGGGCTCGTCCGACTGTGACAATCCGCTCGGCGGTTCAACCGCGCTTGCGGTCGACGACCCGGCAAGTCAGCCGTATGTGACCGGCGTAGGGGGCACCGACCTGCAGTCAACGAGCGGGCCCGAGTCGACGTGGAACGAGGGCACCGTCAACGGCGGGTTGAGCGCTGGTGGTGGCGGCATCTCCACAGCGTGGCAAATGCCGTCATGGCAGACCGCACTCGCCGTGACCAGCGGCAATGTCGGCACGATCTGCGGGCAATCTGCAGCGTCGATGTGTCGCGAGGTACCAGACGTGTCCGCATCGGCACAGCCGTCGAACGGCTATCGAATCTTCTTTACCAGCAACGGCACGAGCCGCTGGTTTACGATCGGCGGCACCAGCGCAGCGGCGCCCACCTGGGCAGCACTGATTGCGTTGGCCGACGCGAGCACATCCTGCAACGGGCATCGTCTCGGATTCCTGAACCCGGCGCTGTATCAACTGCGCGCCGCGTGGCCGGCTGACTTCCACGACGTAACGAGCGGCAACAACGATGCGATCGGCGCCAACGGCGGCAAGTACGTTGCCGGCCCCGGCTATGACATGGCGACCGGGCTCGGGACACCGGTCGGCGCAAACCTGACCGGCGACCTGTGCTCCGACGGATCCGGCACCATCACCGCTGACCAGACCGCGATCAACGCGTCGACGCGGACCACGCTGCACTTCACCTACACGGCGGCCGCCGGTCACAACCTCACGGCTGGTCAGATCGACATCGCGGTGCCCGCCGGTTGGTCAACCCCGTCGACGGCTTCCAACTCGGCCGGCTACACAACCGCCTCGCCTGGCACTGTGTCTATCAGTTCCAACACGATCCAGGTGTCCGGTCTCACGATCGCCAGCGGCAGTACCGTCACCATCACCTACGGCGACACCTCGGGCACCGGCGGGGGGGCTCTCTCGCCGAATGCTGCGCAGACGGCCGTGTTTGCCACGACGCAAAAGGGGCTCAACAGCGGCACTCTGACGGCCCTGGCATCGTCACCGCAGGTTCTGGTGGGCGGGCCTGACGGTTCGGGAACGCTGACGGTGTCGCCGTCGACCATCGCTCCGTCGACGTTGACCACGCTGACCTTCACCTACAGCCCAGCCACGAACACCAGTCTGGCCGCGGGCACCGTTGCCATCACCGTGCCCGTCGGCGGTACGACCGGCTGGACACAGCCGAACACCACGCCGTCCACCGCAGGTTACGTCACAGTGAGCACCGGCAGCGTCAGCGTCAGCGGCTCGACGATCCGCGTTGACTCTGTGACGATTCCCGTCGGTGGCAGCCTGACCGTCACCTACGGGTCGGGCTCGGGCGGCGCCGTAACGTCGCCCAGCGCCACTACCACGACGAGCTTCGCTGCCCAAGAACGAAACACATCGAGTGGCACATTGAGTGCCCTCACCCCTTCGCCGTCCGTCTTCGTCGGCACGGGTGGTGGGAGCAGCGGCGGTGGCGGTGGCGGTGCCGGACCCGCGGCGCAGACACTCACGCTCGCCCGAATCGCGGGTGCTGACCGCATCGCCACGAGCATCGCGGCGTCGCAAGCGGGCTTCCCCACAACGCACTCGGCGGCCGCAGTTGTGTTGGCTCGATCGGACACGTTCGCTGATGCACTTGCAGGCACGCCGCTCGCCGTCGGCAAGCACGGCCCCTTGCTGTTGACCGGGAGCGCGTCCCTGTCGAGCGCGACGTCCGCCGAGATCGAGCGCGTTCTGGCACCGGGCGCAACGGTGTACGTGCTCGGTGGCATCTCCGCAGTGACGCCAGCCGTCGCGAACGCAGTTGCCGCACTCGGCCACCCCGTCCTCCGAATCTCTGGACCTGACCGATTCGCCACCGCGGCGCAAGTTGCCGCGGCACTTGGCAACCCCAACATTGTTTTCGAGGCGGACGGCACCAACTTCCCGGACGCGCTCTCGGCCGGTTCGGCTGCGGCCGCTGCTGGCGGAGTCGTCTTGCTTACGGCCGGCTCGGGACAGTCCGGCCCGACCGCGGCTTACCTGTCCGCGCACCCGAGCGCAACGCGCTACGCCATCGGTGGTCCGGCGGCGCACGCCGACCCGTCGGCGCAGCCATTCGTCGGCAGCGACCGCTTTGCGACGTCGGTTCTGGTCGCCCAGGCGTTCTTCCCCAAACCTGCCTCAGTCGGGCTGGCGAGCGGGTTGGCCTTCCCTGATGCGCTCTCAGGTGGCAGCGTGGCAGCCATGAACCACGGTCCGGTCGTCCTGGTGCCGAGCAACGGCGCGCTACCAAGCTCTGTCGCCAGCTACTTAGCGAGTGCGCAAGCTTCCGCGGCATCAGCGTGGTTGTTCGGGGGTACGAGTTCGGTCGGCGCGGATATCTTCAACGCGGCCGCCGCAATCTTGGCCCCCGCTACCTGAGATGACCGCTACCTGAGATGACCGCTACCTGAGATGACCGGCGATGAGCTGGCGAACCGCGCCGACGTTCTGATTACTGGCGGCCGCGAAAGACGTCGTCGGCTGCCGCGTTTTCTCGCACCCGTCGTGGTTGTGGTCGTTCTGATCGCTTACGGCGCGGTGACCCTCGATCGAGAATCAAGTCATCACGAGTTCAAGGCATTGCTCGCCGCAACGGTCAACGGACAGGCAACCGCGGCACACGCAGACGCGACACTCGAATCGACGAGGCAATACACGATGCCGTTGCTCGGCTCTGCGCAGCCAAACGTGCGCGCCGGCCTGATGCAGCTGATCGACCAATCGGCGAGCCAGGGCGTGGCCCAGGTGCGCGCGAGTCGCGCAGCGGTCGCGGCGACCTCGGTGCTGCCCTGGCACAGCGCGCTGCACAAGGCCAAGGCCGCCGAGCTCGCGTACCTCGACGAATGGACGGCGTACCTCGACGCCGTCGCGCACGGCGCTGACACCGGAACAATCCCGACCGCGGTGCTCGCGGCGAAGCAGACTGGCGCAGCGGCGGCGTTGCGTCAGGCCGCGCCAGACCACAACGCGTCGCTAGCGATCCCGTCGTCGCTTTGAGTCGCGATCGCCGCAGTTTCCGTGCAGGGGCCCCGGCCTCCGACCAGCTCGACGCCATCGTGCGCGCCGGATCGACCCGCGTCCTAGACCGCGCGTGGAACGAATCGCTCGGGTATTGCCGGCCGAACCGCCACAGTTACCCGCACTTGTGGCTGTGGGATTCGTGCTTTCACGCGATCGCCTGGTTTGCACTCGGCGACGCGAGAGGATCGCGAGAACTCGAGGCGGTTTTCGTAGGCCAGTTGCCTGACGGCTTCCTGCCCCACATGCGGTATGGCCGTCGCACGTATCCACGCGGGCCGCTGAAAGGTGTGTCGTCGTTCACCCAGCCACCCGTCTACGCACGTGCCTTGAAGGCAGGCGCCGACGCCGGCTTCCCGCCGTCCGATCTATTGCTTGATAGCGCGCAGCGTGCACTCGCTGCACTGTGGCGCGACCGGCTGCGCGACGGACTGCTGGTTATCGTTCATCCGTGGGAAGCGGGCACCGACGACTCGCCGCGTTGGGACAGCTGGATCGGCTCGAATGTGTGGAACCGTCGCGTCTGGACCGCATTCGACCGAGCGTTGTTGGAACGCACGTTGTTCGGCGCATCGGGTCAGGCGGTCGACAATCCCGACTTCGTCGTCGCACCGGCGTCCTTCAATGCGATCGCAGCAGATGCCGCGATAACGCTGGGCGAACTGCTGGGCGACGCCGATTGGATCGCGCGCGGACGTGCGCTCGCCGCCACCCTCGATGAGGCAGCGTGGGACCGTCGCGAAGGGCTGTGGTCAGATGTCGCGTTCAAGGGCGGTAGCGCGAGCGTCAGCATTCCCACGATGGACGCCGTGTTGCCCGCGATGTGCACACCTGATCCGGCGAAGGCAGCTTCCGGACTGCGTCAACTCACGGACCCTGGGCGTTTCGGCGCACCGTACGGTCCGAGCTTCGTTCCCTCGTGGGAGCCGTCGTACAACCCCGTGCAGTACTGGCGTGGCCCTGCCTGGCCGCAGCTGAATTACCTGGCCGCGTACTCCGCAGCCCAGTGCGGCGACGACGCGCTCGCCGCCGAGATTGGGCTGCTCACTAAGCGTGCCTGCCTGCGGGCGAAGTTCGCGGAGTACTGGGACCCGGAGACCGGGCGTGGGTTGGGCGCGCACCCCCAGACCTGGGCTGCGGTAGCTGCCGCAATGTAGTGGCTGCGGTAGCTGCCGCAATGTAGTGGCTGCGGTGGCAGCCGCGATGTAGCGGTCAGGATGCGGGTTCGGGCGCGCCCGCATCACCGAGGCCGAAGCGGGCGAGCTGCAAGTCGGTACATCCAGTGTCGCCGGGCAGCGCTCGAGCACTGATCTTGACCGGGCCGGGGGCAAAGCTAATCACGGTGGTCCACCCACCGGCCGCGGGAGCGACGCACGCGGGCGTGCCGCTGTCGACATGCCAGTACGCCGACCACCGAAGGCGCACGAATGTGACGCCGCCCTTAGGCGCGTCCATCGTGAAGCTGCTCGCCGTGAGGGAGGTCATTGTTGCGGCGCCGCTCGCAAGGGGGGCAGCTCCGACCACTGCCCAGATATGCCATTGGTTGTCGGTGTACACGGGACGTAGATACGACGGTGGGTGCCGCAGCAACGCGCGTTCTGCCTGGCCGCCCTGATCAAGAGGCGCGTCCGGCAGAGCAACGAAGCGCACGGCATTGTCGAACAACCACGTGTGGTAGCTCGCCGCCGTCAGCGGTGCATACAGAACAGCATTGCGCGACAGGTCGATCTGGCGGTCCCAACCGCGCGCCAGGGGCACCTTCTCGGCCACGTACTTTGCTTCCCAGTGGTCGCGAGTGAACGGAATCTCGACGCGCCCAAGTGGTTGCTGATTTTCGGTGAGGAAGCTCAACATTCCTTGGTAGTACTGCGGTTTCGTCGACGGATCGTCGGCGGCTGACGAGATCGCTCCGATGATCGGAAGCAGTTGGAAGATCAGTAGCGGAGCTGCAACAAGCAACAGTGCAACCTTGCGGCGCGCTCGCAACAACACGAACGCAGCAGCGGGACCGATCACGATGCCAGCGAGCCGGGTGATGTTGCCCCCGACGGGGTTCGGCACAAAGAAGAGCACGATGCAGCTTGCGCCGTAGATCCACAGCATGCGCCGCACGATCTGCTCGTGCAGCGGCGCGACGATCAGGCCGATCGTGACAATAGCGAGTTGACCGATGAATCCCGTCAACGGGAACGGGAAGATGCCGCCGTCACCGGCGACGAAGGTGATCGCCAAGCCGACGAAGGCCCCGGCGAACGGCGCTGCGCGGCGCCAGCCCAACGCAGGCGCCCAAGCGACAGCGACCAACAACAGGAACGCCGCGCCGAGCGGGCTGAACAACGACGCAATGATGGCCGCGGCAGCTGCAACCCACCCGTGGCGCGCCCGAATCGCGAGCACCGCTGCGAGCCCTGCTGTCACCGCACAGGCGAACGGCGCGCGGCCGACGATCAGGTCGCCAACGACGAAGACCGCGAACCACAACCTCGAGACCACAGCCGGCCAGTTGTCTGCGCGCCCGATGAGGCGGCCGAAGAGCGCGGTCGACAAAGTACAGGCGATCGCGGTAGCAGGCACCGTGCCAAGAGCCCAGCCGACTGCCGGGAACAACACGCTGTAGCCGAGCAGCGCGTGCCCGCCATACCAGTTAACGTCCCAGATCAAGAAGCCATGTGCGCCGAACATGAAGGCGCGGTAGTCCTGCGCCGGGTAGTCGCCTCCGCGAAAGCCCACGACGGCGACCACGGAGCAAAGGACGGCGGTCAGCAGGGCGGCGTGTCTGCCCAGCCACCAGACAGCGCGGCTGGTCCGAGGGAGCTCGATGAGTTCAGGAACAGGCGACTCGAGCGTGATCACTCGCAAGTCGCCGCGGGCGGGGTCCTCGGCAGGGCCGGGGCCGGCGGCGCTCCCTTTGGCGGTGTGCGTGGACAGACCGGCCACCTCCATGGCTCTAAGCATGCCATCTGCAGGTGTCGTTCCCGTTCTGCGCGGCCTGACACCAGGGATGAACCAGGGTTGCCCTGAGAAGATCAGACACCCTTGGCCACGCCCGGCGCACCCCGATATTCCGAGCCATTCGGGCCGACTGCCAGTAGGGTCCGAACGTGGGCTTTGACGTCAGGACGGTGCAGAAGTCAGACCTCCGCGCCTGGTACACCACCTTGTCGAGCGCGTTCTACGGGACCACTGACCCGCAGGCCATCGCCGATTTCCGGGCGCCCCAGCTCGATATGGCTCGTACCTGGGCGGCATACGACGGCGACCGCATCGTCGCGACGCTCCGCAGCTACGGCACCGAGCTGACCGTGCCCGGAGGGGCCACGTTGCCGGCCGACGCCGTGACAGGCGTCACCACGATGCCGTCCCATCGTCGGCGCGGCGCGCTCACGTCAATGATGACCGCGTCGCTGCAGACGGCCGTGGAGCGCGGCGACCCCCTCAGCATCCTGATCGCGGCCCGCTGGCCCATCTACGGTCGTTACGGCTACGGGCCGGCGACGCACCTCGCCGGGTACTCCGTTGATACGGGCATCACCGACTTCGGCGCCTTAGGTCACGAAGGCGTTGTCGAATACGTCGACGCGGCGACCGGGCACGCACTCATGCCCGCGCTCTTCGATCGTTTCCGTCGCGCTCAACCTGGTGCGATCAGCCGCGACTACGTCGACTTCGACCGCGAGTTCGGCATCGCTGAGGTTCCGAGTCGCAAACCGTGGGTGGGCTGGGTCGTGGTCCATCGACCGGCGCCGAACGCCGAGATCGACGGATTGCTCCGTTACCACGTCGACGAGAGCTGGGAGGGCATGCGCCCGTTTAGCGTTGCAGTGATCGATGATCTCGTGTCGACGAACACCGACGCATACGCAGCGTTGTGGAAGTTGTGCTGCGACCTCGACAACATCGCCACTCTGAGCGCCGAGAATCGCAGCGTTGAGGAGTTGCTGCCCTGGATGCTCGCCGACGCTCGCGCGGTGGTGCAGACCAAGCGATTCGACAACATCTGGGTACGCATCCTCGACGTCGAGGTGGCACTCTCCTCGCGTCGTTACTTGACGGCAGGTTCGCTCGTCATCGAGGTCCGCGACACGATGAACCATGCGGCTGGTCGCTACCTACTCGAAGCAGGGCCGGACGACGCAAGCTGCACGCGGACGACGAAAGACCCCGACATCGAGCTAGATGTCAGAACCCTCGGCGCCGCCTACCTGGGCGGCACCTCACTGCAAACGATGGCGACCGCGGGTTTGGTCGTCGAGCGCCGCGCCGGTGCGATCACGTTGGCCGACACGATGTTTCGCTGGACGACGGTGCCCTGGTGCAACACGTGGTTCTAGTCGCGTGTTGCTGCTAGCCGCGCCAGCTGAATTGCGGCTCGAATCCGAGCACCCGGCGTGCTTTGTCAATGGCCAATAACGTCGTGTGGTTGCCAACGTCGCCCCGCACCTCGACGTCCGGAAAAATCTCTGCAATGAGCTCGTCGTTCGAACGCGACATCACCGTGTCCGCGGCCGCGATGATGAAGACGTCGCAACCCCTCGGCTCGTAGGCCAGCGCCTTGCGAATCGCCTGGGCGCCATCGCGAGCGTCGATGTAGCCCCACAGGTTCCACTTGCGCAGGTTCGGATCGGCGTCGTAGCTCGGGAACGCCGCGTAGTCGCTCGGGTCCATCACGTTGGAGAAGCGCAAGCCGACCATCTTGAGGTTGGGGTCCCATCGGCAGAACTGCCTGGCCATCTGCTCCTCGAGGTGCTTCACGAGTGAGTAGGTCGACTCCGGGCGCGCTGCGTACTCCTCGTCGACCGGGATGTACGGCGGTGGGCTGTCGAACGGCAGCCCGAGCACGGTCTCACTCGAGGCCCACACAATGTTGGTGATGCCGGCGTGGCGGGCCGCGGCGAACACGTTGTAGGTGGTCGTCATGTTGTTCGCGAAGGTTGCCGCATTCGTCGTCAAGCCAGGAGCCGGAATCGCGGCAAGGTGTACGAGCGCGTCGACCCCTCGGTAGCCGTCGTTGACCGACAGCGCCTCGACGACCTGGCCAAAGTCAGTCAGGTCGACCCGCAGGAACTCCGAAACTGGGTGCGGCGACGCGACCCGATCGACGTTCACAACGTCCCACCCATGCTCTAACAGGTCGGCGACGCACGCCCGACCGAGCTTCCCGCTTCCGCCGGTGACAACAACACGTGGCATGGGGCTCCTTACTCGACGTAATGTCGATAGCGTAGGACTTGATGGCGCAGCTCGACCGAGCCGAGGCGCACCCAACCCCGGCGGACCACCGACAGCAACGACCCAAGGGAGTCCGTTATGGGCAGCAAGGAAAAGGGCGGCCGCGAGATCCGCAAGCCGAAGAAGGACGCCAAGGTCAAGGGCGTGCCCGCGGGTAGCGGAGTCGTATCGGCTCAGACGCAGAAGGACAAGCCAGCGAAGTAGCCCGGACGGTTCGCAGGCCTCATGTTTCCCAACGTCAATGTGCTCGGCGGCGAACTCGAGCCGTGCGGCAACGACCCTGTCACGGGTTTCTTTCGCGACAGCCTTTGCGCGACCGGCTCAGAGGACCTCGGCAGCCACACGGTCTGCGCAGTCATGACTGCGCCCTTCCTCGAGCATCAGCGCGCGATCGGCAACGACCTGATCACGCCGATGCCCGCGTATCAGTTCCCCGGCCTCGAGCCAGGTGATAGGTGGTGCGTCGTTGCCGTGCGGTGGTTCGAGGCATACGAGGCCGGCGTCGCCGCACCTATCGTCCTCGCCGCCACACATGTCCGGGCCCTTGATGTGATTCCGCTCGAGGCACTGCGCGAGCACGCGGTCGACGTTCCGAGCGATCCCAGCTCTTTGGCCTGACGAAGCCGCGCGTCACAATAACGGCATGGACCCCTCGTGCATCTTCTGCAAGATCGCGGCCGGCACCGCCCCTGTGTACCTGGTTTATGAAGACGACACCTCGGTCGCCTTCCTGGATCTTGCGCCCCTGCGAGAAGGCCACACGTTGGTGATCCCTCGCGCGCATGTGCCAGACGTCATGGCGGACGGCGGGGGGCAGGCGTTGATCGACATCGGCCCCGCCATTCACCAAGTGAGCCGAAGGCTGATGGAAGTCTTCAACGCGGACGGGATCAGCTCGTTGCAAGCAAACCGGGCGGCAGCCGGACAGGTGGTCTTTCACCTCCACGTTCACCTGGTGCCCCGCCATGAGGGCGACCGCTCTCCGTTGCGCTGGGATCGCGATGCCGAGGCCGCCGCTGCTGTAGCGCAGACGCACGCATTGATAGCTGGGAGCTGAGCAGATGTACGTGGTGCGAGTTGGCGCGATGGGCGCGTTTGTTGCGCTCGCGCTGGTGAGCGGTTGTTCGACGACCAAGAAGACATCGGCTGCGGTAGCGACGCCAGCGGCAGCCGCGACCACCGCAACTGCTGGAGCCGTCGCACCTACGGCATCGGCCGCGGAGATCCGCATGGAGTATCTCGCAGCGATCGCGCCCGTCGACAAGCTCCGCGACGAATACGAGGCTTCGAAGGGGACGTCCGCCAGAGCGTCGATTGCGCCACCGTTCGCTGCATCGCTGCGGACTTTCGATGCTGTTGTAGCGAAGTGGCCGACGTCCGGTCGAACAGAGACCGATCTCCAGACGATGATCAGCTACGACCAGCTTGTCGCGACCGAAGTCACCGCCAACGACCTCACGGTGCCGAACGTCAATCGTGACGATGCCGCGCATGCGACCGTGCGAGCAGATCTCGGTCTTCCGCCGGCGTGAGTACTCGATCTGTGAGTTCTCTGGCGTTCCGCGGAACGCGGCAACGCTGATTTCGCGGACCTGAAAGTGTCGGTGGTGGTGGGTAGCGTGCGGGCATGAAACTCGTTGACTCGTCGTCTGTGCCGGACCGTCCGTTGCATGAGTTGCCGGTCGATGAGCTCGGT
>DASYAG010000024.1:0-25044 GCA_036501485.1 Acidothermaceae bacterium | reverse complement strand
CTCCAGCACCACCTCGCGGTCGTCGAGCCCATGTGCCAGCAGCCATAGACCGCGACCCAGGCTGTTGCCCAGTGCCCGCACCGCGTCGGCTTCAGTCAGTTCGGCAAGATCGGCGACGCTGGCGACCCCGATGGCGCGCAGCTTCGCCGCAGTTGCAGGCCCGACGCCAGGCAACCGACCGACCGAGAGCGGGCGCAGCACCTCGTCCTCATGGCCAGCTGCGACAACGCGTAGCCCGTCGGGCTTGTCGAGATCGGAGGCGATCTTGGCCACCAGCTTCGAGCTGCCCACGCCGACCGAGAGGGTGAGTCCGGTCGAGGAGTGCACCGACTGCTTCACGCGCGCCGCGATCTGCCGCACGCCGTCGGTAGAGAGGTCGTCGTGGCCGCCCGCCTCGAGATCGACGTAGGCCTCGTCGAGCGAGAGCGGCTCGACGAGTGGTGACAACTCACGCAGGTGCTCCATGACCAGGACGCTCGCGGCACGGTACGCCTCGAAGCGCGGCGCGAGGAACGCCGCCTTCGGGCATCGCCCGCGTGCCTCCATCGTCGACATCGCGGATCGCACGCCATGTACGCGCGCCTCGTAGCTGGCCGTAGCGACCACTCCGCGCAGTCCGAGGCCGCTCACCACGACAGGCTTCCCGCGCAGCGACGGTTTATCGATCTGCTCGACGGAGGCGTAGAACGCGTCGAGATCAGCGTGCAAGATCGTTGCCCGCGAGCGCGGGCGCGGTAGCGGCTGACGGTTCACCGCGGCGCCCTCACGTCATGATCCCGACTGTTGCCGACCATGAGTGCCATCCTCGACTAGGACCACGAGATGACCGACGCCGGTTCCTTGCCCTCTGTTGGTCACCGACCTAGGCTTGGGTGGTCGCATCAACCGAACATTCGGTCGGTTGGTCCTGAACGTCGTGCGGAGGCGAGATGGCGGACGACCTCGACGAGCGCTTCGTGGCCATGCTCGCCGTCGATGAGCGGATCGAACCGCGCGATTGGATGCCCGATGCGTATCGGGCCACGCTGATCAGGCAGATTGCTCAGCACGGGCACTCCGAGATCATCGGTATGCAGCCCGAGGCCAACTGGATCACGCGTGCGCCGTCGCTGCAACGCAAAGCCATCCTGATGGCCAAGGTCCAGGACGAAGCAGGTCATGGGCTCTATCTCTACGGCGCAGCCGAGACGCTCGGCGTCGACCGTGCCCAACTTCTCGACTTGCTGCACACGCGCAAGCAGAAGTACTCGAGCATCTTCAATTACCCAACGACAAGCTGGGCGGACGTCGGTGCGATCGGTTGGTTGGTCGACGGCGCGGCGATCACCAATCAGGTGCCGTTATGTCGCTGCTCGTACGGTCCGTACGCACGCGCGATGGTGCGGATCTGCAAGGAGGAGTCCTTCCACCAGCGACAAGGGTTCGATCTGCTCCTTACGTTGTCGAACGGGACGCCGGCGCAACACGCGATGGCGCAAGAAGCGGTCAACCGCTGGTGGTGGCCGTCATTGATGATGTTCGGACCGCCCGACGACGAGTCGCCGAACAGCGCGCAGTCGATGGCATGGGGTATCAAGCGCTTCTCCAACGACGAGTTGCGACAGAAGTTCGTCGACATGACAGTGCCGCAAGCGAAGGTGCTCGGTCTCGAGTTGCCCGACCCAGAGCTTGAGCTCGATCCACAGACGGGTCATTACCGGTTCGGCCCCATCGATTGGGCCGAGTTCACCCGCGTGGTGAAGGGTGGCGGGCCATGCAATGAACAGCGCATTGCCCATCGGGTGGCAGCTCATGAAGAAGGAGCCTGGGTGCGCGCCGCTGCGACGGCGTATGCCGCCAAACACGCCGCGGAGGCGGTCGCATGAGCGACACCGGATTGCCACTGTGGGAGGTGTTCATCCGCGGTCGGCGGGGCCTCTCGCACGTCCACGCCGGTAGCTTGCACGCGGCCGACGAGGCGATGGCGCTGCGCAACGCCCGGGACGTTTACACGCGCCGAAGTGAGGGCGTGAGCATCTGGGTGGTGCGATCGCAGGATATTTCCGCGTCGAGTCCCGACGAAAAGGACCCGTTCTTCGCTCCTGCCGCGGATAAGGTTTATCGACACCCCACGTTTTACGAGCTACCCGAGGAGGTGCGACAGATGTGAGCGAGGCAACCGAGCCCGAGACAGCAGCGCTCTTCACCTACGCGCTGCGCCTCGGCGACGACGCGCTCGTGTTGTCGCAGCGGCTGTCAGAGTGGGCATCGCGCGCACCTGAAATCGAAGAGGACATCGCGCTCACGAACATAGCGCTCGATCTGCTCGGGCAAGCACGAGCGTTGCTCGACTACGCCGCCGTTGTCGAAGGTGGTACTCGTGATGAGGACGACCTGGCCTATCTGCGCACCGAGCGTGAGTTTCGCAACGTGCATCTAGTCGAGCAGGAGAACGGCGACTTCGCGCACACGATCGCCCGCCAACTGTTCTTCAGCACGTATCAACTGTTCCTCTACGAAGAACTGATCAGCTCTACTGACGAGCTGCTTGCGGGCGTGGCCGCGAAGGCCGTCAAAGAGGCTGCCTACCACCACGACCACGCAGCGTTGTGGACAGTGCGCCTCGGCGACGGCACTGACGACAGCCGACGGCGTATGCAGGCTGCGGTCGATCGGCTCTGGCCCTTCACCGCTGAACTGTTTGATGCAGACGACGTCGAGACTGGCCTTGCAGCGCAGGGTATTGCGGTCGACCCGGCCACGCTTCGACCGCGATGGGTTCGCGCGATCAGCGACACGTTCGCGACTGCCACGCTGGTGATCCCGCCGACAGTCTGGACCTCACACGGTGGCCGCCGTGGCGTGCACACCGAATGCTTTGGCTACCTGCTCGCGGAGATGCAATACCTACACCGGCTGCATCCCGGCGCCTCGTGGTGACAGTTTCGATGTCAACTGCGATGTCCACGTCAACCGCGACGTCCGTTGCGCACGACACGACCGCTCTCACACATGCGTGGACCGTCTCCTGCTCGGTTGCCGATCCCGAGTTGCCCGTCGTGACGATCGGCGATCTCGGCATCGTGCGCGCGGTGGACGTCGATACCGACGGCTGCGTGCATGTCGTCCTAACTCCCACCTACTCAGGCTGCCCCGCAACGGCGGTAATCCGCCACGACGTCGTCAGCGCGCTAAACGACGCAGGTTTCGATCGCGTCGAGGTCCGCACTGTGCTTGCGCCGGCGTGGACCACCGACTGGATCACCGAAGACGGACGCCGCAAGCTGTCGGAGCATGGCATCGTGCCGCCGTCAGGGCGCAGCTCGATGCAGTCTGGTGCGAGCACGGGGCGACGGATCGATGTTGCGCTCGCGATGCGCTGCCCGCGATGTGGTTCGCTCGACACGAAACTGGTCAGCCGCTTTGGCTCGACAGCGTGTCAGGCGATGTATCGGTGCACGTCGTGTCTGGAGCCGTTCGACGCCATCAAGCCGTACTGAGCATCGCGTGGCAGGGCGTCCGCAGTTTCACACCGTTCAGGTGTCCGCGATCGACCGGCTGACTACCGATGCCGTCGCGATCACGTTTGCCGTACCCGATGAGCTGGCCGGTGAGTACACGTTTTCACCTGGCCAACATGTGACGGTGCGCTGCCTCGCAGCTGGTGACGACGGTCGGCGCACCTACTCGTTGTGCTCGGCACCCGGTGTCGTGCGCATCGGCGTGAAGCAGATCCCCGGTGGCGTCTTCTCCACGTATGCACTTGGCGGTCTGCGCATCGGCGATGACGTCGAGCTCATGACGCCGACTGGACGTTTCACGACGGACGTCGATGCGGCCCGGCCGCGGCATCGCGCGGCCATCGTTGCGGGGAGCGGTATTACCCCGGTGCTGTCGATCGCGGAGGCCACGCTGCGCGCAGAGCCTGCTAGTCGGTTCACGCTGATCTACGGCAACCGCAGTGCCGAGGCGGTGATGTTCCTCGACGAAATTGCCGACCTCAAGGACCGCTTTCCCGATCGACTCGCAGTCTTCCACGTGTTGTCGCGCGAGGTCCGCGACGCAAGCCTGCTTACCGGTCGCCTCGACCGCGCGAAGCTTGACGAGCTACTCGAGGTCGCGATCGCGCCGACCACGGTCGATGAGTGGTTCGTGTGCGGTCCGGCACCGATGATCGATGCGGCGCGTGCGGCGTTGCGGGAGCACAATGTCGACGACGCCGCCGTTCACGTGGAGCTGTTCCACATCGCCACTGCGACCCGAGAAGTCGGTGCGCAGCCTGCAGTTGTCGAGAGCGAGAGCGGCACCGAACAACAGGCGACCGTGACGATCACGCTGGCCGGCCGTTCGACGACGCTGCCGGTGCCGCTCAACAAAGACGTCCTGCACGAGGTGATGCGAGTACGCCCCGACGTCCCGTACGGATGTACAAACGGAATGTGTGGCACCTGCCGAGCCAAGGTCATCGAGGGCAGCACTGAAATGGACCACTGCTATGCACTTGATCAGGCCGAACTCGACGCGGGATTCGTGCTGACCTGCCAGGCCCAGCCGCGCAGCGATGTGGTCGTGCTCGACTACGACGCCTGATCCGTCAGCACGATGTGCAGGTCCTCGAGACTGAACCAGGCCGCACGCCGCAATGAACCGCGGAACTCGATCAGTGCCTGGCCGAGGTAGCGACCGTCCTCGATCATCACCAGTTCGTCAAGGATTCTGCGCACTGGCCACGACGGGTTCTCAGGGACGTCGCGGTAGTCGATGCGCAACACCTCAACGCCCGGCGTGAAAGCGCTCGGCCCGGTCGAGGTCAGGAAGCGGAACGCGCTGCACCCGCCGGGCTCGTCGCCGGTCTCGTACTTCGGCAGCGTGACCCGCATCAAGCGTCGCGCGCCCGCAGTGAACAGATTGCGGCCCTGCTCGCCTCCGGGTCAAAGGTCTTGCCTTTCCACGGCAGCCAGACCGCCGTGAGCGCTTCGAAAACCGGGTCGATGTGATGGCCGATCGTGCTTGCCAGGAAGCGCCCGCGCATGGGGCCGCGAAGCGTTGCCGGTGGCTGACCGCCCGCAAATACGGACTCGAGGGCAGCGAGACCGGCCGGCCGCTCGAGGCGGAGTAGGGCGACCGCCCGCCAGAAGCTGGTAGCCGCCAGCACTTCGGATTCCATCAGGACATTCTGTATCACGGCGCCAGATTGCGACATCCTTCGATTGAGGAAAGGGAGGCCACCATGGCTGACGGCGAGTTCATCCAACAGGCAGAGACGATCGAAGCGGGACGTCGATTGGGCCGCCACGTCGAACATGACGCGCGTAGTCGCAACTTCCCAGCCGCGGTTGCCCCGATCTCGGACGTCAAGCACGTCCGGCACGGCAAGCCTTTCGACCAAGGCGAGCTCGGCTCGTGCACCGGCAATGCGATGGCCGGCGCGATGATGACCGCGCCGTACTACCACGCCGATCGCATCTTGATCGAGGCAAACGCGGTATTGCTCTATGAGCAGGCAACCCGACTCGACCGCACGCCGGGTAGCTACCCGCCCGACGACACCGGGTCGACCGGGCTAGCCGTCGCGAAGGCGGCCAAGCGCGACGGATACATCACCGCTTACAGCCACGCGTTCGGAATGCAGCACGCACTCGGCGCTCTGACGCTGGCGCCGGCCATCACCGGCATCAACTGGTACACCAGCTTCGACAGCCCGCTGCCCACCGGCGAATGCCCGCTGACCGCTGACGCAACAATCCGCGGCGGGCACGAGGTCGAACTGTTCGGGCTCAGTGTCGAGCACCAGCAAGTCTGGGCGTATCAGTCGTGGGGGCCGACCTGGGGCGGCCTGGGCGACGGCACGTTCTGGTTCTCCTACGCAACCTTCGAGCGGTTGCTTGCGGAGAAGGGCGACGTGACTGCGTTCACGGTCTAAAGCCATACCTGGCCGCGCGAGGCCCGACTGTTGGACAGCTACGGCGCCAGGGCGCTTTAACTGTCTGACAGTCTCGGGCGCCCCCCATATGGTGACCGCATGTCCGACGCCGCTCCCGACGCCGAACCTGCCGCGGAAGACGATCTCGGCGCCGAACCGATTTGGCCGGCGACCCGCACAGGCGTGCTTCGTGACGCGGCCGGCGTAGGGCTGGCGACCGGCGCCTACGGGTTGTCGTTCGGTGCCATCTCGAGCGCAGCGGGCTTGAGCGTGCTGCAGACCTGCGTGCTCTCACTCGTCATGTTCACCGGCGGCAGCCAGTTCGCGATGGTGGGCGTCATCGGCGGCGGTGGTGCCGCGATGACGGGTGCTGCAACGGCGATCATGCTCGGCGTGCGCAACGCTTTCTATGCGGTGCGGATGGCCAGCATCCTCGACGTGGGGGGTTGGCGGCGTCCGGTCGCCGCGCAACTGACGATCGATGAGAGCACGGCGATGGCCGTCGCCCGCACGACGGTTCGCTCATCGAGACTCGCGTTTTGGGCCACCGGTGCGTCGGTCTACGTTTTCTGGAACCTCGCTACTCTCATCGGCGCGCTCAGTGCGCACGCGCTCTCGAACCCGCGGGTGCTCGGTCTCGACGCAGCGGCTCCCGCGGCTTTCCTTGCGCTGATGTCGCCGCGCCTGCGATCGCGCGAACCTTGGATCGTTGCGTTGACGGCGGCCGTAGTCGCGCTGGTCTCCGTACCATTCGTGCCGACCGGTGTGCCCGTGCTGTTCGCCGCTGGGGTTGCTGTCATCGCGGGCCTCCGACCCGCCCCCGACACTGGCCGTCGCAACAGCCCTCGCACCAGCCCTGGCGGCAGCCCCGAAAGGGGCTCAGGCTGATGTGGCTCGCCATCGCGCTTGGCTGTGTCGGCTGCTTCGCACTCAAGCTGGTCGGATATTCGTTACCTCGCCGGGTCATCGAGCAGCCGGTGGTCAAGCACATCGCCGAGCTGCTGCCCGTCGCGCTGTTGACAGCGTTGATTGCGACGCAGACCTTCACCACCGGTCATCACCTACAGCTTGACGCGAGGGCTGCCGGCCTCCTGGCGGCGGCAATCGCCGTCCGATTCAAAGCACCGTTTCTTGTCGTTGTCGCCGTGGCATGCGTCGTGACGGCGCTCGTGCGGCTGCTGGCTTAAGGCCGCAGACCTCGTACGATCACGCCGACCGCTCCATCGACAACAGCGTCAGGGGACGTCTCGCGGGTCACGCGGTACCACTCGGTCACCGAGTTGAGCGTGCCGAATGCGAGCCTCGTAGCGAGTCCGGCCTCGATGTCGGAGCGCAGGTCGCCGTCGGCCATCGCTTGGGCAACCAGGTCGGCGGTGAAGCGATCGAACTCGCGACGACGCTCGAGCGCGGCCTGCTCGGTCGGAGTATTGCCGCGCACGCGCAGCAGCAGCGTGACGTACGGCAGCTCGGTAAGCAGGATCTGCGACGTGCGCCGCAGCACGTATTCGAAGCGGTCGATGGCAGCGCCGGTGTTCGATCCGGCTTCGTCTCGCACGGCGAACAACGCATCGAGCGCACGGTCACATGCCGCCGCCAGTAGTGCTTCCTTGCCGTCGACGTGGTGATAGAACGACGACTTAGTGATGCCGGCAGCGCGGGCGAGATCTTCCATGCTGGTGCCGTCGTACCCACGCTCGTTAAAAACAGTGACGGCAACCTCGAGCAACGTCGCGGCGTCATAAGGCGGACGTCGAGGGGTGGCCCTCGGAGGCCGATGAGCCGTCGTCGTCGCCACGGTCGTTTTCACTGCGCGGTCGTCACTGTGTTGGATTCGGGGCTGGGCTTCGGGTTTCGACGATCCGGAAGCGGTCGGCGACGAACGCAAGGTCGGTCACAGTTGCGTTCGCGGCTCTATTCGCGCCGGTGCCGTGATAGTCCGAGAACGCGACGGTCTGATTGACGTACGTATCGGCGGTGAGGTTGCTCGACATCGAGACACCGGTATCGAGCGCTACATTGTGTGCTACCGCAAGCACGTCGTCGTCCGTGGAATAGACCGATGCCGTCAACGACCCGCTCGCTGTCACAATCTGGCGCCAGGCATCGAGACTGGCTGCGGTGTTTTCGGTTTCGACGATGAACGCGATCGGGCCGAAACATTCGTGGCGGTAGGCAGTGGCGTCGGCGTCCGTTTTCACGACGAGCGGCGTTCGCACTCGCGCAGCCGGGAACTCGGGATGTTCGATCGTCCGGGACTTGATCAGTACATCGCCGGCGTTCGATGCATCGTCGAGTCGGTGCAGGACGGCGTCGTTGACGATTGCGCCGAGCATGTTGACGGCGCGAGCCGGGTCACCGAGCAAGTCGTCGAGCGCCGCACCGATCGAACTGACGACGTCGTCGACGCTGGCGTGCCCGCTGTCGGTCTCGATGCCGGCGCGGGGGATGAGGATGGTCTGCGGTGTCGTGCACATCTGACCGCTGTATAGCGACAGCGAGTAGGCGAGGTTCGCGGCAAGACCATTGAGGTCGTCGGTGGAGTCGATGACGACACAGTTCACCCCCGCCTTCTCGGTGAAAACCCTGGCCTGCAAGGCATTCGCCTCAAGCCAATCGCCGTATGACGTCGAGCCGGTGTAGTCGATCACGCGTACATCCGGGTGCGTCGCCAGATCGCTGGCGATGGTCTCGCCGGTGTTGTCGACGGCGAGAGTGATCAGGTTCGGGTCGAAGTCGTACTCCGTCAGCACGTCACGAGCGACGCCGACCGTCAGAGCGAGCGGAAGAACGGCATGCGGATGCGGCTTCACAATGACTGGATTCCCGGTCACCAGGCTTGCAAAGAGGCCCGGGTAGCTGTTCCACGTCGGGAAGGTCGAACAGCCGATAACGAGTGCGACCCCGCGAGGGACGATCGTGTAAGTCTTGGCTAGTCGCTGCGGCTCTCCTTTGCCCCGTGCCTTTTCCCAACTCACAGATGCGGGCACCTGCATCATCGCGTCGTAGGCGTAGGCGATCGCTTCGAGTCCGCGTTCATGTGCGTGGGCGCCGCCGGCTTGGAACGCCATGACGAAGGCTTGCCCGCTCGTGTGCATCACGGCGTGGGCGAACTCGAAGCTGCGCGCGTTGATCCGCGCGAGGATTTCGATCCCGATCGCGGTGCGCAGTTCGGGGCCCGCATCGCGCCACGCGGGTATCGCGTCCTTCGCCGCCCTCACAAGATCGTCAACACCGGCGGCGTGCAAGTGCGGGTAACTGATGTCGAGCGGCATCCCGTACGGCGGCACCTCGGGCGCGATCAACCCGCGCGCACCCGGCGTCTGAATCGGGAACGTCTGATGCAGCAAGGCGTCGAATGCCGCTCTACCGTCAGTCGGCGCAGCTTCACCCCAAATACGGGTGGACGGCGATTCGGCGAAGGCCGTGAAGTAGGTGCGGCTGCGTGCGGCCTCGCGGGCCTGCGTCAACAGCGGGGCGTGGGTCGCGATCAGTGCATCAAGATTGGGCATCGTGGTGAGCGCCTCCCGCGAGTCTTGCCCGCTCGCGTCGCGAACGGCCTCCGGCAAGCCTAGTAAACCGAACGTTCGGTCGAGAGGGAAGCTTTTCGATCAGGCGCTGGCGTCGCGGGCGGCTTGTTCGAGCCGGGTGCGGTAGTCCTCCCACCACGCCTGGTCGTTTGCCGGCAAGTTGCTATTGCCCTCGCGCAAGCCGGTTGTTCCGTCGATGAGTTCGCGGACGATGTCGGCATGGCCGGCGTGCCGGTTCGTCTCGGCGATCACGTGCACCATGACCTTGTGCAGCGTTATCTCAGCGCGCTCAGCCGGCCACCAAGGCACTCGCCCGAGAGCGTCGAGGTCGAGGGTCTCGATCGTGACATCCGAATGCGCCCACACGGCGCGGTAGAGCCCAACGATCTCGTCTCTTGACTCGTCGGACGTTGCCCAAAAGTCCGCGTTCGGCGCGGGCTCAACCTCCGGGTCCTCCAGCCATGGCAGCGGGCCGTCGAACGGCCTGCCGAACGTGTCGCCGAAATAGCCGATTTCGACGCCTGACAGATGCTTGACCAGGCCCAACAGGTTGGTTCCGGTGGGTGTCACCGGCCGGCGCGCGTCGTACTCCGACAAGCCCTCCAGTTTCCAGAGGACCGCCTCGCGCACGACCTGGAGGTAACGGCGCAGGTCTGCTTTGAATTGTGGTTCGCTCATGCCTCCAAGCTTGCCATCTCGGTCTGTCAGTGGCCGGGCATAGCCTGCTTGGAGATCAGTTCAGTTAGCCCCATGCACTCCGTGAGGCATTTGATGAGGGAGCCCCGATGACCACGATCGAGAACCGACCCAACACCGCGCTGCTGGTTATCGATGTGCAAAACGGCGTGGTGGGGGAGGCGTACGACCGCGACGCGGCCATCGCCAATATCGCCACCCTCGTCGACAAGGCGCGCGCTGCCGACATCGACATCGTATGGATCCAGCACAACGACGATGATCTGAAGAAGGACACAGAGAGCTGGCAATACGTACCCGAACTCGTCCGCGAAGACTCCGAAGTTCTCATCCAAAAGGAGTACGGCGACTCGTTCGAAGACACGGAGCTCGAGTCAGTGCTCGCGGCGCGCGGCATCGGTCAGCTCATTGTCTCGGGCGCGCAAACCGACGCGTGCATCCGATCGACGCTGCACGGTGCATTCGTGCGCGGCTACGACGTGACGCTCGTTGGCGATGCCCACACGACCGAAGACCAGTCGTCGTGGGGTGCGCCGACACCCGACAAGGTCATCGCTCACACGAACCTCTACTGGAAATACCAAACCGGTCCGGGGCGCCACGCAGACGTAGTCAGTACGGCTGAGGTTGATTTCGCCGCGAAGGCCGGCGTCTAGGGCTGCAGCGGAGCTACGGAAACGCGAGGCGCAGGCAGCATTGCGGGTTGGGCGGCCGTGGCCGGTGACTGCCACGAGCCGTGCAGCTCACTGCGCAGAGCGGGTAGCTCGTCTGTTCTGCACGGTTCGGCGAAGTAGTAGCCCTGCGCAAGCTCGCAGTGCGCGAGTCGCAACTCGTCGAACTGCTCCCGCCGCTGCACGCCTTCGGCGATGATCTGCAGGTCGAGAGTGTGAGCCAAGTCGACAATCTTGCGGGCGAACGCGGTTGCTTCTGACGACGACCCGATGCCGTCGACAAATGATGGATCAATCTTGACGATGTCGACCGGAAAACGTTGTAGGGCTGAGGGTGAGTAGTACCCGGCACCGAAGTCATCGACGGCAAGCTGCACACCGAGTTGCTTCAGCTCGCGCAGCCGAGCCAACGTCGACGGACTGTCACCGATGATCAGTGCCTCGGTGATATCGAGGATCAGACACGTCGGCGCCAACCTGCTCACCGCCAGCGCTTCGGCGATCTCCGTGCACAAGTTTGCTTGCGCGAGCTGGCCGGCTGAGATGTTCACGCTCACGGTGATCGGAGTGCCCCGGTGTTGCTGCCAGCGCCGCACCTGCAACGTCGCCTCGCGCAACACCCACATGCCGATAGGCACCAGCGCGCCGCACTCTTCGGCGACCGCGATGAAGTCGGCCGGCACGAGTGGCCCGCGGCGTGGGTGATCCCAGCGCAGCAGTGCCTCGACCCCGGTGACCTCGCCGGTCGCGAGCGCCACGATCGGCTGGTAATGAACGGCCATCTCGCCACGGTCCAAGGCGAGACGCAGATCAGCCTCGAGCTGCAGACGTTCCGCCAGGGTTGCGTGCATTTGCGGTTCGAACAACGCGTACTGGCCGCGTCCGGCGCGCTTCGCGCGGTACATCGCGACGTCCGCGTTGCGAAGCAGTTCGTCCGCACTGACGGTTCCCCAGTCACTAGCGGCGACTCCGATGCTCGCGCCGACGAACACCTCTCGTCCGCCGACGATGATCGGTGCGCCAATCGCGTCGATGATGCGGCCAGCCACCACCGTCGCGGAGTCCGCACTGGTCGCGTGCAACAAAACGACGAACTCGTCGCCGCCAAAGCGCGCGGCGGTGTCGCTGGCTCGCAAGCAGTGCCGCAGCCGTTCCGCGACCGTAATGAGCAGGTCGTCGCCCGCGCTGTGCCCGAGCGTGTCATTCACCGTCTTGAAATGATCGAGGTCGATGAAAAGCAGCGTCAGGTTCGTCCTCGTGCGTACCGCCTGCAGCAGGCCGTGGTGCAGGCGGTCGAGGAACAGTGCGCGGCTCGCCAGGCCGGTCAGCGAATCGTGGAACGCGCGGTACATCGCTTCCAACGTGTTGGCGTCGGTCACCGCGAGGCTGGCGTGTTCAGCGAAGGCGAGCAAAGTGGCTTCGTCGTGGTCGGAAAACTCGCGAGTCTCATCGCACGAGCCGACCACGAGGCTGCCGATCACCTTGCCGCTCTCGTGCACTGGCGCGGCAATCGCCGTCCTGACTCGTCGCGGCGCGCTCTTTACACGCGACGGCACACGCGATGGACCCGCGGTGAACGTGTAGTGGTGCACGCTTTTGTCCGGTCGCATAGCTCGACCAGGTGCGAGGTGGTCCGGCATGGGCACGGTGGCGAACCACTGCGCGAGGTCATCAGGACCGCCCGCCACTGACACGATCTGATATTCGGCCGGCAGCCACGGTTCGGACGCCGAGTGTTCGGTCGACAGCGTCGGCGCGCCTTGGCGAAACACCGCGATGTCGTCACCGAGTAGATCGCGAACGCCGCGGGTGACTGAGTCGAGGATGTCGGCGAGCGGGTCACGCCGCGATATTGCGCGCTGGATTGTGGACAGTTCCTCGGAGAGTCGTTGCCGTGCGCGCAAGGACACAAGCAGTGCCGCGTTCTCTGCCGCCTGCCGCTCGCTGCGGTCGCGCAGCTGTCGCTCCGAGTCGAGCGTGTGCAGCATCTGGAACGTCATGTCCATGACCCTCGCCATGCCGCGCGCGAGGTTGACCTCCTCGGGGCTGAAAGGCTCGTCACCTACGCGGGCGACCACGAGGTGCCCGTCAAGCGAACCCACGGATACGGCAATTGCATGCGCGAGCCGGTGTGCCGTCGGCACAGTGACGAGGTGTGCCGTCGGCACAGTTATGAGTTGTCGATCGCCGGCCGCCACCTCCGCAAGTTCTTCGTGCGGGACGCCGTCGGCACGGAAGCCGGTCGATGTGCGGGCTCGGCCGTTGCAGACCACGGCCGCGACCTGTGCCTCCAACGCCAGCGCAGCACCTTCGACGCCGGCGGCGAGCGCCGACTCAGCGTCGGGCAACGCCGAGACGACCGCAAGGAACTCGGCGAGGAGTTGGGTGGCGCGGGAGGCGGCGAGCACGTGCGAGTTATCGGCACCGAATTTCACGAATCAAGCTCGCAGGCGGGCCAGTAAACCCGCAGGTCAGCGTGTTCTTGGGCCCTACTTCTCGTGGAATTCCTAGAGGCGCAAATGTCCGCTTCGTCAAAGCCTTCCGCAGCGCCGCGGTACTCCGGGGTCTGCCTAGAATCTCGCTCCTGAGAGGGGTCGAGCCGATGACGCTGTACAACCGGTGACGCTGTACTTGGAGGACCTGACCCCAGGGCAGGTCTTCACGGGCGGCCCGCTGCCCTTGACGCAGCACGACATCGTCGAGTTCGGGCAACAGTTCGACCCGCAGTACTTCCACACCGATCCGGGGGCCGCCGGCTCCAGCTTCTTCGGCGGTCTGGCGGCCAGCGGGTGGCACACCGCCTCCCTGTCGATGCGGATGGCCGTCGAGTCGGCGCTCAACGACCTCCCCAACGGACTGATTGGCATCGAGGTACGAAGTTTGAAATGGCCGCGGCCGGCCCGGCCCGGCGACATTCTTCGCCTGAATCTCGAGGTGCTGGAGAGCACACCGTCGCGCTCACGCCCAGGCTGGGGCACGGTAGTCGTGCGGTGGACGACGCTCAACCAATCCGACGAAATCGTGATGACGGCTGAGCCCGTGATCTGGGTCGCGCGCCGGCCGCAGTGAGCTGGGCCGAGCCGCGGCCACACTCCCGAGCGAGCCGCATCGACACTGCTGGCCGCGCCCATTGACGGCGCCCATGTCCAGACCTACCCTGCGGTGTCGGTAGGAAGGCTTCCTAACAGTCAGGTAACGATCATGGGTCGCACACGCCGTCCGCGCCTATCGAAGTGGGTCAGCCTGCCGGGGGCCGCCGTGCTGTTCGCCGGCGTTGCGCTCGGCTCGCTGGCGGCCGCGCCAACTGCCGCTGTCGCCACCCAACCGACACCCGTGGCGGAGATCCGCGTCGACCAGGTGGGCTACCTGCCAAGCGACGCGAAGCACGCGTACCTGATGGCGAACCACCGGGTGAAGCACGCGACTTGGGACGTCGTCGATGGCGCGAATCACGTTGTAGCGCACGGCAATGTCGGCACCACGAACCGCGGGCCGTGGAACACGAACTATCCCGACGTCTACGACATCACGTTCAACGGGTTGCACGCGCTTGGTACGTACCACTTGACCGTCCACGGCGACGCCAGTGCTCAGTCGCCGTCATTCGCAATCCAGAGCGCCGCCAGTCTCTACGGCCAGGTCGTTGCCGACGGCGTCAACTTCTACCAAGTGCAACGCGATGGCGCCGATGTTATCCCTGGGCCACTGAATCGGCAGCCCGCTCACTTGAACGACGCGCACGCCACCGTGTACCAAACTCCTGACTTCGTCGACACCACAAGCGATGACTCGCTGGTTCCGGACTCCCCATTGGTGAAGATCAAGGGTGCGCCGACCGTCAATGCCGAGGGTGGCTGGTATGACGCAGGCGACTACTTGAAGTTCACCCACACCGCCGCCTATGGCGACGTCGTGCTCTACGCAAGCGAGCGCGCATTGGGCAATACCGCGCCGTCCACTTTGAAGACCGAAGCCGCGTACGGCGAGAAATGGCTCGACAAGATGTGGCAGATGTCGACCAAGACGCTGTACTTACAGGTGGGCGTCGGCACTGGGAATGGCAGCGACACGGTCGACCCGACCTTCAACGGCGACCACGACCTGTGGCGGCTCCCGCAGGCGGACGCCACCGACACCGACCCCATGGACCGCTACGCAGCTGTTGACCGTCCGGTCTTCGAGGCGGCTGCGCCGGGCCACAAGATCAGCCCGAACCTGGTCGGTCGGGTGTCGGCCGCATTCGCACTCGCGGCGCAGGTCGACGCCGCGACGAATCCGGCGCGCGCACAGTACGAGTACGAAGAGGCAGCGTCGCTGTACTCGATGGCGAACACCAGCAACCCGCCGTCCCCGCTCGTGACTGCCGATCCCGAGGCGTACTACCCGGAGACGACCTGGCACGACGACATGGAGTTGGGCGCGACCGAAATCGCGCTAGCCGCTCAGGAACTTTCACACAACGCGCTGCCGTACCTGACGGCTGCTGCCGGCTTTGCGAAGGACTACATCGCCGACGACGCGTCGGCCGGCGACACCTTCAATCTCTACGACGTGAGCGCACTCGCACACACCGACTTGGTGCACGCGATGGCTGCCGCAGGCAACCCGAAGCTCGCGGTCAGCAAGTCGGCGCTCATCAAGGATCTGAAGCGTCAGGTTGAGCTTGGCGCCTCGCACGCGACCAGTGACACCTTCCGCGCGGCGGGCGACATCAATCAGTTCGACGTCGACTCCCACACGTTCGGGTGGATCGCGATGGAGGCCTGGTACACCGCACTGACTGGCGACCACAGCTTCGACGCGTTCGCCACCGAACAACGCGACTGGCTCTTCGGCGCCAACGCGTGGGGCACCAGTTTCATGGTCGGCGAGGGCTCGACGTTCCCTGACTGCATGCAGCACCAGGTCGCCAATCTCAGCGGAAACCTGCACGGCGTCGGCCCGGCTCTCGACGTCGGTGCGGTCGTCAACGGGCCCAACGACAACTCGAACTTCGAAGGCGGGCTCGGCGGTCTGCAGGACGGGATGCGTCAGTGCCCGACCAATGGCGTCGACAAGTTCGCCCCGTTCGACACCTCGACGGCGAGCTTCGTTGACGACGTGCGGTCGTGGCAGACCGACGAGCCGGCGCTCGACATGACCGGCGGCGCAATCATCGCCGCCGCCTCACAGCTCGCACTTCACTGACCTACCCGCTTGGCCGCCGGCGTGCCGGGGTGCTCGATAGGTTCGTTGCTTTGGTGCGGTCGGCCCGCGTGCAGTTGGAGGGCGCTCGTCACTAGCGGGAAGTGGCTGAACGCTTGCGGCATGTTGCCTAGCAGCCGACCGGTGGTCGGTTCCCATTCCTCGCTGAGTAGCCCGACGTCGTTGCGCAGCGTGAGGAGTCGCTCGAAGAGCTGCGTGGCCGCGGCCCGCTGGTCACTGAGGTGGAGGGCGTCGACAAGCCAGAACGAACAGGCGATGAACAGGCCCTCTCCGCCCGTCAAACCGTCGTCGGCGTCGGCGGTTTGGTAGCGCCTGATTAGGCCGTCTTCGGTCAGTCCGTCTTGGACGGCGGCGATGGTGCCGAGCACCCGGGGATCAGTGCCCGGAAGAAAGCCGACGCGCGGAATCATCAGCACGCTGGCATCGAGCGCGGATGCACCGTACGACTGCACGAAGGTGTTGCGCCGCTGGTCGTATCCGTGCTCGAGTACGTCCGCGTGGATGGTGTCCCTGAGTTCTTCCCACCGCTGCGCGGGGCCATCCAGCTTGGGGTGAGTCCGGACGGCGTGCACCATCCGGTCGGCTGCCACCCACGCCATCACTTTGGAGTGAGTGAAGTGGCGGCGGGCACCCCGCATCTCCCACAGCCCGTTGTCGGGTCGGTCCCAGGCGCCTTCGAGGTGGTTCATGAGCGCGACTTGAAGGTCCCATGCATCTTCGTTCGCCGCGATGCCTGCTTCGCGGGCCAGCGCCAGGCCGTCGAGCGTCTCGCCCCACACATCCAGTTGGAGCTGGTCTGACGCGGCGTTACCGGTGCGAACCGGCGTTGACTGCTCGTAGCCGGCGAGCCACCCCAACTCGGTTTCCGGCAGTCTCCTGGTGCCGTCGAGTGCGTACATGATCTGCAACTCGGCCGGATCGCCGGCAACAGCGCGCAGCAGCCATTCGCGCCACGCTTTCGCTTCAGCCACATACCCGGCCGCTAGCAACGCCTGCAGGGTGTAGGTGGAGTCGCGCAGCCAGCAATAGCGGTAATCCCAGTTACGCGAGCCGCCGATCTGCTCCGGTAGTGACGTGGTGGGGGCGGCGACGATCCCGCCAGTTGGTTGGTAGGTGAGCGCCTTCAACGTGAGGAGGGAGCGCTTGATGGCATCGCGGTAGGGGCCGTCGACAGACGTTCCGTGACTCGACCAGTCGCTCCAAAAGTCCAGCGCATCTGCAAGTGTTGTTTCGGCATCGACAGGCGCTGGCAGTTCCAGGTGGCTCGGTCCCCAGGTGAGCACGAAAGGCACTCGCTGCCCAGCAGTGACGGTGAACTCCGACACCGTCGACCAGTTCTCGCCATGCACGCCTACTGCGGTCCGCAGTCGCACGGTGTCGGGCCCCGCGACGGCGATCATCTGATCGCCATCGTGGCGCACCCATGGCAGGACACGGCCGTAGTCGAAACGCAACCGCAGCACGGTTCGCATCGCCACCGTGCCAATGACTCCCGACACGATACGGACGACGTGCGGTGCATCACCGCGAGGCGGCATGAAATCGGTGACCCGTGCAGTGCCTTCGGGGGTGACCCACTCGGTTTCCAGCACCAAGGTGTCGTCGATGTAACGGCGGCGCGTGCATACGCCGCCGGCCGCTGGTGCGAGTAGCCAGTGTCCCGCCTCCGGCCTGTCCACCAACGCGGCGAAACACGCTGGGGAATCAAACCGGGGTACGCACATCCAGTCGATCGAGCCGGCTGTGCTAACCAGCGCCGCGGTTTGCAAATCCCCCAGCAGGGCGTAGTCCTCTATGCGAATACTCATGTGACGTTGCCCGAAGCGGCTGGGTTACCGCGGTGTGTTCGCCGCAGCCAAGACGGTTTTGCGACGTCCGCAGCTCGTCGCCTTCTAGCCGCCGCAGGGATCGAGTCAAGTTCCTCCCGTTCAGTGGCGAGCGCAGCGAGGATGTCGCGGTGACGTACCCATCCCACCAGTGCACCGTCATCATCGGTGACGGCGACAGCGCTCTCCCCGGCGTCGAGGCGACGCAGTACCTGGCCGATCGAGCTGCCGATGGTGACAGGGTCGACCGGGGCGGTCAGCGCAGCGATATCGGTGGCATTGCCAGCCGCCAGCGCGTCCATCAGGTCGTGCGCTTTGAGCATGCCGACGTAGCGGCCGGTTTCGTCGAGGACGGGTAGTGCGCTGTCACCGGTGGCGGCGAATCTGCTCGCCACAGCTCGTAGATCGACGTTGATGGCAATGGCGGGGGGCGGGGTCACCATGAACGCAGTCACAGGCTGCCGACGCATTGTTGCGGCTGCGGGCTCGTCGATGTCTATGCCGCGGCGCAGCAACTTCCGTGTATACACGGTGTCGTGAGAGACGAGGTGGCTGACGCCTGTAGCGAGCACGATGGCGAGCATTAGGGGCAAGATGATGGTGTATTCGCCGGTCAGCTCAAACAAAATCACGACGGCGGTGATCGGTGCACGGGCCGCGCCAGCAAACACCGCGCCCATGCCGACGAGCGCATAAGCACCGAGCGAGCCGCCGACCTGCGGCGCAACGGAGTGCACGATGTCACCAAAGATCGCCCCGGTCATCGCTCCGCAAAAGAGGCTTGGCGCGAATACACCGCCTGAGCCGCCGATGCCGATCGTGAGACTGCACGCAGCGAGCTTGCCCACAAGCAGTGCAATGAGGAAGGCAACCGTGTATTCGCCGGCGACGGCTCGACCGAGTACCGGGTATCCAACGCCATACATTTCCGGTAGGACGAGCAATAGGCCACCGAGCAGCACGCCGCCCGCCGCTGGGCGCAACCACTCCGGGCCATGCCACGCCCAGTCGCAGGCGTCTTCGATCGCATAAAGCACCCGGGAAAACACCACACCGACGAGGCCCGCGACGATCCCGAGAAGAGCGAATAGCGGGTACTGCACGAGGTGGTCGATGTGGAAGCTCGGCAGCGTCAGGAATGGATTGTTGCCGAGCACTGCACGACCGATGACGCTCGCCGTTACAGACGCCAGCACAATCATGCCGAATGAGTGCGTCTCCCATCGCCGCAGAATGATCTCCATCGCGAAGAAGACCCCGGCTAACGGAGCGTTGAAGGTGGCGGCGATGCCGCCGGCTGCTCCGCATGCGACCAGCAACTTGATGCGGCGCTCGTCGAGATGAAGGAGCTGGGCGAGCGATGAGCCCAACGCTGACCCGATCTGCACGATCGGGCCCTCACGTCCAACCGATCCGCCGCCGCCGATGCACAACGCGCTGGCGATGGCTTTGACGACGGCGACTTGGGGCCGGATCCGGCCACCGTCTCGTGCGACGGCGACCATAACCTCGGGGACACCATGGCCGCGGGCTTCGCGGGCGAACCGGTAGACCAGCGGCCCATAGAGCAGCCCGGCCACGACGGGGACGAAGATCACAAACCAGTGGCCGAGCCAGGGAAGGTGCGGGTTGGCCACATGGCCATGTCCGGCGTAGTCGGCGTAACCGCTGAACAGCCTGGTCAGGCCGCTGATCATATAACGGAAACCGACTGCCCCGAATCCGGCTCCGACGCCCACGATGAGCGCCAGTACGAGCAAACCGGCTGGACTGGACGCCGCGGCACTGCTCTTGAGCCTGGGCGCGGAGATCAAAGACACATTTGCATTATGCAACCATTAGCATGTATAAAGCAAACCAGGCAATCCTTGGGTGGTGATGGTGGATACCCCGACCGTCGATGAGATCGTGGACGCACTTCTGGCGTCCTCCCGAGCATTGGTGGCAGTGTCGGCACGGTCGATTGCCGGTGCCAAGGGCGTGACGCTGCCTCAGTACCGGATGCTCGTCGTCTTGCACGGTGCCGCGACCAACCTGAGCGGGTTGGCTGCGGCGCTAGACGTCGCGCCGTCGACGGCCATGCGCATGGTCGACCGACTAATCGCCGCCGGCCTGGTCGAACGCACTGTTCCGGCGGATAATCGACGCGAAACGCATCTCGAACTGACAACAGCCGGACGTCAAGTCGTGCGCACAGTGACCGCACGCCGACGACGTGACCTCCAAGCCATCATCGAACGCGTACCCGCTGCACAACGCATCGGCCTCGCCGACGCGATGGCCGCGTTCGCAACTGCCGCAGATCAACTTTGGGCGAGTTCGTGAGTCGTATGAATCTGTCAACCCGACGAACCACCGACGAGGTAGGAATATGGACCATCACGGGTTGACCTTGCTCGACTGGCGCCGCCGGGTGCACGCCGTCTACACGGCCGTCCGGGCGGCCACCGACGTGGCGCAGGCGCATGCCATGTGGTCTGCCGAGCGTGACGATCTGTTCGCGCATCATCCGCAGTCGCCGATCGCAGCCGACCGTCGTGCCGCTTTCACCGGTGTCCCGGTTAAGGCCTACGACCCGGCGTGGCGGTTCGAACTGCCACTTGATGGCGATGTCGAGGACTTGCACATCGACGTCGCGACGGGGACCGACGGCATGGTGCCCTTCGATCGCGTTGGTCGGGTCGTCATTCCGGACGTCGGCAGCCTCGACGTGTGGGCGCTGCGCAGCTATGGCGGAGGACTGTTCATACCGTTGCGCGATCGGACGGCGAACCAGACGACGTACGGTGGTGGCCGCTACCTGATCGACACGGCTAAGGGCGCCGACCTCGGCAGCGATGGCGCGGCGGGCACGATGGTGCTCGACTTCAACTTCGCCTACCACCCGTCATGTGCTTACGACGCGGCGTGGGCGTGTCCGCTGGCGCCACCTGGCAATGTGCTCGACGTCGAGGTGCCGGTCGGTGAGCAACTGCCGGCTGGCGGCTGGTACTAACCACCTTTCCCATGTCGGGGCGGATCTGCGAGGCTTTGAGCATCGACCGGACGGAGCTCCGCCATGACTCTTCAGATTGCCCAACAGCCGGACGCCGACGCGTTGCTCGACCGCGATCCGCTGGCCTTGCTCGTCGGCATGCTGCTCGACCAGCAGTTCCCGATGGAGCGGGCCTTCGCCGGCTCGTACGTGCTCGCGCAGCGGATGGGTGTCGATCATCTGAACGCTTACGACGTTGCTGAGTACGACCCGGAAAAGTTCGTCACGTTGTTCGTGGGGCCGCCGGCAATTCACCGTTTCCCCGGCGCTATGGCGGGCCGAGTGCAGGCACTTGCGCGGCTCTTGATCGCCGACTACGAAGGCAGCGCCGAGGCGGTGTGGAAAGGCGCAAAATCCGGCGCGGAGTTGCACGGCCGGATAGCGACGCTGCCCGGATTCGGTCAGCAGAAGGCGCGGATTTTCGTGGCCTTGTTGGGCAAACAGCGTGGCGTCCGGCCACGAGGTTGGCGCGAGGCTGCGGGCGCGTACGGCGAGGACGGCAGCTTCCGGTCGGTCGCTGACGTCACCAGCCCGGAATCGTTGCAGAAGGTCCGCGACCACAAGAAAGAGATGAAGGCCGCAGCGAAGGCAGGCGCGTAGTTAGGGCGCTTCGGCCTCGGGCAGCTCAAGCCATTGCGCCCAGGGGATGTCACGACCGATGTACCGCGCGCTCTCGAACGGCCAGGTTGTCACGATCCAGTGCGGAACGAGTTCGTCGAGCGCCGTCTCGGTCGTGCTGCCGACAAGCTCATCGACCACCCACCACGAGATCTCCGCGTCCGCTCCTGACTTCTCCGGCGGGTCGATGTACACGCAGCCCAACAGCTTGGATTCCGCGGTGTCGAACAGCGCATAGTTGAACGACTCATGCGCTTCGATCTCTGCTTCGTGTCGGGCCAGATCCGCGCGGTCCTGCTCCCGCGTCATCGAAGCCGATGGCCACTCCCAGGCCGGGCCGAATATCGACCACAGTCGCGCTTGTGACCCCATGACGGCGACCATGTCGAGGTCGACGTCTGATGCCCGGATCGGCCGCAAATGATGTTCGGCATCGACGTCTACACGCACCGCGTGCGTGAAGTCGGGAGGTAGCCATGGCATGTCACGAGGGTATGGCTCGCCGTCCCCCCTATCGGTCTTGACTCTCCACAGCCGGTACCGCTTTCCACCGAAGTTTGCGCGGCCAACCGTGGTGCAACCCGCGACTCATAGGTTCGTCGGAACGGGCGCGGTGTCGGCACGGCGCTATATCAGAACGGCTACGGCGAATTGGTGGTGCGGTGTCGGATATCGAGGAGATCGGGCTAGAGCTCAACCTGCGTGCGGCGCAGGTCGAGATGGCTGGCGCGCAACTCGTGCAGGCTGCTGCCCAAGCAATCTGGACGTCGATCGCAGCCGACGCATTTCGCACTAGGGTCGATCACCGGCGACAACAGTTCGGTGCCGTTGCCGACCTTCTGCGCGGGGCAGCGCAGACGGTATTTCGGTACTCCGATGATGTCGATGCAGAGAAAGCGCGACTGCGCAAACTTGAGCTTGCAGCTGAGCACGTGGTCGTGCGGGGCGCCATCGACGTTGGCCGGGTTGTCGTCGGCGGCATTCGCTTGTGAACGGTGCGGCCGAGATGGTCGATTACGAAGAACTTGCTCGCATGTCATCGGTGTGGGGCGAGGCGGCGGCGTCGATGGCACGCGCCGGTTTCCAAGTGGCCGCACTCGCGGGCTCGTCTGAACTGTTTGTGAGCGCGATGTTCGACCCGATGGGTGCGGCTCGAGCCGAGGCAGCCATTCTGGGCGCCGCAGGTGGGCCACGCGGACTCGCTGGTCTGGGCGCGCGCCTCGCGGTCGACTCAGTGCTCCTCAGAGCGGTTATCGCGAAGGAGCAGTACGTCGACGACCTCCCGTCGCATCAAGTGGCGGCGCTCGAACGATGGCTGGTCACGTTGCCGCTAGAGGTCACGCTTGATCCGAGCCGCGCATTGCACGATGGCACTCGCGATAGCGCAGCGCTCGCCAATGCGATCACGGGCTTTGCAGCGCCGCACACGCAGATGCTGCTCGAGTTGTTTTCGCCGTCCGTCCGATTTCGTGTCGACGTTGCGCAGGATCGGCCAATGTCCGTTGATCCCGTGTTCGGCTTGCCGCTTGCGCCGCTGGTTCCGCACGGCGAGCGAGCGGGCGGGAGTGTCTCGATATCGAGCTACGCGCCGTCGTGGGGCCGTCAGCCGCCGCCGTCCATCGGCGCGATGCTCGACCGGGTCGGCGATCTCGAGGATCAGCCCGCGGCATCGATTGCGGTGCAGCGGGTGGTGGGCGGCGACGGTGTAGCACGCTACGTCGTCGTGCTGTCTGGTATGCGGAGCATGACCAACACACCAGACCCCGAGGATCTCCTTGGGGCTGGCGCGGCGCTCGTCCGGACGACGACGAACTACACCACCTGCGTACGGGAGGCGATTGACGCTGCGCTCGTGCCGCGCGGCGCTGAGGTTTTGTTGGTGGGGCACAGCGAGGGCGGCATCGTCGCGATGGATCTGGCCGGCGACCCAACGTTTAACGGCGGGCGCGTACAGGTGAAGCAGGTGGTGGCCGCAGGCTCACCGATCAGCTCCAAGCCAGTCGCCCAGGGCAGCGGCACCAGGGTGCTGAGCATCGAAAACGTGAATGACATCGTGACCCACCTCGACGCAGCCGACCCACCGGTGTCCGGCCAGAGCGTTGAGCGGTTGATTTATCGGTTCGCCGACGACGAGCACAACGTCGTGGCCAGCCACGATGTGTCGCTCTATGCCCGCCAGGCAGCAGGCTTGGCGGACTCCCCGAACCCGCTGATGATCGACGTCCAGGCTGGATTGCGTCCGTTTGCGGCTGGTTCGGCGACCACGACCGTCTTCACGATGCATGATCGGCTCACGCCTTGACCGCCGGGCGCCCGTGCAGAGTCGTTGCCGTGGCTACAATGGCGGGACCATGCGCGACCGGGTTCCGGCCCAGCGGTATTGATCCGCGAGCCAACATGTCCAGACGACGAGCGTGGCACTGAAGACCGCGGCCATGAGCCGAACCGAAGACGCGATTACGAGCGCCAAGACCATGGGAGCTACCACGAAGGCCAGGGGCAATCTCAACGCCGCGACAGACCTGTCTGAACCCACGAGCAACGGCCGGCCGCCGGCGAAGGCGGCGGCCACGAAGGCTGCCAAGGCCGCTCCGGTCGCATTGGTGGTCGACCCGGCCATCGTCGCCGACCTCGACACAGACCTCGAGGCTGACGTCGATCCTGACGTCTTCGCAGACGACGTCGTGCTCGAAGTGGATCTCGTCGATGTCGAGGTAGACATCGTGGGTGTCGACGTCGATGTCGTCGCCGATGCCGTTGACCCCGCTGACCCGGCTGCGGCGATCGTGGTCGGCGACGCGGCCGAGGAAGTCGACGAGGACGACGAGCCTGTCGAGGTTGTCGTCGAGGACGACGGCGAGCCCCAGGCGCAGCTGGTAAGCGCCGGCGCGACCGCCGACCCGGTCAAGGACTACCTGAAGCAGATCGGCAAGGTGCCGCTGCTCAACGCCGAGCAGGAAGTCGAGCTCGCGAAGCGCATCGAGGCCGGGCTGTTCGCCGAGGAGAAGCTCAACTCCGGTGAGAAGCTCACAGTCAAGCTCCGCAAGGAGTTCGAGTGGATCGCCGAAGACGGCCGGCGGGCGAAGAACCACCTGCTGGAAGCCAACTTGCGGCTCGTTGTCTCACTCGCGAAGCGCTACACCGGTCGCGGCATGCTCTTCCTCGACCTGATCCAAGAGGGCAACCTCGGGCTGATCCGCGCTGTCGAGAAGTTCGACTACACCAAGGGCTACAAGTTCTCGACGTATGCCACGTGGTGGATCCGCCAGGCGATTACCCGCGCGATGGCCGACCAGGCCCGCACGATCCGGATCCCCGTGCACATGGTCGAAGTCATCAACAAGCTCGCGCGCGTCCAGCGCCAGATGTTGCAGGATCTCGGTCGCGAGCCGACCCCCGAAGAGCTCGCCGCCGAGCTCGACATGACCCCTGAGAAGGTCATCGAGGTCCAGAAGTACGGTCGTGAGCCGATCTCGCTGCACACGCCCCTCGGCGAGGACGGCGACTCCGAGTTCGGTGACCTGATCGAGGACTCCGAGGCGATCCAGCCCGGTGAGGCGGTCAG
>DASYAG010000023.1:0-2565 GCA_036501485.1 Acidothermaceae bacterium | reverse complement strand
TTGACCGCCTGAAACGAGCCGATCGGCCGGCCGAACTGCTGGCGCTGTTTGCTGTAGTCGACGGCCAGTTGGAGCATCCGTTCAGCTGCGCCCAGCGCGTCGGCGGCAACGAGAATCGCTGCTCTGGTGGCGATTTCACCGAGGGCGGCGGTGGCGTCGATATCGAGGCGGCGTGCCGCGACGCCGTCAAGGACGACATCGGCGACATCGCGCGAACGGTCCAGCAGCGGCCGGGGGTGGACCCCGACCCCCCCATCAGCGCCGTCCACCAGCCACAGCGACGTGGCCTCGCCATCGGCTACCGGCACTACCAACCGCCGCGACCGAGCGGCGCCCAGTACACACGGTATCCGCCCGTGCAGTCGACCCGTGCGGCTCTGCACCGACGTCACCGGCGCCGGGATGCGGTCCGCCCGGACCGCCAACGCGGTCACGTCGCCAGATTCCGTCGCCGCGCGCACCAACGCTGGTTCGTTGGAAAGAGCCGGGACGATGATCGCCGACTGCAGCCAGCCAGTCGACGGCGCCGCAGCGCGCCCGAGCTCGCGCGCCGTTAGCGCCAATTCCAGCAGGCCGCCGCCTTGGCCGCCCAGGTCCTCGTCGAAGCCGACGCCGGCCCAACCCTCGTCGACGAAGAGCCGCTCGAAGGCGGCGGGATCGCCGGTGTCCAACCAGCTACGGACCGACGACGAGCCGGCGCGTTGGTCCAACCATTCGCGGAGCGAAGTCGTGAACAGTTCCTGTTCGTCGGAAAGCTCTAAGTGCATTGGCGTTTCTCCTGCCGCCGCGGCCACGCGCCAGGTCCAGGTTCTGCACGGCCGACATAGTAAATGGTATCTTAGGTCTGACCATAAACCATAAGGGGCGTGCGATGGAAGCAGCCGATCCTGCGAACCCGCGTTCGCAATCCGAGTTCAGGCTGGGCCCGGTCGAGGTCCCCAAGGCGTCCGAAGTGCTTGCCGGCGAGCTCCGTGAGCGGATCCTGACGGGTGAACTCGTCGAGGGTGACCCGCTGCCCGCAGAGCGTGAGCTGGTCAAACAAGCGCAGATGAGCAGGGCTACCGTCCGCGAGGCGCTGCGCATTCTGGAAGTGCAAAACCTCGTTCGGGTCAAGACCGGGCGTGCAGGCGGTGCGTTTGTTCAGCGACCGACCACCAAGTCGATGGCGAACTCGGTGAGCATGCTCATCCGCGGCAGGCGCATCAAACTCGTCGACCTGATGGAGACCCGGGAGGCCCTGGAACCGTTCTGCGCCGAGCTGGCCGCCCGCAACCGGGCCGACGAGGACCTCACCGAACTGGATCGGGCCAACGCGGCGATCGCCGAGCCCGAGGCCGACCTCGCGCAGTTCCTGCAGGCCAACCTGGACTGGCACGTGGGTGTGGCAGTGGCCAGTCGCAACGAGCTGCTGACGGGATTCATGAGCGCGCTATCGCAGGCGATCTACGCCGGCACTGAAAACGCCGCCTTCGTCGATACCGAGGTTCGCGCGGTGACAACCCAGGCGCACCGGGCGATCACCAACGCGATCCGGGATCGTGACAGCAGGGCTGCCGGGCGCCGCATGCGCAGGCATGTGCACGGCTACGCCGCCGCCTTGGCCTTGGCGGATGAGCGTGACGCGATCGTCGTCGGGCAGCCCGCAGTGGGGGAATAACAACCCGAACTCACGGCGATCTCGCGCCGCCCTTGGCCCTCGGGAGCCAGGCTCGATAACCGGTCGCCATTCATTTGCGGCCTCGACGGCACCGTGCAAAGGATGTTTGCCGCTAGTCGGCTCCTGATGTGGTCGGTGAAGACGATGCAGCGGTTTCCCGTCTGCGGCGCCGAGGTGCAGTTAGGCGTCCTGGGATGTATTTGTGGTGTCGTCGAGTTTGTGGGCGGCGAGGAAATCATCGACGATCCGGGCGCAGTCTTGGTGGTCGATGACACGCAAACCGATCATCCATGCGAACAGCAGCGGCCCCACGAGTTGGCACAGGGCAAGCTCGAGGTCGAACTCGCCGAGTTGAGTGTGGGCGTCGGGACTTTGCAGGATGGCTTCGAACGGTTGGCGGTAGTGCTCGACGACGCGTGCCTGCAGTGTGCCTTTGCATCGTTGCCAGTCGCGGGCGTCGTCGGCACCGTTGTCAGTGGACCGCAGGGCTATCCAGGCCAGGGTCGTCGGATGCAGCGGTGCGTCTTCGTAGAGCGTCGCTTGGCGGCACACCAGTTCGACGAGCCGGTCGCGCAACGATCCTGTCGACGGCGGCGGCGTGACCGGAGGGAGGAGCCGTTCGAGCGTGGCGGCAAGGAGGTCAGACGAGCAGCCGAAGTGGCGGTAAAGAGTCGTGCGGGCAACCTTTGAAGCTTTGGTGACTGCATCGATCGTGACGGCTTCGATACCCCCGGTCCGCAGTAGATCGACCGCCGCGTCCAGGAGGCGGGTGCGCGAGCGCAGCCAGCGGGGATCGACTTCGTCATCGTTGCCGGCCGACAATTCTGCGTCCATATCAGTCATCGCCGACTCCTTCGCCACCGTATCGCGAGGTGCGCGCGCCCTACTCCGCGGCATCCGGCTCGGCT
>DASYAG010000022.1:0-92653 GCA_036501485.1 Acidothermaceae bacterium | reverse complement strand
CGTGCTGGCGGCTAGTGCGCGGCGAAATCTCGAAAAAGACGCCATTGAATCCTGCATCGCGGTCGGTCGCCGCGGGCGGCTACGGATCGAGGCGTAGATCGTTCCCGCAATCAAAAAGGCGACCGGAATCATCAACCACAGCAAGACTCCCATGATCTGACGACTGTCCCTTCGATGCCTTCAGCTTTCGATGTCAAGCGTAGTCTCGATGCCCACCCATGCGACCGAGCCGTCGGTAAAGCTTTGCTATTTCCACATCGGCACCCGCGCTTTCACCTCGTCGATCAACTCCTTGCCTGCGGCGAAAGCCTCCCCGCGATGTGCAGCGGCGACTGCGACGACGACCGCAAGATCACCGATGGCAAGTAGGCCGGTGCGGTGAACGGCGGCGATCGCAATGGCGTCGTGCTTTTCCGCAACCTCCTGCGCCACGTCGCGCAGCACGACGATCGCGTCGGGATGCGCCTCGTAGCGCAGCGAGTTCACCTCACGCCCGCCGTCTGCAGATCGAACAGTCCCGATGAACACGGTGGTGCCTCCAGCAGCGGGATCAGCCACCGCGGCGAGCACCTCATCGACCGACAGCGGTAGGTCTCGAATACCGACGAGGCGGACGACGCCAGCTGGCGTCTGCAGGGTCGTACGGTCGGCCTCGACGGAAGGTTCAGCCATGCCGGCGCCGCCTCGCCCGCCGCACCAGCGCCGCCGTCCCGACCAAAGCGACGGTGGCACCGACGGCTGCACCTGCGGCCGCATCTCGGCGTCCGAGCCGGTGACCGCCGATGGCCAACCGACCCGCAGATTCGGCGACCGCGACCGCCAACGCGCTTTCGTTGTCGTAGGCAGCCCGCCAGCCGGCCTTGGCCAACCGCGTTGGATCGACCACCCACGGATGCACGAGGAACTGCAAGTCACTGGAGCCCGCGGGCGTGACACCGAGACGGTGCAATCGCTCGGCGGTGCCGAAGGCGACGGAGGACGGCAACTCGATGTGCCGCTTGCCCGTCACTCGTTCAACGTCGTCCTGGTCGAGCCAACCCTCGCTACCGACCGCGACAACCAGATGGCCGCTGGGCACCTGATCGCCGGCCTCGTCGTCAACCGGCGCGCGCAATCCGCCGCTGACAACGAGTTCGAGCGCGGAGAGCAGATCGTCGACGTGACAGAATTGCCAGCAGGTGCGTGATCCTTTGACCGCAAGCAACCGTGGCGCCTCGAAATGCCGAGTGAAGATGGTGTCGACGCCACCGCCAACGAGCGCAGCCGGACGCAGCACCGTCACCAGGAGGCCGGGATGTGTCCGCGGCGCCTGAGCCGCGAGCCGCTCGATCTCGAGCAGGTCGCCCATCCAGGCGCTGTCGGCAGTTGCCTGCAGTTCGGCGTCCTCGGGCAGCGGCACGGGATTGTCCGCGAGAGCGCCATAAACCATCGCACTGGTGACGAGCACGACGTGACTGACCCCCGCGGCCGGCGCTGCGGTCAAGACCGTCGCCGTGCCCCGGGCATGCGCGCTCCGTAAGTCAGCGTCGTCGCGGTCCACGCTGCTGTCGACGGCGAGATGGACAAGAACGTCGACACCAGAGAGCCGGTCGACGAGTGCTGGCTCGCGGACATCGACGAGCCGCCACGTCGCCTCGGGGACATCGCCTCGGATCGTGTCGATCGCGATCACTTTTTTCACCGAAGCGGACGACGAGAGCCGGCGCACGAGAAGCTCACCGACGCCGTGCGCAGCGCCTGTCACAGCGACGACGGGACCCACGCGACGCGGGCGAGGGCTGCGCCGTGGGCGAACCGGCTGCTCTTCAGTACTCATCGGCTCCCCCGCACGACTACTTTGGAAGGCACGGACGTGGCCAGGCGGACCCACGATCGATCCTGCCTCTTCCCCGTCATGGAGCCCATCTTGCCCGAGGAGCAGCGGTGAGCGAGATTCCCTTCGGCTTCGGCAAGCCGGGCGACCCTAATGATCCCAGCTCTGGTGGCCCCGGCGGTGGCGGCTCTGGTGGCACTGGCGGCTCTGGTGGCACTGGCGGCGCGGGCGGGATGGGTTTCGGCGACTTCGGTGGCGCCGACATCAGCAGCGCGTTGCATCGCTTCGCCGACATGCTGTCGTGGCAGGGCGGCCCGGTGAACTGGGATCTGGCCAAGGACGTTGCGCGCCAGGCAGCGGCGGGCGACGACCCGTCGATCGGACCAGCGGAGCGCAGTGCGGTCACCGACGCGATCCGGCTCGCAGAGTTGTGGCTCGACCCGACCACGTCGTTCCCGGCTGCGACGACATCGGCCAGCGCATGGAGTCGTGCCGAGTGGATCGAAGCGACCCTGCCGACCTGGGCCGAGCTCGTCGAGCCGGTCGCAAGCAAAGTCGTCGAGGCATTCAGTGGCGAGCTCACCGGCGGCCTGGCCAGCGCGGGGGGCCTTGCCGGGCTCGGACTTCCGGGCTTCCCACCAGGAACTGATCTCGATAGCGACGAGTCGTCAGGGCCGTTGCCGGACATGACCGGACCGCTGTTGTCGATGATGCGCCAGATGGGCGGCGTTATGTTCGGCGGCCAGGTCGGTCAGGCCTTGGGCACGTTGTCGCGTGAGGTCGTCTCGTCGACAGATGTCGGCCTCCCCCTCGCTGGCGTGGGGCACGCTGCGCTGATCCCCGCCGGCATCGCGGCCTTCGGTGAAGGTCTTGGTGTCGCGCCCGACGAAGTGCGACTGTTCCTCGCCCTGCGCGAAGCCGCGTGTCACCGGTTGTTCGCCGGCGTCCCGTGGCTGCGCGGTCGACTGGTCGCGGCGCTCGACGACTACTCGCGCGGCATCACTGTCGACACCTCGCGCATGCAGGAGGCGCTCGGCTCGATCGACCCGACGAACCCTGAGGCTTTGCAGGACGCGCTCACGGGTGGGTTATTCGAACCAGAGAACACCCCGGCGCAACAGGCCGCGCTCACTCGACTCGAGACGTTGCTCGCACTTATCGAGGGCTGGATCGACGACGTCGTGGCGCAAGCGGCAGAGGGCCGGCTCGCGGGCGCATCGGCCTTGCGCGAGACGGTACGGCGGCGGCGCGCGACGGGCGGCCCGGCGGAGCAGACGTTCGGCACCCTGGTCGGTCTGCAACTGCGCCCACGCCGGATGCGCGAGGCATCGCAGCTATGGCAACTACTGCGAGAGGCTCGCGGAGCAGAGGGCCGAGACGCGCTGTGGGAACACCCTGACCTGTTGCCGACCGTCGATGACCTCGACGATCCGCCTGGATTCGTGGACCGCCGTGACAGCGACTTCGACCTGCGCACGCTAAACGACACGCCACCAAGCGATGGGCCGGCCGGCGAAACTTCTGACTGACCTGGTTCTACGACCGACCCGCTACCAGAGGGCGTCGAGCTCAGCCTGCGTCGTGCGGCCAGCTTCTGTTGCGGAGCTCGTGCCGTTTGTGGAGCCAGCTCCGGTGTCGGGCCTGGTCTCGGCTGTGTCGTCGCAGGTGTCGTGGCGGGTGTCGCGGGTGTCGTCGCGTGCGTCGTCGGCTCCCGCCTCGTAGGCGGACTCTGCGTCAAGGGCGTCGGGCTCGGCCGCCCAACCCGCACCAGCGACCACGCCCAGCAAATAGCCACGCGCGCGCTCGGCCTTTGGGAACGCATCGACGAGGCGGTAGAACCGCGGCCCGTGACCGATCTCGATGAGATGCGCCAACTCGTGCACGAGCACGTAGTCGACGACCCAGCCGGGCATTGTCGCGAGCCGGTCGGACAGCCGGATGGTGCCATCGACCGGTGTGCACGAGCCCCACCGCGAGCCTTGGTTCTTCACCCATCGCACACTTTTCGGCTTCGGCACCTCACGCAGGTACTGGCGGGACAGTTCCGCAGCGCGGCGGCCAAGCTCGACGTCCCCGCGCGACGCCCGCCGCGCACTGCGTCGCTCCTGGGTGGCTAGCCGTTCGAGCATGATCGCGATCCAACGCTGCTCTTCGGCGCGCGACATCCGCGCCGGAAGCAGCACAATGGTGCGGTCGCCGTCGCGATACGCCGACACCGTTCGACGGCGCCGAGCGCTTCGCCGGACCTCGACGGAACTCTCTGGCACGGATCCCTCTAAAGCAGTCACGCGGGCACCGTACCGCCGGCCTGCGACACCTGCACGTCACCGTGCACAGCCACGCAAGGGGCATCGTCGCGACCGCGCCAGGGAATCGTCCCGACGGAGCCACGGATCGTTCCAGCCGCGCCAGAGAGTCGTTGCGCTTGCCCAAATCCACCGATTTCTTTCCCATCCACAGCGGGAATTGCCATCTGCGCAGGTGGCGCGGGGCGACCGCTCCGGTGCCATAGGCCGCATGCACATCCCTATCCCGCCCTGTCCACAGGAACACTCCCGCGCATCCCCACCCCGCCCACAACCCTGTCCACAGGCGATCGTTTCGAGCGCTCCTCGCAGCGTTGACGGCGCCGACTGCGACCTCCTAACGTCGGGGCGTCGAAGCCCCCGGTCGGGCGCCATTCGCAAGGGGAAGGCGGATGGCAGCAAGCCGGGGGCTTCACTTTGGGCCTTCCAACTGTGGGCGGACCTGTGGACAAAGGTGTGGGCGACCCCGAGAACGCCCTGTGGATAACCCTGTGCATCGATACCGTGTCAGCACGCTGCGAGCACGCTGCCAAACACAACGCCGCGCTTGTTCGGCGCGCGTGCGGCACGCGTGAGCGTGTCTGACGTAGGCTGACGCTCAGTTTCGTTCGCCTGAGAGGGGGGACGACGCCTTTCGAGGCGGTCGGCGACCTGCTCGACGACTCCCCGAAGAGACGACTCGACCGAAGACTGGCTCGCGAACGCGATCAACGGGATCGGCGCATGCCCAGCGGTTAGAGGGCCCCAACCTGTTCCACCTATTTACCCCCGACCATGACCAAGGAGGACCGCGTGGCCGAGACGGCCGAGAAGTACAGTGGCGAGGCCTACTGCGTGAAATGCAAGGCGAAGCGCGAGTTCGAGGGCGACGTAGTCGTCAACGACAAGGGCACCAAGATGGCCAAGGGCAAGTGCCACGTATGCGGCACCACGCTGAACCGGATCCTCGGTAAGGCCTAATCGCGCAAGCCCGTTCGACATGCACCGACAGTGAGATTCGAAGACAGTGAGATTCGAAGACAGTGAGATTCGAAACAAGACTGGGCGGAGGTCGCGAAAGCGGCCTCCGGCCCAGTTTTTGGATATCCCGCCCAGCTATGAGCGGTACATGAGCGACCCGGGCGTCGTGAGCAACTCCCCTGTCTCGAGCCAGGTTTTGAGCCCAGACAGGATCATCGGCCAACCTCCGTACAACTGATCGTTGGCACCCTCGCGTAGCTGGTCGTGCGTCACGGTGAGCCGGCACGAGTCGCCGCCGACCGGCTCGATCTCCCAGGTCACCCGCGACGTACCTTCACTCTTCACGTCGTCCCCCCATAGCGCGACCATGCTCTGCACGAGCCGGCGCGGCGGGTCGACCTCAAGGTTTTCGCCCTCGCCTAAGAGCTGCGCATCACTGCCGCCGCCAGCGCGCATCTCATATCGCGAGCCAGGGGTCCAGTCGGACGTCTCGCGCATCCCGAACTGGTACTTGCTGCGGATCTCGGTGTCGGTGATCGCCTCCCAGAGGCGCTCCGGAGTGGTGCGGATGTAGATCTCGAAAACCTTCTCCATCGGAGTCTCCATTCTGCGTTTCAGGTCGCTGAGGGCGGCTGTCCAGGGCTGCGCGTACTTGCTCACCCAGCGGTCGTGGACGAGCCGGATCGGTACGGGATTGAGGAAGTGGAGCTTCTCTCGGCCACGGCGGCGGGTGACGACGAGTCCCGCGTCCTCGAGAACCTTGAGGTGCTTCATGACGCCGAAGCGAGTCATCGCAAAGCGCTCCTCGAGTGCGCGCAACGTCTGACCGTCCTCGCGGAAGAGCTCGTCGAGAAGCTCCCGTCGCGTCGGGTCCGCCAGGGCCCTGAACACCTCATCCACGCCATGAAGATAGGTGACCGGTTAGTCACATGTCAAGATATCCGGACGGCTTGCCCACAAGCTGCCCTCCGTTCGCAACTGTGCCTGTGGACGATGGTCCGACCGCGGCGGTGTCGATGACACCCTGAGGCCCGAGGTACCCGCGATCGATGGGTGCGCCAGCCATCGAGCCGGAGGTAAGCAGTTGCGTCCGGTCGTCAAGACAGCGTTGCAACGGGTGTGGCGTGACTCGACCACGTTGCAGATCGGCGTCCATCACGAACGAGCCGTCGTCGTCGCAGGTATCGGCGACCAAGTGGCGCGGTTGTTAGCTGCGTTCGACGGCGCGCACGATCGATCGGCACTGCGCGCACGCGCGCGCTCGCTGGGTCTCGACGCTTCGATCGTCGATCGGCTCGTGTCGATACTGACCGAGGCCGCCGTGCTCGACGACGCAGCCACTGACGCCCAGCCGCTTGCCGTGTTGCCTCGCATCGAACGTGACCGGCTCGCGCCAGACCTTGCTTCCATGTCGTTGGTGTCCGGACAACTCGACGGTGGATTGTCGACGGTGTCGCGGCGCCAACAGGCGACCGTCGGTGTCGTTGGTGGCGGCCGAGTCGGCAGTGCCGTGGCCACGCTGCTTGGTGCGGCCGGGATCGGACATGTCGTGGTCGATGACGCCGCCACGTGTCGACCGGCGGACTGCGGGCCGGCCGGTGCAGCGATCGGCGATACCGGGTCGACCCGGGCGCAGGCCACCCACGCGGCAATCCACCGGATCAGCCAGATCACACGCACCGCCGAACTGACGCCCGCCCAGCGCTACGACGTGGTCGTGCTTGCCTCGGGCAGCGCACCCGAAATGACCGCGCTCAACGAGTTGGTGCGATCGGGCGTGCCGCATCTTCGTGTGGTGGTGCGGGAAGCGACGGCCGTCATCGGCCCGTTCGTACTGCCAGGCAGCACGTCGTGCCTTCGATGTCTCGAACTGCACAGGTCTGATCGCGATGCCGCGTGGCCGGTGATCGCGGCGCAACTCGCTTCGGGCGGTCCGCGCAACGGCACCGAAGCCTGCGACATCTCCTTGGCAACGCTGGCAGCGAGCATCACGGCATTGCAGGTGCTCGCGTTCGTCGACGACGGCGATCCGGCCACGCGTAACGGCACGTTGGAGATCGCGTTGCCCGATTGGCGGGTACGACGAAGGAGTTGGCGGGCGCACCCATCGTGCGGCTGTTGCTGGGCCGATGAGGCGGTGTAGTGGCCGGGTAGGCGGCGTAGTAACGATCCCCGAACGATCGGTAGCGGAGAATGGTGACGTGAACGAAATTCCTCGTCGCACGATCAGCCGCAGCGCACGCCTGGCCGGCCTGCCGATCGGCGCGGCCGGCCGCGCCACCGTCGGCCTGGGCAAGCGCCTTTCCGGCCGCTCCTCCGACGACGTCATGGCGGAGTTCCAGCAACGCACGGCGGAACAGTTGTTCAAGGTCCTTGGCGAGCTCAAGGGCGGGGCGATGAAAGTCGGGCAAGCGCTGTCGATATTCGAGGCCGCTATGCCCGAAGAGCTCGCGGCGCCTTACCGCGACGCGCTCACGCGACTGCAAGAAGACGCGCCACCGTTGCCCGCAGCGACCGTCCACAAGGTGCTCGCCAGCCAGCTCGGCCCCGACTGGCGCGATCTGTTCCGGTCCTTCACGGACAAACCTGCGGCGGCTGCATCGATCGGCCAGGTGCACCGCGCGGTGTGGGCCGATGGCCGCGCGGTCGCAGTAAAGGTCCAGTACCCAGGCGCCGGCAAGGCACTGCTCTCCGACTTGAACCAGTTGGCCCGCATGGGCCGCCTGTTCGGCGTGATGTCGCCTGGGCTGGACATCAAGCCGCTGCTGCGCGAATTGCGCGAGCGCGTCGCCGAGGAGCTTGACTACCGCCTCGAGGCGCAGTCGCAGCACGCCTTCGCTGTCGCGTTCGCCGATGACGCCGACATCTTCATCCCGGACGTGCTCGCGGGCGCCGATCGGGTGCTCGTCACCGAGTGGGTCGAAGGCACGCCGCTGGCAAAGATCCTTCGCAATGGCACACGTGAAGAGCGCGATCGAATCGGTCTGCTCTACGTGCGCTTCCTCTTCTCCGGCCCGGCACGCGCCGGGCTGCTGCACGCCGACCCACATCCGGGCAACTACCGCGTCCTGCCCGACGGGCGCTTGGGGGTTCTCGACTTCGGTGCCGTGAACAGGTTGCCGGAAGGCTTCCCGCCCGCGATCGGCCGACTGCTCGCGCTAGCGCTCGGTGGCGACCACGATGCGGTTCTCGAGGGCCTGCGCGTCGAAGGATTCGTCAATCCCGGTCACCAGGTCGATCCCGACGAGCTGATCAACTACCTCAATCCGTTCCTAGATCCGGCCCGACAGCCCACGTTCCACTTCTCGCGGGCCTGGCTGCGCGAGCAGGCCGCCCGCGTCGGCGACCCGCGCACACAGGCCGCAGCATTCGGTCGTCAGCTCAACTTGCCGCCGTCCTACCTCTTGATTCACCGCGTCTGGCTCGGTGGCGTCGGAGTGCTCTGCCAACTCGACGCGCGCGGACCGTTTCAGGCAGAGATGCGTCGCTGGGTGCCCGGCCTCGCGCCGACGAGCTAAGTACGTGCGAGAGGGGCTGCACCCAGGTGGGTGCAGCCCCTCTTCTTGCGCCGCATTACCGGACGGCGATCAGCAGGCGGCGGATCCACCGTGAGGTGTCTTCCGCTTTGCGCTTGCTCCGACGCGCCGCGATGATTCGCGACCGACGTACGGCTGCCTGCGCCTCCTGCTGTCGCTGCGTCGCCATGACGCGGACGTGCGCATCGTTGCTCAACATGAGAACTCCTGATTTCAGTTATCGACGTTCGCCAGTCGCAGCGAGTGGGGATTTTCGGTGGTGTGATCGCCGCCGAACGCCGAGTCAGGCGATCAGGCAGCAACTTCCTTGCGAGGTCGGCCACGTGGACGCTTGCGCGCCACGATGACGCCTTGGACGAACAGCTCGGCGCCCCAGACGCCCCATGGCTCTTGGCGGTCGAGCGCCGCCGTCAGGCACGCGTCGCGCACAGGGCACTCCGCGCACATCGCCTTGGCGGTCTCGACGTCCTCGGGCGACTCGGCGAAGAACAGCTCGGGGTCGACCGTGAGACATGGGACTTCAAGCGACCGTCGCAGCGCCTGAGCGAGCACGCGGTCAAACGGGCCGGTCAGCATCTGGGTCACCCCCTCCTGGAGGTTCAAGTTCTCTGAAGATTTCTAGTTCTTAGGTACGACACTTCTGCGGGCTGAAAATGATCGGAGCTCAGGCGCCGAATTCAACGGTCGGACAACCAGCAAACAAAAAGGCCGCGGATCCCGGTGAGGGTTCCGCGGCCTTGGAGAGCCGGTCTGATGGTGTCTCATCTCAGACCGGGAACCCCCAAGGCGAGGTCCCCTTGTTGCCACGACCTGCGTCTGGCGTCGTGACCACGTACTGCTTCTGCGTGTGGAGCGGGCGGAGCGCTGCGAGCTTGAGGCTGCGCATACGAACTGCGGACGAAATTGCGACGGACTGGTGCTGTGCCGGATTGCCTGCTGCATCGACTACTGCCGGATTCATGGCTGCCGCATTGGTCGGACGCCACATAGCGGCAGCGGTCATGCCGCTGCCCTGGAGCCCGGACTCGGAGAACGGGGCCGTGAACGAGGCCGTGAACGGGGCCGAGCACGCAGCAGCGAGCCCAGCTGTCTTAGTTACGTTTCCCACTGCGGCTCACCACCTTCCGGTCTCGGGCTTTACCCTCGCGGGCGTGCCATCTCCAACAGGTCCAATCGGCAGGCTACGGCCAACGCTGGGAGGCGGGCAACGTATTTATTGGGCATTTATTTGCGCCGGTCAAGGGAGCCGAATCCATTCGACCGTGCTGGACATGTCGGCCACGTTCGACGCGCTGCATAGCTCAAGCACCTCTGCCGCGTAAGCGGTGAGCTTGGCGGGCCCGACGCCCCCGATGGTCGCGAGTTCTTGTGTGGTCTGCGGGCGGACCTCAGCGATGCGCGTCAGCGTCGCGTCGGTGAACACGCAAAACGCCGGCTGCTTGAGTTCCTTCGATCGCTCGAGGCGCCACGCGCGCAACCGTTCGAACAATTCTTCGTCGACGCTGCCTGGGCAGTCGGTGCAGCGGCCAAGCTTGCGCGCTGCACCACTTGTCAGAAGCTTCTGGCAGACCCGACAGCGCTCGACGCGGTCGCGGCCCGATTTGGGAGCGAGCGGCGAGCGCGTTGCGCCGGGCTGCACTGACCCGCCGGCGGTGGCCGAGCGCAGGTCGTCAAGGAAGCGGCTCGGGCGCCGGCTGGCGCGGCTCCCTGGCGACCGCGCTGCGGCCCACGAGAAGGCGAGATAGCGCCGCGCCCTGGTGATGCCGACGTAGAGCAACCGGCGTTCCTCGTCGACCTGCGCGGTCGTCTCGGCGTAGACGATCGGCAGCGTGCCATCGACCAAACCGATCAGGAACACGGCATCCCACTCAAGGCCTTTCGCGGCGTGCAGCGAGGCCAGCGTGACGCCATCGACGACCGGTGCGTGCTGCAACGACGCGCGTTCTTCGAGGTCGGCGACGAAGTCCGCGAGGGAGGATTCCGCTGGCTCAGCGCCTGCCCGCTCCTCCGCGAGCCGAACCAGCGCAGCCAGGGACTCCCACCGATCGCGCGCCACGCCTGATCCGGACGGCGGCACCGGCCCGAAGCCAACCGCCGCAAGGACACCGCGCACAACGTCAGCGAGCGTGCCTTCATCAGGCTGTTCACCACGCGCCGCCCCGCGCAGCAAGAAGACGGCTTCGCGAACCTCGGGACGTTCGAAGAACCGTTCGCCGCCCCGCAGCACGTAAGGAACGCCAGCTTCGGCAAGCGCCTGCTCGAAGGTCTCCGACTGCGCGTTGATGCGGAAGAGCACGGCGATCTCACTCGCGGGCGTGCCGTCGGCGATCAGCCTGGAAATCTTGGTCGCTACGGCCGCGGCCTCGGCCACCTCGTCGGAGTAACTGTCGATCACCGGCACTGGCCCTGCGGGCAGTTGTGCGACGAGCACGCCGCCGGACAGCCTGTTTGCCAGCGCAACGACTTGTGGCGTCGATCGGTAGTCACGAACCAGCCGCACAACGGTTGCCTTCGGGTACCGCGTGGAGAACGCGGTGAGGTACTCGGGTGAGGCGCCGGCGAACGAGTAGATGGTCTGCTCGGGGTCGCCCACGACACACAGGTCGTCGCGATCACCGAGCCAGGCGTCGAGCAAGCGCTGCTGCGCCGGGTTGACGTCTTGGTACTCGTCGACCACGAAGTAGCGGTACTGGTCACGCACCTGCACCGCAACCGAGGGCTCGGTCTCGAGAAGTGCCGTGGCGTGTAGCAGCAGATCCTCGAAGTCGAACTGGTTTTTACGCACCTTGAGGTCTTCGTAGCCGGCGTACAGCGCGGTGATCTCGGTGACCGGCCGCGGAGCGATCCGGTGGGCGAGCAACACGGACGACGCGTAGTCGTCGGGCGGTCGCTGCAGCGCCTTCATCCATTCGATCTCGGAGGCAACGTCGCGAAGGTCGGACGACGAAAGCCCCAGCCGCAATCGCCCGGCGACCTCGGCAAGCAGTGGAACCTTCGACTTCAAGATCGCCGGCAGTTCGCCGCCGATGGTGCGGGGCCAGAAGTATTGGAGTTGCCGCAGCGCGGCGGAGTGGAACGTGCGGGCCTGAACGGCGCCGGCACCGAGGCCGCGCAGCCGACCGCGCAGTTCGCCGGCCGCCCGGGCGGTGAAGGTGACCGCAAGTACGTGAGCAGGCAAAACGGTGCCGGTACGGACTGCGAAAGCGATGCGGTGGGTGATCGCCCTGGTCTTGCCGGTGCCTGCTCCGGCCAGGATGCAGACCGGCCCGCGAACCGCCTCTGCCGCCGATCGCTGCTCGGGATCGAGCGCGCTCAAGATCTCAGGTTCAGCTACCGCGGTCACTGGGCCATCTTGGCAGGGACGACCGACACCACGGCAGCGCAACGGCGACACCTGTGGGGACAGCGTCGAAGACGATCAAGAACCCAGGCGAAGACGATCAAGAACCATCGCGTGAAGGAAGAACTCCCGGCGGCCGACAGTTGTGATGAGGTAGCCGGCACTAGGCCGCCGCTCAGACGCAAATCAGAAGGAGCTCTTCCCGTGACCGCCTCAGTCGAGGTTCCCGCCCCGCTGGTGATCTATAGCACGACGTGGTGTGGCTACTGCCGCACCCTGAAGCGCCAGCTGGTCGATAAGGGGATCGCATTCACCGAGGTCAACATCGAGGAGACCCCGGGCGCGGCCGAGTTCGTCATGAGCATTAACCGCGGTAACCAGACAGTGCCGACCGTGCTATTTCCCGACGGCAGCACCTTGACCAACCCGCCGCTGTCCGCCGTGATCGCGCAGCTCGGGGCAACAGCGCAGCTCGGGGCAACAGAGTCCTGAACGGTCAGTGAGCTAGGCGCGCGAGATCGCCGCCGAACCAACCGTCGATGAGATAGAACGCGACGGACGCGCTCATGGGCAGCCGCAGCGAGCCGCTCGTGATCGCGGTCCGCAACTCGGCACGGGTAAACCAGCGGGCCTCGGCGATCTCGTCCCCGTCGATCATCAGCTCTGTGGTCGTTGCCTTCGCCGTGAAGGCCAGCATCAAGCTCGACGGGAACGGCCACGGCTGACTCGCCACGTAGCGCACATCGTCGACCCGAACACCAACCTCTTCGAACACTTCGCGGACCACCGCGTGCTCGAGCGTCTCGCCTGCTTCGACATAGCCGGCCAGCGTCGACATGCGACCTGCAGGCCAGCTCGGCTGCCGACCAAGCAAGCACCTGTCGTCGATGTCGGTCACCAGCATGATCACGGCCGGGTCGGTACGCGGATAGTGCTCACTGCCGTCATTGACGCAACGACGAACGTGCCCGGCAAGCGCCACAACAGTGTCTGCACCGCACAACGGGCACCGCACATGACGTGCATGCCACTGCTCGAGTGCCGCCGCATGCGCGAACAGTCCCGCGTCGGCGTCCGGCAGCTCGGCACCGACCTCACGCAAGTTTGCCGCTTTCATGCCGGACGGCGGGGGGTCGGGCAACGCGGCAGCGACCGCGAATACTCCAACGGCCGCCTCAACATCCGAAGGCGCGGCTACACCTAGGAAATATCGCTCGCCGACCGGAGAATCGGCTGGTCGCAGCGCGACGAGTGCATCGTCGCGCACCAACGCGCGGCCCGCGTCGATAACGATGACGCGCGACAACGGATTGGCCCACGCGCGCGCTAGCCACTCGTCGTCCGCCCGCAAATGTGCTGCACGATCAATGCCGGAGCGGCCCAGCGGCGGCGGTTGCCGGGTCATAGCGAGGGCAACGAGGCGAGTTCGTCCCACAGGTAGGCCGCCGCTTCCGCGCCCTTGAGCAACACCGAAATCACCGCGTGCTCGTCGGGTGCGTGAATGCGGTCGGTCGGCAGTCCGGCACCCAGAAATACCAGCGGGGCTTGGAGAACTTCGGCGATGTCCGCCTCAGGTCCGGAGCCGCCTTCACCCATGAACAGCACCTCGTCGTCGAACGCCCGGCCGAGTGCGCGCACGAGTGCCTGCACCGCAGGGTCGTCGATCGGCACCAGGTACGGTCGGACGCCGTCGCCGAAGAACTCGACCGTCGCGGTGATCCCGTCAGGGACGTTGGCCGCAACGTACGCGTGCATCGCGGCCTGGACGTCGAGTGGTTGCTGATTGGCGACCAACCGCAACGACACCTTCGCGTGCGCGTCGGTCGGCACGATCGTCTTGTGGCCAGGACCCATGTAACCGCCCCAGATACCGTGCACCTCACAGGTCGGCCTTGCCCACAGGCGCTCGAGCGTGCTGTAGCCGGCTTCGCCAAACAGCGCGCGGCTCGCCGAAGTTTCGAGCCACTCGGATTCGTCGAATGGCAGCCGTGCGATCAGGTCGCGCTCGATGTCAGTAAGCGGCGCGACGTTGTCGTAGAAGCCGTCCAGCGTGATCCGATTGTTGTCGTCGTGCAGCCCGGCGAGTAGCTCCGCCATTACGGTCAGCGGGTTCGGCACGGATCCGCCGAACGAGCCCGAGTGCAGGTCGACGTCCGGTCCATGCAGATCGATCTGGCAGTCGGTCAGCCCGCGCATGCGCACGCAGGTGGTGATCACGCCTGCGGCGTACAGGCCGTTGTCGCTCACGACGATCACGTCACAGCCAAGGCGATCGCGCTTCTCGCGAAGCAGATCGGCGAAGGCCGGTGAACCCGACTCCTCCTCACCCTCGATCAACAGCTTCAGATGCACCGGCGGGCTGGTACGACCACTCGCCGCGAGGTTCGCCCGCAATGCAAACAGGTGGTAGAGCACCATCCCCTTGTCATCGGACGCGCCGCGGCCGAGCAACCGGTCGCCGTCCGGCCCCGGAACCACCGCCGGCTCGAACGGCGCGAAACTCCACGACTCGATCGGATCGACGGGCTGCACATCATGGTGGCCGTAGACCACGACCGTGGGCGCGTTCGGGTTGTCACTGGGCCATTCCGCGAACACGGTTGGCGCGCCATCGCTGGCCGGCCAGATCTCAACGGTCGGGAACCCGGTTGCACGTGCGGCATCGGCAAACCACTGCGCCGACCGCTCGACGTCGCCTCGGCGTTCCGGGTCGGTCCACACCGAAGGAATCCGAATCCAGTCAGACAGTTGCGCGACGAACTCGTCTTTGTGGTCCTCAAGGAATGCTCGGACGGCGTCGCGCCGTGCATCGTCAACCGCCGAAGCGGAGTTTTGGCTCATGCCAAGACTCTAGGTGGGGACCGATCGCAGCAGTCCGACCAGGCCGTCGCGGTCGAGTAGATCACTCGGCGCGACCGTTTCGCCGTCGCGCAAGTAACAGAAGACTGCGCGGACGTCGGCGAGGTTGGTGCCGGTCAGATCCGCCCACGCCAATCGGTAAGCGGCCAACTGAATCGCCGCCGCGCGCGCGTCGGCATCCGCCGGCCGTCGTCCGGTCTTCCAGTCGACGACGGTGAATCCGCCGTCGGTGTCACGGAACACAGCGTCCATGCGGCCGCGCACGACGATGTCGTCGATGACGAGCTCGAATGGCACCTCGACTTCGACCGGATCGCGATCGGCCCACGAGGTCTTGAGAAATGCCTCTTGGAGTACGTGCAAGTCAGCGTCAGGCGCGACGTCGGCGTCGCCGGAACCTGGTACCTCATCGAGGTCGAGCAAGCGGGGTGAGGAGAAGCGCTGTTCGAGCCACAAGTGGAACGCCGTGCCGCGGCGGGCGAGCGGTGCGGGTACGGCCGGCAGCGGTCGGCGGAGCTGGCGCGCGAGCTCGTCAGGGTCGCGGCGCAACGTGACGAGTTGACTGACCGACAGCTGCCTCGGCAGTTCGACGTCGAGCCGAGCGCGTTGCGTGCGCGCCGCTCGTTCGGAGAGCAGGACCTCGACGTCGCGACTCCATTCGTCGGTCGTCGCCAGCGCTGCCGCTCCGTCGAGCGTGCCGAGTTCGACAGCCATCAACTCGACCAGCTCGGCCGCGGCCTCAACAGCCGGGCGCCGCAATGCCAACGGGTCAAGCGGCCAGCTCGCAGTGTCCGGCCCATGCTCGTGCATCGGATTCGGGGTGCCGTCGGGAGGCAACTCTGTCCAGCAGTCGACCTCACCGCGACCAGCCTCGCAAACCTCGTGCACAGCGGTGAGGAATTCGCTCGCCTCGCGGGGTTTCTTCGTGTCGTCCCATCGGTAGCCGGTGCAGATCAACATGCCGCGCGCGCGTGTGACCGCGACGTAGGCGAGCCGCCGTTCTTCGCGCAGCAGGTGCGCTTTCGCCGACTCAGCGAACCGCTTGATCGCCTCGACGGCTTCGAGTTGGTCGAGGTGGCCGTCGAGTTCGGCAACGGGCAACCCGTCGCGATCCCCACGCAGTGGCCACGGGAGTGACCCACGCTGCGTGAGCCAACCTCTGACGTCGGCGGGTCGCACACCCGGAAACAGGTTGTCGACAAGACCGGGCACGCAGACGACGTCCCACTCGAGTCCTTTGGACGCATGAACGGTGAGCAGTTGCACGCGATCGCGCCGGACGTCGGCACCCTGACGCAGTTCAGGCAGCGTCGACTCCGGTTCGTCGGGACGATCCAGACCGCGCTCTTCGACAGCGGCGGCGTCCAGGTAATCGAGGAACGCGGCGACACTGACGTCATCGCCACCGGCTGCGAACTCGGCAGCGACATCGATCAACCGATCCAGGTTGGCCCGCGTCGCGCTCAGGTCACCGCCGCGCGCGAGCACCTCGACATCAAGACCGATCGTCGCGACCACATCCGCGATCAGATCCGGGAGCGGCTGCCCCAGTCTCGACCGCAGCAACCGCAACTCGAAGGCCAACTTAGACATCCTGGCGTGACCAGTCGCGGAAAGACCCTTCGGCGTGAACCTGCCCGGCGCGGGCAATGCGTCAAGCGCGTCGATGATGCTGCGATCGTCGACGTCGTCGGGATCCGGTTCGCCCCCCGCCGCCTCCACCGCGGCGGCATCGAGAATCGCGGTGCCGTTCGCTGCGGCATCGGCGAGACTCTGGGCCTCACGTGCCGGCGCCCGCTCCAAGTTCCGTGCCCACGCACCCAGCGCGGCCAGATCTCGACCGCCGACGCGCCAGCGCGCGCCAGTCAGCAGCCGCATCAGCGCGTCGCCGCGCGCGGGGTCGACCATCACCCGCAACGTGGCGACGACGTCGACCACTTCTGGCTCGAGCAGCAAGCCTCCGACGCCGACGATCTCGATTGGCACACCGCGGGTCCGCAGCGCGGCTTCGATGCGCGGCAACTGTCGCCACGCGCGAACCAGAACAGCGATGCTTTTGGTTGGAGCACCTGCGTCGCGCTTCGCTTGGTCGCCGTGCCACAGCGCCAACACCTGGTCACCGACGGCCTGCGCTTCGTCATCGACCGTCGGATAGAGGCCGCAGCGAACCACGCCATCAACTGCCGTTGCGCGGGCCCGGAGTTCTGGTGTTGAGACGCGGCTATCGCGTAGCGGCTCCGCGATCGCGTTCGCAACGGCAAGGACGTTGCGGTCATTGCGAAAACTAGTGCTGAGCGACAGTACGGACGCCAGCTTGTCGGCGTCCGGAAATTGATTTGGAAATGCCACCAGCGTGCCTTGGCTTGCGCCGCGCCAGCCGTAGATCGCCTGCGACGGATCGCCCACAGCGGTGAGCAGCGGCGCGATTTCGAGCCCGTTGTGAAAGGCCCCGAACAGCGCACGCAAGAACACCAGTTGGGCATGACTGGTGTCTTGATATTCGTCGAGTAGCACCGCGCGATAGGTCGATCGTTCCGTCGCCGCGACCTCGGGGAACTGTTCGGCGAGATCGGCTGCCAGCGCCATCTGATCGGCGAAGTCGAGACATTCGCGACGCCGCTTCGCCTCGTCATACGCGGCCACGATCGGCAGCAGCTGGCAGCGCGCGGCAAGAGCTCGGGCTACCCCCGCGATGTCTTCGTGGAAGTCCTTTGTCGTGCGCTGGTGGGCCGCCTTGGGCAACGCCGTCAGCACGGCGTGCAGACCTCCGCAATATTCGCGCAGCTCGTCGCCCGTGACGCGGTGTTGAGCGAGACCCTCGGCGAGAGCGCGGACGTCGTTCGTCACCGTCATCGGCGAGACCAGCACCTCGTTCATCGGCCCGTCGTAGGCGTCGACCACCCGGCGCGCGTACTGCCAGGCGACGGTTTGTGGGATCAACCGCTGACCGGGCTCGCGGCCGATGCGCAGAGCGTTCTCGGCCACAATCCGGCCGGCATATGCGTCGTAGGTCGAGATCGTCGGATCGGCGGCGCTGATGACGTCGGCGTCGGCCAGCCCGTGCGCGGCGAGCTGGCCCAGGCGGCGGCGAACGCGAGCCGCAAGTTCGGCAGCCGCCTTGCGAGTGAAGGTCAGCCCGAGTACCTGATCTGGTCGCACGAGCCCATTGGCCACTAACCAGACGACCCGACCGGCCATCGTTTCTGTCTTGCCCGACCCCGCCCCCGCGACCACGAGACAGGACGCGGCGGTCGACTCGATGACCGCAGCCTGCTCGTCGGTTGGAGTGTCCTGCTCGAGCGCGCGCGCTATATCGGCAGCGGTGTAGCGCATCGTCATGCGGTCACCTGGCGGCCCTCGTCACGCACGGGACACGACGTGCGCACCGGACACGATCGGCACGTGTCGTTGTCGATGGCCGCGAACACGTTGCCCGCCATACCGCGCGCCGATCGCTCGATCATCTGCAACGCCCAGCCAGGATCGCCGCTTTCTGATAGCGGCTTCTGATCATTGATGGCCGCCTTCACCGTGCTGGTGCCGACCTGCACGAGTGCCGCGCCGCCGGAGTCGCGCACACCCGCCGCGACTTCCTCGAAAGCCCCGACCTCGACCGCGACCTGGTATGAACCCAGCTGCGCATGGGTGTCGAGCTCGGCCTTTGTCGGCGCGTGCTTGCCGGTCTTCAGGTCGACGACGAACAACCGCCCCTCGTCGTCACGCTCGAGCCGGTCAACCTGGCCCCTCAACACTGCGCGGCCGATGGTGACCTCGAAATCCTGCTCAGCTGCAACGAAAACGCGGGTATTCGTGCGCAGCCACTCGGCTAGCTTCCGGACCATCTCCGCAGCGCGCTCTCGCTGCCGGACGGCGAACCAGCCCGAGCCCAAATCGACGCGCTTGATCGCGCTGGCAAGTCGCTGCTGCAGTTCGCCCGCGATCTGGTCCGCGGGCACACCCTCCTCCGCGACCTGCTGCGCGAGCGCGTGCACGAGCGTGCCGATGCCCTGCGACGTCGAGTCGCCACTCGTGCCGCCGGACGACTCGAGCAGCCAGCGCAGAGGACAACGTGCAAAGGCTTCGAGACGGGACGGCGACAGCTTGACTAGTTCGCCATCGTCGACGAGTTGACTGTCATCGGAAAGGGACGCCAGCCCGTACCAGTCACGCGGATCGGCGCCTGGGACGCCCGCCGCCGCCAGCCGCGCCAGGTGCGCTGCCGCCGCAGCTCGCCGTCGTCCCGCTTCAGCTGTTTCGGAGGCTGCGGTCGTCACAACTGCGCGCAGCTCCGCCACCACCGACGGGAGGTCAAGACCGCGCGGAACCCTCGTCAGCGGTCGTTCGTCACGCTCGCTCGGCACGAGTTCGTCGAGGAATCGCGAGGGCTGCTGGTCATCGCTGCGGACGGCGGTCGCCAACAGGTGCAGACGCGCGCGGGTGACGGCGACGTAGAAGAGCCGCCGTTCCTCAGCAAGTCGGGCAGCGACGGCCTGCAACGCGCTGCTCGCACCGACTTCGCCGCCGGCCGCGAGGACATCGACGAGCTGTTGCGATCCGAGCAGCGACCCGCGGCCGCGCAGGTCGGGCCAGACACCCTCCTGCACACGCGCGACCGCGACGACGTCCCACTCGAGACCCTTGGCGGCGTGCGCGGTCATCAGCCGCACACCCTCTGCGCTCGGCGCTTGCGGTGCCAACGTGTCGCCCGGAATCTGCTGGCCGAGGAGGTGGTCGAGGAACACGTCGGGCCCGGCTTTCGGCAACCGGTCGGCGAACCGGGCGGCGACGTCGAAGAGCGCGACCACTGCGTCAAGGTCGCGGTCGGCGGCAGCCGATCCGGGGGCACCCGACAGCGCGAGCGTACTGAGGCGGGTTACCACGTTGGCCGCGTGCCAGATCGCCCAGAGCACGGTCTCGGCCGTGGCGCCCGGGTCGGTGGCCGCAGCGCGGCCAGCTGCAAGGGCGTCGGCGACGCGTTGGGCTGGGGCGGCAACCCGGAAGTCGATCGAGACCAGCTCGGCCGGTGTGACCAGTGCCTCGGCTAGCAACGCGCCTGACGCGCGCCCGCCACCGGCGGCAAGCTCGAGGCGTCTTAAGTCCTGCCGCAGCCGACGCAGCGCAAGCGGATCAGCACGGCCGAGCGGTCCGGTGACCAGTTCGGCAGCGAGCTCGATCCCCGGCTGGCCGTCAAAGTCGAGGCGCCCAGTAACGGCGGCGAGAATCCGCAAGAGTGCACGCACGATCGGGACGTCGACCAGTGGTTGTTCTTCTGCGTGTGCGGCGACCGGCACGCCTGCGGACTGCAGCGCGCGGCGCAGCATCGGGAGCGGCGTACCACTGCGGACCAGCACGGCCATTCGCGACCAAGGCACCCCGTGCAGCAGGTGCATCTCGCGCAACCGCTGTGCGATGTAAGACGCCTCGGCGCTGGCCGTCGCGAAGAGGTGTACCTCGGCCGTGCCTGGGTCGAGCCCAGCGGCGGGACGTAATCGGCGATGCGCGGGCGGCCCCGACAACCGCTGCGCGACCCGACGCGACGCGGCCAGCAACACCGGGCCGGAGCGCCTACTCACGTCGAGCTCCACGATCGTCGGAGGTGAACCGTCGGCGGCCCGGAAGCGGTCAGGGAAGCGACGGATGCCTTCGAGATCGGCTCCGCGGAATCCGTAGATCGACTGGTCGGGGTCGCCAACGGCGAGCAGGTCACGGCTGCCGACGAGCAGGGAGAGCAACTCTTCCTGGGCGGGGTCGGTGTCTTGGTACTCGTCGACAACGACGAACTCGTGAGCGGCCCGAATCTCTTGCAGCACGAGCGGGTCTGCCCGCAACAGACCCGCCGCCGCCCGGATCAATTCGGCCGGGTCGTAGGACGCCGCCTCGCGCAGCGCCGACACTTGCGCGTATTGCTCAGCGAACTTCGCCGCAGCTACCCAGTCGTCTCGCTTGTCGCGACGGCCGAGTTGCGCGAGTTCGCGCGGCGTGATTCCGCGCTCGACTGCACGTTGCACGAAGTCGCGCAATTCCTGGGCGAAGCCGCGAGTGAGCAGCGCCGGATGCAGGCGCTCAGGCCAATCGGTGCCGCCTTCGTCGACGTCGCCCTCCAGCAGTTCTCGCACGACGAGGTCTTGCTCGGGGCCGGACAGCAGCCGAGGCGCCGGCTCGCCACGCCGGGCCGCATTCGCACGCAGCAAGCCGAACGCGTACGAGTGGAACGTGCGGGCGATCGGCTCGCGAATCGTGCGGTCGAGGCGGGCGGCAATGCGTTCGCGAAGTTCGGCGGCTGCTCGGCGACTGAACGTCAGGACGAGCGCTTGGTCGGGAGTGATCTCGCCGGCCTCGACGCGCTGCACGACCGCCTCGACGATCGTGGTCGTCTTGCCTGTGCCGGGGCCGGCCAGCACGAGAACCGGGCCGCCCCGGTGTTCGACGGCCTGTCGCTGTGCCTCGTCGAGGACCGGTGGCACCACGGGTCGCGCGGGTGCCCGCACCACGCGCGGCATGTCAGCGGGCCGACGCGGACGCCGCCCACCCGCCGTCCCGCTCGTCAATGACACCTAGGCATCCCACCACGAACCGCCGACACCGCGGGACGGGTCAGGCCTCGGGGTTCCAGCGGGCTTGGCGCATGTCGACGCGGTCGCCCCGCATAGGTGTCACGTCGGCGCGCAACAGGCGCAGCACCTCGCCGTCGTGACTTGGGGCGGGAGTGCCGTCGGCGTGAACCACCCGATGCCAGGGCACCACGCCGCCCCAGGTCGACATCACCGAACCAACCTGGCGCGGACCACCTTCACCGAGGTACTCGGCGATGTCTCCATACGCGAGCACTTTGCCTGCAGGGATCGCGTCGACGAGGTCCAGCACGCGTTGCGCAAACGCCGGCAACTCGGCGTCCGGGTCGAAAGGTCCTTTGAAGGAACGCGGTGCCACGAACGGAAAGTTAGTACGAGGGCAGGCTTGGGTCGACCTGGTTCACCCAGCCGACGACGCCGCTGCCCACGTGCACTGCGTCGGCGAATCCGGCGCCCTTCACGATCGCCAGTGCCTCGGCCGAGCGCATGCCCGACTTGCAGTACAAGACGATCCGCTTGTCCTGCGGCATCCGCTCAAGTGCCGATCCGTTAAGGAACTCGCCCTTCGGGATCAGGGTCGCGCCGGGGATCGACACGATCTCGAACTCGGCCGGCTCGCGGACGTCGACCAGGAAGATGTTCTCCCCGTCGTCGATCCACTTCTTGAGCTCCCGCGGCACGATCGTCGAACCCTGAGCGGCTTCCATCGCCTCGTCGGACACGGCGCCACAGAAGGTCTCGTAGTCGATCAGTTCGGTGATCGTCGGGTTCTTGCCGCAGATCGGGCACTCGGGATCCTTGCGGATCTTCACCGTGCGGTACGACATCTCCAGCGCGTCATAGATCATCAGCCGGCCGATCAGCGACTCGCCGATGCCCGTCAGCAGCTTGATTGCCTCGGTCGCCTGGATCGAGCCGATCGACGCGCACAGCACTCCGAGCACGCCACCCTCGGCGCACGACGGCACCATGCCGGGTGGCGGCGGCTCCGGGTAGAGACAGCGGTAGCAGGGGCCGTTCTCGGCCCAGAACACCGACGCCTGCCCGTCGAAACGGTAGATCGAGCCCCACACGTAGGGCTTGCCGAGCAGCACGCACGCGTCGTTGACCAAGTAGCGCGTCGCAAAGTTATCGGTGCCGTCGACGATCAGGTCGTACTGGCTGAAGATCTCGAAGACGTTGTCGTTGTCGAGCCGCTCCTCGTGCAACACGACCTTGACCAGCGGGTTGATCTCGCGGATAGAGTCGCGCGCCGACTGGGCCTTCGACCGGCCAATATCGCTCTGGCCGTGAATGATCTGGCGCTGCAGGTTCGACTCATCGACGGTGTCGTAATCGACGACACCGAGCGTCCCCACACCCGCCGCGGCGAGGTACATCAGCGTCGGCGAACCGAGGCCGCCTGCGCCGATCGCCAGCACCCGGGCGTTCTTCAGCCGCTTCTGCCCGGCCATCGCGACGTCGGGAATGATCAGGTGCCGCGAATAACGCCGGACCTCTTCGACGGTCAGGCTATCGGCGGGTTCGACCAACGGGGCTAGAGACACTTCGACTCCATCAACTTCGGGATCAACGACTCGGTCGTTCGGCTTCGACAACAGTCCCACGACGCTCGCTCATTCCCCGAATCAGGCCGCGTTGCAGCAGGAACGCACGGATGGCGGCAGCAGTGGCGTCTGGATCCTCCAGATGCGCTAAGTGGCCCGCGGCCGCAAACCGGACCATCTCGGCGTCCTGGAAGGTACGTCTCGCCCGTGCAATGACCCGCTCTTTGACAAGCCGGTCGCGCCCGCCAGAAATGACAAGGGTCGGGACGCCGACGGCGCGCGCCTGCTGCCACATGCGGCGCGGCCCGCGGTCGACATAGGACATGACGGTGGCGCGCAGGGCCTCGCGGTAGACCCGCGGGCTGTAGTCGAGGCCCGCGCGCTGGCGCAACGTCGCGAGTTCGCGCTCGTGACGTCGCGCGGGCACCGCCTTCGGGTCGCCGTAGCAGAGGGCGTAGATGCGCTTGGCCATCCACTCGGGGTCGGAGTTGATGATGGTGCGCACGATGGCCGGCCCAAGTAGTGGAGTCAGACCGATCAGCAGTTGGACGCTGCCCAGCCGCGGATGCAGGTCGGGCAGTGCGGGCGCGACCAAGGTCAGCGAGGCGACCAGCTCCGGATGCTCAGCGGCGACGCGCACGGCGATCGTGCCGCCAAGGGAGTTGGCGACGAGGTGGACCGGCCTCGTCATTGCGCGCGCTACCTCGGCAACGGTGCCGGCCATCCCGTCGAGTGACAGGTCACCGTCCAGTGGCAGCGCCGAATGTGCAAAGCCAGGTAGATCGAGCCCCATACAGTCGACGAGGTCTTTGAGCTGCAGCGCGACATCGATCCAGTCGAGTGACTCGCCGCCGAGCCCGTGCACGAACAGCATCGGCGCTGGGGCGTCGAGTTCGATGTGAGCCCGGCGTCCCTCTACGTCACGGCCAAACTGGCGCACGAGGACCTGCCCGCGCGACGTCGAAAGCAGCCGTCCTGGCCAACTCTCGGCGATCTCCACCGATCCGGTCTACCACGTCCAGCTAGAACTCGACGACTGAGCGCAGGACCTCTCCGCGCTGCATCTTGTCGAACGCGGCCTCGATGTCGTCGATGCCGATGATCTCGGACACGAAGGCGTCGAGGTCGAGCCGCCCTTGTTGGTAGAGGTCGACGAGCATCGGGAAGTCGCGCGACGGCAGGCAGTCGCCGTACCAGGACGACTTCAGTGACCCGCCGCGACCGAACACGTCGAGCAGCGGCAGGTCGAGGCGCATGTCCGGTCGCGGAACGCCGACCAGCACGACGGTGCCGGCGAGATCGCGCGCGTAGAACGCCTGCGTGTAGGTCTCCGGACGCCCGACCGCCTCGATGGCCACGTCGACGCCGACGCCATCGGTGAGTGCGCGAATCGCCTCGACCGGATCGCTCTCGCTCGAGTTGACGACGTGCGTCGCACCGAACTGCCGCGCCCAGTCGAGCTTCCGCGCATCGATATCAACGCCGATGATCGTGCGGGCGCCCGCCAACCTGGCCCCCGCAATCGCCGCGTTACCGACGCCGCCGCAGCCGAACACAGCAACCGTGTCGCCGCGTGTCACGCCACCCGTGTTGACCGCGGCACCGATGCCCGCCATCACCCCGCAGCCGAGTAATCCAACTGCGGCCGCCCTCGCCGTCCGATCGACCTTTGTGCATTGACCCGCAGCCACCAGCGTCTTCTCGACGAAGGCGCCGATGCCGAGGGCGGCCGACAGAGGTGTGCCGTCGGCGAGCGTCATCTTCTGCTTGGCGTTGTGCGTGTTGAAGCAGTACTGCGGACGCCCGCGCAAGCATGCTCGGCAGTTGCCGCAAACGGCACGCCAGTTGAGGATGACGAAGTCGCCAACAGCCAGATCGCGGACGTCGTCACCTACGGCTTCGACGACGCCCGCGGCCTCGTGCCCGAGCAAGAACGGGAAGTCGTCGTTGATGCCGCCCTCGCGATAGTGCAGGTCGGTATGACACACGCCGCACGACTGAACTCTGACGAGAGCCTCGCCCGGCCCGGGCTCCGGAACGAGGATCGTCGTTAGTTCGACTGGCGCGCCTTTGGCACGCGCGACAACACCTTTGAGCTCATGCATGACGGAGATCTTAAGCAGGTAACCGTCAGGCGACGCCGAACGCTCGGGAGTAGATGGCGTCGATCACTTCGTCTTTCGCTTCCGTGTAGCCGCGGGTGTCCGTCCAGTCCCGACTGGCGAGGTCGAGCTTGGTGCGGGCGTATAGCTCGCGATCGTCGGGGTGTGTCCGCAACCAGTCGCGAAACACCGCGTGGCGATGGGTTTCCGGGCTGCCAGGCGAAAAGACGTGCAGGTTCACGTTGGTGTCAGGACCCTTGAAGCACCGGTGTTCGTGCCAGTCGGGTTCGCGGATGATCAGCAGGTAGCCGGCCGCTTCGAGTTGCGGAACGTACGTCGACTCGTCCGCGGAGTTCGGCACGATCAGGTCGATATCGATGATCGGCTTCGCGGCCAGACCGGGTACCGACGTCGATCCGACGTGGTCGACAGACAGCGCCGTATCGCTCAGGATCTCTTGAATGCGTTGCTGTTCACGACCGAAAAGCTGCGGCCAGTTCGGGTCGTATTCGACGACCGTGACCGTTCCACTCGTCGCGGGCGGACCGTAGATCCAGGCCGCGTCTTGTTCCTCTTGGGTGTTGCGAATCCGCTCGGTGAAAGCCGGGTCGACAGACATGCGTGCTCCTTATCAGTCACAAGGCAGCCGACCAGAATACGACCTTAGGAGTCCTTCTTGCGACGCAATAAACCTGTGAGTTTGCGTAGCGGACGCCGGCGAGGCTTACGTTCGTGCGGATGCGGGTGCGGGTCGGGTTGCGGCCCGATCTGATCGCGCGGCGTGTAGCGCGACGGTTCCGGCAGCTGCGACATCGACATAGTCGGCACGCTATGCCTGACACGGATGCGTCGGCACTAGTGCTGGTCTCCAGCGTGCGTTCTAGCGCGCGTTTAGAACCAAAGGTCGGACGGCGAGAAGTGCGGGTCAGCCGACCATGTGCTCGACGCGACGGTTCAGCGCGTCGAGGGTGGCCCGGATCGCGGCCTGGCGGACGTCTTCGCGGACGCCGGCGACTCCGGTGAGCTTCTCGCTGCCGGTCGTGCTGAGCATCGTGAGGGCGACCAGCACTGCGCGATCGCGGCCGGTCGGCGTGAGTTCGACGAGGTCGAGCTCGAATCGTGCTCTGCCACCGAGCAGTTCCTCGACGGCGCGAAGAGTGGCGGTCGCGACAGCGCGCTGGACGCCGCTTTGGGTCGCGGTTCCCTCGGCGCGACCGACCGCGGATGTCTCGGCGGCGGCGCGCGCAGCTGAACCTGAGATCGACAGCGTGACTTCGGCGGCGACCTGCAGCCCCGACGAAATGATGTGCATGCGCCGGATAGCCGGCCGGAAGCGGTCAGTCTCGTGCGGCTCGTCGTCTTCGATTGCCGGGTCTTCGACGTCCGCTTGCATGTCTTCAACGAGCTGGACGCGATCGGCGTCAACGCCCAAGCCGAACCGCTCGCGCAGCAGGCGTCCTACTGCGCTGGCGACCTCTACCTCGTCGACGCCCGGAGCGAGCCCGAGCCGGAGCAGCCCCAGTCCGTCGCCTTCACCGTCGGGTTCTACATCGGCGTCGGCGACCCCAGGAACCTCGCGCAACGCCGCGACAATGTCGAGGTGCTCGCTGACGGTCACGGTGGGCTCCAAATCCAAATTCCCGTCGGACGACGCCGGTGCGCCTTCCTCTTACGCCTGAAGTCGGCGTGAGGACGGCGATGCTTAAGCGCCGAATGCGCCACCGTTCAAGTCGGCGTCTAGGCCGAACGGCGGACCCGCGCGGGCTTCTTCTCCGCGGCGGCACGGGTCGCAGCCGCAGCAGGTGCCTTCGCGGCCGATTTCGCGGTCGCAGACTTGGCCGTGACCTTCGTGGTCGCCGCCTTTGCGGCCACCTTGTTAGCCGGCGCGGCCTTGGGCGCGAGCTTCTTGACCGCGGCCTTTTTGCCGCCAGCGGGCCTCGCAGATTCGGTGGCCTTCGCCGCAGCGCCACCCGACTCTTTCGATGCCTTCACAGCCGCGATGCTGGCCTGCAATGCCGCGACCAGGTCAACGACGGTGCCCGACGCCTCCGCCTCGGTCGTGTCGGGCGCCGGAACCAGGTCGCGTCCTTCGATTTTCGCCTCGACGACGGACTCGAGCGCGGCGCGGTACTGGTCGGTGTAGTCGGCCGGGTTGAAATCGCCCGACAGCGACTCGACGAGCCCGTTCGCCATCGCGATCTCGGCGGGCCGCACGTCGACGTCCTCGTCAAGAAACCCGAACTCGGGGTTGCGAATCTCGTCGGGCCACAACATGGTCTCCAGCGTGATGACGCCGGCCCGCACCCGCAGCGTGGCCAGCGCCTCGCGCCGGCGCAGAGCGACCTTGACCACGGCGACTCGGCCTGACTTCTCCAGCGTGTCGCGCAGCAGCACGTAGGCCTTGGCGGCGCGGGGGTCCGGCTCGAGGTAGTAGCTCTTGTTGAAGTAGATGGGGTCGACCTGATCGAGGGGCACGAACTGCAGGACGTCGATCTCGCGACTGCTTGTCAGGGGCAGCTCGGCCAAATCGTCATCGGTCAGGACGACCATGTCACCGTCGGGCAGTTCAAAGCCCTTGGCAATGTCGTTGTAAGGGACCTCTTCGCCATCAATGGAACAGATCCGCTTGTACTTGATTCGACCGCCGTCCTCGCGATGCACTTGGTGAAAGGCGATGTCTTTCTCTTCCGTCGCCGAGTACACCTTGACGGCAATGCTGACCAGGCCGAAAGAAATGGACCCTTTCCAGATGCTGCGCATGAGCCTTCCTTCGTCCGTGAAGCACTAGACCGTGCCATCAAGCAAAAATGCCAACGAAAAGTCGGACAAGACGACCGTTCAGGTAGGCGATCGCCGGCTGGCCATCACCAACCTCACCAAAATCTTGTACCCGCAAACAGGATTCACCAAGGGCGAGGTTCTCGACTACTACGCCCGCGTTGCGCCGGTGCTGCTTCCGCATCTCGCCGGGCGGCCGCTGACTCGCAAACGCTACCCCAACGGTGTCGATGGCCCTTCGTTCTTCGAGAAGAACGCGCCGCGCGGCACACCCGAGTGGGTTCGCACGGTCAACCTTCCGGTGCCCGGGAGCACCATGAACCGGGAAACCATTGATTTCGTGATTGTCGAGGACCTGCCCACCCTGGTCTGGACGGCAAATCTCGCGTCGCTTGAGTTGCACGTGCCGCAATGGAAAGTTGGGCCACGCGGCGGCGTCCAGGAACCAGATTTGCTGGTGCTCGATCTCGACCCCGGACCACCCGCGACGATCGTCGAATGCTGCGAAGTCGCCCTGCTGCTGAAGGAGGTTCTGGAGGCCGACGGGCTCACCGGATACGCAAAGACGAGTGGCTCCAAGGGGATGCAGTTGTACGCACCACTTCGCCCGACGCCAGCCGATGACACGCGCCTCTACGCGCGCTCACTTGCTCGCAGGCTCGAAAAGCAACGGCCCGATCTGGTGGTCTCGGACATGACCAAGGCACTGCGGCAAGGCAAGGTGCTGGTCGACTGGAGCCAGAACGCGGCCGCCAAGACCACCGTCGCGCCCTACTCGCTGCGAGCCCGGCCGGAGCCGACCGTCTCGACCCCCATCACCTGGGACGAGGTCGCCGCCTGCGAGTCGCCCGAGGAGCTCGTCTTCTTGTCCGAAGCCGTGCTCGAACGAATCGAGGCGGACGGCGATTTGCTGGCCGATCTGGTCACGCTAACCACCAAACAACGGCCCAAGCTCCCAGCCAGCGCCTCGCGCGCCGCGGACGGCGGGTAGTACCGGTAACGTTCTAGCTGTCGGGATGCGCACGAAGGAGCAGGCGGAGGATGACCGTGGAAGTCAAGATCGGTGTCCAGTACGCCGCGCGCGAGATCGTGGTCGAGAGCTCGCAGACCCCCGAGGCTGTTGAAGAGCTGATTACCGCGGCGGTCAAGGCCGGTGGCCTGCTGACGCTCGCCGACGAGCGCGGCCGGCGAGTCTTGATCCCGATTGAGAAGCTCGCCTACGTCGAAATCGGCGAAGCGAACGAGCGCAGGGTGGGCTTCGGCACCGCAATGTAGGTGCGGTACCGCGATGTAACTAGGCCGAAAGACCCAGCGCCGCCATCCGCCGCATGTGGGCGTCGGTGATCCGGGTAAACGTGCGCATCAGCTCACTGAGGTCGGCGTTCGCGCCGGCGACTCCGCCGACCAGCAGCGTGACGAGCGCCTCGCGTTCAGCACACACCGCTTGGGCTTGCGCGAGCGCCTCGCCGACGATCCGGCGGCCCCACAGTGCGAGGCGGCCGGCGATCGTCGGGTCAGCCGCGATGGCCTGACGTACGCGCTCGACCGCGAACTCGGCGTGGCCGGTGTCCGCGAGTACCTCCAGCACGAGAGCACGCGCGGTGGGGTCGAGGAGCTTGGCGATCTCGCGGTAGAAGTCTGCGGCAATGCCGTCACCGACGTAGGCCTTGACCAGGCTCTCGGCCCAATCGCTTGGCGCGGTCTGGGCATGAAAGGCCTCGAGCGGGATGACGAACGGCGCCATCGCCTTCTCGGCTCCCACGCCCATTCCGTCGAGGTGCCGCTCGAGCAGCTGGTAGTGCCCGAACTCGGCGGTCGCAAGGCGCGCGAGCGCTGCTTTGTCTTCGAGGGTCGGTGCCATCCGGGCGTCGTAGGCGAGCCGCTCGAACGCCACAAGCTCCGCGTAGGCCAGTACCCCAAGCAGATCGGTGACGGCGTCGAGGTACGTCGGATCGGCCAGCAGGTCGATCTCGGGGCCCTGCTCATCGTCAGGACGGTGCTCCTCGCTCACGCTCCGAGAGTAGTGCCGTATCGAGCGTGGGAGAAAGCTTGGCGAGCGCTCGCACGGTAGACTTCGCGATGACTCACCACTGCCAAGGGCGACCGCCCGGACCCGCGAGCCGCGCTGCATCCGTCTTCATGCACGATTCCAGCGCCCGCCAGACGGTCCGGACCGCAGGTCGGCCTTTTTTGAGAGGTTTCGTTCTGACCACGTTTGCCGAACTCGGGATTGTTCCCGAGACCGCCGGGGCCCTAGAAGCCGTCGGCATCACCATCCCGTTCCCCGTTCAAGCACTGGCGATTCCGCTGGCGCTGACTGGCACCGACTTGATCGGCCAGGCTAGAACAGGCACGGGCAAGACTCTTGCATTCGGTGCGCCGCTGCTCCAGCTCATCGACTTCGTCGACGATCATCGCCCGCGGGCACTTGTCGTCGTCCCGACCCGTGAATTGGCGATTCAGGTCGCCGCCGACCTTGTCGTCGCAGGCAAGGGCTTGGGCGCCCGCGTACTCGCCGTCTACGGCGGCCGGTCCTACGAGCCGCAGGTTGCCGCGCTCAAGGCCGGCATCGACGTGGTGTCGGGCACCCCGGGTCGTCTTCTCGACCTGGCCCGACAGGGTCACCTCGACCTGTCGGCGATCCAGATCCTGGTGCTCGACGAGGCCGACGAGATGCTCGACCTAGGCTTCTTGCCCGACGTCGAGCGCATCCTCGCGCTGACGCCGGCCAGCCGCCAGACGATGTTGTTCTCCGCCACGATGCCGGGCGAGGTCATCTCCCTGTCCCGCAAGTACCTCAAGCAGCCGACCCGGATCCGCGCCGAAGAACCCGACGAGGGCCGCACCGTCCCAGAGACGGCGCAGTTCGTCTACCGCGCGCATTCGATGGACAAGCCCGAAGTGCTTGCGCGGATCTTGCAGGCCGACGGGCGCGGACTCGCGATGGTCTTCTGCCATACCAAGCGGCAGTGCGACAAGCTCGCCGCCGACCTGTCTGAGCGTGGCTTCGCGGCAGCCGCCGTGCACGGCGACCTCGGTCAGGGCCAACGCGAGCAAGCTCTGCGCGCCTTCAGGGCGGGCAAGGTCGACGTGCTCGTTGCCACCGATGTGGCGGCCCGCGGGATCGACGTCGAGGGCGTCACGCACGTCATCAACTACTCCTGCCCGGACGACGAAAAGACTTACCTGCACCGCATCGGACGCACCGGTCGGGCGGGCGCGTCGGGCGTCGCCGTCACGCTGGTCGACTGGGACGATCTGGCCCGCTGGAAATCCATCAACAGCCTGCTCGATCTGTCGTTCCCCGACCCGCCAGAGACGTACTCGACCTCCGACGAACTCCACGAGCAGTTGGGCATCCCACGCAGCGTGACCGGCGTCCTGCCACGTGCCGATCGCACGAGAGCTGGCCTCGGCGCCGAAGTCCTCGAGGACCTCGGCGAGACTGGGCGGCCGCGACGCAACGCAGCCGCTGGGTCGACGCCTGCACCTCGCAGCGGTGGCCGCAACGAGCGCGACCGGGGGCCGCGCAAGCGGGCCGCGGCGTCCACCGATGCGGCACCTGCCAAAACGCCCCGGGCGGCTACCGCTCCTGACGGCTCACCCGCTCGCCCGCGTCGCCAACGAACCAGGTCCGCGCAAGCCTCCACGGCCAGTGCCGGATCCCCGAGCGCCAGTGCAACAGCCACCACCGCCACGGCAGCGCCGAGCGAATCTGCGGCGCCAGCCCAGGGCGCTAGCTCATCCGCGAGCGATGGCCCAAGGCGTCGGCGATCGCGTGGCGGTCGAGGGCGGTCCGGCGGCAGCGCCAACAGCTAGCTCGATCACGGCGCCGCAGCGATTTCACCCTCGCGACGCGCTGCAGTTGTTCAAGCCAATGGCCTCTCCTACCGACGTTCCAGTCGGGCGTATGCGAGGAGGACCCGTGGTACTGCGGACTGTGGCCGGGCGTCGCACCGGTGAAAGCACAGAGGACCTTGAGTCATGGCTGGTGCAGCTTCAAGGCTGCCCGCCGGTGACCAGGACCGTGCTGACCACCTGCGCTAACGCCGTCCATGGCGGTGAGCCCGCGACTTGGTTCTACGTCGAGGCTGATGCAGAGACCGCAGTCGCCCGTCATCGCTGCATGAGCTGTGGCGACAGCCAGGACGTGCTCGACTCCGCGGAGCACTGGAACTTCCCGCGGATGTGGGCCTGCCCAAGCTGCTCGCAGTCGATCGCCGAGATTGCATCCGGGCTGCACACCGACGAGCACGGCGCGGTGAATTGGCTCGCCCTCGCCGCGCGCTGCGTCGACTGCGGGACCATCGATGGCTTGACCGATTTCAACCTCGACGCTATGCCTGCAGACGAGGTCTTGCGCCGGCTCTAGCCGCGCCAATCTCCTACGCGGCCGTCAGGTCGCATTCAGCTTCACTCCAGGCCCGCACGCGATTGTCATCGCATGACAACGACGATGCAGTTGCCGGATGAACGAATCAATGTCGAGGCCAACAGCGCTCCGGCAATTGAAATCGTCATTCCCGTGCACAACGAAGAACACGATCTCGAGCCAAGCGTTCGCCGCCTGCATACATATCTGACCACGACGTTTCCACTGTCGTTTCGCATCACCATCGCCGACAACGCAAGTACAGACAACACCTGGGCGATCGCGGGCGCGCTTGAAGCTGCGTTGCCGAACGTGCACGCCACCTACCTCAGCAAAAAGGGCCGCGGTCGCGCGCTACACGCGGTGTGGATGGCGAGTGCCGCAGAAGTCGTTTGCTACATGGACGTCGATCTGTCGACCGACCTGTCCGCGTTGTTGCCGCTCGTTGCACCCCTACTCTCAGGGCACAGCGATGTCGCGATCGGGACCAGGCTTGCGCGCTCGTCACGCGTCGTTCGTGGACCCAAGCGCGAGGTCATCTCGCGTTGCTACAACGTGCTGCTGCGAACGACGCTCGCTACCCAATTCTCCGACGCACAATGCGGATTTAAGGCGATGCGAACCGACCGAGCACGCGAGCTGCTACCGATGGTGCAAGACAACGGCTGGTTCTTTGACACCGAACTGCTCGTACTCGCCGAGCGATCAGGGATGCGGATTCACGAGGTGCCCGTCGACTGGGTCGACGATCCGGATTCGCGCGTCGACATCGTGCAGACGGCGATTGCTGACCTTCGCGGTATTGCCCGACTGACCCGCGATCTCGCCCGCGGCCGGATACCGCTACGAGCACATCGCGACGAGGTGACTAGCGGACCACTCGGAGCGCAGCTCTTCCGGTTCTGCGGTGTCGGGATCGCCAGCACGATCGCCTACGTCGCGCTCTTTCTCGTCTTCCGGACGGCCATGTCGGCAACGTGGGCGAACGCGATCGCCTTGCTGATAACAGCCGTCGGCAACACAGCCGTCAACCGCTCCTTCACGTTTGGAGTTCGCGGCCGAACTGCACGACTGCGACACCAGCTGCAAGGACTTGCCGTCTTCGGCATCGGTCTCGCACTGAGTACCGGCGCGCTCGCGGTCGTACAGGCCGCCGCACCGCACGCGGGGCGGTCGGTCGAAGTCGCGACGCTCGTGCTCGCCAATCTCGCCGCCACCATTCTTCGCTTCTTGCTGTTCCGATCGTGGGTCTTCCGCAGGCCATCGGCAACACAGTCGCCCCTTACCGCCACCACGACCGTCAAGGAGTTCTCATGACCACCACCGCGCCCGCGACGAACACGGCGCAGACCATCTCGACCGTGCCGAGCGACGCCAGTGCCAGCAAGAGCGGGCCTGGTGATGTACGGCCAGGACGTATGAAGCGCCTGGTCCGTGGTCGGCCGACCGATCCGGCGTGGGTGCGCCCATCGCTATTCGCGCTATTGATCGGAACGGCGTTCCTCTACATCTGGGGCTTGGGGGCTTCAGGTTGGGCGAACTCGTTCTACTCAGCAGCCGTTCAGGCCGGGTCGAAGAGCTGGAAGGCATTCTTCTTCGGTTCTTCAGACTCGGCGAACTTCATCACGGTCGACAAGCCACCAGCCTCTTTGTGGGTCATGGAAATCTCGGCCCGCATCTTCGGCGTGAACGCGTGGAGCATCTTGGTGCCGCAGGCACTTGAGGGCGTAGCGACGGTCGCCGTTCTCTATGCGACGGTTCGACGTTGGTTCACTCCGGCCGCGGGACTACTCGCAGGCGCCGTGCTCGCGCTTACACCTGTCGCGGTGCTGATGTTCCGCTTCAACAACCCCGATGCATTGCTCGTTCTCCTGCTGACAATCGCTGCATACGCAGTAACGAGAGCTCTCGAAGCTGCGAGCACCCGTTGGCTGGTGCTCGCCGGATCTCTCGTCGGCTTGGGGTTCCTCGCGAAGATGATGCAGGCGTTTTTCGTCGTCCCCGCGTTCGGTCTTGTGTACTTGCTTGCCGCACCGACGCCCTTTCGCCGCAGGATCTGGCAGTTGCTCCTTGCCGGTGTGGCAATGTTCGTCTCCGCGGCTTGGTGGGTCGTTGCGGTCACGTTGACGCCGGCCAGCGCACGTCCCTACATCGGTGGATCGCAGCACAACAGCATTCTTGAGCTGATCTTCGGCTACAACGGCTTCGGTCGTCTGACCGGCAACGAGACCGGCAGCGTCACTGGCGGCGGCGCGGGTGCTGCAGGCGGTGGCACCGGTGGCGGCAGCATGTGGGGTCCGACTGGCATCACCCGGCTCTTCGGTTCGGAGATGGGCACCCAGATCTCGTGGCTGATCCCAGCCGCGTTGGTCGCGATGCTCGGCGCGTTGTGGCTCTCCCGTCGCGAGGGACGCACGAGCAAGCTGCGCGCTGCGACCGTTCTGTGGGGCACCACGCTGATCGTTAGCGGCCTCATCCTCAGTCTGAGCAAGGGCATCATTCACCCCTATTACACGGTCGCCCTTGCACCGGCGATCGGCGCACTCGTCGGCATCGGTGGCACCCAACTGTGGCGGCACCGCGAGCACTGGACGTCGCGCGTCTTCCTGTGCGTCGCAATAGCGGTGACGACGTGGTGGGCACACGTACTCCTCGGTCGGACGTCGAGTTTCGAATCGTGGTTGCGTCCCACAGTCCTGGCCGTCGGAATCGCTGCGGCGCTAGCCGTTCTCGTCATCGGTCACCTGAAGCGCGGCATCGCAGTCGCCATCGCGACAGCCTCGGTGCTGACGGCAGTTGGTGCACCGGTCGCGTTTGCTCTCAACACGGCGAGCACGCCGCACACCGGCTCGATTCCGACCGCCGGCCCGTCGTCAGGCCAAGGTGGCCCGGGCGGATTCGGTGGCGGAGGATTCGGCGGCGGTCGCGGTGGCCAGCCGGGTGCCGCTCGTGGCAGCACCACCGGAGGTCAGCGAACCGGAGGCTTCGGCACACCACCGACCGGGACGACGGGTGGCACACCACCGACCGGGACTACCGGAACGACGGGCAACACGGGCACGACCGGTACGACTGGCACGACCGGCACTGGAGGCACCGGTGGATTCGGTGGCGGTCGCGGACAAGGCGGCGGCGGGTTGCTCGGCAGCAGCACTCCGAGCGCGGCACTGACTGCCGCATTGAAGGCGAACGCGAGTTCGTACACATGGGTCGCTGCTGCGATCGGATCCAACGACGCGTCGGGATACCAGCTCGCCACACGCGATCCGGTGATGGCTATCGGCGGGTTCAACGGCAGTGATCCAGCCCCCACATTGGCGCAGTTCGAGAAGCTCGTCAGTGAGGGCAAGATTCACTACTTCATCGCGGGCAGTGTCGGCACCCCGAACGGCGGCAGCAACGCGTCGTCCCAAATCTCGTCTTGGGTGAGTAGCCACTACACCGCGACAACGATAGGTGGCGTCACGCTCTACGACCTGACCAAAGCCACGTCATAGCGGCAAACACTGAAGTCCAGCGCTCGTCTACGAGCGCTGGACTTCGGCGTTTCTCCGAGTCTTAAGTTCTACGCGAGCACCGGGTCGAGCACGTCCTGGAAGTCTTCGGGTGTGAAGGGCTTCGCGACCAAGAACATGGCGCCAGCTTCGAGTGCTGCGGCCCTCATCTGGGGCGAGGCTTCCGATGTCACGAAGCCGAACGGGATGCGCCACCCCGCCGATCGCAGGGCGGTGAGCAACTCGAGCCCGGACATCTGCGGCATGTTCCAGTCGCACAAGACGACGTCGGGTGGCTCCTGCGCGACGACCTCAAGTGCGTGCAGGCCGTCGACCGCCTCGATGAGTTCGTGCTCGTCGTAGCCGGCCATCCGCAACGTGCGAGCCACGATCATGCGCATGGCTTTGCTGTCGTCGACGATCAGGATTCGCATCGGAACCTACGACGCCTGCTGCCACAGGCTCACGAAGAGCGGCTGCGCACGCCACGAGAGCTGGACTTCGCGAACCATCCGGGTGCCGGGAACGGACAGCTGTCCCTGCACCACTGATGGCAACGACAACGTTGACGGGCCGGGCAGCATACTCTTGACGTTGCCACCGACCATGTTCGCAATTTCACCGAGCGCATCGACTACCTCGGTCTGCGTTACGGAAGCCGGCGCGATGGAGTACAACGCTGCGGCGGCATCCCGGGCCGCGGGCGGTGAGCACTGCAGCATGATCGAGCCGGTGTAGGCGCCGGAAAGGTAGACGCAACCGGTGATCTTGTCGTCAGGCATGTCGCCGCTCGCGGCGATCAGACCTGACGGGTCGCCGTCAAGAAACGACGTCCAGACCTCGCGCGTGATGACCTCGAGGTCATCCGCACTGGGAATGTAGGTCACGGCGTTCTACCTCTCTGGATGTTCATCGGCAGGGCATTCCGTAAGCCAGGCGCGCTAGTAGGCAAGGACGCCGAGAAGCGCGAGCTTGTCGGCGATCGCATCGGGAGTGAACGGCTTGATGACGTATTCGTGCGCGCCTGCTGCGAGTGCGCGAACGATCTGCGACTGCTCGCTTTCCGTTGTCACCATCATGAGCGTGATCTGACGCCACTTCTCTTCGCGACGAACGGCGTTGACGAACGCAAGGCCATCCATCACCGGCATGTTCCAGTCGACAAGGGCGATGTCCGGCAGGACCCCGCTCTGCAAGCGAGCGATGGCTTCGGCACCGTTGGGAGCATCGACAACGTCAAATCCGAGCGACCGCATGATCCGACCAAGGATCAGTCGCATCGCGCTCGAGTCGTCGATCACCATGGCCAACATCGGGCGTGCACCTTCCATCGTTCAAATCGGTCGATCCGGACACTCATGGAGCCTTCTTCGCCTTGCTTTGGTTCTCATCGGTCGGTCTAAGCATTTGCTGTTGCGGCATTCGCTCCGCAGGCCCTCAAATCTTCATCGGCCTGTAGGCCAACTAATTGAGCGGTTGGCGGGTTGCGGCGGAGGCGGTGGCGGGAGCTGCCACGACCCGGCAACAGGACGGGGCCGGACGCCGGCGGGGATGGTCCCTGACAAGCCGACGCCGGCGACGGCAGGGGCAAGTCGACGCGGCAGCTCAAGCGCTCCGGCGCCCTTCGGGCGGTAGGCGATCGTCGAACCGACCGCGACGCGCTCGAAGCCGTCGTCGAGGCCGAGCGTCGTCTCGGCGCCACCGAGGAAGAGGAATCCGTCGGGTCGCAGGATCGCCCTGATCCGGCGTAGCACCTCGACCTTGGTGGCCGGGTCGAAGTAGATGAGGACGTTGCGCAGGAACACGACGTCCATCTGGTGGACGTCGAAGGGCTCCGCAAGGTTCAGCCGCGAGAACCGCACCAGCTTCCGCACTGCGGCCACGACCCGCCAGTCAGTCTCCGCACGCTCGAAGTGTCGGACGAGCAGCGGCGCCGGCAGTCCTCGGTTCACCTCGAGTTGCGAGTAGCGCGCTCGGCGAGCGCGCTCGAGAACGTCGCCGTTGATGTCGGACGCGAGCACATCGATTTGCCAGTCGTCGGTGATCAGCGGATGGTCCAGCAGCGTCATGGCGATGCTGTACGGCTCTTGTCCGGTCGAACACGCCGCAGACCACACGGTGAGGCGATGGCTGGTACGACGCAGCTTGCACAGTTCGGGAACGATCGCCTGCGAGAGCGCATTGAAGGGATCTCGGTCGCGGAAGAACGAAGTCTCGTTGGTGGTCATTGCCTCGACGATCTGCCGCCGCAAGACGTCGTCGTGACTGCCTTGGAGTCGGGCGATCAGCGCCCCGACATCGTCAAGGCCGGCGTCGCGAGCGAGCGGCAGTAGCCGACTCTCGACGAGGTACTCCTTGCCAGGGCCGATGACAATCGCGGCCTGTCGCTTGACGAGTTCACTGACGAACATGAAGGCGCTCGCACTGATGGTCACGGCGTGCCACCGAAAGCGATCGCGCGGGGCGGTGATGCAGGCAGGAGTGGTCGAGCGGCGATCCGCCGGTTGCCGAGCGCGCCTTGTAGCCGGTCAGCGATCTGACGCAACGGGACGACGTCGGTGGCGACGCCTGCCGCCACTACCGCACCGGGCATGCCCCACACGACAGAACTTGCTTCGTCTTGCACGATGATCCGACCGCCGGCGGCCCGCACCCGCTCAGCCCCCTGGGCGCCGTCCCGTCCCATGCCGGTAAGCACGCACGCGACAACGCCTGGCCCGTACAACGCGGCAGCCGAACGGAACAGCACATCGACCGACGGCCGGCAGTAGTTCTCGGGCGGCTCATTCGTCAACCGCACCCGAACATCGGTGCCCTGTCGCCGAACTGTCAGGTGCTGGTCGCCCGGCGCAACGAGGATGTGACCGGGCTCAACGAGTTGACCGTCGACGGCTTCGACGACGTGCAACGCGGAACTGCGGTCGAGCCGCGCCGCGAAGAGACGGGTGAAGAGCGGCGGCATGTGCTGAACCACGAGGATCGGGACGCTGAGGTCGCTTCGCAGCCCCGCCACGATCGAGCTGAGCGCGTCAGGACCGCCGGTCGACGCGCCGATCACGATGACGTCGACGCGAACCTGTCGAACCGGAGCCCCCGCGGGCGCTGGCGCTTTCGGCAGTGGGCGTTTGGCGAACACCGCACGGGTGCGCGCAGCCGCGACTAGTCCCTTGATCTTCGGAATCAGCTCGGCGCGCACGCGCTCGACTGAAGCGGTCGCGCTGGTGGCGTGCGTCGGCTTCGTCACGTAGTCGCTGGCACCAGCGGCGAGAGCGTCAAGGGTGGCCATCGCGCCGCGCTCGGTGACCGTGCTGAACATCACCACGGGCAGTGTCGGGTGCGTGCGGCGCAGCTCGCGCAACGTCGCCAAGCCGTCCATGACGGGCATCTCGACGTCGAGAATCACGATGTCAGGACGCAGCGTGTCGAGCTTGTCGAGGGCGATCCGGCCGTTCGCGGCGGTGCCGACCACGGTGATGTCGGGGTCGTCGTCCAGCACGCTCGAGACAATGCGCCGGATGACGACGGAGTCATCGACGACGAGCACGCCGATGCCGGTCACCGCGACCTCCGAGCCCAGGGGCGCCGGTCGCTGTTGCGAGCCGGCACTAACCCATCGGCACGAGGGCGTCCGGACTGAGGTCGCCGGTGCTCCCGCCAGCCGCTGCTGAAGGTCAAACCACGTCAGCTGTATCTCTGAGCTTCGCGTCAGCTGTATCTCTGAGCTTCGCTTCGCTCAGCCCTATTCCGAGGTGACTCCGTCACCCGAGAATCCCGACCGCCGTTTCCCACGGCGCCACCAACACGCCGTACGTCACCTCGTCGAGCAGGTCGTGCACACCGACCGCCTGCAGGCAGCCACTGACCGAGTTCCATACGCCGCGCGCAGCGGTGGCCGCATCGACGCCGGCGATCCGCAGTGCTCGGACCGCCTGGAACTGTGCGGCCGCGGCCGGGCGCAATCTCCCGGCCAGATAGCTGGCCCAAGTCGCCGCGTGCATGCGGGCGCTCCACTGCGCCTCGACCGAGCCGGTCGCCTCGACGAGCACGCCCACCTCGTCGTTGGACAGCGTCGCCACGCGGGCCAAAATCGTGTGCAGGTCGCTGCCAAATGGTCCGAGATCGGCCGGGATCGGCGGCAGCCGGCGGGCGGCGGCGATCCACGGTGTCCTGAGCAACCGCCGCACATCCTCAGCCAGCCGCTGTCCGCCGTACGCGGCCGCGAGAGCATCGCTGCCCAGCGCCACCACGTGCGTCGGACTCTCGTCAAGGATGTCGTGCCGGAGCATCCGCAAAAGGTCATCGAGACTGCCGAACGATGCCGTCGTCAGGTCACGGAGAACCGGCTCAAGTTCACGCGTTGTCGTGTCGGTGCCGTCCATCGAGTTCGCGGCCTCATCCAGAACTTGCCCAACGGCCGACAACGCGTCGTCCAAGCGCCTCGGAGGCGTCAGTGCCGATACCTCGAGCCACGCCGAAGCGCGCTGCGGATCGGTGACCTGCAAAGCATCGAAGCCGGACAAGTCGAGCGCAGGCTCACCGACAGTGCCTTGCAGCGCGAGTGCCTCGAGCAGGATCGTCGCTACCGCAGCGCCGGTCGGCAGGCGGGCGAGATCGAAGCCGACTGTCGGCGCGTTCACGAGCGAGTACACCGAAGCCCCTCCGAACCATCGAACCCGCGGCCCGAGGTACAGGTCGTGGTGACCTGCCCCCGCAGCTCAGGTAACGATGGTGCCACCTACTGGGGTCTGTGCGAGACGGCCGACCGGGCGAACTCTAGGTCAGACGGCCGGTGATTTCAGACGGCCGGTGATTTCAGACGGCGATGCCAATGTCAGCGGCGCGCGCGACGTCGAGGACCAGGAGCAGCTTGCCCTCGAGCTTGTAGGCGCCGCTGACCAACGTCGCGCCACGGCCTGTCATCGTCTCGGGCGGCTCCTCGAACTGTTCCGAGGACACGTGAGCGACGTCGCCGATCGCGTCGACAAGCAGGCTCACTGGCTCGTCATCGACCCGCACCACGACGTTCATAGGCAGAACGCCGGCGGCGCGCGGCGGTAAGCCGAGCCGCGTGCGTAGGTCGACTGCGGTGACGACTTCGCCACGCAGATTGATCAGGCCGGCGGCGCCATGACCGGCCAGCGGGACGGCGGTCATTTCCTGGTAACGGATGACTTCTTGCACCTTGTGGACTTCTACCCCGAATAGCAATGCATCGATGGTGAAGGTGGCGAACTGACGCATCTCCATATCAGGACCCCAACCCAACGTAGGTGTCTTCCGCATAGTCCTCGTACGGCGAAACGTCCGCGGCGCCTGCGGCCGCTACTGCGTCGAAGAAGCGCGGGTCGGTCGCCATAATCGCCTGCTCCATGTCGAGAAGCTCGGTAACCAAGTCTTGGACGACGACGACGCCCGAAACACCGAACGCCTCAACATCACCGCGCGACGCCGGAGCCTCGGTGGCGATGTCGACGACCGCGTCGACGACGAGACCCACGCTGCGCCGACCCTGGGTGTACACGATCACCTTCAGTTGCGAGCCCGTATCGGCCACCTCTTGGCCGCCGAGCATCGTGGCGAGGCGGCCGAGCGGCAGTAACTGGCCGCGGTACTGCACGACCTCGCGCTGACCGACGTGCTCGACGCGATCCAGCGAAATCTCTTCGAGGCGGGTCACCATCGACAGCGGGACGCCGAGCCGGCGATCACCGACTGCGACGACGAGCAACGGTTCGGGACCCTCGACGACAGGTGCGACGACCAGCTGCCGCTCGTGCTCCATCGCCGAATCGCTTTCGCGCACCACGTGCGCACGACGGGCCAGTGCGCGCACGTCGAGGATGAGCGCTACCCGTCCGTCGCCAAGAATCGTCGCGCCGGCGTACGTACCGATGCCCTTGAGCTGGCGTGACAACGGCTTGACGACAATTTCCTCAGTGTTCAAGACACGGTCGACGACAAGACCGAATCGCCGCCCGTCGGCCTGCAACACCAGGATGTAAACGGACTCATCGACGTGCGGCGCGTCGGTCAGATCGAGCACGTGATCGAGCCACACGAGCGGGATCAGCGTGCCGCGCAATCGGAAAACCGGTGCTCCCGAGAGGTACTCGACGCCTGCTCTTGCTTGCTCGCCTTCGAGACACAGCAACTCGTCGAGGCTGACCTGCGGAACCGCGTAGCGCTCACCGGCACACTCGACAGTCAGCGCCGGAATGATCGCCAGCGTCAACGGAATCTTGATCTTCAAGGTGGTGCCGAGACCTGGCTCACTCGAGATGTCGACGGTGCCGCCGATCTTCTCGACGTTGGTGCGCACGACATCCATCCCGACACCGCGGCCGGACACGTTTGTCACCTTGGTCGCGGTGGAGAAACCGGGTACGAAGATGAGATTGACGATCTCGCGCGGCGGCATCGCGCGTAGCTGCTCAACCGTTGCAAGTCCGCGCTCGATGGCTTTCGTCGCGATCCGCGCCGGATCGATACCCGCGCCGTCGTCGCTGATTTCGATGTTGACTTGGCCGCCCTCATGGAACGCGCGCATCGTCAGCGTGCCCTCGGCCGGCTTGCCCGCGGCGACTCTGGCCTCGGGGGATTCGATCCCGTGGTCGATTGCATTGCGGACGACGTGAGTCAGCGGGTCCTTGATGGCCTCAAGGATCGTCTTGTCGAGTTCGGTGTCGCGGCCCTCAAGAACGAGCCGCACTTCGCGACCACACGCGACCGATACGTCGCGAACGAGGCGCGGCAGCTTGTTCCAGACGGTGTCGATTGGCTGCATCCGGGTCTTCATGACCCCGGCCTGGAGCTCGCTGACCAGCAGGTTCAAACGCTGTGACGAACGCTGCATGCCGGTGTCGGCACGCGCGGCCGCGGTCGCGACGATCTGATTGCGCGTCAGCACCAGCTCACCGACAAGGCGCATGAGGGTGTCGAGCAGGTTCACGTCGACGCGCAGCGTCGAGTCGCTCACCGACCCGCCGACGCGTGCGTCTGCCTGGGCGGCGGCTTGCAGTGCGAGCGCCTCGCGCACCTGCTCGGGAGTCGCCTGGCCGTGGTCAACGAGAATTTCGCCCAGCGGCCGCTCGTCGCCAAGCTGCTGTTCGAGCATCGCAACCGCGACGTCTTCGGGGTTGATGTCGGCCTGCTGCTGGAGCAGTTCACCGAGCAGCGGGACGTTGGCTGGCGGACTTGCGGGCACAGCCGGCGCACCCGCGCTCGCCTTGCGCGCGGCACGCGCCGCCTTGATGTCGTGCTTGGCAACCTGTCCTGCCGGCTGGTCGGACGCCTCGGGTGCCGGTGAAGTGGTGGGCTGGGCCTGGCGATCAGTCGCCCGACGCCGCGGACGGGCCGGCTTGGCTGGACTCGAGGCGGCGCCAGTCGCGTCGGCTGCGTCGGGACCCGATGTCGGTGTGCTCGCTGCCGGTGTGCTGGGCGCGTCGGCCTGGGCGCGCGCTTTCGTCGATCGCCCCCGTGTCGCCGCGCTGGCACTGGCCAACTCCGTCTCCGGGGCCGGGGCCTGCAGGACGGTGAGCCGCGCCACCAAGTCGCTGTAGTCGCGGTCGTTCTCCGTGCCGGTCGCCTCGATCGAGGCAAGGATGCTGCGAACGGCGTCAACGAGCTCCAGCAGGCCCGTCGTCCGCTCCTGGGTCAATCGCAGGCCGCCGTCACGCAGCCGCGCAAGCAGCCCCTCGCCCGCATGGGTCAGGACCTCAAGCTTGCCGAACGCCAGGAAGCCGCTGGTGCCTTTGATCGTGTGAATCGTGCGGAAGATGCTCTGAAGCAGTGGGTGGGCATCGGGCTCCTGCTCGAGCGCGACAAGGTCACGGTCGAGCTGGTCGAGGTTCTCATAGCTCTCCACGAGGAACTCGCGCACGATCTCGTCGAACTCGTCCATCCACGCTCCTCTGCTACCAAGTCGCGTCCCGCGAACGCAGGCCGAGTCGCGTCCCGCGAACGCTGGCCGAGCTGTCGCTCACGCGACGGCCCACGGGCACGACGATCAGTGCATCGGCGGTTCTTCGGAACAACTGAGGCTCAAATCACGACTGAGCTCGGGTCAGGGACCGACGGGCCGCGCTGACCCGGCGTCCGCCTCAATCCCCTTGTCTTCGCCGAGCCCTGCCCAGGGCACCTGGGCCGGCGCCGCTGCGGCACCCTCGGGGCATTGCGCTCGCATGTCGCACCAGCCGCATTGCGATCCCGGCCGCGGCGCGAACATGTCCGCCGCGCCCTCGCCGTCCGCCTTGAACGCCGTGGTGGCGGCTTCGGCCTCATCGGCGATCTGCTCCGCGCGCCGCACCTGGCGCTGCAGCGACTCGTCGGTGTGCTCGTAGGCGTGGACTTCGCCCGTGGGTAAGTGATGCAGCTCGACCCGGACGCAGCGCCGGCGAAGCGTCGCCGCGGCCGCCACTGCGTAGAGGGCCAGCGCCATCGAGCCGCGGGTGTCGTCAACCGTCAGCGGGCGCCGGCCGGTCTTGTAGTCGACGATCACCAGCTCACCGTTGCGGTCATCGAGGCGGTCGACGCGACCCGAAAGCGCCAGCCGATTCGTGCGGGCCGCGAGCGTGCGCTCGACCCCAAGCGGATCGCGGCCGGGATCAAGGGCCGCGACGTAGCGCCTCACAAGCGCGCGGCCGCGCCCAAGCCAGGCGTCGGACTGTGCGGGATCGCGAAACCCCTCGGCCGACCACCCGGCGTCTAGCAGTTGCGCTGCCGCATCGACGGTGCGCTGCGATCGCGACAGCCGCCACCAGCCGGCGAGCGCGTTGTGGATGCCCGCACCGAAGCTGTTGTGTGCCCAGGGCGGCCCGGCCGGCGGGCGCGGGCGATCGAGGTAGGTCAGCCTGTAGCGCCGCGGGCAGTCGACCCAAGACGCGAGCTTGGACGGCGTGCAGGCGAAGAGTCGGCCTGGTGCTGACAGCATCCCGCCCAGCTGCTCAGGCGGGTGGACGGGCAAGACGGGTTGCGCGCTCATGTATCCATGGTCCCCCGCGGGGACGACAGTCCTGGGGGTTCAGCTGACCCGGCGCGCCGATCGTCGTTCCAGCGCTCAGCTTCGGCCTACCTCGTGCCGAAGGACCACGAAGGCGCCCCGACCTGACGGGTGCGCGTGACGTGGAGGCACCGATGAAGCTTGTGCACAAGGCCGCTGCGACTGCGGTGGGCGGCTTCGTCACGGTCGGTGCAGTGAGCCTTATTGCGTTGTCGAAGGCGGACGGCGCCCTGCACCACATGCAGGCCGGCAAGGTCACAGCGAGCGCGGTGAACGCCGCGCACAACGACATGATCGCCGCGACGATCTGCCTGATCGTCGGCTTGCTGCTTGTTCTGGTCGCCCTCGGCCTTTGGCTGCGCCACGACGTCCTGCGCCCGCTTGAGGTGTTGCGGGGCCGGATGGCCGACATCGCGGACGGCGACGGTGACCTCACTCGCCGGCTCGCGTTCCACCGTGACGACGAGATCGGCAGCCTGGCCAGTGAGTTCGACCGCTTCGTCACCGGCATGCAGTCACTGGTAGGCAAGGTCGCGGGTACGGCGGCCGGCCTTGCGTCGTCGGCTGCGAGCCTTTCCGCAACCTCTGAGCAAATCGCGTCGTCCGCACACGACGCGACCCGTCGCGCCGAAAGCGCCTCGAGCGCGGCCGAGCAGGTCAGCAGCAACGTGGCCAGCGTCGCCGGCGCGGCCGAGGAAATGGGGTCATCGATCCGCGAGATCGCGCACAACGCACACCGTGCCGCTGGTGTCGCCATCGACGCAGTCACCATGGCCGACACGACCAATGCTGCTATTTCGAGACTCGGCGAGTCGTCGCTCGACATCGGCAGCGTCGTCAAGCTCATCACCGAGATCGCCCAGCAAACCAACTTGCTTGCCCTGAACGCAACGATCGAAGCGGCCCGGGCGGGCGAAGCGGGCAAGGGGTTCGCAGTTGTCGCCGACGAAGTCAAGGACCTCGCCCAGGAAACTGCCCGGGCCACCGACGACATCTCTCGCCGCATCGAGTCAGTGCGCAACGATTCGCGCGACGCGATCGCGGCCATCGAAGCGATTCGGGTCGTCATCAGCCAGATCAGCGACTACCAGGTGACAATCGCGTCAGCCGTTGAAGAGCAGTCGGCGACGACGAGTGAGATGGGCCGCGGATTTACCGAAGTCGCCACCGGCAGTGCGGAGATCGCGCGGTCAATTGCCGGCGTCGCCAGCGCATCGTCGAACACGTTGACGAGTGTCGCTTCAGCACGGGTCACGACCGACGAACTGCGCAAGGTTGCCGACGAGCTGAAGACACTCGTCTCGCGCTTCACCTACTGACCGTTTAGGTACCGCGAGTCTTTAGGTGTTGAAGTCAGCACTGCTGACGTCGGCATCATGTAGCGGACGGTGTCCACGGGCGATCTCCATCGCCTGAGAGCGATCTCGCACTCTGCCCTGTACGCCGCCATCGGCAACCCGACGCGCAATCGCGTTGACCGGCAGCGGCTCGTTTGACGCGACGATGATGAGGTTGCCGTGCCGGCGCCCCCGAAGGACGCCCGGCTCTGAGATCACTGCTACGTCGCTGAAGGCTTCTGACACCGTCGCCAACTCGACGCCTGTGATCGCAAACGGCGCGCGATCTGCAACGTTCATGACATAGACACCACCCGGACGAAGGCATTCCCGCACCCGGTTCGCGCACTCAACCGTTCGCAAGTTCGCCGGCACCACAGCGTCGCGAAACGCATCGCGGACGACGAGATCGCACGACGCATCGCCGAGCGCGGTGAGCCCGGCACGGGCGTCGCCAACCCTGACTCGCAGCCTTCGATTGCGATGCCATGGCAACCGCAACCGAACGAGATCGACGAGAGCGCCGTCGATCTCGAACACGATCTGCGTCGATTGCGGCCGAGTCGCCATGACGTAGCGGGCCAGAGTGAGAGCACCACCGCCGAGATGCACGGTGTCGAGGCGACTCCCCGGCGGCGCCACACACTCAATGACATCACCGAACCACTGCACGTACTCGAACTCCAGTGCCGTCGGGTCGTCGAGATCAACGTGTGAGCTCTCGACGCCATCGAGAAGCAGCGTCCAGGCGTTGCGTCGCGAACCGTCGCGAACCAAGGTCGCAATCGCGGTATCGACCGGGAAACTTTCGTCGATCGCACGCCGCCCGCCAGTTGGCGGCTTGCCGGTCGGCGGTGCCGCGCTGCTGGGCGTCCCGCTCGGCGATCTAGTTCGCCGCAACGAATTTCGCAATGCCGTCGGCGGCGAGTTGCACGGCGATCGCGGAAAGCAACAGCCCTGCGATCCGGGTAACCAGCGTCACCCCGCTGCGACCGAGCACCCGCAAGATGACTGTCGAGAACCGCAACGTCACCCACAACACGATGTGGACCGCGATGATGCCGGCCGCGAGGGCGAGCGCCTGTTGCTCATGATGCACCGACTTGGCGAACACGATCGTCGCAGCTATCGCACCAGGTCCAGCCAACAACGGCGTGCCGAGCGGGACCATCGACACATTCACATCGTCCTTGGGCGAGCGCTCGGTCCCCCAGCCCATCAGTAGCTCAAGGGCCACGAGCAGGAGCAGTAACCCGCCGGAGACTTGCAACGCAGCGAGCGTTACGTGCAGGTATTGCAGCACCTGCTGACCGAACAGCGCGAAGACCACGATGACGGTGAATGCCGTGAGCACGGCCAGGTCAGCACTGCGGTTACGCGCCTTGCGCGCATACGACCCGGTCAGCGACAAGAACACCGGTACCGAACCGGGCGGGTCCATGATGACGAGCAGCGTCACGAAGACCTCGCCGAAGAAGCGCGCGTCGAACCACCCACTCATCGGCTGAACGCCTTGCCCTGCGCGCGGTCCGCGAGCGTCGCGAAGACCTCGGGGTCGGTCGTGTTCGCGCCGATCTGAACCGCTTTCACCGAACCGTGGTAATCACTGCTCCCAGTAACGAGCAACCCGAGGTCATAGGCAATGGCTCGCAACCGCACTCGGGTCGCTTCGTCGTGATCGGGGTGGTCGACCTCCAGGCCGTCGAGACCAGCTGCCGCAAATGTTTCGATCGCGGTGTCGTCGACAACGTCACCACGTGACGACGCCGCAGGGTGCGCGAATACCGTCACTCCCCCGGCGTCCCGCACCAAGGCGATCGCTCGATCCGGCGTGAGCGAATACTTCTCTACGTAGGCGCGGCCATCATTGGCAATCCATTCGGGCACGAAGGCAGCAGGGATGTCGGCAACGACTCCCTCGTCGACCAGTGCCTGCGCGATGTGCGGACGGCCCACCGCACCGTCACCCGCAATGGCACTGACCTGCTCCCACGTGACAGGAGCGCCGAGCTCGACAAGCTTGTCGACGATTGCCTTTGCGCGCCTGATTCGGTCGGTGCGCAACAGCTCCAGTTCAGCCATCAGCGGTGAATTTGCGGGGTCGAACAGGTAGCCGAGCAGATGCAGACTGACGTCACCGAGGATGCACGAGATCTCGGCCCCTGGGACGATGACGAACGGACGTTCAGGCGGGCCGACGAGTGCTTCCAATGCCGCCGCCGCATCGTGGTAACCGGCGATCGTGTCGTGGTCGGTGAGCGCGATGCCGTCGAGCGGCGCGCCGTCGAGCGCAAGCGCCCACGCCTTGCGGACCAGATCCGCGGGCGGGTCGGTGCCGTCAGAGGCGTTGCTGTGCACGTGGAGGTCGATCCGCATGCGGGCTCGCGCCGTCCTCACCGTCGACGTCGGATGGCCAGCCGACCAGCCGCCTTCAGGCTATCGGCGCAGCGCGCCCGCGCCGGCTGTAAGCGCGGCGAGCCTAGGCATCAAAGCCCCGTGCGGAAGCTCGAGACCGAGGTGCCCAGGGCTGACCTCTGTGCGTTCGACCAGGTCTTCAAGACCGAGGTTTTCCAGGAGCAGGACGCCAGCGGCCGAGGGCCACAGGATGGCCCAAATCCACGCGCCCTTGGCTTCTCCGACGTAGACCGCGCTGTCGGGACCGACGTCGACGTTCCACAGCGCGGTTGGGTGACCAGCAGCGTCGAGCTTCGCGTGTGCAGGGCCATCGTCGAAACCGTCGCCCGGATCCGGACCTGGAAGGCCAGCCAGCCTCGCGCCGAGTCCGACGCCGGGCGATTCCGCGACGAGCACGAGATCGGCTGCACCGCCAAGGGGTGCCGGGCCCGAACATCCAACGAGCGTCGCGACTGCACCAGTGCGCTGGTCTCCGGCGTGGGTGTAGCCGGTAACGACCCAACCCATCGGCAGTGGAGACGGCATCCACAACGGCACCTTCGCGTGCGCCCGCACGTGCTCGAGGCACTCAGGCCCGGGTTGTTTCGCGGCTGGCTGCAACGGATGTACTGGGCCGTGTTCAACGCAATTCCAGTCGCTCGTCCAGATCCCTGGTGGATGGATCGCGCCGCCGCAACGAGGGCAAGTCGGCTCGTCCTTCATACCTTCGACCGTGGCCCGCTGCGCATGCGTCGTCAAGGGATTCGCCGTAGATCGAGGACAAATTGCGCCAAATGGGCTAACGCCGCACGAGCCGTCGTTAGGCTTCGGCGGTGCCTGAAATCGCCGCCGTCGGTGCGATTGCCATTCGCGACGGTGCCCTGTTGCTGATCCGGCGCGGCCACGCGCCCTCGCGCGGCCGCTGGTCATTGCCGGGCGGTCGAGTCGAACCCGGTGAAACCGCGCGCGAGGCCCTCGTCCGTGAGATGGCCGAGGAAACAGGGCTTGTCGTCGAGGTCGGCGATTTGGTCGGCGAAGTGCTGCGGCCCGGCCCGAACGGGGTGACGTACCGGATCCAGGATTTTCGGGTGACCCTCCTTGGCGCTGAGACAGCCGCGGGTACTGCAGTTCATGGCGACCATGCAGTCGCTGGTGATGACGCGGTCGCTGGTGATGATGCGGTGGACGTCGCATGGGTGCCGCTCGCAGACATCGCAAAGCGTCAGTTGAGTGCAGGGCTTCTGGGAACGCTCCGGGAGTGGGCGGTCATCTGACACCAGAACGAATTTGCCCGTCAGACCTCGCAAAGCACCCAAACCTCGTAGGGTGTCCTATTAGTGGCGCAAGCGGGGCGCCGGACTTGGGGAAGTCAAATGAGCCAGCAAGCCGACGACACGCAACTGAGCCGACCGATCACTGTGTTCTTGCTCGACGACCATGAGGTCGTGCGCCGCGGCGTGCGCGACATGGTCGAGACCGCACCCGACCTCACCGTGATTGGCGAAGCGTCGACCGCCGCCGAGGCCCTGGCGGCTGTTCCGTCACTGCGACCAGACGTCGCCGTGCTCGACGTCCGACTACCCGATGGTGACGGGGTGACAGTGTGCCGTGAACTGCGATCGCAAATGCCCGAGCTCGTCTGCCTGATGCTGACCTCGTTCGCCGATGACGAGGCGCTGTTCGAGGCCATCATGGCCGGCGCGTCCGGCTACGTCCTGAAGCAAATCCGCGGCGGCGACTTGGTGAATGCCATCCGCACGGTCGCAAGCGGGCAGTCGATGCTCGACGCGGGCACGACCGCCCAAGTCATGGAGCGATTGCGCACCGGCACCCGGGCCGAGGATCCGCTGTCGGCGCTGACCGAACAGGAACGACGCATCCTCGACCTCATCGGTGAGGGATTGACGAACCGGCAGATCGGCGAGCGCTTGTTCCTTGCCGAGAAAACGGTCAAGAACTACGTGTCCAGCTTGCTCGGAAAGCTCGGTATGCAGCGCCGCACGCAGGCCGCCGTCATGGTGAGCAGAGTTCACGCGCGCGAGGACATGCACTAACGCCGACCCGCTGAAAACGCAGCAGTTAGCGGGGGAAGGCCCGCCGATTCAGTGGAACGCGCCATTCAATGTGGGTGCCTGAAGGCTCGCGGTTTGTCAGCTGCAAGCTGCCGCCGCTGGCCTTCGCGCGCACGTCCATGTTGCGCAACCCGCTGCGACGTCCGGTATCGGTAATGCCTACCCCGTCGTCGTCCACGATGAGCGTGACCTGGTCGCGATTCACCGCGAGAACCACCTCGACATGGGTCGCATGCGCGTGTCGCGCGGCATTCGACAACGCTTCGCGCAGCACCGCGACTACTTGGTCCGAAATGCGGTCGGGCACCGTGGTGTCGATGAGCCCGTCGAAGCGCAACGAGGGCACAAAACCCAATGCGTGCAGCGATTGTTCGACCACTGCGACGATGCGCGCGCGCAGGCTGGGGTCGTCGGCGCCCGCTGATGCCTGCAACCCAAAGATGGTGGTGCGGATCTCCTTGATGGTCTGATCGAGTTCGTCGACCGCACGAACGACCTGCTGTCCGGCGTCCGGTTCAACGATCGAACGGCTGGCACCTTCGAGCGTGAGCCCGATCGCAAACAGCCGTTGGATCACGACGTCGTGCAAGTCGCGCGCGATGCGTTCGCGATCCTCGGCCAACGCCAATCGGGTGTCATCGCGACGGTGCTCGGCGAGCTCGAGGGACACCGCTACCTGGGCGGCGAACGCATTCAGCATCATGACCGATTGCCGATCAAACGCCGAGCGGCCTGAGCGGTTGAATGCCACCAAGACACCGCGGACAGCGGACGGCGGGCCGACCGGGATGAAGAGCGCGGGGCCGAACAGGTACCTGCCTTCATGACTCGCGGCAACGTGCGAATCGCTGCGCAGATCGACGACCTCGATCATCTTCCCGCTCTTCAGCACCCGGCCCGTCAGCGACGTCTCGACCGGCAATCGGGAGCCCATCAAGTGCGCCGCGTCGATCCCGTCGCCGTACTGGACCGTGAGAACGGCTGGGTCGTCGCTCGGCAACGCGAGAGCCGCGAAGTCGGCATCAACAATCGCGCGGGCCTGCCCGATGACCCTCGGCAGGACGTCGGACAGGTCCCGGCCCGCCGACAGCCCGGTTGCGACGGCGGTCAGCGTCTCCAGCCAGTCTTCGCGACGGCGACCAACCTCGAAGGCGCTCGCATTGGCCAAAGCGATCCCAGCCTGGACGCCGAGAGCGTGCAGCTGTGCTTCGTCTGCCCCAGTGAACGCGGGCCGGCCGGCCGCGCGAGTCACATACAGGACGCCGATCGCGGTGCCGCGCGTCGTGATCGGCATACCGAGCAACGCACCCATCCGCGGGTGTCGCGGGGAGAAGTCGACGGCTCCTGCATGCAAGGTGACGTCGTCAAGACGTGTGACACCGTTCGCGCTGATCAGTCTGGCAAGCAGTCCCGAGCGTTCGGGCAGCAACCCCAGCTTCTGGTCTTCATCGAAGCCCTCACCGTGGGAAACGAGGTCGACCACGTCACCCTGAGCACCGAGAATCGCGAACGCTCCGTAGTCGGCGTCGACGAGGGTGGCGCCGGCGCTGACGACCATGCGCAGCAGAGTGCCGGTGTCGGTCTCCGCGACGACGGCCGCGATCGCATTCAGCAAGGGCGCGAGCCGCGAATCACCGAAGGGGTCGTGCAGCAGAGCGACTTCGCTGGCCGGCCGCCGGATGGGTAGATGCTGGGTGTCTTGATGCGTGCCCGCAGTCACGACACCTCCCGGGGCTGAATGGCGCTTATCTGGCATTTGCTAGCGGTTACGGGCACTCGACGACATACTCGCACTGAAATCGTCTTATGGCCCGGAAAACTCGTCAACTGACAAGCTGTCCGATTCAGGGGGCTGCGTGGGTCGGGTCAGGCAGACGTGGATGCGTCGAGATCAACGTCGTAGTCGACCCCGGCTTGATGCGGACCGAACGCCGCGCGAGTGCGTGGGTGGGCGCCCGCCTGGAGGCCGACTTCGTCGTCGAGCTGCGACAACTGGTGCTGCGAGCGCAGCGTGAGCGCGGTGTTCATGTGCCGCTTCCACAGCGCGACGTCGGGGTCTGACTCGGCGTGGTAGGTGCCTCCGGCCGCCTCGAAGAGGGCTTTGTAGACAGCCGTCGCCGCCGCAGCTGCTCGGGCTAATCCGTTGTCAATGCGCTCGTGAGCTGCCCGCACCACGCCGGGTACGACGATCTCGCCGCGGTGCGCTCGAGCGGCATCGAGCTCGGCGAGCGATTGCCGGACGACCCCCATCGCGCCCTCGTAATCGCCGGCGTGAGCGTCATGCACGCGCTTCGTCTCGCTGCGCACTGCCGCTTCCACCCGATGGTGTCCTGGCCACCCTCGCATCCGTTGTCCTCCCCAGCGCTATGTCGTGTCGTGCGGATCTTTTGGAGTTGTGCCCCTGACTGCCCGCTTTCAATCAGAACGGGCTCCAAGGGCCCGTGCGCGGCACCCGCTCAGCGCGTCAGCACGTAAGCGTGGGGACGCGCGGGCCGCGCGGCGGTAGCCTCCGCACATGAGCGGGCCGATGTCGCGGGTGTTTGTCGCGCGCCTCGCCGGCGTAGTCGTCTTCGATCCCAATGGCGACCAGGTCGGCCGGGTCCGCGACGTCATCGTGCTGCTGCGACCTGGTACCGGCCAGCCCCGTGTCCTTGGCCTCGTGGTCGAGGTCCCCCCGCGCCGGGCGATCTTCCTGCCGATCACCCGGGTCACCGGCATCGAGGCCGGTGCGGTCATGACGACCGGAACCGTCAGCTTGCGCCGATTCGCCAAGCGCGATTCCGAGACCCTGGTGCTGGGCGACCTGCTCGACCGGAAGGTCACCCTGAGTGAGACCGATGAGACCGTCACTGTCACGGACGTCGCGATGGAGCGCAGCCGCGCCCGCGACTGGCTGCTGACCAAGGTCGCCGTTCGCAGCGATGTCAGGCGGGTCCGCAGGCGCGGCGCGATCCGGGTCGTCGACTGGGATGCCGTGTCCGGCTTGTCGCTTCAGGAGCACGCCCAGGGCGCCGCGAACCTGCTCGCAGCCTTCGATCAACTACGTCCTGCCGACCTGGCGGGCGTGATGCACGACCTATCGGAGAAGCGCAGGGCTGAGGTCGCCGCGGCTTTGGACGACGAGCGGCTAGCCGACGTCTTGGAAGAACTGTCCGAAGAGGAGCAGGTCGAGATCCTGGCCACCCTCGAGGGTGAGCGCGCGGCCGACGTTCTCGAGGCGATGGGCCCCGACGACGCGGCCGACCTGCTGGCCGAGTTGCCCGAGGCGGAAAAGGAGCGACTGCTCGGACTCATGTTGCCCGAGGAGGCGAATCCGATCCGTCGGCTGCTTGACTACTCGTGGAACACTGCCGGCGGTCTTATGACGACCGAGCCGGTGATCCTCGACCCGACAGCGACGGTGGCCGAAGCGCTCGCCCACGTGCGCAACCCCGACCTGTCACCCGCCACCGCGAGTCAGGTCTACGTCGTCCGGCCGCCAACCGACACTCCGACCGGTCGCTACCTGGGTACCGCGCATTTGCAACGGCTGCTGCGCGAACCGCCCGCGACGCTGGTGAGCTCGATCATCGACACCGACATCGCGCCGCTGCGACCGGACGTCTCATTGCCGGCCATCACGAGTCATCTGGCGACATACAACCTGGTCGCCGCACCGGTCGTCGACGACGAGGACCGACTTCTGGGCGCGGTCACCGTCGACGACGTTCTCGACCACCTGCTGCCCGACGGCTGGCGCGACACCGACCCAAGCGAGGTCGCCAACGGCGCGTCCCACGAGACCTCACCCGGAGGTGCCACCAATGGCACGCCGTGAGCCCCGCCGCGGCGGTCTCGACCAGCCGAAGTCCGACCGCCGGGTAACGCTTCGTCCCGAGTACGACCCCGAGGCGTTCGGCAAGTTGTCTGAGCGGTTCGCGCGCTACATGGGCACCGCGAAATTCATCATCGGGATGTCTGTCTTCATCATCATCTGGTTGGTCTGGAACACGTGGGGGCCCAAGCCGGACCGATTCGACCCGCACAGCCTGAACTACACCCTGCTCACCTTGCTGCTGTCGCTACAGGCCTCGTATGCCGCGCCGCTGATCCTGCTGGCGCAAAATCGGCAAGCCGACCGCGACAGGATTCAGTCAGAGGACGATCGCTCGCGCAACGAGCGCAACATCGCCGACACCGAGTACCTCGCCCGAGAGGTCGCGTCACTGCGGATCGCGCTCGGTGACGTGGCCACCCGCGACTTCATCCGCGGCGAACTGCAGCGGATGCTCGAAGACCTCGACGAGCGAAGAGCCGACGCCGACGAACAGCGCGACGCCCTCTAGCTCGGCGGGCCGTCAGACCCAGCCGAGGTCGAGATCGTGCGCACTCACCGCCCCAGGAGGGCAGCGACGCGACGCGGCTTAGACGCGACGCGACGCGGGTTAGACGTCGACGATCGCGTTCTTGCCGATCACGATGATGCCGTTGTCCGACACAGTGAAGCGTTGCCGGTCGCGTACCAGGTCGACGCCGATCTTGGCCCCGGCCGGCACGTCAACGTTCTTGTCGATGATGGCGTTGCGAATCACTGCGCCTCGGCCCACCCGGACGTTCTCGAGCAGCACGCTGCCGTCGATGTTCGCGCCGCTCTCGATGTGCACGTTGGGCGACAGCACCGACCCGGCCACGGTCGAGTCGGCGACGATCACGCCGTTCGACAACATCGAGTCGACTACCTGTGTGTTCTCGTGCACGATCTTCGCCGGAGGAAGCGGGCGATGATTGGTGTAGATCGGCCAATTTTCGTTGTAGAGATTGAAAATTGGGTGTACTGAGATCAGGTCCATGTGGGCGTCGTAGTACGCGTCAAGACTCCCGACATCGCGCCAATACCCGCGGTCGCGATCCGTCGCGCCTGGCACCACGTTGTCGTTGAAGTCGTAGACCTGCGCGTCGTCACGCTCGACGAACATCGGAATGATGTTGCCGCCCATATCGTGGGCCGATCGTTCGTCGGCCGCGTCGCGGTTCACCGCGTCGAGCAGTGCAGCGGTCGTAAAGCAGTAGTTGCCCATGGAGGCGAACACCTCGTCGGGTGAATCTGGCAACCCAATGCCCTCGATATCCTGCGGCTTCTCCAAAAACGCGGCAATTCGACGTCCGGCATCTGGCCCTTGTTGGGCAGTCTGGATAACGCCGAACGCCGACGCCTCCTTGCGCGGGGCCCGAATCCCGGCGACCGACACCCCGGCACCTGACGCGATGTGCTGGTCGAGCATCTGGCGCGGGTCCATGCGGTAAATGTGGTCGGCGCCGAACACCATGATGTAGTCGGGCCGCTCGTCATAGACCAGGTTCAGGCTCTGGTAGATCGCGTCAGCCGAACCAGAGAACCAGCGCGGGCCGACCCGCTGTTGGGCCGGCACCGGCGTCACGTAGTTGCCCAGCAGCGTCGACATTCGCCAGGTCGTGGTGATGTGCCGGTCGAGGCTGTGGTTCTTGTACTGCGTCAGCACCACGATTTTCAGGAACCCGCCGTTGACCAGATTCGACAGGACGAAGTCGATGAGCCGGTAGATGCCACCGAATGGCACTGCCGGCTTCGCGCGGTCAGCGGTAAGTGGCAACAGTCGAGTGCCCTGCCCACCCGCCAGGACAATCCCGAGAACCTTGTTCGCCATGTCGGGAACCTACCTCCTGGCGCCAGGATTGCGACCTTCGCGGCGGCACGATTCTGCGCAGTTGACCGGTTGTCCCATGGCGGGCCATCACCCTTGGCTATCGTTGCCGCTCATGCGAGTCGCACTGCTCACCCGCGAATACCCGCCCGAGGTCTATGGCGGTGCCGGCGTGCACGTCGAGTACCTCGCCCGTGAGCTGCGACGGTTCATCGACGTCGAGGTGCATTGCTTCGGCAAACCACGGTCGGAGCCCGGTGTCTTCGCCCATTTCGCCGACCCGACGCTGCTCGAACTCGGAGCCAATCCCGCGCTACTGACGATGTCGACCGACCTGTCGATCGCGGGCACCACCGGCGACGCCGACATCTTGCATTCGCACACGTGGTACGCCAACTTCGCCGGCCATGTCGCGAAGCTCCTGCAAGACGCGCCGCACGTGGTGACCACCCATTCACTTGAGCCGCTGCGGCCGTGGAAGGCCGAGCAACTCGGCGGCGGCTATGCGTTGTCGTCGTTTTGCGAGCGGACGGCGATTGAAGCGGCCGATGCGGTCGTGGCCGTCTCCGCGGGCATGGCCGACGACGTCTTGCGCTGCTACCCGCTTGTCGACCCTGGTCGATTGCACGTCATCCACAACGGCATCGACACGCACGAGTACGCGCCGACGACAGAGACCTCCGTGCTCGTCGACCACGGCATCGATCTGGATCGCCCGATCGTCATCTTCGTCGGCCGCATCACCCGGCAGAAGGGCCTGCCGTACCTGCTGAAGGCCGCCCACTCCTTTGACCCGGATGCCCAACTCGTCGTGCTGGCCAGCTCGGCCGACACCCCGGAAATCGCCGACGAGGTCGAGGACGGCATCGTGGCACTGCAGGAAACCCGCGATGGTGTTTTCTGGATCCGCCGGATGCTCCCGAAGACCGAGCTGATCCAGGTGTTCTCGGCGGCCACCGTCTTCGTCTGCCCGTCGATCTACGAGCCGATGGGGATCGTCAACCTCGAGGCGATGGCCTGCGAGACGGCCGTCGTCGCCACTGCGACAGGCGGAATCCCTGAGGTCGTCGCGGACGGCGAAACGGGCGTCCTGGTGCCCATCGATCCCGACCCGGCCGACCCCTACGGCGCACCCCGCGACCCCGACGCCTTCGCGGGCGCCTTCGCCGAAGCCGTGAACGCGCTCGTCCGAGACCCTGCTCGCGCCCGTGCCATGGGCGTCGCCGGACGCAGCAGAGCCGTGGAGCATTTCAGCTGGACGGCGATTGCCGAGCGCACGCGCGACCTCTACGCCACGTTGCTCTAGCGTCAGCGACCTCGCCGTTAGGCCGAAGGGGTTGAAAGCGCGCTATCGCACGTTTGCCGGTCAAGACTCGGGTCAGCCGTTTCGATGATGTCTTTGTAGGCAATCGGCCCTCTTGCGAACCCGCCAGCCGGCCGTCACGCCTGCTCCATCGGAAGGACCGCGAGTCTCATGGCACTCCCGTCGCGCACGACGATCGACAACCTGACGGAATGGCTGCTGCTTCAGATCGCCGAGGACGAGATGAAGGCGCGCAGCGCTGGCAGCGAGCCGTGGCGCTGGCGAGTCGTCGACACCCCGACCCAGCGCGACGCGTTGGTCCGGCCTAATGGCACCGTCTGCGCCGACTCATGGGGCGCCGACCGGCAGGAGACCGGTTTCCGCGGTGCCGAAGCCAAGATGTTCATCGAGCGGTTCAATCCTGAGCGGGTTCTCGCCGACTGCGATTCGAAGCGCCGGATGCTGGCTCGCCTGCAAAATCTCTCAAAAGCATGGTGGACGACGACCCGCTCGGCAGACGAAGCGCGCGGCGTCATCCGTGAGATGGCGATGAGCTACTCCAACCGTCCGGGCTATCGCGATGAGTGGCGCCCCGACCTCGGCATGCGCCCGTTGCAGGCGGTCTCGTCCAGCTAAACAGACGCTTCGACGGGGGCCGCCGTATCGCGCGGCAAGGTCCGAATCGTCGAGAACCCGGCGGCGAGCAGCGACAGCGGCGCGAGGGAGAGCCCGGCCGCGAGAATCCACAGCGCCGGCCGCACCCCGATGTTCGCGGCCAGCGCGCCGGCGCCAAACGCGCCGAGCGGCAATACTCCCCAGGTCACCATCCGGTTCACCGAGATGACGCGGCCCATCAGGCGCGGCGGGATGATCTCCTGCCGATAGCTGCTGCCCACGACGTTGAACGCCACGATGGCGATGCTGGCGATCGCTTGACCTAGGCAGAAGAGCGCGATCCGCCAACCCTGCGCTGTCGCCGGCACCAGAAATGCACTTAACGCTTCGACCACGGCCGCCAGCACCATCGTTCGACCGTCGCCGAACAGCCGGATGAACCTGCGGGCCAGTATCGCGCCTACCAGGCCACCGAGAGCGCCGACCGATAGCAGCAGGCCGACAACACCTGCCTCCACGTGAACGACGCGCACCAGGAACAGCACCGTGATCGCTTGCGCACCGCCGGCAAAGAGATTCGAGATCGCCGCAGAGGCGATGAACGCCCGCAGCACCTTGTGGTCCCTCAGGAAGCGAACACCCTCGACGACTTCGTGTCGCATCTTTCGCCGCTCTGTGACCGGCGGCGGTTCCTCGGCGCGAATCGCAAACACCGCGACCACCGAAATCACGAAACTGGCCACATCGGCAATCAGGGCGTAAGCGGCGCCGAGTGCCTGAACGAGCCCGCCGCCAATCGCCGGACCCGAGATGTGCGCGACCTGCTCGGCGCCCGTGAGTAGCGAGTTGCCATCGACGAGTTCGTCCTTCGTCACCACGGTCTGCAGATACGACGGATAAGCAACGGAGAAAAAGATCGTGAGCACGCCGACCACCACACCGACGACGTAGAGCTGCGCGAGCGTGAGGTCGTGCAACGCGGCGGCAATCGGGATCGACACCAGCGCAAGTGCGCGGCCGCCATCGGCGACGAGCAGCACCCGTCGCCGTGAAACTCGGTCGACCCAGACGCCGATCGGCAACGCCATGAACGGCCAGAAGATGGTCTCCACAGCCGTAAGTGACGCGACCTCGAACGTCGTCGCGTGCAACGCGATCAGCGCGACGAAGGGCAGCGCGACGTTGGTCACGGTCGACCCGAGCTCGCTGACCGACTCCCCGATCCACAGCAGTCGAAAGTCTCGATTCCTGCGGAGCAGAGCGGGTGCGCGCATCCGCCCACCCTTCAGTTGAGCCGCTATTCGGGTCAACGCGTTATGCGATCGGCGTAGCGCCAAGAGCAACGCGACCCGTCCGTTCGGACGATCTTTCGGAGGCAGTTAGCCGCTGTAGCCCCCTTCTGTGCGCCCGACAATGTAGGAAACGTGAGGAGTTCGGACGTGCCGATACCTGTCCAAAGCGCTGGCTTGCTCAATCGCAGCGACGAATCGCAACCCAATGGGCGACGGCGCCTTGGCGAGTTGCTGGTCTCGCATGGCCTGTTGACCGACGAGCAGCTACGTGAGTCGCTTGCTGAGCAAGAGCGCATGGCAGGCGGACGCCGGCGCAGGCTCGGCCGGGTGGTCGTCGACCAGGGCTACCTGACGGAGGGCCAGCTCGCCTACGCGCTCGCCGACCTCATGCACTTGGAGCTTGTCGACCTCGCCGAACTCACGCTTGACCTGAGTGTCGCTCGCACGCTGCCGCGCCGCGTCGCCGAGCGCCATGGCATGTTGGTGATCGGTCGCGACGACCACGCGATCAGGGTCGCGACTGCAGATCCGACCAACATCGTCGCCCTCGACGACGTCCGGCTCTACACCGGAGCGACGACGGTCACCGTCGTCGTGAGCACCGACACCCAGATCCAGACCGAGCTCCGCCGCGTGTGGGCGATCCTCGACCAGGACGCCGAACTGTCGAACGTCTCCGACGAACCCGAAGCTGCTGTCGACGAGCACGATCTCGAGAGTGCGGCGGACCAGGGACCGACCGTCCGGCTTGCCACCAGCATCGTGAGCGAAGCGGTGCGCAGCCGTGCCAGCGACATCCACGTAGAGCCACAGAGCGACGGGCTGCGAATCAGGTACCGCATCGACGGCCTCCTGCGCGACATCATGAAGGTGCCGCGCAACTCCTCCGCTGCCCTCGTGAGCCGCCTCAAGATCGTCTCCGGTCTCGACATTGCCGAGCGACGCCTTCCCCAAGACGGCCGCACCCGACTCACTGTTGATGGCAACGGCGTCGACGCCCGTGTCAGCACGCTGCCTTCAGTGCACGGCGAGAAGGTCGTTATCCGGCTGCTTGCCAGCGGCGACCACATTCCCCCAGTGACCCAACTCGGCCTTGACGAGCAGCAACTCGAGGCGCTGCTCGCCGGCACGGCGAACCCGCAAGGACTCGTGCTCATCACCGGCCCAACGGGGTCTGGCAAGACACACACGCTCTACTCCGTGCTCTCGCACATGGCCACCACGGACAAGAACGTTGTCACCCTCGAAGACCCGGTCGAGATCCAGCTGCCCGGCATCACGCAGGTGCAGACGAACGACCGCGCCGGCCTGTCCTTCAGCAAGGGCCTGCGGTCGATCCTTCGCCAAGACCCAGACGTCGTTCTCGTCGGTGAGGTACGTGACTCGGAGACCGCCGAGCTCGCGCTCCAGGCCTCGATGACCGGCCACCTCGTGCTGACCACATTGCACACCAACGACGCGGTTGCTGCACTGACCCGACTCGTCGACATGGGCATCCAGCCCTTCTTGATTGCGTCATCGTTGAGCCTCGTCGTCGCGCAGCGGCTCGTCCGCCGTCCGTGTGCCGACTGCGCTGCGCCGTACATGCCGAGCGCCCGAGTGCTCACGTTGCTCGGGCTCAGCGAGGCCGACCTCGCCGACGCAACACCTATGCGAGGCCGCGGTTGCGGCGAATGCGGTGGCACTGGATATCGCGGCAGAACCGGAATCTTCGAAGTGCTCCCCGTGACCGCGAGCGTGCGGTCAGTGCTGGCCCACACACCAACCGAAGCAGCCGTCGGCGCGGCGGCACGAGCCGCAGGAATGACGACACTGCGCGGATCAGGGCTGGCTCGCGCACGACGCGGCGAGACGACTTTCGAAGAAGTGCTCCGGGTTTCGCAGGTCGATGTCGCAGAGGGACAGCGATGCACCGCGTGCGATCGCGCCGTCGACGCCGACATGATTGCCTGCCCTTGGTGCGCAACGATCGTCGACCGCGGTCACTGCAGCTCGTGTGCGCGGCCGCTGGACGCCGGCTGGAAGATCTGCCCGTGGTGCCGTACCGCCCCGGCTGTTGCGATCACGACGGTCGACACGAGCGTTCGGATCCCCCGCTTGCTCGTCGTCGGTGACAACGGCGATATACACAGCTTGATCAGATCCGCAGTCGACGATGCGATGGACGTCCACGTCGCTCCTACCGCAGACGATGCCCTCACCGCGGTGTGGGACGGCGAGTACGACGGCGTGATCGTGCAAGAGACCTTGCCCGACATCGGTGGCGTCGAGCTGCTGCGGCTCTTGCGCAGCGGCAGCAGAACGGCCGCGTTGCCGTTGATGCTCGTCACGGAACCGAATGACAGCGGGGAACCTGCAGACGAAGCGCATCACGGCGGAGTCGACGAGGTGCTGTCACTGGACGCGACTACTGCGCAGACATTGACGCAGTTGCACTTGCTGACCGAGCGCAGCCTGCATGCCGGGGCCTGGCACAAGGCGGCGTCGAGCCGTGCAAAGCCCGCCAAACCCACCGAGCCAGCCGCATCTTCGGACGAAGAGGTTGCAGTTCCAACGCCGAATCGTCGCGTCAAGTCAGTTCCCGTGCTCGCCGAACGCAGGAAGCGTCAGTCGGCGAGCCTGCCCAAGAGCTGACCAAGCCGATCGAGCTCACGTCGATTGAAGCGCTGCACGAAGTGCGCACCGATGCCTGGCAGATGCACGTGCGATGCCGACCGCAACCGATCGACGCCTGCACGGGTCAGGACGGCGTACATCCCGCGGGCGTCGTCGGGGACAGGCTCGCGGCGCACGAGCCCTTCGCGCTCGAGCCTGTCGACCATTCGAGTCAGGCCGCTGCGCGACAACAAGACCCGATCAGCAAGGTCGGTCATGCGCAGTCGATGGTCGGGTGCCTCGGCCAGCTGCACGAGCACGTCGTAAGAGGCGATCGGCAGGTCGGCGGCCTGTGCGAGTTCAGCTTCGAGGGTGCGGATCAGCTGAGCGTGCGCGCGCAGAAATGCTCGCCACACCGCGATCTCCTCAGCGGACGGACGCTGACGACCGTTCCCTGCCGCGGGCTGCTCTGCCCCTGACTGCTCTGCGCCGACCACGGAAGGCATCGTAGGTCCGAGTACCCTTAGCGAGTGGCCGACCAACTGACGGACCGAGCACGACCGACCGACGAATCCGTCCGCGCGGCGCTCGCGACCGTCCATGATCCCGACATCCGCCGCCCGATTACCGAGCTCGGCATGGTCGAATCGGTCGTCATTGCGGACGACGGCCAGGTGGCTGTCGGCGTGCTACTGACGGTGTCGGGTTGCCCGCTCAAAGACAAAATCACTGCGGACGTCACCGCGGCAGTTCGCGCAGTACCTGGTGTCACTGGCGTCGAGGTCACCCTCGGGTTCATGACAGACGAGCAGCGCAAGGCACTTCAGCTACAGCTGCGGGGCCCGGGCAAGCCGGAGAAGGAAATTCCCTTCAACGATCCCAACTCGCTCACGCGAATTCTTGCTATCGCCTCGGGTAAGGGTGGGGTCGGCAAGTCGTCGATCACCGTCAATGTTGCAGCCGCGCTCGCCGCCCGTGGACTTTCTGTCGGCCTCCTCGACGCCGACGTCTACGGGCACTCCGTGCCGCGGATGCTTGGCATCCAGAGTCGGCCCACGCAGGTGGCCGGCATGATCATGCCCCCGACAGCGCACGGCGTCCGGGTCATCTCGATTGGCATGTTCGTTGAGGGCAACACACCCGTCGCCTGGCGCGGCACCATGTTGCACCGCGCACTCAACCAGTTCCTCACCGACGTCTACTGGGGCGATCTCGACGTCCTGCTCGTCGATCTGCCGCCCGGCACCGGCGACATCGCGATCTCGCTCGCGCAGTTCGTACCCGGGTCCGAGCTCATCGTCGTGACGACTCCGCAACAGGCCGCGGCCGAGGTCGCCGAGCGCGCCGGCACGATCGCGTTGCAGACCCGGCAGCGGGTGGCCGGTGTCGTCGAGAACATGGCGTGGCTGCCGTGCCCGCACTGCGGCGAGCGGGTCGACGTCTTTGGAACCGGCGGCGGGCAGACGGTCGTCGATGCCCTGACAAACGCGTTCGGAACCGGCATTCCGTTGCTCGGCCAGATTCCGCTCGACCCGGGATTGGTGAGCGCAGGAGATGCCGGCGTGCCGTTCGTGCTCAGCCACCCCGACGCGCCTGCGTCGGTCGAACTGTTCAGGATCGCCGAGGCGTTGGCGATCCGCGAACGCAGCCTGGTCGGCCGACCTTTGGGGCTCCAACCCGTCTAACTCGGCAACCTCCGCGGGGCGTTACCGCGGGGAGGCTGCGGTCGGAGAGGTGGTGAGGGTCAGGGGCGGCGGTAGACGACTGATACTGCGGTTCGTGCGCCGGGTCTCGGGACCACCGCGGAGATCGGCACAGCCACAGCGACTGACGGAAACACCGACGTCGCGGCACCGACACCCGTAGGCAAAGCGGCACTGCCCGAGATGGCGCCGCTGAACCCGACCACCACACTCGCCGCAAAACCCGCTGCGGCAACTGTTCGGGTGCGCGCGCGGCGCCCCGCAGGTTGGCCGGTGCGAAGCGGCCGCGACGGCGCGCTGCGGCCGACCAACCGTCGCGACCGCGACTGGGTCAACAAACGCGGTGACGGCACATCGGGCAGCACAGCGTCCGAGCCCGGTATCTGCAACAGCCGCGCGAACAAGACTGAATCGGGAAGAGCCGCCGGCTGTGCCTCCGCCAACTGCGCCTTGACCCATCGCTGTTGCGCGACGTCACGCCGACACTGGGCGCACTCGTTCAGGTGCACGAGCGCGTGATCGTAGGCGTCACCGCCGAGCTCATCGTCGATGAGCACGCCTACCAGGTTGCCTAGATGGGTCACGACGTGGCTAGCCCCGGCATCCGGCGTGCTGCACGAGGCCGGGGCGTGCTGATTCGCGGCCGCCGGCTGTGATCGGGTGCCCGGTGCTCGAGCGCCGCACGCAGTTGCGTCCGGCCGCGGTGGATCCGGCTGCGGACCGTACCGAGCTTGATGCCGAGCGCGTCAGCGATCTCCTCATAGGTGAGCTGCTCGATGTCGCACAGCACGACCGCGGCCCGAAATTCCGGTGCAAGCGCGTCCAACGCGCGCTGCACATCGTCATCCCAATGGGCATCGTCGTAGGCCTGGGCGGGTGTCGGTTCACGACCGGCAAGCCGATCGGAGGCGTCGTCGGAGAGAGCCTCGAACCGGATCCGGGCACGCCTGCGGACCATGTCGAGGAACAGGTTGGTGGTGATCCGGTGCAGCCACCCCTCGAAGGTGCCTGGGGTGTACGAACCGAGCGAGCGAAACACCCGGACAAAGACGTCCTGGGTGAGGTCCTCGGCGTCGTGGGCATTGCCGGTCAATCGATACGCAAGCCGGTACACACGGGCACCGTGCGTGCGCACCACGTCGTCCCAGCTGGGCGCGGCCCAGTCGGGGTCCGGGGACGACTCGGGTTGTGGGCCATCGTGGACGAGTAGAGCGGAATCTGTCATCGGGGGGACACCTCCGATGGCATCGTCCGCCCCGATCCTGAAGGAATCCTGATGGCTGTCACATGACCTCCTGAGAACTGAACGGCCTACAGGCCGATCCGGTTCCCGAGTCATGGCCATCGAGTGCGACTACGCTGCGCCAGAACGACCTACGACTCTCCTTGGGAGGCTGCCATCTCCGGTCTGCAATCCACGTGGGATTACACCGAGGCCTACATCGGCCAGGACGACGTTTTGACAGCGGCAGCCGCCCGCGGCGTCGAGGTCGGCGCGCAGCCGATCATGCCGGGAGGTGGCGCGGCGCTGCGGTTCCTGGCGGCGCTGCTCGACGCCCGCTCGGTCGTCGAGATCGGCACCGGCTGCGGTGTCTCGGGAGTCTGGCTGCTGCGCGGCATGAACCCTGAGGGCGTGCTCACATCGATCGATCTCGAGGCCGAGAACCAACGGCTTGCCAAGCAGGCGTACGCGGACGCCGGGTTTGCGACGGCCCGTACGCGGCTGATCTCAGGAGCGGCGCTCGACGTGCTGCCGCGCCTTACTGACGGCGCCTACGACCTCGTCTTCTGCGACGGCGAGAAGAAGGAGTACGGCGACTACTTGCGCGAGGCATTGAGGTTGCTGCGGGTTGGCGGCGTGGTCGCGTTCGACAATGCGACGTGGCATCACCGGGTCGCCGATCCTGCGCAACGCGATCCGGCCACCATCACGATCCGCGACTTAGGAAAGCAGTTACGTGAAGAGCCAGGGCTGGTCCCGACGCTGTTGCCTGTCGGTGATGGATTACTAGTAGCCGTGAAGCGCGAGGCGTAACAGCTAGCGGAGGCCACGAAGCGGATCGGGTGCGCACAGCCACTGCAGCAGCAGCCGTACGCCGAACCCCGTCGGGCCTTTCGTGGCTTCGTATTCGTCGGCTTCGGACCGACCGACGCCAGCGATATCGAGATGCGCCCACCGCCGTCGTCCAACGAATTCACGGAGGAACAGCGCGGCGATGATCGAGCCGCCGCCGAATGCCTTACCGCCATCGATCGCGACGTTCGCCATGTCGGCGACCGATGACTCAAGAGCGGCGGCGTAGTCGTCGACGAACGGCATCCGCCAGACTGCCTCGCCGCTGTCGGAGCCCGCTGTGGTGAGAACCGCGGCGAGCTTGTCGTCTTCGGTAAACATGCCCGCGTGCCGCTTGCCGAGGCCGCTCGCGATCGCGCCGGTCAACGTCGCGAGGTCGACGATGACGTCGGGATCGAGTTCTGCGTCTGCGTAAGCCAGTGCGTCGGCGAGAACGAGGCGGCCCTCGGCGTCGGTGTTGAGCACCTCAACTGTCATGCCGCCGTATTGGGTGATGACGTCACTGGGCCGCTGCGCCGAACCCGACGGCATGTTCTCGGCCGCGGGCACGAGGCCAGTGACCTGCACGCGCACGCCCAACTCACGCATCACCGACATCGCCGCGATGATCGCGCCACCCGCGGCCATGTCGGTCTTCATCGCGATCATGCCCGCGTTGGGCTTGAGCGAGAGTCCGCCGGAGTCGAACGTGATCCCCTTGCCGACGAGCACCACGTGGCCGTCGAGCGCAATCTCAGGGTCCGGGGTGTACGTCAGCTCGATGAGCCGCGGCGGGCTGACCGAACCCATGCCGACCGCGACTACGCCGCCAAAGCCTTCTGCGCGCAGTTCGCGGTCGTCGCGCACCCGAATCTCGAGGCGACCCTTGCGAGCAAGTGCGGTCGCCTGCCGGGCAAGCCACGCGGGGTTCTTCGTCGACGACGGCGTGTTCGCGAGATCGCGGGCCAGCGCACTGGCGGTCGCAGTCGTGACGCCGTGCGCGACCGCTTCAGAGATCGCGTCGGTCAGCTGGTCGACGACGAGCGTGATCGAGGTGAGGGTCTCGGGCTTCGGCGAGTTCGTGACCTTGAACGAGTAGCCGCCAAGGAGCAAGCCCTCGACCAACGCCTTGACCTGCGCGGGGGTGGAGCGCCTCGCGACAGTGATGGCCGCCGACTCGACACTCTTCAATCGCCGGGCGATCGCAGCGCCGGCCCGGCGGTAGTCGCGCGGCGTCCCGTCGCCGAGACCCGCCGCGAGGATCAGTCGCGCGCCGACCGGGAGCGCCCCGACGTCCCCGACATTGCCCTTTGTCTTCTCCCTGGTCAGCACGGCGAGCAACGCCGCAGAGTCGGCACCGAAGCTCTCGATGTCGCCCGCTGCGCCGCGTCCGAGCTTCGCGACCACTGGGTCGCCGGTGCCCGGGCTGATCCCCACCACGAGTGCAACGGCACCACGAGGAATCGCAGCTGCGAGCTTGACCGTAGGCGGCACGCGTGCACCTTTCGAAGCTGGAGGTACTGCTCGAAGCTGGGGTACGACGGTCGACGCTACCCCTGACGCGTTCGAGGCCCCGAACGAAGTCCGTGTGGGCTTCGGCGGGGCCACGCTACGTTTCCTGAGGCCTCGTGCGGATCGATCAGCCGACCACATTCTTGAGGGCGTCGCCCAGGGCGCTGGCCTCGTCTGCGGACAACTCGACGACGAGCCGGCCACCGCCTTCGAGAGGAACGCGCATCACGATGCCGCGGCCCTCCTTGGTGACCTCGAGCGGACCGTCGCCCGTCCGCGGCTTCATGGCCGCCATTCGCGCTCCTTTTGTACGTCTTACACGTCGAGCGTTGTACGTCCGGCACGTCGAGCGCCGAACCCCATCGCACTGTCTTAACCAAGATTATCGTGGAGAGAGGGGGCCAGAAGGAAACCGCGGCGGCGTCCCCGTCCGGGCCAGGGCAGTTCGAAGGAGGTTCTGTGTCCGAATTCCCGGCCGCTGCGGGCCATCGCAACGGGGTAGAGCTGGCTATCGCGGACGCCGTGGGAACGGTCACGATGGCCAGTGACCGCGGCGCCCTCTCCACCGCAACCAAGACCGCATTACGCGATGCGCTGAGCCGGCTCGCCGACGACCCAGCGGTGCGTGCGGTGGTGCTCACCGGGTCGGGCAGCACGTTCTGCGTCGGCCAGGACCTCAAGGAGCACGCCGCCGCCCTGTCGGCGGACGCAACCGCCGCCTGGGAGACCTTGAACGACCACTACATCCCGATCGTCACGGCGCTGGCCACGATGCCGAAGCCAGTTATCGCAGCAGTAAACGGGACGGCGGCAGGTGCGGGTGCGGCGATGGCCTTCGCGTGTGATCTGCGGCTGGTGTCGGACGTCGCGGTGTTCTACCTGGCGTTCGCCGGCATCGGGTTGTCCGTCGACTCCGGGCTGTCATGGACGCTGCCGCGGTTGGTCGGCTTCGGGCGAGCAACGGACTTGCTGTTGCGCGGGCGCCCGATCACGGCGGCCGATGCGCTGGCTCTTGGCCTGGCGACCGAAGTGGTGCCCGGTGCCGGACTGGCTGCGCGTGCGGCGATGGTTGCGGCCGAGCTCGCCGCCGGCCCGACGGTGGCATTCGGCGCCACCAAACAAGCACTCGCCTACTCGGCCGCGCACGGCCTGCCCGACGCCCTCGACATGGAGGCTGGCATGCAAACACTCGCCGGCACGACGGAGGACCACGCGGACGCAGTGCGTGCGTTTCTGGAGAAGCGGCCGCCGGTCTTCCGCGGCCGCTAAACCAGCTTGCGCACGTAGCAGGTCGCCAGGTGGTCGTTGACGATGCCGGTGGCCTGCATGTGCGCGTACGCGGTCGTCGGCCCGACGAACTGAAAGCCGCGCCGCTTCAACTCCTTCGCCATCGCGGTCGACTCCGGCGAAGTAGCCGGGATGTCGGCGTTGTTCTTCGGCGCGGCCCGCCGCCGGGTCGGCGCGAACGACCACAGCAGCTCGGACAAACCCTCCGGCACCTCCATCGCGGCGCGCGCGTTCGCCATGCTGGCCGCGATCTTTGCCCGGTTGCGGACGATGCCCGCATCTGACATCAGCCGCTGCGCGTCAGCCTCATCGAACTGCGCGACCGCCTCGATCGAGAATCCCGCAAACGCTGACCGGAAGTTTGCCCGCTTGCGCAAGATCGTGATGAACGACAACCCGGATTGAAAGGCCTCGAGCACCAGTCGCTCGAACATCGCGTCGTCGCCGTGAACTGCGCGACCCCACTCGGTGTCGTGGTACTCGATGTATTCGGGAGCACTGTGCGCCCAGTTACACCGGCGGCGGCCGTCGGGTCCGACAACTGCGGTCACGATTTCTCACTCGCTTCGACAAGCGTCGCGAGCCGGCGCAGCGACAGCCGAAGGAACATCGCGACGACTGGCCGAACCATGAGCCAACCCGTCTCGCCGAGCAAGCCGAGCGGGAGTTGCACCCACTCCGACCAGACGACGCGCGAACGGCCATCGCCGATGTCTTCGACCTCAAAGGCACCGGCGCCGCGGACCAGCTTGCCGGTGTGCTCGACGACGCAGCGCGCCGGATTCGCCGGCGGCGGCTGCCACTGCGAGAACGTCATCGTGTCGTGAACAGCAAACGGGCCGAGCTTGGTGATGCCCTCGATGCCCGCGCCGACGCCGTCCGTATCGCCGGTTGTGCGTTGCACGGTCGTCGCGACCATCCAGTCGCCGTGGGTTTCCCAGTCGGTCAACGCCGCCCAGACCCGCTCGACACTGGCATCGACGTCGGCCGATGCGACCAGTTCGGCCACGGCGGTACTAGCCCTCTGTGCCGTAGTCGGCGCTGCTTGGATCTGGCACCGGCGCGATCGGTTGGGTCGGGTGCCCGCCACCATCGAGGACGCCGGGAGGGTAACCGTGCGGTTGATAGGCCTGCGGCTCGACTGGCGGTGCCGGGTCTGGCTGCGGCGGCTGATAGACGCTCGGGTCGTAGGGGCCGGCGTCGTTCGGTACAGGGGCGTACGGGTTGGGCTCGTACGCGTACGGATTTGCGTTCGGGTCGTACGGGGCGACGGGTTGATAGACCGCAGTGTCGTCGGGTCGGTAGAGAGCGGGGTCATAGGCCTCGGACTCGTACGCCGCCGGCTCGCCGGCTGCGGGCACCACGGTGACCGCGGGCGGATCGGCGTCGAACGGCTGGCCGGTCAGCTGCTGGATCCGCTCATCGCGCTGCGCGATCTCGACGGCGAGCCGATCCAGGGCCTCGTCGACCTCGGCCATCCGGTAGCCGCGAAAGGCGACGCTGAACTTGGCGTCAGCGAGATCCGACGCGCGAACGGGACGGTCTGGTGGCAGCGGTCGCCCCGGCCAGTCAGGTTGGAACTGCGTCATCGAACCGCCACGGCCAACAGTGACGGCGAAGATCGCGAAGATGACTCCGGCAGAGACCAGAATCCCGAACAGAAGGGGCACCCCCCGATCGTGCCATGCCTGGCGGACCGGAGGATGGCAGGCACCCCGTCTGAGCACAGGAGATCGCTGGAGAGCCAATGCCGTTGCGACTGGGTCAGCGCGAGTTCGGCGACAACGAGTTCGCCGTCATGGCCATCATCAATCGCACGCCCGACTCATTCTTCGATCAGGGCGCGACATTCGCGACTGAGGCAGCACTTGCGGCCGTCGACCGCGCGATCGCCGAGGGCGCGGACATCGTCGACATCGGCGGGGTCAAGGCCGGGCCGGGGCCGGACGTCGACACTGCCGAGGAGATCGAGCGCGTCGCCGATTTCGTCGCGCTGGTAAGGAAAAAGCATCCTTCGCTGGTTATTAGCGTCGACACCTGGCGTGCCGAGGTCGGCCGCTCGGTCGCTGCCGCGGGTGCCGACCTGCTCAACGATGCGTGGGGTGGCCATGAACCCGGGCTAGCGGAGGTTGCGGCGGCCGCCGGTATCGGCTTGGTGTGTTCGCATGCGGGCGGACTGCCGCCGCGCACGGATCCGCACCGGGTGAGTTACGAAGACGTCGTGCGCGATGTCATCGACACCGTGACCCGATTGGCGCAGCGAGCCGTGGCGGTCGGTGTGCGGGCCGACGGCATCCTGATCGACCCAGCGCACGACTTCGGCAAGAACACCCGGCACTCGCTCGAAGTGAGCCGCCGGCTCGACGAGTTGGTCGCGACGGGTTGGCCGGTACTCGTCGCGCTGTCGAACAAGAAGTTCATTGGCGAGACGCTCGACCTGCCGACCGGCGAGCGCCTGACCGGAACGCTCGCGGCTACCGCGGTCGCCGCGTGGCAGGGTGCACGGGTGTTCCGCGCGCACCAGGTCCGCGAGACCCGACAGGCACTCGACATGATCGCGTCGATGCGTGGCTACCGGCGCCCGGCTGCCGCCCGCCGCGCCCTCGCCTGACGTCGGCTGGACCTTAAGTCCCTGCCGATGCGCAACCCACCCGCCGTCCCGCCCGAGCATTGGTCTCCAGGAGTTTGTGCAACCTTGGGGTTGCAATTTGGTGGACAGAGGTGCAACTCTGTGGTTGCACAAGTTGTCAGCGACTGAGGAGCCACCATGCAGGACACGATCGAACGCAGCATCGCCATCAACGCGCCCCTCGAGCGGGTGTGGGATCTCGTCACCGAGCCGGGCTGGTGGGCGCCAAGCGACACACCCGTCAAGGGCGACCGCACAGCCGGAGCTGTCGTCGTCCGCGAATCGGAGAAGTGGGGACGCTTCCCCGTCGAGGTCGTCGAACTACGGCCCATGACCTACGCGGCGTTTCGCTGGGCGCCTACCTACCCCGGCGACGAGCTCGCGCCCGGCCGTACGACGCTGATCGAGTTCACGGTGACGCCGACCGACAACGGCGTGTCCGTGTCCGTGGTCGAGAGCGGCTTCGCGAACCTCGACGCACCCGATGCCGTCAAGGCTCAAGGCATCGAATCGAACTCCGACGGGTGGACCCAACAGCTCGAGGCGCTGCGTACGCAAGCGGAAGACTGACCCGCCGACTGCGATGCCAACGACCGCGATGAAGGTAGAAACCGTCCTCGGCGCACTCGCCGACCCGACGCGTCGACAGGTACTCGAGGTGCTGGCCGCTTATCCGGCGGCCAGCGCTTCAGTGCTGTCACGGCAGTTGCCGATCAGCCGCCAGATGGTGCTCAAACACCTCGGCGTCCTGCAGGGTTCCGGCCTGGTTCGCTCCGCAAAAGCCGGACGCGAAGTGCTGTTCCAGGTGCAGTCCGCGCCGCTGTCGGAGACTGCCGAGTGGCTGTCGTCACTCGCCGCGCAATGGGACTCCAGACTCGCCGACTTGAAGGCCCGCGCGGAACGCCCAGACACGACGAACTGATCAGGTCGTCCGCTCACAGACAAAAACCCATTCGCGACCCGGGCGATCAGGTGCTTCTCGCACGTCGAGCACGCGAAAGCCGTTGGCAACCAGGGTCGTCTCAAGCTCCTCGCGGTCGCGAAATCGCAACGTCGAGTCTGAGGTCACGACACTGCCGTCCGACAGGAACGTGTAGGCGTAGTGGAAGGAAACGAAAGGCAGCCGCACCTCGGTGACCTCACGCCGCTGCTGCACAAGTCCCGTTCCGCGAACATCAACGGTGACGGGATCCGTATCGGCAGCCCACTCCTCCCAGACCCGGCGTTCGGTACGCCTGGCCTCGAACACGAGGTAACCGCTGGGGCGCAGCGCGGCGTGGATGTTCCGCAAGCACTGCGTCCACTCATCATCGGCCAAGAAGACCTGCGCCACATTGCCCGTCATCACCACGAGATCGGCACCGAACATTGGCACCGCCGCAGCATCGCCACAGATCCAGGTGACTTTTGCTGCTGGGTCCTTCGACTTCGCGATCGAGAGCGACGCCTCGGCCGGGTCGACACCAACGACATCGCGACCGGTCGCCGCCAGCAGAACCGCTAGGGACCCTGTACCGCAACCGATGTCGAGCACCCGGTCTGCCGCTAACTCATCGGCGATCTCGAGGTAGGCAGTCAGGTCGCCGCGGTCGCCGTCAAAGGCGTCATAGACGGCCGCGAGCAGCGGGTCAGCGAAGACCGCGTCAGGCACCCTGCGACGCCTCGACGCCGAGACCGTCGAGCACGATGGCATTCGGCAACCTGGCCAGCGTCGAGCCGGCGACCACGATCTTCGAGCGGCGCACCCCACTGCCCACCACGACGTCGCCCGCGTCAACCACCGCGCGGTCGATGAAGATTGGCCAGTCTTCAGGCAGGCCGATCGGCGTGATGCCGCCGTACTCCATCGCGGATTCCGAAACCGCGACGTCCATCGAAGCGAAGGAGATTTTCTTGGCGCCGAGTGTGCGGCGAACGAGTCCGTTCACGTCCGCCCGTGTCGTGGCGAGCACCACACACGCGGCCATCATTGTCACCTCACCGCGACGACCGGCGACAACAACGCAGTTGGCCGATTCTTCGGCAAGCACGCCATAACGCTCGCAGAATGCGGCGGTGTCCGCGAGAGCGGGATCGATCTCGGCTACCGTGATTGCGGCAGCCAACTCGGGTGGCAGTGCGCGCAATGCAGTCACCACCGGCTCAGCGAGTAGCTCGGTATTCTCCAGCGCAGGCAGCGAATTTAGGCGCTGTTGCAGCGGAACGTCTGTCACGGATCTGACTCCAGAACTTCACCGGCCGTCGGCACGATGGTTATTTGCTGGGCTGCGAGCAGGTCGAACGCTTCGCCGACTTCTGTTGCCCATTGGATCGCGTCGCGTACGGCAGGTCGCGCGAACCCACGCAGCACCAGATCGTCGACCTGCGCACGCATCATCGCGAACACACCATCAGGATCAAGGACGACGAGAGGCTTGTCGTGCATGCCGAGCGTCCGCGATACCCAGATCTCGAAGATCTCATCGAGGGTGCCGAGACCACCCGGCAACGCCAGGAATCCGTCTGACTGGGTGTCCATCTCGCCTTTGCGTTCGCGCAGATCTCGGGTCACGACGAGCTCGTCAGCGTCGCCGTCCGCCACCTCCATGTCGACGAGGGCCTGCGGGATCACCCCCGTCGTGTGCCCGCCGCCGGCCCGAACCGCACGAGCGACCGCGCCCATGCACGAGACGCTGCCGCCGCCGGACACCAGACCGTAGCCGCGGCGCGCGATCTCGGTGCCGACTTGCGTCGCGAGCTCGATGTAGCGCGGATCAATGCGCTCGCTCGACGCGCAGTAGACGCAGATCGTCGTCATAGGTCACTCACCATGGGTTACTCGCCAATAGATCGGCAGTTGCCCGCGTCACGGCGTCGGGGTTCGATAGCGGCTGGCCTCGGCTCGCTCGATCAGACTGACGATCTCGTCGATGTCGTCAGTGACATGCAGGATGTCGATGTCGGAGGCATTGATCGTGCCGGCCGGAACGAGGACATCACGCATCCAGGTGAGCAGACCATTCCAGTACGCCGAGTTGTATAAGACGACGGGGAAAGACGTGACCTTACGTGTCTGCACCAAGGTGAGCGACTCGAACAGTTCGTCCAAAGTGCCGAAGCCGCCGGGGAAGACGACGAACGCCTGCGCGTATTTCACGAACATCGTCTTGCGCGCGAAGAAGTAGCGGAACTGGATGCCGATGTCGACCCAGTCGTTGAGCTGTTGCTCGAAGGGCAGCTCGATACCGAGCCCGACCGAGACGCCGCCCGCTTCACTGGTGCCTTTGTTCGCGGCTTCCATGATGCCCGGGCCGCCGCCCGTGATGACCGCGTAGCCCGCGCGCGCCAGCGCAGCGCCGAGCCGCTCGGCGGCCGCATAGTTCGGGTTGTCGATGTGCGTGCGCGCAGAGCCGAACACCGACACGGCGGCACCGAGCTCTGCGAGCAGCCCGAAGCCTTCAACGAACTCGGACTGGATGCGCAGCACCCGCCACGGGTCGGTGTGGACCCAGTCGGAGGACCCGCGGTTGTCGAGCAGGCGCTGGTCGGTGGTGGTCGTCTGCACCTGCGCCCGGCGCAGCGTTACCGGCCCCCGCTTCTTCTCCGGCGGCGGCGTAGACGGGTGCTGGGTCGGTGCATCCGATTCGGTCATACCCGCAGGCTAACCTGGCCAGGACGTCGGTCGACGGAAGCCGCCGGGGAAGCGTCGATGGAGGTTCCGCGATGCAGATGAGAACACTCGGCCAGGGACTGCAAGTCTCGGCCATCGGCTACGGCTGCATGGGCCTGAGCGGGGTGTACCTGCCGATGCCGACCCGGCAAGACGGCGTCGAGTTGATCCGAGCTGCGGTCGAGCGGGGCGTCACCTTATTCGATACCGCCGAGGTGTACGGCCCGTTCGTGAACGAGGAAATCGTCGGCGAGGCTCTCGCGCCGGTCCGCGACAGCGTCGTCATCGCCACCAAGTTCGGCTGGGCGTATGACGACGACGGCAAGCAGACGGGTCTCTCGAGCAGCCCCGTGCATCTCAAGGCGGCGGTCGAGGGGTCTTTGCAGCGTCTGCGCACTGACCGCATCGACCTGCTGTACCAACACCGCGTCGACCCCGCCGTCCCGATCGAAGACACTGCGGGCGCTGTACGCGAACTGATCGAGGCCGGCAAGGTGCGGCACTTTGGCCTGTCAGAGGCTGCGCCCAAAACCATTAGGCGCGCGCACGCCGTGCAACCGGTCACGGCACTGCAATCGGAATACTCCGTCTGGTGGCGAGCACCGGAGCTCGAGATCATCCCGACGTTGTCTGAGCTCGGCATCGGGTTCGTGCCGTTCAGCCCGCTGGGCAGGGGATTCCTCACAGGCACGATTGACACGACCACAACGTTCGAAGCCGGCGATATGCGCAACGGGCTGCCGCGGTTCGCCGCCGACGCGCGTGCTACCAACCAAGCGGTCGTCGATCTGCTCGCCCGGATCGCTGCCCGGCTCGACGCCACCACGGCCCAGGTTGCGCTCGCGTGGCTGCTTGCTCGGCAGCCATGGCTCGCGCCCATTCCTGGCACTCGCAAGCTCGCCCGACTTGAGGAGAACCTGGCCGCCGCCGATCTCGAACTCGGCGCCGCGGACCTCGACGAGATCACGACCGTGTCGGCGAACATCGTGGTCGAAGGAGCTCGCTACCCGGAGGACACAGACAGGCTGGTCGACCGCTAAGACCCGCTCATGCAGTACATGCTCACGCGGGTGGCTCGTGGGGGTCGGTGAGTTCGGCGCGCACGCGGGGCATTAACAAGATTCCGGCCATCACCAGCGGCGGTACCAGCACGACGGCGGCGGCAACCGATCCGGCACCGATGGCGAAGCCTGCCGGCACCGCGCCGATGAGGGTGAGCAGCACGACGGCCGACCAGTAGCCGCGACGTTCACGGCGCACAAGGGACCACCCGCTGCCTGCGGCCAGTACCGCGTATACAAGGAACGCCACCGCAACCAGCGGCTGGCTGGCAATGAGGCCAAGTCCTCCAATGACCCCGACAAAGGCCGAGAGGCCTAACATGACCAAGGCGAACGCGAGTACAGGAGGCATCCGACGTCCGGGCCTCGATGTGGGGACATCACCAAACGGATTCGGCCGCCGCTGTCGCTTGGGCGCCGCAACCACCTGGCGCCGCAGCTGACGGCGACCGGCGCTCGGATCGTGGGGCGTCGGCGAGCGGCCTTCGAGGCGGGTCATTCGCCGCCCGGCGTCTCGAGAAGCGGTGTCCCGAGAATGGGGGTCGCGAGAATGGGTGTCTCGAGAAGCGGTGTCTCGAGAAGCGGTGCGGCGACGAGGTAGCCGAGCAAGGTCTGCTCCACGCGTTCGATGACGCGCACGTCGACGCGCTCGTCTCGGATGTGCGCAACGTCTGGATCGCCCGGGCCGAAGTTCACCGCCGGGATGCCGAGCTCAGCGAAACGCGCGACGTCTGTCCAACCGAACTTGGCGACGGGCGGCAAGCCGATCGCAGCGACGAACGCGGCCGCCGCCGGTTCTTCGAGTCGTGGCAGCGCGCCGGGTGCGGCATCTGTGGCGATGACTTCGTACCCGGCGAACACCTCACGCACGTGCTCGACTGCGCCGGCGATATTGCGGTCGGGGGCGAACCTGAAGTTGATCGTGACTGTGCACGCATCGGGTATCACGTTGCCGGCGACGCCACCGTTGATACGCACGGCCGAAAGCCCTTCGCGATAAAGACATCCGTCGATCTCGACGGAGCGCGGGCGGTAGTCGGCCAACCGCTGCAACACAGGCGCGGCGGCATGAATTGCGTTGTGCCCAAGCCACGCCCTGGCGGCGTGCGCGCGGGTACCGCTCAGCGTGATCTCGATTCGGACCGTGCCCTGGCAGCCTGCCTCGACCGCCCCGTTGGTCGGTTCGAGCACGATCGCCAGGTCACCACGAAGCACGTCGACGCGTTGCCTCGCGAGACGGCCAAGGCCGTTGCGGTCGGCCTCTATCTCTTCGCAGTCGTAGAACACGTAGGTGAGGTCGTAGGGCGTGCTGCGACCGGCCGATGGCTGCAGCAACGCGGCCATCCGCAACATCACTGCGACACCCGACTTCATGTCGCTCGATCCGCAGCCGTGCAGGATCTCGCCGTCGCGGCGCGAGGGCACGTTGTCAGCGATCGGCACGGTGTCGATGTGGCCGGCCAGAACGATGCGTTGCGCTCGGCCAGTATCGGTTCGAGCTAGGACGACGTTGCCGTCCCTCTCCACCGCGAGGTAGCCGAGTTGACGCAACGCCAACTCTACGTCGTCCGCTAGCGGCTTTTCATCGCCACTGACCGACGCGATATCGACGAGTGCCGCCGTCAGCGACGCGACGTCCGTTTCGATGTCTAGTGGCATGGCGCTACTCCGCAACGCCGTGCTCGCGCAGCACGTCGTTCAACACGAGTTTGTCGTGCGCCTGACCCTCGTCGAGGCGCCGGAGCACGAGCAGGCACGGCATGCCGAAATCCCCACCAGGAAAGGACTTCACTCTCGTCGACCCGACACACACCGACCAAGCCGGGGCTTCACCCCGAGGCAACTCATCGCCACTGGCCGCGTCGAAGACATGGGTCGAAGCGGTCAGGATGCAGCCAGCCCCGAGCTTGGCACCGCGACGCACTCGAGCGCCGTCGACCACCATCGAGCGCGACCCGATAAACGCGTCGTCCTCAACCACAACAGGCACCGCGTTCGGTGGCTCGAGCACGCCGCCGAGCCCGACCCCGCCGGAGAGGTGCACCCGCTTGCCGACCTGTGCGCACGATCCGACGGTCGCCCATGTATCGACCATGCTGCCCTCGTCGACGTAGCCACCGATGTTGACGAAGCTCGGCAGCAGCACCGCACCCGGCGCGACGAACGCACCCCAGCGCACGATCGCCCCCGGCACTACTCGCACCCCGTCGAGACGCGTCTTGAGGGGCATCCGGTCGTGGTAGCGGAAATCGCCAGCCGCCGACTCGTGCATCGCCAGCACTTTGAACGACAACAAGATGGCTCGCTTCGCCCGTTCGTCGACGACGACGGCGTCAGACGACGGGTCGACCCAGGCCACCCGGGCCGATCCCTGGTCGAGCTGGTCGACTGCCTCGACGACGAGAGCGCGTGCTGCGGCGTCGCCGGGGTTGAGGTCGGCGCGACGCTCCCACAGCGCATCGATCTCGGGGGGAAGCGGACTGGTGATGAGCGGGCCCATGGCCGCTGACACTACCCAGTGATCGCGCTTGCCCGAGTAGGACCGCGCCCGGCGATAGATTCGCATTAGCCATGACGACGTCCGATCGGCCCACGCGGCCAGTGCGGCGCGCGCGCCGGCCCCGCCGACACTCCCGCCGTGTCCGGCTGACCAGGACCATCGTCGTTTTCGTCTCGCTCGCCTTGGTCGCAACCGCCGTCATCTACGGCGTGAAGTCGCTGACCCCGCACCACTCGGTCGCCGACAGCTGCCAGGTCGTCGGTCAGACCACCGGCACCGTCTACGCCCTTGAACCGCAGCAGCTCCTGAACGCCTCGATCATCGCGGACGTCGCGATGCGCCGCGGTCTGCCCGAGCAAGCGGTGATCATCGCTTTGGCAACCGCGCAGCAGGAGTCAAAGCTGAAGAACCTCGACTACGGGGACGCCGATTCGGTCGGTCTGTTCCAGCAGCGGCCTAGTCAGGGGTGGGGCTCAGAAGAGCAGATCCTCGACCCGGTCTATTCGAGTGGCAAGTTCTTCGACGCCCTCGTCAAGGTGCGGAACTGGGAGGGCCTCACCGTGGCGGCCGCGGCGCAGGCCGTGCAGCGCAGCGCATTCCCCGACGCGTACGCGTCGTGGCAACCGCTGGGCACCGCACTTGGCGCGGCCCTGACCGGCCTGACGTTGACCCAACTCACCTGCCGTCTCGGGCACCCGGGCCTCGACGTGAAAGGCGCTCAGAGTTCAAGCACCGCATCGGCCCTCGCGTCTCCCGCCGCTTCGACCGCGCCCGCAGCCGACCTGCCGATAGCGACGTCGCTGGTGGCAGCCGTGTCTGGTGTCACGTCCGGACTCGCCTCCGACTTGCAGATCACCGCGCCAGCCGTAGTGGCGCACGGGACGAAGTCGGCGACGATCACGATCACCGGCCTCGCCCCCGTTGGCGCGCTCCCCGGCACAGATGCCGACGCCACGGCCGACCATCGGACCGCGACCGTTGCAGCATGGGCCCTGGCGCACGCATCGGAGGGCATCACGTCGGTCGTCGCCGGAACGCAGGAATGGCGGCCCGATCGCGACGAGTGGCATCCGACCAGTACCGTCGCGGCTTCCGGCGCGGTAATCATCACTGTCGCCACCCGCTGAGCAGGCCGCCCGCCGAGCAGGCCGCCCGCCGCCCAGACGAGTCCGCGAAGCTAGGCGAACCGTCACATCAACAGGTGCGACCACCTGTTGAGGGGCCTGCCAGCCGCCTTTACGTGATCAACCGACGGTGGCTGGGGGCGTTAGGGGCGCGCTTCGGTCAGGCGGCGGGCGGCTTCGGCAATGCGCTCGTCGGTTGCGGTCAATGCGATGCGCACGTGCTGGCGCCCGGCGTCGCCGTAGAAGCTGCCTGGCCCAGCGAGAATTCCCAGTTGCGCGAGCCACTCGATACTGACCCAGCAGTCTTCGTCGCGGGTCGCCCACAGGTAGAGACCGCCCTGCGAGTGGTCGACCGAAAAGCCCGCCGAAACCAACGCGGGCCACAAAATCGCGCGCCGAGCGAGGTAGCGCCCGCGTTGTACTTCGACGTGCGCGTCGTCGTCGAGAGCGGCCACCATCGCCGCCTGCACGGGCGCCGGCACAATCATCCCAGCGTGCTTGCGGACCTCGAGCAGCTCGGCGATCAGCGCCCCATCACCCGTGACGAAGCCGGCCCGATAACCAGCCAGGTTCGAGCGCTTAGACAACGAGTGGACGGCGAGCAGTCCGTCATGTGATGAGCCGGAAACAGACGGATGGAGAACCGACAACGCCGGCACCTCGTCGTCCCAACCGAACTCGAGGTAGCACTCGTCGGAGACCACGATCGTGCCGCGTTCGCGCGCCCACTCGACAACCTTGCGCAGGTGCTCGACGCCGAGAATCTGACCGTGCGGGTTAGCAGGCGAGTTCAGCCAGAGCATCGCCAACGGCGCAGGCCCGACCGCAACCGTGCTGTCGACGACGATGGGCGCAGCGCCCGCCAATCGCGCCCCGACGTCATAGGTCGGGTACGCGAGTGCGGGGATGCCGACCCTGTCGCCGGAACCCAAACCCAGCAGCGTCGGCAACCACGCGACGAACTCCTTGGCCCCGATGGTCGGCAACACGTTGGCGGGGTCGGCGCCGGTTACTCCGTGACGGCGGCGCAGCCAGCCGGCGGCCGCTTCGCGCACCGCCGAGGTTCCGTACGTTGCCGGATAGCCGGGGGTATTCGTCGTCGCGGCCAACGCGTCCTGCACGACCGCAGGGACCGCATCAACCGGCGTCCCGACTGAAAGGTCGACGACGCCGCCGTCATGGGCGCGCGCCATCGCGACGTAGGGGGCGAGGCTGTCCCAGGGAAAATCAGGCAGCTCTAAGCCACGACGGGTCAGTGCGTCGCCTGTTCCTGCGGCGGCAACGCGGCGATCAGCGGGTGGTCCTTCGTGACCGGGCCGAGCTTGGAGGCACCGCCGGGCGAGCCGAGGTCGTCGAAGAAGTCGACGTTCGCCTTGTAGTAGTCCTTCCACTGGTCCGGGACGTCGTCCTCGTAGAAGATCGCCTCGACCGGGCAGACCGGTTCGCAGGCGCCGCAGTCGACACATTCGTCGGGGTGGATGTAGAGCATCCGGCCACCCTCATAGATGCAGTCGACCGGACACTCGTCGACGCACGCCCTGTCCTTGAGGTCTACACAGGGCTGGGCGATCACGTACGTCACGGGGAGTCCCTTCCTCGGAAGCGGTGAACCGCACCTAGTATCGGCGAACCTGACCTCCTGTCGATGCTTGGGGTGTCCGGCGTGTCTAGCGATTCGAGCTCTGGCCTGTCCCCCGACGACGTCGGGGGACGCGTGAGCGTGCGCTATCACCTGGAATCGGGCGCGACGGACGTCGTCGGCGATCTTGAGATTCTGGACGGCGATCAGCTGGCGATTCGGCGATCTGACGGCTCGTTGGCAGTGATCTCGACCGACGCCGTCGTAGCCGTGCGGGTGGTCGGGCCTTCGCTACTGGCGGCCCGGGAACTCGAGGCGGTATGTGCCCGAAGCTGGCCCGCGCCCGACGAAGAATGGCTCGGGCGGTGGTGGCTGCGGGCGGCTGAGGGCTTCACCGCCCGTGCTTGCTCAGCGCGTGCCCTGGGCGATCCAGGGCGGCCGCTCGACGACGCCCTGGCGTACGTCGTTGACTGGTATGCCGCCCGTGGACTGCCCGCCATGATCCAGGTCGTGAGCGGCAGCAATATCGGCGCGGAGCTCGACCGGCGCGGGTGGAGTTCGGCGCATGAAAGCATCATTCAGACGGCTACGGTTGCGCGGTTGATGCGGTTGCTCGCGGCTCGCGCCGCGATGGCACCGGCGTCCGTTCCTGTGCAGATCGCCTCCCTTCCACCGAACTCGTGGCTGCTGCGGTTCCGCGACGGTTCCGTCAGTTCGGCCGGGCTGCAAGTACTGACCGGCGCGCCGGACGTCGCATTTGCCACCGCCGAGGCGGGCGACCCGGACGCTGCAGCCCTCGCTATCGGGCGAGCGGCGGTCGAGGTTCCGTGGGTGGGCTTCACGGCCATCGAGGTCGATCCCGAGCTGCGACGGCAGGGCCATGCGCGCGCGGTCATGATGACGTTGACGGAGTGGGCGGCTTCTCGTGGCGCGGTGCGTGCGTGGCTCGAGGTCCTCGCCGACAACCACCCCGCATTGTCGTTGTACGCATCGCTCGGCTTCGCCGACCACCACCGCTACAGCTACCGCACCCCGCCGGTTTAGCCGAAGACGGTCATTCGCGTCGTCGCGGGAACCGCCAGCAGACCGTCCCCGATCTGTAAACCCTGCAGGACGCTGCCGTTGTGTTCGTCGGGTCCGACGAAGGTCGCTCCCGTTGATGCTTCCCAGACTTGTTTGCCTGTTGTAGTGGAGTACCCGAAGATCTTGCCGAAGCCACTCCCGATGTAAACGGTGGCTCCTGCGACCTCGGGTGCGGACTCCAGGCCGCCGTCGCCATGTTGGTTCCACAGCGTTTTTCCGGTCGTCGCGTTGATCGCCTGCAGGCCATCGTTCGCCACGACGAAGGCGGTGTTGCCCGCGAATGCCGGCGCGGTCGCAGACTGGAACGTGCGAACCTGCTTGCCGGTCGCCGTATCGAGGATCGCCGGTGTCATGCCGGCGTCATCGCGAACCCAGAGTTGACTGCCGTGCAGCACCGCAGTGCGGCCGCCGCCGCCTTCTCCGCCGGCGGTGTGCGTCCACACGAGCTGGCCCGTCGTGGAAAACCGGTAGCTCAACTCTGCCGAGTACGACACGTATACACCGCCGCCGCCGACTGCGGGTGCGCTGTGGGCGCCGTTCATGACTTCTTGCATCCACTTCACGACCCCGGTCGATTCACTCACCGCGTAAAGCTTGCCGCCGCTACCCGAGCCGCCGACATAGACGACCCCTCCGCTGGCGGTCGGGGGCGACGTGAAGTTTCCCTCGTAGGGCAGCTGTACCGACCAGTCGAGCTTGCCGGTAGCCGCGTCGAAAGCCCGCAGGTTGCCATTGCCGATCATCGCGAACACCCGGCCACCGTCGTAGGACAAAGCGCTGTACCCGGTCGAGCCGTATGCCAGCGCCACCGGCCCCCATACCTTCGCGCCGGTAGTCGCAACCACGGCGTAGAGATCGCTGCCCAGATCGTTGAGGTGCTGGACAGTGAAATACATCCTTCCGCCCACGATCACCGGATAGGAGACGGTGCCGCCGAAGTCCTTTGTCCACTTGACCTTCAGCGCTGCGGACAACGCAGGCCCGGCGTTTCCTTGGTGGGTGGCGTCGACCTGGTAGTCGCCAGCACCGTAATAGCTGGCAGTGGTAGCCGCTTGCGCCGAACTGGCGGCGGAAACTGAAGCGCCAGCCAGCAATGCAAGTGAACTCAAGATCGCGGCAGCGCGCTGCATGATTCCCCCGTCTACAGACCAGCTTGGCGCAGGTCTCGTGCGGACAGTACCACCGACTTTGAGCTCGCAAACGTGACGATCGCTGCAGGGTTGCACTGTGCGGACTTGCGTCGCTAAGCGCTGGAATGTCAATAAAACTAGCGTTTTCCAGTAATGTCACACGGGTTGGTGAGGAGATTGATGACGACGACACCTGCAGACCGACCGGCGAGCGAACTGTTGGCGTTCGGCGTGGCCGATCTGGTCGGCGTCCGCTTCGTCGGCGGTGCGTATGCAGGAGCCGATCTGATCGAGTTGCGAACCCGCGGCGTGGTGTTCGAGGACTGCGACTTCTCCCATGCCCGACTGTCGAGCAGCGAGCACGTCGGCTCGGCATTTCTGCGGTGCACGTTTCGCGACGCGGTACTGCGCGACGCGCTCTTCGACGGATGCAAGCTCAGTGGAAGTGACTTGTCGGGCGCGACACTGCGCCCGATGCGGGTCATCGGAGGCGACTGGTCGTACGTCACGATTCGCGGCAGCGACCTGACCGACCTCGACCTGCGCGGCGTGAAGCTCGCGGAGGCAGACCTTTCCGAATCGAAACTGCATCGCGGCGTGCTCCGCGACTGCGACCTGCGACACGCTCGCGTGCATCACACCGATTTCGAGGACGCCGACCTGTGCGGGGCGAATCTCGAGGGTGTTGACCTGCTCGGCGCGTCGTGGCGCGGCGCGCATGTCGACGTCGCGCAGAGCGGGTTGTTCGCGATCGCACTCGGCCTCGTGGTGGACTAGTACCTGTCAAGTTGCCTCTGTGAGACGGGTTGAACCGATGGCTGACGATCCAACCGGCATCACGCTCGAGCAGGTGTCCGCCGAAGAGGCTGAGCTGCGTTTCCGCCGGTTCGACTTCGACGACGCGTGGCGACTCGGCAGCATGCTCGTCGAGACCGCGCGAACGCAGCACTTTCCGATCGCGATCGATATCAGCAGGGGTGGCCAACAGTTGTTCCACGCCGGCCTGCCCGGGTCGACGCCCGACAACGACGCGTGGATTCAGCGGAAGATTGCCTCGGTTCTGCGCTTCGGCCGCAGCTCGATGGCGCTGAGCCTCGAACGCAAGCTCGACGGCCGCACGTTAGCGGAGGCGTCGTTCGTCGATCCGCAGAAGTTCGCCGCCGCCGGCGGTTGCTTCCCAGTAACAGTCGAGGGCATCGGCATCGTCGGCACCGTCACCGTTTCGGGGCTGCCGCAGGTCGAAGACCACCGTCTCGTCGTGACCACGATTCGGCAGTTCCTCACCACCGCCTGACTGGGCTGCCGCTGGCTAACTGGGCTGCCAGTCCGCGGCGACGACGACGTCGGCTTGGCGCGTGAAGACCTTCGTTGTGAGCACGCGATGGACCTCCTCGTCGACGTCCAAGCAAAGGTCCTGCAGCACCGTGAGCTCGTAGTCGCGATCCGCGGCATCGCGCACGGTCGAAAGCACGACCCCGCTCGTTGCGATACCCGCGACCACGAGGTGGGTCACGTCGCGCGATCGCAGAACTATTTCGAGGTCACTGCCGGTGAAGGCGCTGACGCGCTTCTTGGTGACGACGACCTCGCCGTGGCGACGCAGCAACCGCGCATGTGGCTCGACCGAGGGGTCACCGATCACCATGGGCGACCTAGGGTTTCCGGACGAAAAGACTTTGTTCCGTGCGGACGTCTCGGGGTAGCCGGAGCGAAAGGCAATGTGAACCAACACCACCAGCAGACCAGCAGCCTCCGCGCGCTCTTGCACAGCGACGACCTGGTCGAGGTACGGCTCCCCTGCTCCGACTCGATCGAGAATGCCCGGCTGAATGTCCATCAACAGCAGCGCTTGGGTCATGCTCTCGATCCTGCACCACGACCCGAGCGGCCCTACAGAGACATCTCCAGTTCTGCTTGACGGTCGATTCCCTCATGCGAGGCGGGGATAGCAGCATTCAAAAGCCATCCACCGGACGCCGTTTGCTGGCCGTGCAGCGTGCCCCCCAGCTCCGTGAGACGTTCTGCCAGACCACGCAGCCCATTGCCGCCGCCCTCGACGCCTAACAGTGGCGACGCAGACGGTTCGTTGCGTATCTCGAGTGACGTCTGCTGCGAGCCAGCGCTGAGATCGACGACAACAGCGGCGCCCGGCGCGTGTTTGATGGCGTTCGTCAGACCCTCCTGCAGCACCCGATGCAGCGCCGCAGCTGCGCGCACGGAAATCGCATCGAGATCGCCTGTGACAGTGATCTGGACGGGCGTCCCCGTCGAACGCGCACGTTCGACGAGTTGATCAAGCGTGGCGGAGAGCGGCCGGTCAGGCGCTGAATCGGCGGTCAGCAACCGCGTGAGTCCGGCCATGTCGAACTCGGCCTGGCGTGCCAACTCGAGGATGTCGTCGAGCAGTTGGTCAGTAACCGACCGATCCGCATCGTCCAGCCGCTGCCCAGCCGAGGCCTGGACGACAACGATGCTCATGCAGTGCGCGACGACATCGTGCAGTTCGCGGGCGATCCTCGCGCGTTCGTAGCGAACCGCCTCAGCTACGTAGCGCTGCCGCTCGGAGACCATCTCGGCGCCGCGCGCGTCGAGGGTCGTGACTAGGTCGCGGTGCGACCGCAGGAGCCATCCGACCAGCCACGAACCGATCGCGAGCATCGTCGGGAACGGGTTGAAGCTGCTATTGAGGTCGTTCCACTGAGTGGTCACTATCACCAACGCCAGCCCCACCGCCGACCACGTCAGCGGTCGCCAGCTACCCAGAGCGAACGACAGCACGACCGTCCACAGCAGTACACCGACGGTCACCAGCCCACCGCTCACGCTGGAACCGTCAGGATTGAAGCTCCCTGTAGACACGGCTACCACGTAGACAGCGCTGCCCGCTGCCGCTGCGATGACCGGCTGCCGATGCCGCGCAAGTACGGACGCCCCGCCAACGAGAAGCGCGACAACGGTGAGTGCACTGCCCGCCGTCCCTCCAAGCCTTGAGAAAGGGAGAGCCACGATCCCCGGCAGTGCAACGCAAGCAGCGAGTATGACGTCGACCACGTGCTGCCGTCGCATGATCGCTGCGGAGCCTGTGACCTCAGGCATGGCTCGTCACCAGCGGCAATCGGACGTACGCATCCAACTTCCCCGTCGGCTCCCCAAGACGAACCGTCCCGCCGTGCAGATTCGCCCGATCGACAATGCCGGTGAAGCTGGTTGCCGGGTCAAAGTCATGCGCCAGCGGCCCGGTCACCGAGAACTCGATCGCTTCGGTTTCGAACATGACGCGAACCTGGGCCCGCGCAGCCGGAGAATCCTCCAACGCCGAAAGCAGTCGCTCGATGATCCGGTAGCCCGAGAGCTCGATGCTCGCGGGTAACGCACGCTGGGCGCCGTCGATGGTGAGTTGCACCTTGCACGCGGTAGCTGAGCGCAGCAGGTCTTCGAGCGCGTCGAGGTCGGGTTCGGGTTCAGTCGGCGCTGACCGAATTGTGCCGACCACGTCTCGCATCCGCTCGAGTGCAGCCCTACCCGTGCGCTCGATTGCGGCCAGACTTTCGACAGCTTCGCTTGACCCCGAACGAGCGGCCGCAGCCGTCCGCGCGATTTCCCGTATCTGCAGCTGCAGTCCGTCTATGAGCTCGCTGTGAATGCGAGCCTGGTCAGCAGCGACGGCGAGTTCCGCCGTCCGCTCACGTTGCTGCCTCAACTGCGCGTTGCGTTCGCGCAACTGCGCCACCAGCAGTGAGCGTTTGCGTACCAACAGCCCGGCACCAAAGAACAACAGCGTTGCCGGCACCATGAACGGCATTGCCGACAGGCCCAACTTCGGGTCGTATACACACTGAAAAGTGACTCCAGCGAGGACGGCGACAATACCGGCCGTGCGTATCTTCCCGACAGTTCGGTTCGCTACGACATACGCGACGTAAAACGCTGCAGGCAAGCAAGTTCCGCAGCGGACCACGTGCCCCAACGCGAGGCCGTTGAGCACCGACGCGGCCGCCTGGGTGACTGCGGCAGTAAGCGGCGCGCGACGCGCGAACACCACCGGCGCGATCATCGTCACGGTTGCGAGCCGCGACCACTCGCCACCGCCGTCACTGCCCTTAACCACCAGTTCCGCGAACGACAGCAGGACGGCGAACGCAACGGGCAGCACGGTGACCTCTCGGACGCCGAACAGTGGGCGGCGTAGCCAGCTAGCGAATCCAGCCACCGTGGTTCCCTTCGGCGTCGTCCGAGCTATGTCCGACAGTGTCCACCCGTTGTCGCCGTGTGTTTGAGGCTGGCGGGATCGATCGCTGATCACGCTCACGCGTCGACGCGAGTGCGCCGATCGAGAACATTCCCGCGGATCAGAGCGCCGGCCAGCGCCACGAGGGCCGCGACCCCGATGACGATGCCCAGAACGCCCGTCCACGGGATGCTGCCGCTACCGCCGCCGTGGTGGTGGTGCAGCTTGTCGGCCGCGAACGCTCCGGCGAAGTAGATCACCGTCGTGCCCAGCGCGGTTTCGACGAGCGCCTTCACGCCGCGACGTCCCGAAAACGCTGGTCGAACGAGCGACTCACCGCTGCGCGCGGCCCGCCGCGACCTGACCCGGAAGATCCCGAGGGCGATGCCCATGATGACCGCGATGATGATCAGTTGGACGATCCAGTAACTGACCTGGTGGACAGTGGAGGGCGGGTTGCTGCCCCAGTCGGCGTCGAGATCATAGGTCTGCACGGCCGTTGCCAGCAGCATCAACACAAGAACCGAGCCCGCCACGGCACGAACATTGGGCGCTAGCAGCGCGACGAATACTGCGGTCACAATGCCGATCAGCGGAGTCATGACTTCCCTGCTTTCTGTATGCCGATCCAGTTGGTAAGCCTCAGCCTGGTCGGCGCGTGGGTCGGGCACATCCGACCGCAGAGGTATCTCTGGGAACCGCATCCGCCTCCGGTAGGACAAGCGCCGACTGCCAATCGCCGTCAATCCGACGTCGGTCGCTAGCCTGTGCTCGATCCGTCAACGAAGAACGTGGCGCAAGGGACGTGCGGTGGAGCAAGCAGAGCCCGGGGTGTCGCCGGCGCAGATCCGGGTCGTGATCGCCGACGACCAGCGGCTCGTGCGGACAGGCTTTCGGGTCATCCTCGAGCGGGAGCCCGACCTCGAGATCGTCGGCGAGGCGGCCGACGGCATTGACGCGGTTCAACTCGCTCGCGACCTCAAGCCCGACGTCGTGTTGATGGACATCCGGATGCCGCACATGGACGGGTTCCAGGCCAGCCGGATGGTCCTCGCCGAAACGTCCAGCAGGGTCCTCATCCTGACGACGTTCGACTCCGACGAATACGTGTACGAAGCACTGCGGTCAGGGGCGAGTGGCTTCTTGCTGAAGGATGCGCCGGCCGAGCAGTTGATCGCCGCGGTTCGAAGCGCGGCTGCTGGCGACGCGCTGATCGACCCGGCCGTGACCCGTCGTCTCGTTGGCAGATTCGCTCGCGCGTTGCGGCCGGCGACAGGCACGCCCGAACGGTTCTCAGAACTCACAGCGCGCGAACTCGACATCGTGCAATTGATCGCGCGTGGGCTCAACAACTCCGAGATCGCCGCGGAGCTCGTCATCGAGGAGAGCACCGTCAAAACACACGTCGGCCGCATCCTCGCGAAGCTCGGTTTGCGTGATCGCGTGCAAGCCGTCGTGCTTGCGTACGAAACCGGACTCGTCGTCCCCGACCGGGACGCGCACTGAAGGTGAAGGGAAGCACGACATGGTCATACTGATCTACTCCGCAATTACCTCACTCGACGGCTACGTCGTCGACGCCCATGGCAACTTCGACTGGGCGGCGCCGGACGACGAAGTCCACGCGTTCGTCAACGACCTCGAGCGCCCGATCGGAACATACCTCTACGGGCGTCGCATGTACGAGACGATGGTCTTCTGGGAGACGGCGGCGGAGACGTTGCCTGATGCCTCCGACACGATCGGTGACTACACCTTCATCTGGCATGAGGCCGACAAGATTGTCTACTCGACGACGCTGCCAGTGGTGTCGAGCGAGAAGACGTGGCTCGAGCGCGATTTCGACCCCGAGGCGGTCCGGAAACTGAAAGCCGAAGCGACAAGCAACCTCAGCATCGGCGGTCCGCATCTCGCCGCGACGGCGATCCGGGCCGGGCTGGTCGACGAGTGCCATCTGTTCGTTCATCCCGTTGTGGTGGGAGGCGGCACTCATTGGCTGCCGACCGACGTCCGTCTGAATCTTGAATTGCTCGACGAGCGCCGCTTCGAAAGCGGCGTCGTGCACCTCCACTACAGCGTGAAGCACGCGTAGGTACTGCCGAAACACTCACCGACGGGCACCGGCGGTCGATAGGACCGCATGAGCACACAACAGCTCTCATCTTCCGGCCTCCAGGAATTTTCGGAGATCCTTGAGTCGCGCCAGGTGCGGGCACTGTTCCAACCGGTAGTCGATCTTGCCAACGGTCAGGCAGTCGGCTACGAGGCGTTGGCCCGCGGACCTGTCGGCTCGCTGTACGAGAGCCCGATCGCGTTGTTCGCTGCGGCACAGCGCCTAGGGCGTACCTCCGAGCTCGACTGGGTTTGTCGTGCTGCGGCGTTTCGCGCGGCACTTGAGGATGGCGGTGAACAACTCGCCGGAGCAGTACCGCTGTTTCTCAACTGCGAACCATCGGCGTTCGGCGAACCTTGTCCGGTTGACCTTCAGCCAATCGTCGACACCGCGCGCCGTCGTCTGCACGTCGTGATGGAAGTCACTGAACGCGAGATCGCGCGGGATCCCGCGGGCCTATTGTCGGCAGTGTCACGCGCTCGCGCGGATTCGTGGGGCGTCGCTCTCGATGACGTCGGGGCCGAACCCGACAGCATGGCGTTGATGCCGTTCATCAACCCCGACGTCATCAAACTTGATCTGCGATTGATCCAGGCCCGGACCACGGCCGAGGTCGCGAGGATCATCAACGCGGTGCTCGCCCAGGCCGAGCGAACGGGGGCCACAATTCTGGCCGAGGGCATCGAAACCCCGCGCCACGAGCAGATCGCTCGAGCGATGGGCGCAGCTGTCGGCCAGGGTTGGCTCTATGGTCGGCCCGGACCATTACCGCATGCGGTGCCGTCGCCGAACCATCCGCTTCGATTGCTCCCGGTCGAACCTACGGCCTCGGACCGCACGCCCTTCGACATCATCGCGGCGCAACGCGCAACAACGCGCTCGGCCAAAGACCTGTTGATCCCGATGAGCATGCATCTGGAGAACAAGGGTCTCGAAGGTACTGAGCCAGTCGTGCTGCTGGCTTGTTTTCAAGAGGCGCAACACTTCACCGAACGCGCACGTGCACGGTTCGAGCGTCTCGCGAAGACCGCCAGCTTCGTCGGTGCCGTCGGTGCCGGATTGGACCGCGAACCAGCAGTCGGGGTGCGCGGCGCAGACCTCGCGGCGACCGATCCGCTGCTTGGAGAGTGGGACGTGATCGTCGTCGGCCCACACTTCGCAGGCGCCCTCGTCGCGCGCGACTGCGGCGACACCGGCCCAGATCTCCAGCGACGGTTCGACGTTGTCATCACCTACGACCGGCCGTTAGTGATCCAGGCCGCCCGTGCGCTCCTCGCGACGCTGCTACCCGGCGGGCCTGCGGCAGCCGAGATGTAGCTCAGCGCTCGTCAGTGGCTAGGTTTCGAAGACGGCTTCGCGGACGGCGATTTGCTGGGCGTCACTGATGGCGTGCCGGTCGGCACACCCGGCGGCGCCGTGCCCGGCGGTGCTGACCCTCCCGGAGTCGGCGACGGTGACGGTCCGCAGATGATGGTCGGCTCGGCGTCGTATTTCGTGTGCAGGTGATTGATCTGCACAGCGACACCGTTTTGCGACAGCGTCTGAGTGACGTCGATCTGGAAGCCGTCCTCTTCGGTGGCAGCCTCGCAGTCAGGCCGACTGTTGTACACGATGCCGGCTTTGGTCGGCGCATAGCGCGCACTCGACGTCGACGTCACGTCGTAGTACTTCGTGCCCCAGAATGTGACCGTCAACGACGTGCCTGTGTAAGACGTCGTAATGATGATCGCCGTCGGCTCGTTGTTCTGAAAGATCAAGTTCGGACTAGGCCACGACACCGTCGCTTCGCGACCGGCCGGGTAGCGACTGATGTAGTAACTATGCGGCGTATGCGTGATGTCTTTGATGCCGGCGAAGAAGACCGCGTTGTACAACGTGGTCGCGAACTGTGAGACACCGCCCCCCACCGAATCCTCAAACAATCCGTCTTGGATCTCCGGCGCTTCGACGAACCCACGTGCTGTGTCGCGTTGCCCGACGAACTTGTTCAAACTGAACGTCGCACCCGGCATCACGATCGCACCATCAACGATGTTGGCGATGGTGTGAATATTCGTCACCCGCGCCGCACAGCAGGGGTGATGCGTTGTGAAGGTGCTCACCATTTCCTTGATACCGAGCTTCTGGGCGTCGGCTGTGGTGAAGGCTGGATCGACACCCTTGGCCGGCACAGTGATCGTTCGCGGTGCGGGCTGGGTCAGGACCGCGGAGATCGAAGCACCGAGCTTCGAGATATCAGCGGTGCCGCCCTCGACCGACGGAACGAGCACCGGCGTACCGGAACTGACGTCGAAAGACGCGTCCTTGCTGGGTGTCTGGAGCGAAGCAAACGCGGTCGAGCCGACCGACGCTTCGATGCCCTCAGTGTTGAGCACCGGAACCAACGCGCCGCCACTGGCGCGGAACGTGAGATTCGCTGCGATCACCGCGGGCGACACCTGTACCGAGTTCGGTCCGGCGGCCAGCGTGATCGGCGATGCCACCGCCGGCTGCGCAATAGTAGTGAGCGCTTGTTGTACCGCCGCCGCGCTCACGCTCGGCTGGACGGTCTCGACCGGGAGTGCGACCGGCGCCGTCGACATCAGATACGCAGCCTTGATTGCTGCCACGGCCTGGTCATGCTCGATCGCCAGGCCCGTGACGGGGGCGATCGCAACCGGTGTGGCACCGTGAAACTCGATGCCCCCGTCATGGCCGCCGCCAACGATCTTGGAGTTCAGCGCTGTCACGGCCGCGCCGAGCTTGGCATTGTCAACGGCGACAGCCAGGTTGAGCTTCGGGTGGGCGAACAGCGCCTTCCATAGGCCGGCCGGGGTCGGATCGCGCCGACCACGCGCTACCAGGGCTGCCGCGGGGTCGACCGTCAGGCCCGAGGTGGCCGGATCGAGCGCGAATGCCTGGCCCGACACGGTGAGGGTTATCGGCGCCGAAGCGCGCGGCCTGATCGACGCCGCCACCTTCGTCGTGGCGGCCGCTGGTGACATCCGCCCAATCGCCACGTCGGCGAGCGCAGGTCCGCTGACCGTCGTGTTGGGCAACACTCCAGAGCCGACGATC
>DASYAG010000021.1:0-4419 GCA_036501485.1 Acidothermaceae bacterium | reverse complement strand
CTCCCGTACCACAACCCGCTCGTCCTCGCGGCGATGATCCACGAGTTCTCGCTGCTGACGGACGGGAGGTACGAGTTCGGCGTCGGCCGCGGGCACGGTTGGATCCCGGCCGCCGCCGGCCTGCCGCTCGACGACAGCTCGCGGCCGAGGTACGAGGAGGCGCTCGATCTCTTCATCGAGGGGTTGCACACGGACACGGTCACGTTCCACGGCGAGTACTGGAATGTCGACGACAGCCACATCGTCCCCTTCAGCGGACATCGCTTCCGCGTCGTCCTCGGCGGAACGTCGGACCGCACGTACGACCTCGCAGCCAAGCACGGCTGGGCCGTCGCGGTTCCGCCGCTGTTGCCGTACGCGGCGTTGAAGGATCAGCTCGACCTCTATCGCGCCAAGTGCGCGGAGTACGGGACGACGCCGGACATCATCTGGATCCACGCGTGCTACATCGACGACGACCGCGAGCTCGCGAAGCGCGAAGCTGAGACACACATGCGCGGGTTCCTCGCCGGCAACGCGTCGCCGTTGACGGACTACACGCCGCCGTCCGCGGACAAGCTGAACGCCGCCGGCTACGGCTTCTACGCGTCCGGGATCATGGAGAAGCTCGCGGCGACGCCGTACGACGACATGATCGCGGGCGACATCGTGTGGGTCGGGACGCCCGACGACGTCGTCGAGCGCATCCGCGAGACGATCGCGGTCTGCGACGGCTTGACCGAGATCGCGATCACGACAAACCCGGGCGGCGTCGAGCACTGGAAGGCGATCAAGGCGCAGGAGCTGTTCGCGCAGCACGTCATCCCGCGTGTGCGGGAGATGACCGGCGAGAGATTGACGCAGTCGGTCAGCGCTCCTGCGTAAGGGCGCTCGCGCAGCCGAGACTCAGCCCCAGTGGTTAGGGCCGCTGCCTCGGAATGCCGTCGCGAAGATCTCACGAGTAATCGCGTCAGCCTCAGCCCCTGATGTCCCCGACACGCGCGCCGTGATCGCGTCAAGTTCGTGGACAACGCAGTTGAGGATCTCGACAGCGACCCAGGGCGCCGCGGCGAATTGGCTACGAAGGGTTACCCACCACCCAGACGGCAACCACAGCGCCACATCTTCATCGTGGCCGTAGCGCTTCCCGGACGGCGATCCAACGACGACCTGCACGTTGTTTTCACCCAGACCGCGACCATCTCGGGCTAGAAGTCAAGAACTCTCGAGGGAGCTCGGGTTCGCGACGGGAACCTCGTTCGCGCTGCTAGTAACACTTGACAGGTTGTCCCTAAGTGCGCCACACTCGCGCGGAATGCTGCGGGATATGAAGCAGCGGCGCTTCGGTCAGACGACGGGGCGCTGGCAGGTATGACTTTGCGCAGCGCCGTCCCGGCGACCGTCCGTGTCGTCTTCGTGGGCGGTGCGTTGCTGATCGCCGTTCCGATTGCCGCGGGGAATTCCACCACCATTCAGCACGCACATTCGGCTACGACAGCCGCTCCGACAGTCAGCGGCTTCACGCCGCCAGGCGGCGGCGATGGCATAACCATAACGATCAGCGGCCGTCACTTCACGGGAGCGACGGCCGTGACGTTCGACGGGAGCAGCGCATCCTTCAGGGTCGTTTCCGACTCCACTATCTCCGCGACTACCCCATCTGGTGTCAGTACCGGCCTGATCGTGGTCACCGGGCCCGGCGGCACGGGGACTAGCCGGACGTTGTTTAGAAGCGCCGTAGCGCCCACACCGCCGGCGAAGCTCACCGTCAGTGGTCTTAGCAGCGCCTCACAGGCAACCCTTAGCTGGCGAGCGTCTCAGAGCGGAGGGGGCGGCGCGATGTCCGGCTACGCCTTGTACCTAAACGGTACGCGAGTCGCTGCTGTTGCTGCACCGAATACGCAGTACACGTTTACTGGCCTGAACTGTGGTGCGGTAGAGAGTTTTGGGGTCAGTGCGTACGACGTCAACCTCCATTTCTCCTCAGTGACGACCGTCAGCAACGTGGTTCTGAAACAGTGCGCGCAGGCAGAAGCGGTGAACAAGCTGGTCAGTGTCTCATCGACACAGCGCAGCTACTACGACGACGGCACCAAGCTGCATAGTGTCACCGACAGCAACACGCTCAACTGTCTAACTGATCGAGGCACTGGCACTGTTCAGTTCATCGATCAACGAGTGGCGGACGCGCTCCCGGCGGGCCCGCCACAACCAGAATGCCTCTCACTCAGCCGGGTCATCGGCCACCTCGTATCGGAAGCCCGCTCGTCACAGTCGTGGGTCGTCTTGTCCGACGGCTCGCCATATGGAGCGTGGCATCCCGTCGCCAGCATCGCGACCTACAGATGTCTCGCCGTGATGATGCCGCTTCTGAGCGCTGACAAAGGCGAGATCGATTCGCTGCGCGGCAGCCATGGAGAGCACGAGGCGTCTCGGGCGACCTGCCCGCCCGACGCACCCGCGGGCTTCTCGACAACGGGAATCGATACGTCTTCGATTTCGGTTTCTTGGCAGGCCAGCATGCGAGCGACGGGATACTCGGAGTTTCGCAACGGCTCAAAGATCGCTACGACCACGTCGACCTCGTACTCCTTCACCGGCCTGGCATGCGGGACCGGCTACACCCTCGGCCTTCAGGCATACGACGCGCTAGGGAACACCAGCCCGACGATCAGCATCACCGCGCAAACGAACACCTGCCCGCCGCCACCCCCCGCGCCCAATCCGACCTTCGCCACAATGAACGATGCGGGCGGAATCTACTGGCGCTCCGCGCCCGACTGGGGCACGGCAGTTGCTCAGTCCGGGAGCGGCTTTTATCCCGGGACTGTCGTTTCTGTTCACTGCTACGAGTCCGGCACAACCGTTCCTGGCAGCGCTAACCACATGTGGGTGCAAGCGTCGTGGGTTTCCGGCCCGGGCACAGGCTCAGGCTGGATGAACGAGCACTTCATCAACGATGGGGCGTCAATCGACCAAGCCGCCGCAGGTGTCCCAGCGTGCACCTCCAGCGGCGGCGGCGGCGGCGGCGGCGGCGGCGGCGGGTCCGCGGTCGAAGGCGCGATCGCCTGGGCACAGGGATTCGTCGGCGCCGGCGACAACTACAACGGCTACTGCCTCCAATTCGTCGGCGACGCCTACGCGAACGGTGGCGGCATCAACATCGGCAATGCCGCGACCGCCGTAGCCTGGTGGAACGCCCACTCGAGTGGCCAACACCCCGGCGACGCCAATCCTCCGCGGGGTGCTCTGGTCTTCTGGGGCGCGACGAGTTCCAATTCCGCGGGACACGTCGGGATCTCACTCGGTGCAGGCAACGTCATCTCTAGCGAGTCCTACCCCAAGACGACATCCGACCCAAACGCGGTCCACATTTTCTCGATCGCCGTGCGCAATAAAGCCGGCTACCCCTACCTCGGCTGGATCGCCCCTCCAGGCGTAAGCCTCTAGCCCACTCCTGTCTAAACCACTCCTGTCTAAACGCCTACTCGCGGCGTCACGCGACCTGTCCCTGACCGTCGAACGACGCCCGCCGGAAATAGTGACCTTCGAGAGACCGAGTGGTACGTCGGGCGTCATTCCGGAACGCCGGCGCACCGGAGCGTCACAGTGCGTGCGAGGATGAGCCGATGCGAGTTTGGCGGCTCACTAGGATGGGCCCAGACCGCCCTCGACGGCGCCGGAACGCTCAGATACGGCGGCCGCTACTCGCCACCGGGTGCGCCGGTCGTCAACTTCGCGTCGGAGGCCGGTCTTGCTGTGCTGGTCGCGCTGCGGTACCTGCCGGCCGATCCAGCGGATGCGTTGGATGGCTTCGTGCTCGGCTGGACGGACATCAACTCGACTCCCGAGAGGATCAGCGACATAGACAGCGACGATGCGATCCGCGAACGGGTGACCGAATGGATCGAGGAGCGTCGTAGCCTTCTAGCAGCAGTTCGCTCGCGGGTACTCCCGGAGGCCGATGTCGTGCTCATGAACGCCTCGCACCCTGATGCCGCTCGAGTACCGCCGCTTGTCACGCGGCCGTTCAGCTTCGCCGAATGCCTCCACACCCCACCGATGCTCGGGCGCTACCTCGACGAGCGCGATGCCCCGACGTAGACCTGCCGGGCTTGAACCGTCTGGATCTCGGGGGACATTCCCGCACACGGGCGCAGCCGGGGGTTTAGTCAAACCGCGTTTCTACCGATGCGAGCTTCATGACTTGGGTCAGTCACCGAGTCCTGACCGTCGCTGTGGTCGCTGTGGCGCTGACCGTAACCGGTGGAATATTTGCGTTTGCTCGTCTCTCCTATCGCCCGGCGCGGCGCAGCTACACGGTGAACATGACCGCCTCGCCGTCCTATTCAGTTGCTCAGGTTGTGCGTGCGTTCGCCGCACATGGGATCAGTCTCTTCAAGAGCGACACGTTGGCGAGCGCGATATTTCTCATCAACA
>DASYAG010000020.1:0-37686 GCA_036501485.1 Acidothermaceae bacterium | reverse complement strand
CTCGGTGTCTGCGGCACAACAGGAATCGGCAGTGCAGAGTTGCTCGAGTTGCTCGCGCACGCATTTCCGTCGCCGCTGGAGCACCCGCTACCGCCGGTGATGCCGCTCTACGGCTCAAAGATCACCTCGCTGACCTGCGACCCATCCGGGCCGTTGGCGGCCGAGGTCGTGAAGACGACAACGGATCCCTACGTCGGTCGAGTGTCGTTGGTCCGGGTGTTCTCCGGAACACTTCGCCCCGACACCGTGGTGCATGTATCCGGCCACGGAATGGCCGACCGCGGTCACGAAGACCACGACATCGACGAGCGCGTCGGCACGCTGAGCTCGCCCCTCGGCAAGACGCACCGGCCCGTCACGCAATGCATCGCTGGGGACATCTGCGCAATCGGCAAGCTCGCCCGCGCAGAGACCTCTGACACGTTGTCCGACAAGGAACATGCACTCTTACTCAGCCCGTGGGACATGCCGGAGCCGCTGTTGCCAGTCGCGGTGAGAGCGAAGTCGAAGTCGGACGAAGACAAGCTTTCGCAAGGTCTTAGCCGACTCGCCGCCGAAGATCCGACGTTGCGGCTCGAGATGAACTCCGAGACTCACCAACTCGTCTTGTGGTGCATCGGCGAAGCCCATGCCGAGGTTCTTCTCGACCGGCTGAAGAACAAGTCAGGCGTCGAGGTCGAGCAGGTGCCATTGCGAGTCCCGATGCGCGAGACGTTCGGCTCGAAGGTGGTCGCACACGGACGGCACGTGAAGCAGTCGGGCGGCCATGGTCAGTTCGGTGTCTGCGACATCGAGATCGAACCGCTCCCCCAAGGCACCGGATTCGAGTTCATCGACAAGGTGTTCGGCGGCGCGGTGCCTCGACAATTCATCCCCTCGGTCGAAAAGGGCGTACGCGCGCAGATGGAACGAGGCGTTGCAGCCGGCTACCCGCTCGTCGACCTGCGCGTCACGTTGACGGACGGCAAGGCGCACTCAGTCGACTCGTCGGACATGGCATTCCAGATGGCGGGCGCACTCGCAATGAAAGAGGCCGCAAAGGCCGGGCAGATCCTGCTGCTCGAACCCGTCGACCAGGTCAACGTGTTGGTGGGCGACGACTACGTCGGCGCGGTGATGAGCGATCTGTCCGGACGCCGTGGTCGGGTAACTGGAACCGAGCCGATCGGTTCGGGTCGAACCCTAATCCACGCCGAAGTACCTCAGGTCGAGATTTCCCGGTATGCCATCGACCTACGATCCCTGTCGCAGGGCACCGGAACGTTCACTCGACACAACTTGCGCTACGAACCGATGCCGCCGCAGCTCGCCACGAAGGTGATGGCCGCCCACAAGGAGGAGTAACACCGGGCCGCGTTCCAACCGATTAGGCTGGGCTTCGTGTACATCCCGGCGCACTTCGCAGCTGATGATCTCGAGCACATCGTGGCGTTCGTCGAGCACGTTGGTGCGGCCGACTTCGTCACCTTCGATGGCGCCGAACTGACCGCCAGCCTGCTCCCGGTGATCTGGGACCGGTCCGTTGGTGAGCACGGACGGCTACTTGCTCACCTCGCATTGGCTAATCAGCAATGGAAAACAGCACTACCCGACGTGCCGGCGCTAGCGATCGTGCACGGGCTACAGGCTTACATCTCTCCGACGTGGTACGCCTCGACGGCCGAGCATGGGCGCGTTGTGCCGACCTGGAACTACCAAGCCGTGCACTTCACCGGCGTCCTGACATTTCATCCGGACGCCGAATGGCTGCGCGGCGTCGTCAAGCAACTCACCGACAAGTACGAAGAGCATCGCCCGGATCGCTGGTACATCGAGGACGCGCCTGACGCGTACATCGAAGGTCAACTACGCGGGATCGTCGGAGTCGAGATGACGATCACCAAGGTCGAGGCGAAGAACAAGCTGAGCCAAAATCGCAGCATGGCCGACCAACTCGGCGCCATCGAAGGCCTGATTACCGAACCCGATCCGCAAGCCGAAGAGATCGCATCCATCATGCAAGCGCGCATTGCGGAGCAGGTCTCCGAAACCTAACCCTGAAACGAAAGTTAGACCTGCGGCCAGTTAATCCGACGGCCAGGCGGCGGCGAACAGTTCGCGCGTGTCATGAAGCAACTGCGGCAGCACTCTGGTGTGACCGACGATCGGCATGAAGTTCGTGTCGCCACCCCACCGCGGGACGACGTGCTGATGCAGGTGCGCCGCAATACCCGCGCCCGCAACAGATCCGAGATTCATGCCGACGTTGAATCCCTGCGCACTGCTCACCGTGCGGATCATCGTGATGGCGCGTTGCGTGAAAGCCATGAACTCGGCCGCTTCGTCGGCATCGAGGTCAGTGATGTCAGGGACATGCCGGTACGGGACGACGAGCAGGTGGCCTGCGTTGTACGGGTAAAGGTTCAGCACGGCGTAAGTCAGAACACCGCGCGCAACGATGAGTGACTCGGCGTCGGCCCGAGTAGGAATCACGTCGAACGGGCAAACAGCCGGGTCGTTCGGATCCCCGGCCGGCTTGGACTCACCGCGGATGTAGGCCAGCCGGTGCGGCGTCCAGATGCGATCGAGCCCATCGGGGACTCCGACCGCACCGGACACGTCGATATCGCCAGTGCTCACACTTGCACCCGGCGCTCGATGGCGTCGCGGATTTCGGCGACGGCGTCGGCGATGGCCACCCCGTTCTTCTGGGTGCCGTCGCGGTACCGGAACGACACGGCGCCGGCCGCAACATCATCGTCACCGGCGATCAGCATGAAGGGCACCTTTTGCTTTTGCGCGTTGCGAATCTTCTTCTGCATTCGGTCGTCGGAGTCATCAACCTCGAACCGGACGCCGGCTGCCCGCAGCGCTTCACCGACGGGCCCGTCGAGATAGGGCACGTGGGTGTCCGTGATCGGAATGCCAACCGCTTGCACCGGCGCCAGCCACGGCGGGAACGCGCCGGCGTAGTGCTCGGTCAGTACGGCAAAGAAGCGCTCGATCGAACCGAACAACGCGCGATGGATCATCACCGGCCGGTGCCGCTCGCCGTCCGCTCCTTGATATTCAAGCTCGAATCGCTCGGGCAGGTTGAAGTCGACCTGAATGGTCGACATCTGCCACGTGCGGCCGATGGCATCGCGCGCCTGTACGGAAATCTTCGGACCGTAAAACGCCGCGCCGCCGGGATCGGGGACCAGCTCAAGGCCCGACTCTGCAGCGACCTCCGCCAATGTCGCGGTCGCGGTCTCCCACACCGCGTCGTCGCCGACGAACTTGTCGGGGTTCTTGGTCGAGAGTTCGAGGTAGAAGTCTTCGAGCCCGAAGTCACGCAGCAGGTCGAGCACGAACGTGAGCAGCTTGCGCAGCTCGTCGCGCATGTCGTCGATCGTGGTGAAGATGTGCGCGTCGTCTTGCGTCATGCCACGCACGCGGGTGAGGCCGTGGATCACGCCCGACTTCTCGTAGCGGTACACCGTGCCGAACTCGAACATGCGCAATGGCAGTTCGCGATACGACCGTCCACGCGCCCGGTAGATCAAGATGTGCATCGGGCAGTTCATCGGCTTGAGGTAATAGTTAGTGCCGCCGTCGAGTTCCATGGGCGGATACATGCCGTCGGAGTACCAGTCGAGGTGGCCGGAAATCTCGTACAGCTTGCCCTTGGTGATGTGCGGGGTGTTCACGAACTCGTATCCAGCCGCGAGGTGCTTGGCGCGGGAGTAGTCCTCCATCTCCTTGCGAATCACGCCGCCCTTGGGGTGGAAGACCGCGAGGCCCGACCCGAGCTCGTCGGGGAAGCTGAAGAGGTCGAGTTCAAGGCCGAGCTTGCGGTGGTCGCGCTTCTCGGCCTCGACCAACATCGCGAGGTACGCCTTGAGCGCGTCGCGCGATTCCCAGGCGGTGCCATAGATCCGCTGAAGTTGCGGGTTCTTCTCACTGCCGCGCCAGTAAGCAGCGGCGCTGCGCATGAGCTTCAGCGCCGGGATTGCTCGGGTGCTCGGAATGTGCGGACCCCGGCACAGGTCCTTCCAGGCCAGCGTTCCGTCGCGCCGGATGTTGTCGTAGATGGTCAGCTCGCTGCCGCCGACCTCGACGCTCTCGTCATCGGCGGTGCCACCCTTCAGCCCGATCAACTCGAGCTTGAACGGCTCGTCAGCAAGTTCGACGCGCGCGTCCTCGTCACTGACCACGCGACGCTTGAAGATCTGGTCTTCCTTGACGATCTCGAACATCCGCTTTTCGATCCGCGCCAGGTCGTCGGGCGCGAACGGATGGTGTGGCGCAAAGTCGTAGTAGAAGCCGTTCTCGATCGGCGGTCCGATGCCGAGCAGGGTGCCGGGAAACAGATCCTGCACAGCCTGGGCCATCACGTGGGCAGTGGAGTGCCGCAGGATCGAGCGGCCGTCGGCAGAGTCGACTGGCACCGCCTCGACAACATCGCCAGCACTGACGACGGCCGCGAGATCACGCAGTTCGCCATTGATCCGAGCAGCGACTGTGCTTCGATCAGGCCCGCCCTCACCCTGCAGGAGTTCGCCGGCCGTCGTATCCGCGGGCACCCTACGAGCGGCGCCAGCGACGGTAACGGTGATCTCGGACACGAAAGCTCCCTGAGACATCGGAGGATGAGGCTCCGATGCTAGCGAGCCTTAGCTGAGCGGTGCCGGCAGTTGATCGGCGGGCGCGCGGTCGGCCATCGCCGGAAATGCCGGCAGCAGCACGCTGCGCTTCATTTCGGACTTCATGACCCCGGTCGAGCTCATGCCGGACCGGCCAGCGAGAAACTCCACCGCGTGCCTGACCGAGCGGCGGGCCTCAGCCAAGGTGGGCGCCGACAACCGGTGGACGACGGCCAAGTCGGCGTTGCCCGAAGCAATCACCGTGAACATGCAGGCCCACCCGTCGGACTCCGAGGTTCTCAAGCGCGTATGGCGCGCCACGACCTGCCCGATTCCTGGCAAATCGAACTCGTCAACAACCGCTCCGGCTTCCACGCGCATCCCAAGATCATGGCTTCGATGGCTGGAGCGCGATAGCGCCCGTTTGGGCTAGTCCCTCAGTCGTTCGTACAGTCACAAGGGGCAGGAAGTCACAGGGTCCGTGGTGACCGGCGGCGCGCCCGCAAACCTTCCCGTCCTGGAGGTTTTCCAGACCGCAGCCGCCGGCTTGCGCGACGTCGTCCACGATGTTCGCATTGTGAGTTTCGATCCGCCTGTTCGTCATGAATCCAGTGGATCGCGTGCCATCTGTGGCGAGTAGAGACAATGGTCCGCGTCGATCGGGACTTTCGCGACCAGATCGAGGGCCGGCATGGCTGCGTCAGCTGATTCGCAGCACGTGCAGGTCAGGCCCACGAGCGAGGACGACGGTTGGGTAGGGCCCGGTGACCGCGCTTGCGATCGTGTCGTCGGGTAACGCGAGCGGGTCACCGGCGTTCCCGGCTGGCAATGAAAATCGGCTGACGCACGCAGTCTGGTTCGCCGTACAGACGCCCGTCTCGGAGTTGCCGACGACGAACAAACCGCTGGCTGTCACCGTGAGCGGCTCGTCAGCCTCGAAGTTGGTCTGCGCTGTCGGGCCGACCAGCGTCGTCGCGTCATAGGTATTGAGCTGCGCGTCGAGGCCCTGCCCCGCGTCGTGTTGCACGACGACCTGGCTGCCGACGACGGCTATCGCTTGGATCGCTGAGGGCCCCGACAGCTGCAGATTGACCTGCTGGTTCGTGGGCGCCGTGACAGTGGCGCCGGCGTTGGTCTGTTGCACCAACTCACTGCTCTGTTTCGTTACGTAGTAGACGCTCGACGGACCGGCGGCGATCGAGAAAACACCCGTGAAGCCGGTCACCGAACGAACCGGCGAACTCGACGAGCGGTCTAGCTCGACGAGGCCGTTCGGCGCGTTCGGCGTGTTTTCATCGGAAGCTGTCGACAGGCCCCAGACCGACGTGCCGGCCACGGCCAGTTGAGTCAGCGTGCCCGGCAACGCCGTGTTCCAGGTGCGGATCACATTGCCCGTTGTCCGGCTGTACGCGGTAACGGTCTGCTCCACGCCGACGTACAGGTTCGTGGCGTCGGCGGCGAGCGCGGTCACCGGGCCCTTCACATGTTCTGCGATCCCCGCCGGCCCGACACCATCGACGACCCAGATGATCTGTGGCGAGGCAACCTTGCCGGCCACGAAGATGGCGCCGTCAGGACCCTGAGCGACGATCAGGCCGGTCTCCGCCGAAGAAAACGCGCCCTTGATGGCGACGTCGGCGAACACACTTAGAGGTCCGGTCGCGCCAGGCATGGGCAAGGAATTCGAGCTGGAAGCCGCGGGCAGCTCTGTCGGGTTCGCCGAGGCCGCCCCAGCGCCAGCGCCACTCGCCTGCGCGGACGACGGTGGCGCTGCGACCAGGCTCGACGCTTGCGTCGATGCCACCGGGGACGACCCGACGGCTGCTCGCGGCGCGCTGACCGAGCTGACCACAGGTGTCGGAGGGCGACCGGAGCGCGTGGTCACACAGCCGGTGCTCGCGAGGGCGAGCGTAACCAGCCCGCAGGTGGTGGCTATGGCCGTCAGGGCACGAGGCATCGGCGCGCTGATGATGTTGATGCCACAGATCCTGGCACGACCGGCCGCAACGGCGACCTCTCAGGCGGGACGGTCCCGCCGCGCCCGGATTGCGAACATCTCGATAAACCGATCCGTTTGGTCAGTTTGCGAAGTATTACTATGGGTAGCAGTTCGGCTACAGGCCGATGATCGGTCAGGCAGGAGACACCGATGCCCGGCACCGCCATCGCCATTCAACCCGTCATGCCCTTCGCCGAGCGTGGGCTACGGAAGGCGCCTACCGGGATCAGCGGGCTCGACGAGGTAACCGGCGGCGGGTTGCCCTTGGGTCGCCCGACCCTGGTATGCGGACCGGCCGGTTGCGGGAAGACGTTGCTCGCCATGGAGTTCTTGGTGCGCGGCATTACCGAGTTCGGCGAGCCCGGCGTGTTCGTCTCATTCGAAGAGCCGGTCGACGAACTCGTCACGAACGTAGTCTCGCTTGGATTCGACCTCCAGCAGATGCAAGACGACGGCCTGCTCGTGGTCGACCAGGTCTACCTGGAGCCCGAGGACGTTCAGGTATCCGGAGCCTGGGACCTCGAGGGGCTGTTCATCCGCCTCGGTGCGGCGATCGACGAAGTCGGCGCGAAGCGGGTCGTCCTCGACACGATCGAGACACTTTTTGGTGCGTTCGCCGACGCCGCGATTCTGCGGGCGGAGTTGCGGCGCCTCTTCGTCTGGCTGAAGAAGAAGGGGGTGACCGCGGTCATCACCGGTGAGCGCGGCGACGGAACCCTGACCCGACACGGCATCGAGGAGTACGTGTCGGACTGCGTGATCGTGCTCGACCACCGGGTCAACGAACAGACGTCTACCCGCCGACTTCGCGTGCTCAAGTACCGCGGCTCGCTGCACGGCACGAACGAGTACCCCTTCCTCATCGGTGAAAACGGAGTGTCGGTGCTGCCGATCACATCGTTGAACCTGCAGCACGCGGCGTCTGACGAACGGGTCTCAACGGGCATGGCCAGCCTTGACGAGATGCTCGAGGGTGGCGGTGTTTATCGCGGCAGTTCCGTTCTGATCAGCGGCACGGCCGGGACCGGCAAATCGACGATGGCCGCACAGTTCTGCGCCGCGGCGTGTGAGCGTGGTGACCGGGCGATCTACTTTGCGTTTGAGGAGTCGCAAGCTCAGATCGTGCGGAACATGGCGTCGGTCGGGATCGATCTCGCGCGCTGGGTAGATGCGGGCCTGCTCCGGTTCCGGTGCATCAGGCCGTCGCTGCTCGGCCTGGAGGCACACCTGGCAACGATGCAACAGATCGTGTCTGACTTCGATCCGGCCGTTGTCGCGATGGATCCGATCTCCGACATCTTTCACGCTGGAGAGCGCGACGAGGTCGCGGCCATGTTGACCCGTCAAGTCGACTACCTCAAGAGCCGGGGCGTCACGGCACTTTTCACCTCACTCAACACGATCCGAGACGCAGAGAACTCGGAGCAGCAAATCGGATCCCTGATCGACACCTGGATCATCGCGAGACTCGCCGAGTTCGACGGCGGCCGTAGCCGGGTGCTTTACGTATTGAAGTCGCGCGGAATGGCCCACTCCCATGAGATCCGCGACTTCGTGCTCAGCGCCGACGGTCTCGAGCTGACCGGGATCTATCACGGGCTCGGAGTGGAGCATGACTGAGACGACGATGCCGATGGCCGAGCCGTCGCGCGACCCGGACGGGCCATGGCGGCTGCGCCTCTACGTCGCCGGCGAGTCGGCGGCGTCGCTGACCGCGTTCGCTAATCTGAAGAACTTGTGTGAGACGCACCTGAAAGGCCGCTACGAGATCGAGATCGTCGACCTACTCGAACATCCGCGACTCGCTCGAGGCGACGAGATCGTCGCAATCCCGACACTGGTCCGACAACTCCCCCATCCGATCCGAAAAATCATCGGCGACCTTTCCGACACTGATCGCGTCCTGGTTGGTTTGCAACTGCGCCAAAAGCAAAGTTGATGGCAAGCCCGCACGACGAAACCTTGCGCAGGTACGAGAATCGGCTAGCTGAACTGGACAGTGCGCACTATCTGTTCACCCTGTTCGTCGCCGGTGCATCGGACCTTTCTCGTCGCGCGATAGCCAACATCTTGGAGCTGTTCGAGTACCACCTCACCGGTCGATACGACCTGGAGGTGGTCGACGTCTACCGCGACAGAGCGACGACGGCGGCAAGCAACGTGCTCGCGGCACCGACACTGATCAGAGAGTCGCCGCTCCCCAAGCGGCGGCTCGTCGGGGATCTCAGCGACACCGCCCGCGTGCTGCGCGTCCTCGGGGTCAGCGAACGCGCATTCGTCTCACGAAGCCGATGAGCACGGTCAGCGCACCAGACCCGGACCGGCAGGAGCATGCTGCCAGGCTCGACGCGTGGCCGGCGCAGATCGCCTACCTGTTACGTGAGCTCGACGATGCGCGCAGTCAGCTAGCGGACTCCGAGGAGACCTTGCGCGCTATTCGGCACGGGGAAGTCGATGTCTTGGTGGTTGCCGCAGACGCCGGCGAGGAGCATGTGTTTACGCTGTCAAGTGAGGATCGGCCGTATCGGAATTTTGTCGAAAACATGTCGGACGGCGCAGCGACGGTGTCAGTCGATGGCATCGTGCTGTACGCCAACCAGGCATTTGCCGACCTCGTGGGCCTGTCGAGCAACTGGGTTGTGGGGCGCCCGGTGCTGGAGTTCCTCAGCCAGGCGAGCCGCGCGCGCGTGGCAGAACTGATCGGGCAAAGCGGCTTGGCTGGATCAGTCGAGGCAACGCTGCTTGCGAGCAGCGGCGAAACAGTACCCGTGCGAATCAGTTCGTCTTCGGCGATCCAAACCGACGGCGACGAGATCACCTGCCTCACAGTCAGCGACCTCACTCGCGAGCGGCTGGCGGAGGCAAGTCTTGCCCATTCTGCTCAGCACGACGGCCTCACCGACTTGCCAAACCGTACGCTGCTGACGGACCGGCTCCGGCATGCACTCGAGCGGCGCCGCAGCGACTCAACCGTGCTCGCTCTGCTTTTCTGCGACGTCGACGGCTTCAAGAACATTAACGACGCGTACGGCCATCAGATCGGTGACGACATGCTCCGCGTCGTCGCAGAGCGGCTTAGTTCCGCCGTCCGGCCTGGAGATACAGTCGCAAGAATCGGCGGCGACGAGTTCGTCATCCTGTGCGAGACTCTCGAGGATTTCAACGACGCAGCCACCATCGCCTACCGCGCGAGTGCCGCCGGGCGCCGGCGGCGTCGGTGTGCAGGCCGGCGGCTTCGTGCTTGGCGCGATGGCTTATGCGATCGGCATCAACTACGTGCGCTACGGGCTGCCCGGTGTGAAGGCGTTCTTCAAGGCGAAGCTGACCAACCAGACCACGCCGATTGCGACCCTGGCGAAGGGCAACGCATGAACCCCGGAGGCCTGGTGCTCATTGCGGTCGCGGTCATCGCCGGCGCGCAGCTGTTCGCCGGTAACGCGTTGCAGCGGCTGCGGATTCTGCCGTCGACCGCCGGCCAAACCCCGACGTCGACGACGAACAACAACGAGGCGACGCCGCCCGGCGTCACAGTCTCGCCGTCGCCCGGCCCTGCGCCGAACGGTTCGATCGTCACGCCCGGACCGCAAACCCAGGCACAACCCGGGCCTGCGCCGACACCGCCGGCGGGTGGTTGAGATGCGCTGGGCGTCGTTCTTCATGGGCGTGCTGATCCTGACAGGCCTTGATGCGGTGCTGTCGTCTGATGCGTCGGCGTCGCGCGCCGGCGGTGCGCTGAGTCTCGTGAGCTCCGCGGTGACGCACCTGATGAGCCCAGCCAGCCCGCTGATCCCCGACCTGCGCACCTCGGCGGCCGCCACGTCGACGTCGACGAGCTCGACCGTCGTCGCGACGCCCGCGATCGTCCAGCTCGCCCCTACCTCGGCGGCCGCCGCGGCCGCCGTTACCAAGTCCGCCTGAGAAGGAGAACCCCATGTTGCGTGAAGTGCTGAAGGGCACCGGGTGGCTCATCGGCGGCTATCTGCTGCTGAGCTGGGGCACCAATGCCGGCACGTTGTTCACCAAGGGTGCGACGGCCGGCGAAGGCCTGATCACCACGCTTCAGGGTCGCTAACGATGCCTCGAGCGCGTGCGAAAGCGATCAACGCCGAGACCGTCACCGCGACGGTCTTCGGTGTCGACCCGTGGGGCGCCGGCCAGGCCGACGCGATCATCGCTGTCGGCTGGCGCCCGGGCACCGGGCCCGGCTCCGGGTCGCTGGTCACCATCAACCCGACCGGCGCCTATCACGGCGCCGTCGCCCAGCCGGTGCAGCTGTTCCTCGGCGAAGGCCAGCTAGCCGAGGCGATGGGCGGCGGCGCACCGAACAACAGCCCGGTGCGCACCTTCCACTCCTCGACGTCGGCCGCCGTCAACGACCCCATCATGGCCGTGCTGGCCGATCAGCTGTCTCGGGGCATGTGATGGCGTTGCAGTTGCCGCCGTGGGTGGCCGCGCACAAGCCTGAGGCGGCCGCTGGCGCCCTGGTCGCGGTCGCCGGCGGTGTCGCGTACTGGAAGAAGCGCAGCGCGGGCGCGGCGGCTCCGTCGTCGGCGACAACGCCGTCGACCGCGTTCGGTACCACCGGCAGCGCCGTCGACTCCGGCACCCCCGCGTACGACTCGTCAGCTGACGATCTGTACAACTCCGTCGAGGGCGTGCTCGAGCAGCTGCAGAACACCGTCGCGCAGATGAACACCACCAACCCGGTCACCCAGACGGTGCCGGTCACCACGCCGATCACCGGCGGTGCCGGCGGCGGCGTGACCGCCATCGGCGGGACCGGTGGCCTGACGGGCATCACCGCTGTCGACTACGGCGCGGGCACCTTGCCGGCGCCGACGACGCCGACCGCGGCCGCACCCACCACGACCAAGGCGACGCCGACCGCGGCGCCGAGCTCGCCGGCCGCGCCGACCTACAGCCAGGTCGCGAACCCGACGGCGCTGAAGGCGCTGCCGACCGGTACCGACCTGTACGCGACCGTCAACGGCGTCATGACCTATCTGACGCCGACCGCGTACAAGGCGCTGAAGCCCGGCACCCCGATTTACACGAAGAAGTGATCACGACATGACTGTGCTCACCTTCTCCCCGCCGTCCGGTGTATCGGCGCCGACCTATGGCATCGATCAGATCCGCACGATCATCGACACCACCGCGCAAGCTCTCGGCGTCCCTCCGGCGTTGGCCGAGGCGGACGCGATCCAAGAGTCGGGCATGAACCCTTACGCAGTAGGCGATTCTGGGACCAGCTTCGGTGAGTTCCAGCTGCACGAAGGTGGCGAGCTCGGCAACCTGCCCGGCACCCTCGCGCAGCAAAAGCTCGAGGCGTTCGACCCGGCGACCAACGCCGCGGTCGCGTTGCGGGAGATGGCGGCGGTGTACAAGCAGAACCCGAACGCCGACCCGGGCGCGATCGCTGCGGCCGCCGAACGGCCCGCGAACCAGACCGCGTATGCGGCCGCCGTCGACAAGATCCTGGCCGGCGGCAACCAAACCCCCGGCGGCTCGAGCAGCTCCTCGTCGACGTCGACGAGCTCGAGCGGCGTTGAGTCGGCCGGCCTGTTCGGTGCATCCGGATGGAACCCGCTCAACTGGCCTGGCCAGATCCTCGACTCCGGCGTGTCCGGCGTGTGGGACCAGGTGCAGCCGTTCCTGGTCACCGGCATGTTCGCCGTCGGCGCGATCGCGCTGTTCGTCATCGGCGCCAAGCAACTCGTCCAGCCAACCATCGACAAAACCGAGCACGTCGCCGGCGACGTCGCCAAAGCAGGGGCGGTAGCAGCATGAGCCGGGAACACACCAACGCAGCAGCCGATCGCGCAGCGCTCGAGGCCTACCTCGAGGCGCACCGCGCCGGCAACGAGTACCTGCTCGCCGGCATGCGGCAGCTGTTCACCAAGAACAGCCAGCCGCTGCTCGGCGCCGAGCCTTTCCCCGTCGGCACCAACTCCAACGCGAAGGTGAAGCTGGCAACAGTCGGCGGCCGCATCGTCGGCTTCGCGCTAAAGGAAACGACCGGCATCGCGACCGCCGAAATCGACCTGATCGACGGCAAGAACGCCAACGACGGCGACCTGCTCATCCCGATCACCCTCGCCCCCGGCGAGTCGGTACGCGACTGGTACGGCCCCGCCGGAGTGTCGTTCGTCGCAGGTCTTGTCGCCTCCGTCGTCTCCGGTTCGGTCACCGGGACGGTGTGGCTCGGGCGGATCGACTCGTGAGCGCATCCGGAGTCACGCCTGGTGCGCCATTGCTGGCTGGGCGACCGGCTTGCAACTGTGTTCCGTGGGGCGACTCCCTGGTCGCGTGGGGCGACAACCCCGCGGTGGGTTACCGCGGCACCTCGTGGCCCGTCTACGCCAGCATCTTGTCCGGGCAGCGCGTCAACTATCAATGGAACGCAGGCAAGCAGGGCGACCGCACCGACCAGATGATTGCCAGGTTCACCACCGACGTTCAGCCGCACTCGCCGAACATGGTGCCGATCTTGGCCGGGACCAACGACTTGGTCCAAAGCGTGCCACTCGCCACGGTGACCTCGAACCTGATCACGATGGTCAAGATGGTCCGCAGCATTGGTGCGGTGCCTGTCTTGTGCACACTGCCACCCAACAACAACACCGGGAACGTCACCGGGCTGCCCGCGCAGATTGTGGCGCTGAACAGCTGGATCAAACGTTACACGGCCGCCCAAGGCCTCGTGCTGGTCGACTTCTACACGCCGCTCGTCGACCCCGCAAACGGCCACTATCTCGCCGCGTACTTCAACGACGGCACGCACCCGAACAACGCCGGGTTTGTCGTTATGGCGCAGGCGTTCCTCGCAGCTGTTCAATCCTTGCTTCCTGCATTCTTGCCCGCACTGCCGGCGGACAACGTCGACGCGAACAACCTGCTCGCAGACGGCTTGTTCCTCACCGACAGCAACAGCGACGGCGTGGCTGATTCGTGGCAGTTGCTCACGGGCGGCGGGATCACTCCGAGTCTCGTCACTGGCGATACGACGATCCAGGGCAACTGGCAAAAGGGCGTGACAGCCGCGATGGGCTCGTCGTCCTCGTTCTTCCAGCAGGCGATCTCAGCCATCGTGCCCGGGCACCGATACGCGCTGACGGGGAAGGTGAAAACCAGCACGATCACCACGCCCGGCGCCCTGATCGTCGACTGCATCTTCAAGACCAGCGGCGGCACGGCAATCTCCGACTTCAGGCCGATCGACCGGCTCGACCAACCCATCTCGGCGGGGATCTTCTACGAAGAGACCATCGCCCCGGCCACGGCGGCGATCGCCCAGATTTTCCTTCAGCCCCAAGCCGGGACCGGCACCTACCAATTCGCACAAGTCGGCATGTATGACCTCACCGCGATGGGCGTGTTGTGATGCTGCCGTATCTAGTCGATTGCGCCGCACGCAACCAGCACGTTGGTGCAGTCCATGATCTGATCAACAAGACGGCTCAGTGCTCGGTACGCAATTGGGAACCAGTCGGCGTCGACAGGCTCCTGGACGACAACGGCCCGACGCTTCTGGACCCGCAGCGACATCCTGACCCAGTGCCCCGGGGGCGCCGCGCCCTGGAAATGGCAGTGAGCGGCGATGTTGCGTAACTCATTGCATCGATCGGCCTCTTCGATTAGCGACGCGAATGCGGCGCGCGCGGCGTCCGCGTCTGCAGGGATTCGATGCTCGCCGGCCAACACGAGCTGCGCCCTTAAGACGGTCCACCGCTTGCCCCAAACGAGCGCCTTGGCAAGCTCACGATCGGGGAGGCCCAACAGATTCACGGCCAAGCCTGTCAGCATTTGCTCGTCGCTATTCCACAGCGAGACGACGGCTCCTATCGCCTCTTCGATACTTGGGAACTCCCGCAAGATGTTCCGCCGGTCGTCAGTCATGGGCGCGAACGTAGTCCCTAGAGCGCACGGATGCACGTGAGTCTGTTCCGCGGCCTGGTGCTGCTCATGTGTGGGATCGGCGGATTCTTCGGAGGGGTCGCCGTCCTCTACCGCTACGTCGCCAAGCCGATCGGCAAGTTCATCGACGAACTGCGCGAATGGCGCACCGTCCCGCAAGACCTGCACGACCTCAAAGAGATGTTCACCGAACACATCGCACAGACCGAAGAACGGCTCACTGCCCTCGAGCCGCCCCGCATCCGACGAAGGGTCTCACTATGAAACTGACCGCCTCCAACATTCTGGCCTTCACCGTCGGGCTGGTCGCGCTGGTCGGCGCCCTGGTGCTCACCGGGGTGCACACCGCAGTGCCCGCCTACGTGTGGGCGATCGCGTTGGCCGGCATCACCGCCGGCGCCGGCCTATCTGTACCCGGCAACGGCGCGCCGACCGCGACCCTGGGCGACCTCGCCGACGTGCTACCGACGCTGATCTCGCGGCTCAACACGTCGCTGCCCGGTGCGGTCAAAGTCGAAGACGTCGCCGCGGAGATCCTGCGCCAAGTCGCCACCACCACCGCGGCGCCCGTAACGCCACTTATCGGCACTGCCGTGAGCCCATCCGCGGCCGCCGTCGCAGCTTCTGTCGCGCCATTTGTGCCAACGGTGACGCCGAGTTCGTCGTGACTAAAACGCACATCTTTCGGAAGGCCAATACCGCGGCTGCGGTCGGCATTGTGCTGGTGTGCGCCGGCGCCTATTTGCTGCACGACGCCTACGATGCGCGTGGGCGATCGAAGCCGTTTCTGATGAAGTTCGTGCCCGGCGCATGACGATCGGCCCGCTGCCCTACCAGCTGCCCACCAGCAGCGGCTGGACGTATCTGCAGACCACCCACGACACGCTGCAAACCGATCCCGTAGCGGACGCATCGGGAGCGGCGCAGACGCAGGTCGGTGAGGTGCCGGCGGGCGAACGTTGGCTGATCACCCGCGTGAATATCAGCGCCACCACCCAGATCCAGCAGGACAGCGGGCCGGCGGTCGTCCTACCCGTCGCGGCGACGTTCACCGCGTACTACACCACGATCGCGCAGAACACGATCGCCGACGCGACACCTGCCGGCGATGGTGACAACGGCGATGAGAACCAACCGATCGAGCTCAACGCCGGCGACGTCTTACTGCTCGTCTGGTCTGGGATGCCGGAAAACGCCGTCGGCTGGGCCAACGTCACCCGCCAGGTCTTCCGGCAGATCCAAGGCGGCAACTGATGGGCTTCACCAAACCACCACCGCCGTTCACCCGAATCGGCATCGGCACGACGCTCATCCAGCCGCCGCTGTTCTCGCTGAGCACGCAAATCATGGCCGTGAGTCGATATCCGTCGATGGTCATCGTGCCCAGCTGGTCCCCACAAAGCGGCAGCTACCTGGGCTTCACCGTGTTGACGGTCACCTGGTACGGCGACCCGCTCGGCAACCTCACTGTCGGCACCGAGAATCATGCGATCCCGCCGTTTCGATTGCCGCAGATAGTCACCCAGGTCAAAGGCCCGTTCGCGGTGGTCAGCATGGGCTACGCCGGCGGCGACGCCGCAACGCTCGACGTGTACAGCAGCGACACGCAGGTGCAGAACTTCGAACGACTTGATTCCGCCGAAGGTCTGCTCGTCAACCTCGCCGGGCTCGCGGTCGGACCATGGGAGATCCTCTACAACGACACCAGCGGCACCGGCATCCTGGTCGGTGTCGCGAAGAATTCCCAGCCAATGCTCGTCTGCAAGGTCTACCCGAAGATCGCCGGCGTCACGACCACCACTGCCCTCACTGTCACCGCCGACGTCACCATCCCTGACGGCTTCGGGCAGACGATCGACCTCGGCAGCGTCACCACCACCCCGATCACCACCCCGACGACCGCCGGCGGTCCCGTATTCACGCCGCCGATCGCGCTGCCGCCAATGCCCTCAGGCGGTGTCCCGTTCGACATCGCTCTGACAGCCAACGTCGCGGCGCCCAGTGTCACTCGTGGCTTCGACCTCGCGGCTTTCGCCTACTGAAGATCACCATTTGTGATCAAGAAACCGTCAGCGGCGCGTGGCAGCGTTCGCGCTCATGCAACTCGCCGGCGCCGTGCTCGAGGTACGTGAACGCGTGCTCGACGTCGTCCGCGACGCGGCCGCACTTCCGTGCAGCTGCGCGCCCGGGCGCGCGTGTTTGGGATGCCGAGCTCGCATGGTGCTCGAGTACCTGACCGCCGTCGGATTCCGGATGCAGCGATGGCGCAACCCGCCCGGCCCGATCGTCCGCCAGGTCCACGTCGCCGGTCCGATCATCGACTGCCGCGAGTACCGACGCAGCTGCCCCGGCTTCATCGTCGACCGGCGGCAAACCTGCCTCGATTGCGGCGTCGAGCTCTGCCGCGGCCGCTGGGCGATCTTCTTTGCTGTCGGTCAGCCGGCCGCCATCCTCAGATCGCGCACAGGTGCGCAGGGAGGCATCGTCTACGCCGCTAACGGCCAACCCGGCGAGATCAGCTGCCCAGGGCGCCCAGCGGTCCTCGAGGGCAGCGCCGCGGCCTAGTTCGCGTGTCGCGCTTGCCCAGGCACGCATCCGGACGCCATGATTCCGAACGTGCATGGTGAAGGGGGCGGCCGTCCCCCATACGGGTGGGTCGCCACTGGCGGCGGCGCCGAGGCCTTCGCGCCCGTGCGCTCCGAGATCGTCGTGCTCAAGAAGATTGCCCGGCTGCGCACGGGTGGGCACACCCTTCAAGGCATCGCCGACGAGCTCAACGAGGCCGGCACCGTGAGCAAGACCGGACGCCCGTGGAATCGCGCGACGATATTCCGCGCATTAGGCGTAATAGAGCGGTTCGGAATACCCGCAGATATTGACGCGGCAACAAAAGCCGCGCACCTAAAAGCAGCGCAAAAGAATGGGGGTGGAATATCGAATAACCGACCCTCGGGAAGGTCCCAGCGCACTAGCGCGACGCGAGTGACATAGACACACGTCGTGTAACTTATCGGCACATGCTCAAGGCAGTACCCCTGGTCGTCCATCGGTCGCGAACGCCAACGTAAAGAAAAACTTCACGTTGGCCGAAAATCGACTCATGACGTGCGATTTATGCGGCAAACGCCGCCCGTGCCAGCGCAGCGAATACGTCAGCGGCCGCAACAGCCGCTCGATATGGACCTGCGCGCGCTGCGAGCAGCGCGCTGCGAGCGACAAGGGCCAGCACACGCACCGCCGTTCGCCATCCCGCCGTCCGCATCTCGAGCCAACCCGCGCCAGTGATATCCGTCTGGTGCGCTGGTTCGGGTTCGCCGCAGTGCTCGCTGCGCCGATCGCGCCCCATTTGGCATCCGATGAGCGCGAGGCGCTTGCCGTCGCTGGCTGCCTGCTCCTCAGCTCGATCTGGGTCAAGGTCGCACTGCGCGCCTGAGGCGCACCCGATCGGCGTCTCCCACGGTATGTCGCTACATCAAATAGTCCAGCGCGGCGGTGCGGCATGCCACCCACGCGCGCATCCGTGGATCGATCGGCGCGAAATGGTCGACGCCCTTGAGCCGTTGCAGGTCGACCGTGTCACCTGCAGCGATCGCTGCCGCGGCGTAACGATCACTCTGGTCGATCGGCACCACCTTGTCCTTGATCCCATGGATCAAAGTCGACGGGACGCCGATAGGCCGCAGTTCGTACGGAGACGCGACCGCGTAACGCTCCGGCACCTCGGCAGGCGTGCCGCCCAAGAACCGGACAACCGCGCCACCGCCAAGCCCCACGGCCGCGCCCTGCACGAGGTCGAGAACGCCCGCCTGAGCGACGACGCCCCGGACATGGACCGCTGGCTGCGCACCTGGGGCGTCAGCCGCGAGCTTGTGACGCCCAGCCAGCCACGTCGCAAGCTGCCCGCCGGCCGAATGCCCGACAGTGACGACGCGCTCGAGGTCGAGACGGCCATCGGCAGCCGGGTCGGCGATGGCGGCAAGTGCGTCAATGGCCCGGGCGACGTCGAGCAACGTCGAGGGAAAGCCGCCGCCGTTGCCAACGCGGCGGTACTCGATGTTCCAGGCGGCTACGCCGTGCTTCGCGACATCGGCTGCGAGACCAGTACCGAGCGACCGACCGTAGCCCGCGCCCCAATATCCGCCGTGGATCACGACGACAACAGGCCACGGTGCTCCGTCAGCGTTGCCCTCAGCTGGCAGGTGAAGATCGGCGACCTGACTCGGATCGGTCCCGTACGCCAGGGTCAGCGGCGCCGGCCGCTGGGATCGAAGTCGCACGACGCGATTCAGCCGCGCTGACGGCGGATGCGAAAACGCGCAAGCCGCGTGCGGGCAGCAGCAACAGGAGGCGACGCTTTCAATCGATCGAGCAGCCGTTGTGCAGCCGGATATTCGGTGGCCAGCACCGCGAGGCCGAGCGCCATCAGGAGCAGGCCAGGGCCGGGCAACACGAGTAGCACGATCCCGACGCCGATCAAGACCACCCCGCCCAGGGTGACCACCGGCCTGCGCAGCCACGTCGGCGTGTTGTTCAAACGAGCAAGCATCTCAATTACCTCCGGCAACCATCGGTCGCCGAAGGTCTGACCGCGATCCGTGACGGACCGCCGCTGGCCGGGTACCTGTGGAGGCACCGTGTTGACGACCGCAGACGCGAGGGCTACTCCCCTTCGGTGCTTCGATAATACGTCACGCGCCATCATGGACGCCGAGGAGCAAATTGCGTGCACGGGTACCGCAGCACTCACGAGCGATCGGGCAAGCCACGCCCTGCTCCCAATTGGCACGCCGTCGCGGGTCGAGTTCGGGTGCAGATTGTCGATCGCAACATCGCGCTCCTCGCCGCCGGCACCGCGTTCTGGGCGGTGCTTTCCATTTTCCCGGCCATCATCGCGATGGTCACGATTTACGGTCTGGTGGCCAGCCCTGAGCAGGTGACGACAGAGGTCACGAGGCTCGGCGGCTCGTTGTCACCGTCGACTCGCGAGGTCGTCACGGACTGGCTTGCGGGACTGACAAACACGAGTCATCAGCAACTCGGGGTCGGGCTGGTTGTCGGACTCGTCGCCGTTTTGTGGGCACTGTCCACTGGCGTGCGAACGCTCATCAAGGCGATCACCGCCGCGTATGAGCAAGAGGAGACACGCGGTTACTTCAGGCTGCGCGGTCTCGCGCTGCTTACAAGTATTGGCGTCATCGTCGTCGCCGTCGTCGCGTTGGGCGCGATCGGTATCGCGCCCGCGATCCGCCACCTTGTACACAACGTGTTGTGGCGGCTGGCGTTCGACGTCGGTGAGTGGTTCGTGCTCGCGGTGATTCTCACCGCAGCAGTCGCAGCACTCTATTGGCTCGCGCCGCCGAAGACATCCGTTAGCTGGCGCTGGGCCTCGGCTGGTGCCGTGTTCTCCACGGTCTTCGTCGTGTTGGCGAGCGTCGGGTTCTCGCTCTACGTTCGCTTCTTCGCGCATTACAACAAGACGTACGGCACCCTCGGCGGCATCGTCATCTTGATGCTGTGGCTCTACTACTGCGTATTCATCGTGTTGCTGGGCGCGTTGATCGACATCGAGGTGGAGCGCGAACTGACCGGCGACCTCCATGCCGCCGCCGAGGTTCCTGCGCCGGCGGGCTAGCTCGTCGCGACAGTGACACCGGTGATCTCGACGGGCAGTTTCGGCTTGCCGTCGCCATCGCCGTTGCTGTTGTCAGACCCGCCTGCTGCGATTTTCCGGATAACTGCCAGGCCCCCGGTGATCGTGCCGAACGGCGTGTAGCTCGGGGCGAGTGTCGTGTCCTTGTAGACAAGGAAGAACTGGCTGCCGTTGGTGCCTGCGCCGGCGTTGGCCATCGCCACCGTGCCCGCCGGATAGACAGCGCCGGTGAGGTTCTCGTCGGCGAACTGGTAGCCAGGCCCGCCCCCACCGGTCCCGGTCGGGTCTCCGCATTGCAACACAAAGATGCCAGCGGTCGTCAGGCGATGACACGGCGTCGAGTTGAAGTACTTCATGTCAGCAAGGAACGTGAACGAGTTGACGGTGCACGGTGCCTTTGCGGCATCGAGCTTGATGACGATCGCACCCTGGTTGGTCGTCAACGTTGCGACGTACGTACCTGCTTGCGACGCGCGGGTCGGCGGCGCACCAACAGATCGCGCCGGCGTCCCGCCCGTCGGGGAATACGCGCAGCTGATCGTGCCCCCGACCGTGCTCGGTGTGGTTGCGGCCCGACTCTGTGCACTTGCGCACGCACTAAGACCGCTCATCGTCAGCACGAGTGCAAGCGCAGGCAGGATGCGTGAGTGCCATCTCGGGTGGCGCACGAACAACTCCTTAAGTGAGCGCAGACGCTTAGGCGTCGCGCTTCTCGAACAGGAACCAAGAGAGCCCAAGGACGATCGCGAGAAATGCGAGGAAGACCAGCAGGCCGTCGACTGGGCTAGGCACGGCCAGAAACCCTGCACCGCTGTTGCCGTTAGTTCCGACCGGCTGGTAGCGAAATATCTGCATGCCGGACGAGAAGGGCAGCGCCTTCGCAAGTCCCCGAATGGAGTGAAAGACGTGCAACCCAAGGAGCCCGCGGACGATGTTCTCGACGAGTAACGGCATCAGGATCACCGTCACGATCGCTGCCGGAATATTGCGGAACAGCCCCGACAGCGCGAATCCGACGAGCGCGAAGATCACGGTGTACACGATCGACCCGATCCACACCCGAGCCATCGGCGTCGGAAAGAGCCCGAGCCCCGTCAAGCGATGGCCGAGGATCGCAACCGCGACCGCATACCTCAGCAAGATACCGACGAGCGCGACCACAAACACGTAGACGGCGACGACGAGAACCTTCGCGGCCAACACGGTCGACCGGCGCGGCAGCGCACTAAGCGTCGGCCGAATCGTTCCGTAGCGGTACTCGTGGCCAATGGCGAAAATGCCGATCATCGAGAGCAGAATTGACACGAGGAAAATAGCGCCACCACCACCGCCGGTGATGACGTCGCCGTAGTCCTGAATGGTCGGCGTGCCCTTGAGCCCCAAGGCGGGCAGCCCGAGCAGACCGGCAACCAGCAACGACAGACCAGTGAGCCACCAAGTGGATCGCAACGTCCGAAGGCGCATCCATTCGTAGCGCAGCGCGTTCCTCATCCGAGCCCCCCGGTCGACTCGAATTCCTGCGCACCGGCGGTCGCCTCGAGGAAGGCTTCCTCGAGCGTCGCCGTTCGGGTCGTCAGCTCGTGCAACGGAACTCTTTCCGCAAAGGCAAGATCCCCAACCTGCTCTTGGGTTGGGCCGGTGAGGGACAGCCGGCCGTCAGCTTCGGCAACGACGATCGCCCCACGGGCGGTGAGCAGTTCGGCCAGCCTCGCGGCTTCGGGGCTGCGCACAACGATGCTCGTATGCGACGACCGTGCCACAAAGTCGGCGATCCCGGTGTCGGCGAGCAGTCGGCCGCGGCCGATGACGATCAGATGATCTGCCATCAACTCCATTTCGGCGAGCAGATGGCTCGACGCGAGCACCGTGCGGCCGTGGGCGGCGTAAGCCTTGAGAAAGTCGCGCAGCCAGGTGATGCCCTGCGGGTCGAGGCCGTTCGCTGGTTCGTCGAGCATCAAGATGTCGGGCTCGCCCAGCAGTGCAGCTGCGAGACCGAGACGTTGGCCCATGCCTAACGAGAACGACTTCGGCTTCTTTCGCGCAACCGACTCGAGCCCGACCAGCGCCAGAACCTCATCGACTCTGCTGTCGGGAATCTGGTTCGCCGCGGCAAGCATGCGTAAGTGGTTGCGCGCTGTGCGGGTCGGGTGGAAGGCCTTCGCTTCGAGCAGCACGCCGACCCGACGCATCGGGCTCGCGATGTCGCGGTAGCGCTGCCCGTCGAATCGGGTCACACCGTCGCCGTGGTCAAGGCCAAGCATCAAGCGCATGGTCGTCGACTTGCCAGCGCCGTTCGGGCCAAGAAATCCCGTAACGACACCGGGCTGGACCGTGAAGCTGAGGTTGTCGACGGCCCTGCGGTCGCCGAACCGCTTACCGAGCCCTGTCGCTTCGATCACACCGACTCCCCTGTGCCTGCGCGGGCGGCGCCGGTCAGTCCCCGAGTCTAGGTGCTTGATCTCTGTTCGCTGATGAACACCGCGACGACCTTGCAGCCGCGCCACCGTTGCGCCTGCCGTCTGCGGCCCGTCGCAGCCGGTATGAATGGTCGTTATGGCACCCACTGCAGCGCCAAAGCCAGCCGACGCTCCCGAGAAGTTCACGTCGGCAGCGACCCACGTGCTGGTAGCTGGCGGCCTGGGCGTCGTCGGCGCGCTCATCATGGGCTTCACCGGCGGGTGGGGTTTCGCCGCTCTGGTCGGCTGGGATGTCATGGCCGCGGTCTTCGTGGCCTGGATCTGGCTGAGCATTTGGCCACGCGATCCGCGATCAACGGCGAGCCACGCGGTCCGCGAAGATCCAGGTCGACCCGTCGTTGATCTGATGCTCGTCGCCGCCAGCGTCGCGAGCCTGGTCGGAGTTGGGTTCGTCATCGCAGCGAGCGGCGACAGTAAGGGACTCGAGAAGGCCGGCTACGTCGCGTTCGCGGTTCTGACGGTTTTCCTTTCGTGGGGCGTCGTGCACACCGCGTACACCTTGCGGTACGCCAGGTTGTACTACGGAGGGAAGGCGGGTGGGCTCAACTTTCACCAGGTTCCCGATCGCGAGCCGCAGTACATCGACTTCGCGTACATCTCGATCACCGTGGGCATGACATTTCAGGTGTCGGACCCTGAGGTGACGTCGACTGTCATGCGGGCCACCATCTTGCGGCACGCGCTGCTGGCCTATCTCTTCGGCGTCGTCATCATCGGCGTCGTGATCAACGTGCTGGCCGGGCTGACAAAGTAACGCGGTCGCTACCTCAGGCAGCTAGTAGGCAGCGTCCCTAGAAATACGAGCGCACACAATCGATGACGTGTCGCTCACCGTCAAGCAGCGGCATCATCTGCCACTTGTCGTGTGTCGTGCACGGGTGCGATATCCCTAGCCCCACGAGGTCACCCACCTCGATCGTGTCTGACGCCGCGATGTCGAGAAATGCATGTTGGTCGTTCACCTTGCTCACTGCCGCGTCAAACGGCACGACGTCACCACCCCGCACGGATCGGCGCCACAACGAGATGGGTAACCCGGCGTCGAACGAGACGTCTCGGCGACCAGCACCGATCACGGCGAGCCCTGGTTCGGGTGTCGAGAGCACTTGGCACCAGACCTCGATCGCCGGTCGCAGCAACGGAGCAAGCGAGGACGTCTCGGCGTAGAGCCCCTGATCGAACGTGATGTAGGAGCCGCTGCGCAGCACACTGCGAACAGGCCGCGAACACTGTGGCGCCGCTCGCAGTACCGATGTCACGACATCGACTTGCTCGCTGCCCCCGCAGGTGAGGATGAAGTACGGCGCCCGCGGATCAAGCAGCGCGTCCGTGTCGAGGTCGCGCAGCGTGTCCGCGAGCTCCTGCACGAAGGTTCGAATGATGGTGAGCGTGCTCTCATCATGGCCGTGTCCGAATGGGCCTTCCCAACCGGCGACACCGACGAGCATCAGCGATGGGTGTCGTTGCACCGCCTGCGCGACCGCCCATACCTCGTCGCGGGTTCGGCAACCGGTGCGACCACCCATCGGACCAATTTCAACCAGGACGCCGAGGGGTCGCGCTTCAGTTGAATCGCCAACTGCCAGCACATCGCCAAGAAGCTCAACGCCCGTGACGGAGTCGACGTAGCAGAAGAATTCGAACTCTGGGTCGGCCTTGCGTTCAGCGGCCAGCCACCGGATGAAATCGACGTCGACCAGCTCGTTGGCCAAGAACACCCGGCGCACGCCGTTCGCCTTGTAGACGCGCACGTGCCACGGTGTGGCCGCCGTCATCGCCCAGGCACCAGCCGCGAGCTGACGGGAGAACAGCGCGGGCATCATCGTCGTCTTGCCGTGTGGCGCGAGCAGTACCCCGTTGTCTTCGCACCAGGTCGCGAGAACGCCAACGTTGTGGTCGATCGCTGAGGCACTCAGCGTCGCAACGGGCCAACTGAATCCGGCATCGAACAACGACGGTCGGCTCGCGACGAACTCCGACACTCGCAGCCCGGCGGGAAGCGCCGGAAAGCCCTTCCAACGCCAGTCGAGTACCTCATCGTCAAAACCAGCGTCAGAACCCGCGGTGACCGGCACCGTCACAGCGTAGGGGTCGGGGCGGCGACGCCCCGTTAGACCCCGGCGCGCAGCTCGCGCATCCGATCGCGGTACGCCGGCTCGGCTTGCTCGACAAACATGGTCAGAGCGGGGTGCGGTAGTACGACCGTGAACATCGCGCGTTCCTCGTCGTCGGCCTCTTCGAGAATCGCTGCGAGGCTCGCCATCAGGTCTGGCGGCGCCATGCTGGAGGTCGCGTGCTGGCCCAACCGGGACCACTCCGCCACGGTCAGGTGTTCCTCGACCAGCGGCAGAATCTGCGCTTCCTCTTCGCCCAGGTGCTCGTCAAGGACCACCGCGATCTGCTCGAACGTCGTTGCGAGTTCGTCGCCTCGTTCGGTCGACGGCTGCGCCGCCCACGCTGTCAGCTGCTCCTCGGCCTGCGGGAGAAGGGCTGCGACGTGCTCGTGCTGATGTTCCATGCGCATGATCAGGTCGGATTCGATCGCGACCCGCTCAAGCAACACCGGCCACAAGAACTCGTCCTCACCGCTGTGGTGCACGTGCACGAATCGCAGCAGATGCTTCGCGTGGTCGCCGACGACCTCCGCCCGCGCGAGGTCGTCGGCGGCGGCAGCGCGGATCAGCCCGGGCAGGAGTCCGAATTCTCGGCGGAAGACACGGTGAATCACCACCATCTGCTGGATCAGTGGTCGATCAGGAGCAGTATCGGCGTCCATCGGTGCAGGCCCTCCGGTCAGGTCAATCGGTCTGGCGTGATGCCAAGATGCGTGCATGACGCATCGTGTTCTGGTTCTCGACGACTATCAAGATGTTTGTCGCAGGTTCGGTCCTTGGCAACAGCTGACCGACATCGCCGGCGGCCCCTACGAACTCGACGTCAGAACCGAACACCTCACCGACGACGCACTGGCCGCCGCCCTTTCCGACGCCGAGATCGTCGTCGCCATGCGCGAACGCACGTTGTTCTCGCGCGAGACACTGAGTCACGCACCGGCCCTGAAGTTGCTCGTCACCACGGGGATGGCGAACGCCGCAATCGACCTCGACGCATGTCGCGAACTCGGCATCGAGGTCAGAGGGACCACCGGCCTGCGGATGTCGACGGCGGAGTTGACTTGGGGCTTGATCCTCGCGTTGGCGCGTCATATCTGCGTGGAAGACCGCGACGTCCGCGACGGCGGCTGGCAGCGCACTCTCGGCTTCGAGCTCGCTGGCGCACGGCTGGGAGTCGTCGGCCTGGGCAAGCTCGGCGGCGAGGTGGCAAAGATTGGTCTCGCCTTCGGCATGGACGTCGTGGCGTGGAGCCAGAACCTGCAAGCCGAGCACGCGGTCGACCTCGGAGTTCGGACGGTCGCCAAGGGCGAGCTCTTTGCGACCTCCGACGTCGTCACGCTGCATCTGCGCCTCAGCGACCGAACCCGCGGCATCGTCGGCGCCGACGAACTCGCGGCGATGCGGCGCACCGCCTACCTGATCAACACGTCACGCGGCCCGTTGATCGACGAGAACGCCCTCATCGAGGCCCTAAGGACAGACTCCATCGCGGGAGCCGGACTCGATGTGTTCGACGTTGAGCCGCTGCCCGCGCGGCACCCGCTCCGCACGCTGCCGAACACCGTCGTGACTCCGCACGTCGGCTACGTGACGACCGGCACGTATGAGCGGTGGTGGCCGCAGGTGGTAGAGAACATCAAGAGCTGGGCGTCCGGCGAAGCGGTCCGGGTGCTGTAGCGCGGTCAGTCGCCGCCGCGCAGGTCGTCGAGAGCCTCGCGCAGGTAGCGCAGCTGGGAGAAGCTGGCTCGGCACCCTTCGCCGGTCGGTGATTGCACGAGGAACCCGATGCGCACCAGGTCGTCTGGCGCGAGGTCAAGGCTGAAGTGGCGAATCAGGCCCCAGTGCACGCCGTCAGTCGCGGCGTGGAAGGCAAAGCTGCCGGCCGTCGACCGAGAGATTCGAAGCCAAGTCCCCAACCCCTCGACGTCCCTGCTGTTCGCATCGTCTGAAACGCCTCTCGTGACGACGGAGACGACCATGGGCTGCCCGGCGGGTGAGTATTCGAGGCAGAGCTTGGCCCACGACCGCTCGTTGACCCAGATCAAGAGGACTCCGGCGTCGAACGTCGAGGCGAACTCGACCTCGACGAGCGCGCTGAGCTGAAACCGAGGATCCGGGACGCCGATGAGCCGCGGCGCGTTCAACGACGGCTCGAGGTCATCGGGCGACGCAAACAGATCGCTCTGCGGGCCCGCTTCGATCAGGACGCCGGACTCACGCGACGCGCTCCCGACGACCGGCTCCCAGTGCTCGGGGGCAAGGTCCCAGACGAGCTCAAATGGGACACCTGGCACTAGTACCGGGCCGGCGTTCATCGGGCTCCGTTCGTGGGCGTCGAGATTGCCTTGATGGGTAACTGAACCGCGATCATCGCCCATCGCGAACGAGGCGCGAACCATCAGGGTCAGATGTGCGTCATAACGGGTAGGAACGCTGTGGCGGTGGGCGCAAAACGTGGCGGCGGCACGGCGCGAGGGGTTCCGCAAAGGGTTCGGCCCTGGGAATCCCGCTCCCAACCCAAACGTTGGATGCGGTGAGGACGTAGGAGGAAGAGATGGCTGAAAGAGCACTTCGCGGCAGCCGACTTGGCGCGGTGAGCTACGAGAACGATAAAGGTACCGAGTTGGCCGAACGGCAGATGATCTTGTATATCTGCCCGAACCGGCACCGACTCGAGGTTCCGCTGTCCGTCGAGGCTGAGGTCCCGGCGACGTGGGAATGTAAGTTCTGCGGCGCGACGGCGACGAAGGCAAACGCGGCATTGGCATCGGGTGAGCCCTTGCGGGTGAAGGCTCCGCGCACCCACTGGGACATGCTGCTTGAGCGGCGCAGCATCCCTGAGCTCGAGGTGATCCTGCAGGAGCGTCTCGATTTGCTCCGGCTCGCTGGTCGACGCAAGAGCGCCTGATCCAACCCCGTAGCTGACCCAGCCCCGTACCAAGCCAGCAGCGCTGACGCCCTCCTAAGTAGGAGGGCGTCTGTGTGTCAGCTGGTCCACTCGCCAGCGAATGCCCCACACGGTGACCCGCCACAATGCTTCGAGCACGATTCCGCGATTCATCTTGCTGGCGCCCAATTCACGCTCGACGAACGAGATCGGCACCTCCACCACGCGGTAACCGCGCTGCAAGCTGCGCAGCGCAAGGTCGACCTGGAAGCAATACCCCTGTGAGCGCACCGTCGTGAGATCAAACGACCGAAGGACCGCGGCGCGGTAGACCCGGTAACCCCCAGTCGTGTCGCGCAGCGGGATCCCGATAATGAACCGTGCGTACGCGTTCGCGCCGCGGCTGAGGATCTCCCGGGACTTCGGCCAGTTGCTCACCTTGCCGCCAGCAACCCAGCGCGAGCCCAGAACCACGTCTGCGTCAGTGAGCGCGGCGAGCAAGTCGGGCAGCTGTTCTGGCTGGTGAGAGCCGTCGGCGTCCATCTCCACGATGGCGTCGTAGCCGGCGGCCAGCGCCCACTCGAACCCGGCGACGTAGGCGGCGCCGAGGCCCTTCTTCGCCGGTCGATGCAAGACGTGCACGTGGTCGTCGCTTGCAGCGAGTTCGTCGGCAATCTTGCCCGTGCCGTCGGGGCTGTTGTCATCAGCAACCAGGATGTGCGCTGCGGGAACTGCCTTTCGCACCCTCGCCACAATCAGGGGCAGGCTCTCGCGCTCCTGGTAGGTCGGGATGATCACCAGTACCCGCGCGGCAGCTCGATCGTCGGCGGCGGTCACGGCGCGAGCCCCTTTCGTTCATTGCGACCCTTGCGAGAGCCAAGGAGTCTCGTGCGGACAACCACCGCGGCGATGGACAGCACGCCGAGTATGCCGAGCACCCATTCAGGGCCTGCACCCAGGTGATCGGCGAGCGTCAGTGGGGTGCGCAGCACGACCGGCATATCGACGATCGCGGGCGTCAACTCCGCGGTCCGTGCCACAACGTGGCCGTTGGGTGTGATGACGGCGCTGATCCCGCTGGTCGCAGCCACCACCACCGCCCGCCCATGCTCAACGGCGCGCAGCTGCGACATCGCAAGCTGCTGGCGGGTCTCGGCCGTGTGGTTGTAGGTGGCGTTGTTCGTCTGGACGACGATGAGCTGGCCGCCGTGCGTCACACCGTCGCGTACCTGCTCATCGAAGGCCACCTCGAAGCACATGACGTCGGCGATCGTGGCTGGCCCAACGGTGAGCGTGCCCGGCGTGTGCCCGGGCAAGAAGTTCTGTGGGACCAATGACGTCAGGCTCGTGAGGTGGTTGATCAAGCCACGCCACGGGATGTACTCGCCGAACGGTACGAGATGCCGCTTCGTGTAGCGCTCGCCGGCGCCGGTGCCTGGGTTCCAGACGATCGCGGTGTTGCTGACGTTGTTCGGCCCGTCTTGCAGCACCGCTCCCACCAGGATCGGCACGCCAAGCGCATCGGCGGCCGCCTGGATCTCGGTGCCGGCCTTGGTGTCTTGGAACGGATCGACGTCGGACGCGTTCTCGGGCCAGAGCACGATCTGCGGTTGAGCGAGTTGGCCTGACTTCACCTCGGCCGTCAGCTTCGCGGTCTCAGCGAGGTGGTTGTTCAGAACGTCCTCGGCGCGCCCCAGAAAGTGGGTGCCCGGGTGAGGCACGTTGCCCTGAACCAGCGCGACCTGGATGGTCTTGCCGTCGGTGGGGCGCGGCACTGCAAGGCCAAGTAGCGGGACGCCGAGGGCAGCCACCACAGCAAGCGCGGCGCCCAGTCCGGCACCCAGACGCAAGCCACCAGCGCGCAATCCACCCAGCCGCGGCAACGCTGGCAGCAACGTGAGCACCGCGAGGGCAAGAAGCCCCGCCGACAACGCGACCGCGAAGGTTACTCCCGGGGCTCCACCGAGTGCCGCGTAGCCAGTGAACGGGGTGTCGCCCTGGCTGAACGCCAGCCGGCCCCACGAGAAGCCGCCGAGCGGCCAACGATCGCGGACCAACTCCTCCGCGACCCACAGGCAGGCGGTCCAGACCGGCCAACCGGGCAATCGCTGCACGATCATCGCCAGGCCGCAGCCAAGTACCGCGACGTAGGCCGCCATCACGAGGGCCAGCGCGACCCAGGCGAGCGGGGTGACGACGTGCAGCCACATCAGCAAGGGAACGAACTCGCCGAGCCCCGCCGCGAACCCGATCGCGAGGCCCGCCCGCCAGGTCTGGCCCTTGACCGCAATCAGGATCGCCGCGGTCGCCGGCACTGCGATCGGCCACCACGCCAGCGGAGCAAAGGCCGCATCGAGCGCCAGGCCACCTACGAACGCGAGACCGATGGCCACCCACCGCGACAGCGCGGCTGGGTCAGGCGCCGGGACCGGACCGACCGGAGCTGTCGCAGAGTCAGCGGGTGCCACACCGGCGTCATCGGCAAGCCGAGGCACGTCGCCGATCCGCCTTTGCACCGCACTCCTCGCGCCTTTTGTGGCCACGAGTGATCTGTGGCTGTTTGCGCACCGTACAACGCTGCGCGCTGTCATGCGGCGCCCAGCAGGTAGCTGAGACGTAAGTGGGAGCGAACCGAGATGAAAGCGAGCCCCGCGAAGCGGGCGGCTGCCGGGCAAGGGCCGGGCGCCCCTCGGACCGATCGCGGTCCCGCCGGCTGCGGGACAACTACCGTTGTCTACTGGGCGCCCGGACCCTCCCGGGTGTCTCACCCCCAACCGGTGCGAAGCTGCTCCTTGCCCCTGCCTGACACACCTGGACCTGGCACCTGGGCGACCCGCGCAGTGCCCGCGCGGTCGCCGAACGACCCAGGGTGATCGAAGCGGGTAAGGGCTCTCCTCGCCGGAAATCTCGGTGGACGACGGGGACCATACCCGGTTGCCGCCAGTGTCTGTCAACCGTCGTCTGACCTGCAACGATGCGCATCGTTGCAGGTCATCGACCTCGCACAAACGGTTGGCAAGAGTCCGACAAAAGTCACCAAAAGACGCTGCTGCGTAAGAGAAAGATGCCAGTGCGTCGCCTGTTACTGGCGGGGTCGATCGCTGCGACCCGAGGGCCTCCGCAGCTACGCCCTTGTGGCCCGCGCGGTTAGTCGGATCCGGCAGCCTTGGCCGCGAAGTCGAGCAACCTGCTCACCGGATCGGTCCCGGCTACGGCCTGTTCTCCGACACCGAACTGCACAGACAACCGTTCCGCTTCAGCTAGCGGCAATCGCGCGAGGGAGCGTGAGACCGGGCCCGCAGGGACGACAGAAATGACGGCGATTGCGCCCAGTGCGGCTAGCGGCGGTCGCTGGAGGTGAACGGTGACCGCCGCCCGTCGTGGGGTCGCGAGAACCGGTCGAGGCGTGGCCTTGCGCACCTTGGTGACCTTGGGCGCAACCGGTGCGGTCGGCCCGGCAGGCACTGTCGCTCCGGTCGGGCGCCGGAACACCTCCGAGACCCAGAGGGTGCCGTGTCCGTCGATCACGTAGCCGATGCCTACCTGGCTGAAAGCGGCGCGCAGGATGTTGGCTCGGTGTTCAGGTGAGGCCATGAACGCGGCCTGGATGACGGAGACCGACGGCCCGTCGCCGACGTTCTCGCCGACCATCACCCAGCAGCACAGCCCGGATCCGAGGTTCGGTGTGTGGAACAGGGCACCAGCGTGGGCCATGTTTCGCGCCTGGTCAGTCGCCGCCGTGGTGAGGTCAGCGCTGACGCTGAGAGCGGGGAGACCAGCGGCGGCGCGCGCCTGGTTGGTCGCCGCGACGAAGTCGGCTCCTGGGTTCGTACTGGCTGCTGCCTGGCCCGTCACAAGCACGACGCCTGCTGTCATTGCCCCGAAGACGGCCAGCGTCCTTCGGACTACAGCCCGGCGCACAACAGCTCTACGCAGGGTTCCGGGGCGGCCTGTGGTAGCCGGGTCAGTCAAGAGCACGAGCCAGTGACCTCCGAGGCAGGGGCGCCTAGAACTCTTCGAACACGAGCACTAGGAACTTGAGAAACAGGGGCAACCCGAGCCACCCTGCCGGAAACTGACCACAAGCGCCACCCAAACGGTCCGATTGGCCGGCCACTCGCGGCAATCGACCAATTTCAATAGTTCGATCTGGTTATTCCTTGCGGAGCTGGCGGCTGATAACGAGGCGTTGCACCTGATTGGTGCCTTCCACGATCTGCAGTGCCTTGGCTTCGCGCATGTATCGCTCGACGGGATAGTCCTCGACGTAGCCATATCCACCGAGCACCTGCACGGCGTCTGTGGTGACCCGCATTGCCATGTCGGTGCAGAAAAGCTTGGCCATCGCCGCCTGCCGGGTGAAGTTCATTCCCTCAGACGCCCGCCTGGCCGCGGCAAGGTACATCGCGCGGGCCGCCTCGATGCCGGTCGCCATGTCGGCGAGCAGGAAGCCCACCCCCTCGAAGTCAGCGATGGAGTGCCCGAACTGGCGGCGCTGCCCCGCGTAGTCAAGCGCAACGTCGAGGGCGGCCTGGGCCAGGCCCACTGCGCACGCAGCGATGCCCAGGCGGCCGGTGTCCAGCGCCGCGAGCGCGATCGTGAATCCCTGACCTTCCGCGCCGATCAACCGGTCGGCGTCCACGTCAACGTCGGAGAGGTGCAATTGACCCGTCGGCGAGCCCTGCAGGCCCATCTTGTGTTCGGGCGGTCCCGCACGCAGACCAGGGCTCTCCCCCGCGATCAGAAAGCAGCTGATGCCTCGGGAGCGTTCATCGGACGTGCGGGCCATCACTGTGTAGAAGTCGGCCTGGCCAGCGTGCGTGATCCACGCCTTCGTGCCGTCAAGTTGGAAGTTGTCACCGACTCGCGTCGCCCGCGTCCGCAGCGCACCGGCGTCCGACCCTGAATCTGGTTCTGAAAGGCAGTACGCACCGAGCAGTGCGCCGCCGAGCATGTCGGGCAACCAACGTGCGCGTTGCGCGTCAGTTCCGAAGCGAGCCAGCGGGAAGCACGAAAGTGTGTGGACGCTGATGCCGAGACCGACCGTTAGCCATGCCCTGCTGAGTTCTTCGATGACCTGGAGGTAGACCTCGTACGGCTGAGCGGCGCCGCCGTATTCCTCGGGGTACGGCAGCCCTAGGAGGCCGCTCGCCCCAAGCATCGTGAACGCATCGCGCGGAAAATTGCTGTCACGTTCGGCCAATGCTGCGCGCGGCGCGAGGCTGTCGCGGGCGATGTCCTCGACGAGGTCGAGCAGCTCGGTGGCTTCGGACGTAGGAAGTACCCGCTCAACCTTCATTCGCCGATCCTGTCATGTGGCTTCGCGGCGGTCGTGCGAAGCTCTTGGCGTGCCGCCCTCGCCTGCAGCGCCATCAGGAGGCTTGCTCCTCCTCGATACGCCATCGCTGTATTTTCGCGCGTTCTACGGCGTTCCTGAATCTGTCACGGCGCCGGACGGAACACCGGTCAATGCCATCAGAGGGCTGCTCGACTTCATCGGGTTTCTTGTCGAGCGCTACCAGCCGTCGCGCTTGGTGGCGTGCATGGATGCCGATTGGCGACCAGCGTTTCGCGTCGCTTTATTGCCGTCATACAAGGCACATCGAGTTGCACCGCAGGGCGGCGAAACAGTCCCCGATGCGCTGACGCCGCAAGTTGTCGTCATCGAGCAGCTCCTCGATGCGATCGGCCTATGCCGTCTTGGCGTCGCCGGCTTCGAGGCTGACGACGTGATCGCGACACTGGCGGTCCGCGCGCAGGTGCCCGTCGACGTCGTTACTGGCGACCGCGACTTGTTCCAGCTCGTCGATGACCTCAAACCGGTGCGCATCGTTTACACGGCACGTGGTGTCGGCAAAGCCGAACTCGTCGACGAGGCCACGGTCACGCAGAAGTACGGCATTCCTGGACGCACGTACGCCGACTTTGCGGTTCTCCGCGGCGATCCGAGCGACGGGCTGCCCGGCGTTGCGGGCATCGGAGACAAGACCGCCGCTGCGTTGGTGTCGCGGTTCGGTTCGCTGGCCTCGATCATCGAGGCACTCGAGTCAGACAACGACGCGGGTTTCCCGGCCGGCACGCGCACGAAGCTGCGCGCCGCGACTACCTACCTCGAGTCTGCGCGTGTGGTCGTCGCGACCCGAACAGACGTGCCGATTGCCGAACTCGACGACGACCTACCGCGCAAGATCCGTGACGAAGAGGCATTGCTCGACCTGATCCAGCGCTATGGATTGGGCTCGCCGGCAGCCCGGCTGCTGACGGCGCTGAACATCAGTCCGGTCGGCAAGACCTGACCTACCCGGACGTCTCACCTACCCCACCGAGGAGTAGGCCACGACCCCCCTGCGCAACGCCGTCATCGCCCGTTCGGCAACATGCCGGATGTCGTCGTCGGCGGCTTGGGCAATCTGTCCGAGTAGGTCGAGCAGTTGCCGAATCCATCGCACGAAGTCGCCGGCCGACATCGCGTTGTCGGTCAGCACCGAATCAAGGCTGGCGCCAGACGCCCAGCGAAATGCCACCCACGCAAAGCCAGGTGCTGGCTCGCGCAGGAAATCCAACCGCCGGTCGCGCTCGGCTCGGGCGAGTTGCCCCCACAGCTTCATAGTCGAGTCGATCACGTCGGGCACCTTGCCGCGCGGCAAGCGAGGCGGTGCCGTCGTCGGCTCGCGGACCTCGAACACAAGCGCAGACACGCAGGCGGCCAACTCGGCCGGTGTCAGATCACGCCACACTCCGCCGCGCAGGCATTCGGCTGCCAGCAAGTCGAGCTCCCCGTAAAGGCGGGCCAGTCGGCATCCGGCATCAGTGACCTGCTCGCCCTCGAGGTAGCCGAGATGATCGAGCAGGTCACAGACGCGATCGAAAACGCGAGCGATGGAGTTAGTGCGATTCTCGACGCGGCGACGCAACGCATCGGTGTCGCGACGTAGTCGCCAGTAGCGTTCTGCCCATCGCGCATGCTGTTCCCGATCGGCGCAGCCGTGGCACGGATGTGCGCGCAGCCGGGCACGAAGCTCACTGATCTGCTCGGCGACTTCGTCAGTGACCCCACCGCGCCCAGGCCGTGGGCCGTCGTCGTGCGCCTTGTCGAACCCGTGATTGCGCATGGTTATGACGAGGTCGCGACGGTCTTGCGGGTTGCGTCCGCTGAATGCCTTCGGTATCCGGACCCGGCCGATCGGCTCGACAGGCATGGGAAAATCCAACACTGACAGGCGCTTGACCTGTCGCTCTTCGGTGAGCACGACCGGCCGCGCGTCTTCGGTTCCGGTCTGCAGGCCAGGGTCGAGCACGATCGCGAGACCCGCGCGGCGACCGACCGGAATGCGCACCACGTCACCGGGTTTCAACTTCTCAAGCGCCGCGGCCGCTGCCGCGCGTCGCAACGCCGCACCCGACTTAGCAGCGTCCGCCTCGACGTCGGACAGCTTGCGACGCAGCGCCGCGTACTCCTCGAAGTTGCCGAGGTGACAGCTCATCGCCTCGCGGTAACCGTCGAGAGCCTCGTCGTTTTTCTGAATCTGTCGGGCCAATCCGACGACGGCGCGGTCGGCTTGGAATTGCGCGAACGACGACTCCAACAGCACTCGCGCTTTGTCTCGGCCTACCTGTCCGACGAGGTTGACCGCCATGTTGTACGAAGGTCGGAAGCTCGAACGCAACGGATACGTACGCGTCGACGCGAGGCCGGCCACTGTCCCCGGATCGAGTCCCTGCGTCCAGAGCACGACCGCGTGCCCCTCGACGTCGATTCCACGCCGCCCGGCCCGCCCAGTGAGCTGCGTGTACTCCCCCGGAGTCACGTCGACGTGCGCCTCACCGTTCCACTTCACCAGCTTCTCAAGCACCACCGTGCGAGCCGGCATGTTGATACCGAGCGCGAGGGTCTCGGTCGCAAACACCGCCTTCACCAGGCCTCGGGTGAACAGCTCCTCGACGACTTCCTTGAACGTAGGCAGCATGCCGGCGTGGTGCGCCGCGATGCCACGCGCAAGTGCCTCGAGCCACTCGTGGTACCCGAGGATGTGCAGGTCTTCTTCGGGGATCGACGTGGTGCGCTCTTCCACGATTGCGCGTACCTCGGCGGCCTCCGCAGGCGTGTTGAGTCGCACGCCGGCTCGCAAGCACTGAACAACCGCGCCCTCACAGCCAGCCCGACTAAAAATGAACGTGATCGCCGGCAGCAACCCATCGGCGTCCAATCGCTCGATGACATCGACCCGGCTTGGCGTGTCACGACGTCGCGGCCGCCGATCACCGCGGTTGCCTGAACGGCTGCGATCAACTGCGCGAACTCTGCGTTCCTCATTGCCGGTTACCCGAGCAAGTTCGGGGTTGACCTTCAGCTCGTTTCCATCGGCGATGAACATGTCGTACATGCGCGGCCCGACCATCATGTGCTGCCACAGCGGCACAGGTCGGTGCTCCTCGACGATCACCGCCGTCTCACCGCGCACAGTGACCAGCCAGTCGGCGAACTCCTCCGCATTGCTGACAGTCGCCGACAGCGAGACGAGACGCACCGATTCGGGTAGGTGGATGATCACCTCTTCCCACACCCCACCACGGATGCGGTCGGCCAGATAGTGCACCTCGTCCATCACGACGTAGCCGAGGCCGGTCAACGTCGGCGACGAGGCATACAGCATGTTGCGCAACACCTCGGTGGTCATCACGACGACCGGCGCCTCGCCGTTGATGGTGTTGTCGCCGGTCAGCAAACCCACCTTCGCCGGACCGTAGCGACGCACCAGATCGGCATACTTCTGGTTCGACAGCGCCTTGATCGGGGTCGTGTAGAAGCACTTGCGGCCCTCGGCCAGCGCAAGATGCACAGCGAATTCGCCGACGAGTGTCTTGCCGGACCCGGTCGGAGCCGCGACCAGCACGCCGTGACCGTCCTCGAGGGCGCGGCAGGCGCGGAGCTGGAAGTCGTCTAGCGGGAAGTCGTACAGCGCCTGAAAGCTCTCACCGGCTGAGGTCGCTCGCTGCCGGGCTGCTGCGTACTTCTCCGCTGGACTCAACTCGGCGGACACAACAACCACGCTACGCGGTCACGGGGCTGGACGACTCCGGGACGACCGCTAGAGCGACGAGAGGTTCAGTGGCGAGGTCTCGTCGTCCGGCAGGTTCGTGAACGAATTGGGCGACTGGGCCTCCGCCTTGGCCTTGCGCTTGTCGTGGATCCGGGCGATCTGGGTCGCCAGTTCAAGCAGCAAAATCAGCGGGACGCCGAGTGCCAGCATCGTGAACGGGTCCCCCGACGGCGTCGCGACGGCCGCGAACACAAAGCACAGGAAGATCGAGATCCGCCGGCTCTTCTTCAACCGGGCGTAGCTCAAGATGCCGACGAGGTTCAGCATGACCACCAGCAACGGGACGTCGAACGAGAGTCCGAACATCAACAACATTGCCAAGGCGTATGACAGGTAGTGGTCGATCGAGATCAGGCTGACGGTGTTCGTCGGCGCGAAGTTCAACAGCAGTTGCAAGCCCTTCGACATCACGAAATAGGCCAGCGTGGCGCCAGCGAGGAACAGCGGGACGGCGGTTCCCACGAAGGCGAGGGAGTAGCGGCGCTCTTTGCGCTGCAGGCCTGGGGTGACGAATGCCCACAGCTGGTACAGCCACACCGGCGATGCGATGACGATGCCGGCGATCAGCGCCACCTTGAAGTGCCACAGGATCGGGTCGAAGACGCTGCTGAAGACCAGCGGGCCGGCCCCGCACCCCTTGACCTTGGCGACTACCTCAAGGCTTTGGTGCTGGTGCACCTGGCAATACGGGCGCTGCAGGAACTTCCAGATCCGGTTGAAGAAGATGAACCCAACCGAGCTGCCGACGACGATGGCAATGGCGCACTTGAACAACCGTCCGCGAAGTTCACGAAGGTGATCTCCGAGGGACATCCGTCCCTCGGGCGGCCGGGACATGGTGGGGCGACCGTCGCGGGCGACGTTTACTGCGCGTCGCGGTGTTCGGGAACCGGCTGCTCAGCAGGGGCGGGAGCGGCAGGTGCTGCCTGGACCGGGG
>DASYAG010000019.1:0-85184 GCA_036501485.1 Acidothermaceae bacterium | reverse complement strand
CCCTCAGCTGGTGGCCGACGTCGACGAAGCGCTCGACCTGAGCGGCATCCCGGCCGACCTGCTCCGGCTCGAGATCACGGAGTCCGCTGCCGTCTCTGACATCTGCGGCACCATCGGGCGTCTGAACCAGTTGCGAACACTCGGCATCTATCTGTCACTTGATGACTTTGGTACCGGTTACTCCTCACTCGCGATGCTTCGACAACTTCCGGTCACAACGCTAAAGATCGACCGATCCTTTGTCGATCGGCTTGATGGTCCAAACAACTACCCAGATGCGGTGCTTATCGAAGCTGTTATCGCTACTGCGCATGCCTACGGTCTGACCGTCGTAGCGGAAGGCATCGAGCGCCCCGCCCAACTCGCGCTCCTTCGCAACATGGGTTGCGACACCGCACAAGGCTTCCTGTTACACCGACCACAACCCGCAGGCGAAATCCGATGGGCGCCATCGACGGTCCGGCTCACCACCGCCAAGTAACGCCCCCAGACCCGAGGGTCACCCATGATGAAGGCAGGCGTACACCCGCTCAGTGCGGCGGTCGTCGGTGGTTGCCTCGTCCTCACCGGTGGGCTCGCGACAGTCGCGAACGTGGTCAATGCGCACAGCAACCACCGCTTGCTTGTGCAGCAGGTTCAACAAGCCGCAGTCGCGTTGTCGATCGCACTCCCCGTCGTCCAATCGGAACTTGTTGATGCCGCGCAGGTTGCCATCGACACCAACGGCGATCCCGTGGTGTTCCAGCGATTCGTCACCGCGAGCCTCGCGCGGACGAGTTCGACAACGACGATGTCGCTGTGGCAGATCGACGGCGGCACTGCACGCCCGGTCTCCAGCACCGGCGCGCTGACGCTCGTTGAGCAGGGCCTCGACAAGAAATTCTTCGCAACATTGAAGCCCGGTGGGCAGCTGTTCATCACGTCGATCCTGCCCGGAACGCCAGCCCGTCTGGGTTTTGCGGAGATGCCGACCAACGACACCGCTGGCTACGTGGTTTATGGCGAAGCGCCGTTGACGCCGACGAAGCAGGTCACGATCCCACCAACGTCGCCGTTCGCAGATTTGAAGGTCGCGCTCTACCTCGGCCCGAATCCGACCAACGCCGCGTTGCTCGAAGCGACCGATACCACTCCGATCGAGGGCCAAACCGCGCAGACGTCGCTGCCACTTGGCAACACGGTCGTGACGTTGGTGGGCGCGTCGACGAAGCCGCTCGCGGGTGGATTGTCGAACGCTCTCGCTTGGATCGTCGCCGGTGCTGGGTTTGTGTTGGCGATCGCGATCGGCTGGATCGTCGAGTATGCGATTCGGCGTCGGCTACACGCGGAAAGTCTGGCGCGCGACAACGACCGTCTGTACCGCGAACAACGCGATATCGCCGGTACCCTGCAACACGCGCTGCTGCCGCAACTGCCTGCTGTTCAGGGCCTCGACGTTGCCGCGCGCTACGTCGCGGGTGTCGCCGGGCTCGAGGTCGGCGGTGACTGGTACGACGTGATTGGAACGGACGACGACCGCTGCGTTTTCTTCGTCGGCGACGTCTCGGGAAGCGGTCTTAATGCAGCCGCACTCATGGCCTCGTTGCGTTATGCGGCGCGCGCTTACATCGCTCAGGGCGACTCGATCCAAACAGTGCTGGTCAAGCTGAGCGAGCTGCACGACATCGAGCGCGATGAGCATTTCGCGACGGTGCTCGCGGGAGATATCGATGTAGTGGGGCGCCGGGTGACCCTCGTCTCTGCGGGACACTTCGCACCGTTGTTGGTGTCCGATGGGCTTACGCAATTCCTCGATGTGCCAGTGGAACCGCCGATCGGAGTGGCGCGGATCTCTGAGCCGCGGGCGGTGACTTACGAGGTTCCGCCGGGCTCGACACTGATCGCGTTCACCGACGGACTCGTCGAGCGTCGAGGCGAATCCATCGATGAAGGGCTGATGCGCCTGCGCCATGCAGCGGGCTCCGAATTTTCGGAGTCGTCCGAGTCGGCGGCTGTGGTCGACACCTTGACGACCCGTCTCATCACCGACACCGCACCCGACGACACGATCGTGCTGGCGATCAGGTGGCAGGGCGTAGCGGCCGCGATACCCGAAGAAGCCGGGCCAGCGCTTCTCACGGCGTAAGCCCGAGCTCGGTTGCGCGGATTACGTGGTGTGCAGGAGCAAGATCGAACGGTCGAGCACAGTCAGTACGCCGCCGCTGGAACCGGTGGTCGCCAACTTCGCCGATTCGCTGCGCACGCTGAAGGTCGCGGCGTCTTGGCTCGTCTATGCGACCGACCACGGAGTGAGCGTCAACGCCGCTGGTGTCGAGTTGCCCGCACAGTCGGCGGCCATCGTCAGTGCGTACGAGGAATACGCGCAGACCTGACCGGCGGACCGGTCGCATCGTCCTTTTCGAGCAGCAGGCGATCGTCAGCCATCAGATGGCTGAGGATGTCGTCAGGTGGTTGCCAACCGTCCTGCAGTCGAGCAACGGTCACGACATTGCGCCGGCGAATCACCTCGGCGGAAAGCAGGACGATCTCCGAGTGGGATGCGCCGCGCATCTCCGCGGCTCTGAGCGCATCTGCCGCGTCTTGCCAGGCACGGAGCGGCTCCGTTGCATCCGGCGTGAGGTCAAGGCCTCGAGCAGCGCACATGTGGTACCTCCAAGCGGGGTCTGGGCTCGGAACGACAATTCATGACGCTACGCGGGGTCTGCGCCGTTGTCACTGCGAGGAGCCTGTGAAACCTGGTGGCTGAACGGCCGATTGGCCCTCCACGAACGGGGTACAGCGCCGTCGTAGTGGACGGATGCGAGCCGAGGAGATGTGCTGTCGTGGACCCGATCGCTGACTTGCGCGTCAAGCTTGGCTCGGCGATGGACAACGCCGACTGGACGATCTCGATGGCAGACCGGCTATGTCACGCCTGCGTCGACCTTCTGCATGTTGACGGCGCGGCCATCTCGCTGATGTTGGAAGGTTCGAGCCAGGGCACGTTTGGGTCTAGTGACGGGCTGAGCCGACAGGTGGATGAACTCCAGTTCACCTTCGGTGAAGGTCCTTGCATGGACGCGGTGCGCCACGGTGGTCCCGTTTTTGCCGAGGACCTTGCTGACGTCACAGACACGCGTTGGCCCGCGTTCACTGGGTCGGTCTTGGATCTAGGCATCGGCGCGGTCTTCGCGTTGCCCATCAGGCTGGCCAACTCTGGTGTCGGCGTTCTAGACCTGTACCGCCGGACATCAGGTGGTCTTGTCGGCAACTCGCTTGCCGGCGGCCTGATGGCCGCGGAGTTAGCGGCGTTGCCGCTGTTGGAGATGATCAGCGCCGAGGCCAAAGTAAGGGCGCTCGGTAGCAACGAGCCAGCATGGCAGCAACTGAGTTCGTTGGCACGCGTTGAGGTGTATCAGGCGACCGGAATGGTAATGGTGCAGCTGGGTGTTGGGCCGGCTGAGGCTCTAGCGCGGCTGCGCGCACATGCTTTCGCGAACGGGCTCACCGCCAGTCAGGTGGCGTGGTCAATCGTCGAGCGCGAGCTCTGTTTAGAAGTCGACGGCCGGCCGCAATCGGGCGGTCCCCACTTATGAGCACCGAGCGACAGAGTCAAATCACCACCGCATTCGTGTCTATCGCGAGCAGCATGGCCGATGGCGCAGACGTCGTTGACCTACTGTCCCGGTTGACCAGCGACTGTGCACGCCTGCTCGACATCGCGTCGGCAGGGTTGCTGCTCGCCGACAGTCACGGTGTCTTGAACGTGTTGGCCGCATCGTCTGAGCGCACCCGTGATTTGGAGATCTTCCAACTACAGCGTGACGAAGGGCCGTGCCTTGACTGTTTTCGCACTGGCGAGCCTGTCAGCGTAAGCGATCTGAGTTCCGCAACGGAGCGGTGGCCGGAGTTCGCCCCGGCGGCAACAGCGGCTGGCTTCGCGGCGGTGCACGCGCTGCCGATGAGGCTTCGCGGTATCACGCTCGGCGCACTGAACCTGTTCAATGACGAGCCTGGCGAGCTTACGGCGGACGATCTCGACCTCGCGCAAGCGCTCGCGCATGTGGCCAGCATCGCGCTGGTCGCCGACAAAGCAGCGAGTGACAAGGAAACCATCAACGAGCAACTGCGAACTGCGCTGAGGAGTCGCATCACGATTGAGCAAGCGAAGGGTGTGCTCGCTCAACTCGGCTACCTCGACATGGACCAGGCGTTCGCCGTCCTTCGTCGGTACGCGCGAGATCACAACGCCCGCCTCAGCGACGTCGCACAGCAAGTGGTCTCCCGCAAGCTGGCGGGCGAGCAGTTGATCGCCCACGCCGTAAGCAAGCTCGTGCTGCCCGAAAATCCAGCTTGAGCAGATGGGGCCACTTCGCGATCTCTATTCGGCCTCTGGTTCCGATGCTTTGCGTGCCCGAGCGCGTCGCTTGCCCTCATGCATGGCTTGCACACGTGCGATCGGAATGAGCTCACCCTCATCGACGAGCACCGAGCTCAGTGGCTGCGAGGCCGGCAGTAGCTGCCTCCATGGGTCGGACGACGACAAGCTTGGCACAGTGCGGATCGTGAAGTCGGCGGGGGAGATGTCGTCGAGTTCGTCCCAACTCACCGGGTACGACACCGGCATTCCGGCACGCAACCGCGGACTGTAGACCGCGACCACTGTGGCCCCGCCGGCCCGCGTCGAGTCGAGGAACACCTTGCCGTCGCGATCGTCTTTGACGAATGCAGTAGTGGTCATCGTGGGGTCCAACCGCTCGGCGCGCGCGGCGAGTGCACGGGTTGCTGCTGCTACATCCGCCGACGTCGCATCGGCGAGCGGGACGAACACGTGCACGCCTTTCGCACCGCTGGTTTTCACGGCGCCCAGCATCCCGACGTCCGCCAACGCTTGGCGAACGAGCCGGGCGGCCGCAACCGCGAGCCGGAAAGACTCCTCAGGTGGGTCGATGTCGAGCACAAGATGCGTCGGCTGATCAGGCCGATCGATCGTCGACAGGCCCGGGTGAAACTCCACTGCGCGCTGGTTTCCCAACCACAGCAACGTTCTGCGGTCATTGCCCAGTGCGTACGTCACTTCGCGTTTCGCAGACTCCGCCCACAGCTGCACCCTCTGCACCCAGGGCGGCGTGTATTCGGGGAGATTCTTTTGCATGAAGGGACGCTGGCCCGGCCGCACCCGAATAACTGACAACGGCCGGTCGGTGAGCGCAGGGATCATCCGGTCGGCCATGGCGTCGAGATAGTCGACGAGATCGCGCTTCGTTGCGTCGGCTCCGTCGAACAGTTGCTGATCGAGATTCGTCAGCTCGACGCCATCGCGTACCTCGTCTGTAGCCATCACACCATCCTGCGCCAACGGTCCCCTAGAGAACAGCTGGGAATCTGTCCCAGACTCGATGTGTTGCCAGCAAGCCCGCCAGCAGGCTGACCACTCGCGTCGAGCTCTGGTTGATGACGACGCCAGCTACCGTCGGGTCAATTCCCGCGGCCGCGAACACGTCTTCGGAGCCGACTAAACCGCCGAGCGCCTTTGAGTGGCGGAACGCCTCCGCGAGCATGAGCGGCACCCTCGGATCAACCTTCAATCCGCCCGGCGCAGTCGGTGGCTTCTTAGCAGCACGGGCGGACGGCGATTGTGACGCGGTCGCAGCCGCCGCCACCACGATTGCATCGAACTCCGTCGAACGCGTGGTGAGCAGCGTGCGTTGGACGGTAACAGCGGAGGCTTTGCTGCCGAGTCGACCGCCGTGAGGGGCAACGACCAGCGCGAGCATCCCGGCGTCCGATATTGCATCTCGAAGTTCAGCGACGGCCTGCAAGTCGCTGAGCTCATCGGCGAGAATTCCCACGACGCGACCCGTTACTGGCCACTGATCGCCGATCTGCGAAAGCGCCGCGCTCGGCGATGCTTTCGCCAGTCGAAGAGTTGCCGCCGGTGCTCGCAACCCAAGGCCGGTCGCAACTGCCGCGCATAGACGCGGATCGACATTCGCGAGTACCTGCAGCTCGCGCTCGCGAATAGTTGTCTCGTAGCACTTGCCCAACTCGAATGTAAGCGCCTCAACGAGATGTGCCTGCTCGACGTCCGTGAGGCTGAGCCAGAACAGTCGCGGCTGACTGGTGTGGTCGTCGAACGACCGAGGTTGCGCGCGCTGCCGTGCGCCGTTTACCGGCCGTGGGATTTCGACGAACGCACCGGCGTCGGCGCCCGCGACAAACGGGCAACCTCCGTCGAGTGAGTTCGGCCGATAGGGAGCGATCCCTGCGTGCACCTCACTTTGGTGCATGCCGTCGCGCAACATGTCATTGACCGGTGCATGTGGCCGGTTGATCGGAAGCTGACCGAAGTTCGGCCCGCCCAGCCGGGTGATCTGTGTGTCGAGGTAGGAGAACAGCCGTGCCTGCATGAGCGCGTCATCGGTCACGTCGATGCCCGGAACGAGATGCCCGACGTGGAACGCGACTTGCTCTGTTTCGGCGAAATAGTTGGTCGGGTTCGCGTTCAGCGTCATGATCCCTAGCGGCTGCACCGGTGCGAGTTCTTCCGGCACAAGCTTGGTCGGGTCAAGTAGGTCGATGCCCTGAAACGTTTGCGCGGGGTTGTCAGGAAAGACCTGCACACCGAACTCCCACTGCGGAAACGCCCCAGACTCGATGGCGTCGGCAAGGTCGCGTCGATGGAAGTCAGGGTCGGTGCCAGCAATGAGCTGTGCCTCTTCCCACACCAACGAGTGCACGCCCGCCAGCGGCTTCCAGTGGAACTTCACCAGCACTGTCTCGCCGCTGGCGTTTTCAAGCCGAAATGTGTGGACGCCGAAGCCTTCCATCGTTCGATACGAACGGGGGATGCCACGGTCGGACATGTTCCACAGCACGTGGTGCGTTGCCTCGGTGTGTAGCGACACGAAGTCCCAGAACGTGTCATGCGCGCTTTGAGCCTGCGGAATCTCGCGATCCGGATGTGGCTTCGCCGCATGAATAACGTCGGGGAACTTGATGCCGTCCTGGATGAAGAACACCGGGATGTTGTTGCCGACCAGGTCGAAGGTGCCTTCGTCCGTGTAGAACTTCGTCGCGAACCCGCGGGTATCGCGGGCAGTGTCAGCCGACCCGCGCGACCCGAGCACCGTCGAGAACCTGACGAACACGGGAGTCTCGACATCGCGGGCCAAGAACGCCGCCTTCGTGACCGCGCCCCCGGTGCCGTACGAGCGAAACACGCCATGCGCGCCCGCACCGCGGGCATGCACAACTCGCTCGGGAATCCGCTCGTGATCGAAGTGGGTGATCTTCTCGCGCAGATGGTGATCCTGCAGCAACGTCGGACCGCGGGTGCCCGCTTTCAACGAGTGATCGGTGTCATACAGCCGAACACCCTGGGCCGTCGTCAAGTACGCATCATCTGAAGGTGCTAAGCCCGCCGGAGCACCCGGAACCAAACCGGCCACAGGGGTCGGAGCGGCAACGCGACTTCGCCTCGTTGCGGATGCGGACTTCCTTGCTTCGGTCTTCCTCACTGTCTTCTTTGCGGTAGCCATTTCGTCGCCGCTAACCCACGCCGCCGGCGGCAGCGAACTTCTCGAGGAACTCCTGGCCCAGGTCCTGAAGCTTCGCAGCGTCAAGTTGTGACTGGAGCGTGGAGAATTCTTCGGTCTCTTCGGCTTCCGCGTGGGCGTCGACTGCTTCTTTGAACGCCACAAACCGCTCGGCGAACTCGGCGCTGTCGACGTCGAGCTCCAGCAGCGCGGCGACCGCCGCGTCAGCCTCGGCCTCTTCGGCATTGCGCTCTGCGGCCTCGTCCTCGCCGGCCGTCTGGGCGGCGACCGGACGAACGACGGCTTCCTCAGCTGTCTCGTGTGCCTTCAACATCGCGACCAACTGCTCGAAGAGAGTCGCTCGCTTTGCTCCCGACGCTGCTTCGATGTCAGCGAACAGGTCCTTTACCGCTGCGTGCTGCTCAAGCAAGATCCGCACAAGATCCCCCTCGGGAAGCTTTGCGGCCTTCGCACGGTCCTCGGCTGAATCACCCATCAGAGAGTCTCCTTATTGGTGCGCCCCCGGCCAGCCCGGTGCATCGCTGCCGGGCCGTACCCGCACGCATCACGCCGAAACAGCAAACTTCTTGCGGGCAAAGTGATCTGTGTCATGGCGCCGAATCGCCACTTCGCCGCTCTCCTGAAGATCGACAACCATTTGGACCGCATGCGCGACCCGAGTGGCGCGGGTGCGGCACCTCTCCCCGCGATGCTTTGCTCTGTTGCTGTGGAGCGACAGCTCAGCTCTGTTGCTCTGGGGCGACAGCTCAGCTCTGTTGCCCGGCAGCGTCAGAGCAAAGCATCAGTGAGAGGAATCCGCTTGCTATCCACAAGGCTGAATTCCCAAATCCCAAGGAGCAGCCACGGTGACGTTCAGAGCTCGCCAAGGGACGAAGCTTGGCGCATGAACGGATTCCCGGCAGATCGGTACGTCCGGGCCGCGCGTGCAATCTGCGACCTAAGTCAGCGTGAGCTCGCGATGCGGGCTGGCGTAGCTCACCACGTCGTCGCCAGCGCCGAGCACAACCCCGAGCGTGCGCGAGTTCAACAGTTTGCGGGCCTTCTCGAGGCGGCGGGTCTGCATCTCATCGTCGTCGATGACGAAGGTCGAGAAGTTCAGCCAGAGGACGTGCATGAGACGAACCGTCTCGACCGTGGGCGCCGGCGGTTTCCAGCCCACCTTGATGTACGACCCGGCAGAGAAGATTGGTGGGGCGATGGGTGGCCGATGTTTGCCGGCAAGACCCCGACGTACACATTCGACCGAAGCCGCTGGTACCGCGACCGGCGACGCGAGCGGAAGGCTCGTGAGGTCGACGACCAAGGCCGCCGCGAGCCAGGGGAGGGCGAGGCTGCGCGGGCCGTGTCCCAACTACGACTTAATCCAGCGCGCTGCGGCTGCCACGTACAAGGCGAATGCGGTGAATCCGAGCCCGATGATGCCGAGTAGCCACGGCCCACCCGTCGTCCCGGCAAGAGTGCGCAACGCGCCGTCGAGCCCCGTCGATTTCTGTGGGTTGGCGGTGACCGCGGCGTCGATGACGAGGGCGCCGATGAGCATCACCACAACGGCGCGGGCAAGAGCGCCGGCGAGTCCGAGCGCGACGACTGCGGGGCGCAGTGGCACCGGGATTGCCTTGCGATCGAGTTGCCGTTCGAATCGCCTCAACAATGCCTCGACGAACATACCAATCCCGCACGCGATGACCACCGCGCCGATGGCCTCGATGAGGAGTCGTCCGTGTGGTTCGCGCATCAAGCGTGCGGTCCATGTCGCCTGCTGCTGCGCTTGGTTCTGCCGGTGACTGCCGATGAGGAACGCAGCACTCGACACGCACAACGCCCCGTAGACAACCGCCCGGAAGCCTGACAGCGACCGATCGAGCGGGCTGTGGTTGACGTCGCTCCCGAACACGGCCTCGCTGAGTCGCCACAGCGCGTAGCAGGCAAAGCCGGCCGACATGATGGCGACGAGCACGACCCCGCCCGGGTGGCTGATCACCTCAGCCAGCGCTCCTTGCTGGTTCGCCTGCTGCCCTCCGCCGCCGCCTCGCACCGCGACCTCGAAAGTGAGCCACGCGAGCAGGAGGTACACCAGTGCCTGCGAGCCGAGTCCATAGCGAGCCATCGACGTCACTCCGCGCGTTTGCGGACGCGGCCGCCGCAAGCGATTAAACGGAGCAGCTAGCGGGGCCGGGACGACACTCTCGAGGCGGGGCACTCGTTGAATGTGCCCACAAGAACGGGCGTCAAATCGTGGACGTTCCCTACCGGCCGTCAACGGTGCCAGGGGCTAGCGCGCTCGCTCCGTGCTGGAAGGCTTCAGCCAGAGCCCGGCCGTCGCAGGTTGCAAGCTTCGCTGGACGGCGTCCACCAAATGGACGTTGACGTCCCCGAACGCATGGGCCGCGGTAATGGAGGCGCGAAACTCGGCGATCAGCAGATCCGCTCGATAGCGGGTGCGATTGAACCGACGGTCGACGAGGTGCTGCGTGCGTCGCCGCAACGGGTTGAACGCGGCCGCGGTTGCCAGGGTCGCGGCGGCGACGGCGACCGGAGAGGACAGATCGAACGCTTTCGTAATCAGCGTGATGAGCACGGCATACATAGCGACGAGTGCACCGGTGACTACCGCGTACGAGAGAGTCCGGCTGATGAGTCGATCGATGTCGTACAAGTGATAGCGCAGGATCGCGAAACCGGTCGCGATCGCGATCAGCGAGAAGGCGCTCGATTCGACGGCAGCCTGCACTGAGTCGCTAACCTGAAGTACATCGATCACTACTTCCGCGACGATCGCGGTGGCTGCTGCGGCGACGAACCATCGGATTTGTAAGCGGTGTATCCCGTCGGATCGCTTCCAGCGCAAGAACAAGCTCACGGCCGCGCCGACGACGCACGGAAAAATTGCGAAGATGCAGCACTCGCCGATCGTGAACAGCACGCCCTGCCACCCGGTCGGGCTCGGCGTCTTGCTCGAGAGCAACTCATTCGTCGGTACCAGCCAGGCCGGAATGCCGACGAAGACCACGCCACTCGCCATAACGACGAGTGAGGCAATCTCGAGCACCCGCCAGGGCCGTCCGGGTAGGCGTCCGTCCGGGAAATAGAGCAGGCCAAGTGTGATCAACAAGAACAGCGCCGGGAACCACAAGATGGTGACCCAAGCACCGGTGTGCGCGACCGCATCTGGCCACTTGTGCAGTACCGCGAAGTGGGCGAGCCGGTCACCGAACTGATTGAGCCGGTCGAGAAACGATGCTGTCAGGAACACCCACGCCACGCCGTTGCGTGGCTGCGTCCTGGTGATCATGACGGCGACGACCGGGAAGGTAATCAGGATGACGCCGCCGATAGCGGACGCGGTATCCCGTAGCGCTATAGACAGAACAGTCGTCGCGAGGCTCATCGCGATGATGACCGCGGCGATCACCCGCGACGCGAGTCGAAGCCGCCTATCCGCCGCCGAAGTCGATACTCGTGGTGCAAGTACCGGCACGCTTTTACTCCTTCGCCGCGGAAATCGCAGGTGTTGAGACAGTGTGGCTCGCGATCGTTCGGACAACGTTACGGGGTGCCGAGACAATCCTCTGAATAGCAACGTGAACAATGGTGCCGAGATCAACTCCGGGGCCGACGGGGTAGTCGTGACAGGCAATCATGCGAACAAGAACGCCGTTGACGGCATCGTCGTCGGCGCCATTTCGAAGGCGCGGATCGCCGGCAACACCCTGACAGGCAACGGAGACACGGGCCTGTTCTTGTTCGATCTGCTCAACAGTGTTGTGACAGGCAACTGCCTGAGCCGCAATGGCACCGGGCTCGACCTTGATTTCGGTCAGAACGGCTCGACCGGGAACACCATCAGTCACAACAACGCCAGCAATAACGTCACCGGCATTCTCGTAGACCACGCATCCCACAACGCGGTCGTCGACAACGTCTCGAACGCCAATCAGGGAGCGCCTGGCGACGGTGGCGGCGTCATCGTCATTGGCGCTACCGGCAACACGCTGACCGGTAATGTCGCGGCTCACAACCTCGACGTCGGGATCGGCGTGTTCGACGACGTCCCTGGAGACTCCGCCGGCAACCGTCTTGCCCACAACGTTGCCGACTACAACGCTGCTCATGGCATCGACGTGGTGAGCGGGACGATCAGTGGCGGCGGCAACTCGGCGCACCACAACACCCCGTTGCCGAACTGTGTGGGGATCACCTGTAGCTGATACGGGCGGGTGTCAGTCGTCTTTCGCGATGCGGTCGCGGCGCTCTTGTGCCTCAACGTGCTTGCGTTCCGCATTTCGGACGGCGCGTTCGGCTCGCTCGAGTTCGCCCGTCAAGTCGCGGCGATGATGATCTGCATCGGACGCCGAGGTGCTCGCCTCTGCGAGTTGCTGACGTAGTTCTCCGACTCGCGCGTGAGCCGATGCCGCCGCCTCGTCGGCGGCGCTCACGCGGGCCTGCGCGTCGGTCAGGGCGGAGGTTGCGGCCGCGAGAACCCGGCCAGCCTCGACGAGGGCGTGCTCGGCCAGTTGTTGTTGCTCGTCGCGAGGCGCCCGCTGCGGCCGGTCTAACTGCGAGTGGGGAGTGCCCGCCCTGCGACCAATGGGAATCACGTCGGCGGTCGCAGTGCCGAACTCGGAGCCGAATCCGGTGCCGAAATCCGAGCTGTGCAGGGCATCGGTCAGCCGGCCTAAGAGCAAGAACCTGGCTGCCAGTTCGTCGGCTAGAGCGGCGCGCAGAGTGTCTTCCAGTGCGCGCGCTGCGTCTTCGCTCACGGTGCGCCCAGCGGCGCGTGCCAACGCGCGGGCCTGTTGGACCAGCGCATACATCACCTTCTGCTGTTGCCGCGACAACTCCCGCAGCTGATCGCCGTCCAGATTTGATGTGGCGTCGCGTAACGCAGCGCCAAGTTCCAGCAGCGGTTCGAGCTCGGAGCGGTGCGAGCGCACCAACTGGTTCGCCAGCCACGCCGTAACTGTTGCTTTCCCGAGACCATGAATGCGCGCAGCTGCGTCGCGATCGCCGGCCGCCTTGGCTTCTTTCTCGTATCGCGTCCGGGCGGCGGTGAACTCTTCAGGCGGCAGCCCGTAGAGCTCGTCGGCGACCTTGTCGAAATCTGGCATGTCTGAATCCTGCCTCAGTTCAAACCGGCAGCGAGGGCGGAAGGCCGCAATTCGTAAAGCACAGTTCTGGCCTTCACAAAAAGTCGGTCTAGCAATTCAGCAGCCCGTCTGCTCTCATCTGTCAGGGGAAGATCGACTTCAACAGGGGGCTGCGATGAGTTACGCCGACACGACCGCTGCGACGAGCAGAGTCGCGCGAGTTCCGTTTCGGGTCACGGCTCTCGCTGTCGCCGTCCTGACCGGTCTCGGCTTGTTCCTCGTCATTCCCGCGCGGCAGAGTCAGGCCGCGCCCGCCACTCTGTTTGCCATCAGTCTGACATCGCTCGATTTTGGCGATGTGCCGCTGAACAGTACGAGCGCGCCGCAAATAGTGACGGTCACGAACGTGTCGGGCACGTCGCAGGAGATGTCAGGTGTGGGCGGTGGGGCGGATCAGTTTGGCGGTTCGAACAACTGTGAAAATAAGACGTTGGCGGCAGGTGGGTCGTGTCAGATGTCCTTCCAATTCACACCGACGACGCTTGGCGCTCAAACTGATTCCACCAGCGGTACGTGGAACGGGCAGGAATTCAGCATCAACTTCAAGGGCGACGGGATCAACCAGTTCCTGATTACGCCAACCGCGTTGGATTTCGGCAACGTGGCGACGAACTCGACCACTGCTTCGCAGACGGTGACGATCACGAACGTGAGCAATGCGGCGACGACCGGCCTCGACCTTACGACTGACAACAATACGGACGCCTTCCCTAACTCGACCGATTGCGATTTGTTGGCTGCGGGGGCGTCTTGTCAGATCACCTATCGGTTCGAGCCGACTACGGGGGGCGAGCAGACCGAGTCGTCGTCCGGCACTTTTAACGGGCAGCCATTCACCCTCAATCTCAGCGGCAATGCCCTTGACCCGACGACTCTGTCGGCCCGACAGCTTCTCTTTACTCCGACGTCGTTCGATTTCGGCGACGTGCCGCTGAACAATTCAAGCGCAGCGCAAACGGTCACGGTCACAAACATCTCGGGCGCCTCGATCATGATGGACGGCACCGATGGCGGCGGCTCGGGTGTCTTTAGCGGCTCGAACGATTGTCAGGGTCAGAACTTGGCAAATGGCGCCTCGTGTCACATGACCTACCAGTTTAAGCCGACGGCGCTCGGCGTGGCGACCGGAACGACTGACATGGGCAACTGGAGCGGGTCGTCGTTCAGCATCGGTTTCGCGGGCAACGGCATTAACCAGTTCTTGATCAGTCCGATCGGGTTCGATTTCGGCGACGTCGTGGTTGGCACGACCAGTGCTTCGCAGTCGGTGGTGGTCGAGAACGTCGGTAGCGCGCCGGCCGATGTGTTCGCGGGAGGTGCTGGCCTTAGCCCGCCCTGGGGACTTTCCGGGGTTTGCAAAAATGCGATGTTGGCCCAGGGCGAGACGTGCACCGAGGGCTACACCTTCTCGCCAACCACAACCGGCCAGCAGAGCACCTCGATCGACGGGTCAATGAATGACCAGGACTTCAGCGCCGCCCTTACCGGCAACGGCATAACAAACTCCCCGCCGCCACCTGCAGGTCCGGTCATCACGTCGATCACGCCATCGACTGGCCCGACCGCGGGTGGTACGTCGGTGACCATCAACGGCACCGGGTTCACTGGCGCCACGACGGTGCGGTTCGGTTCGGTGGCCGCGATGTTCAGGCTCACGTCGAGCACGAAGATCACCGCGGTGGCGCCCGCGCAGTCTGCGGGCACCCGCGACATCAGTGTGAAGACCTCGGCCGGTACGAGTGCCGCGGTTGCGGCGGACAAGTTCACCTACCAAGCCACCCCAAAGGTGACGTCCATCACGCCGGCTGCTGGTCCGACGTCGGGCGGCACGTCGGTCACGATCAACGGCACCGGGTTCACCGGTGCGACGACGGTGCGGTTCGGTTCAGTGGCCGCGACCTTCATGCTCACGTCGAGCACGAAGATCACTGCCGTGGCGCCAGCGCAATCCGCGGGCACCCGCGACATCAGCGTGAAGACGCCCGGTGGCACGAGCGCCGCCGTTACGGCCGACAGGTTCACCTACCAGGTCGCACCCGTGGTGACCTCCATCTCCCCGTCGTCCGGCCCGAAGGCTGGTGGCACGTCGGTGACGATCACCGGCACCGGATTCACCGGCGCGACGACGGTGCGATTCGGTTCAGTGGCAGCGACCTTCAGGCTCACGTCGAGCACGAAGATCACCGCGGTGGCACCGGCGCAGTCCGCAGGCACGCGCGACATCAGCGTGAAGACTCCTGGGGGTATTAGCGCCGCGGTCACGGCCGACCGGTTCACCTACCACTAGCCCGACCGTTCGCTACAGACCTACGGCTCGGTACCCCAGATCAGCTTGCCGTTCGAGTACGCCGTGATGTGAGTCCACGGCTGCGACGCCATGCTGGAGCCGTAGCTGTAGTCGTTGGTTTGGTCCATGACGCTGAAGTTCGCGTGGTTGATCGCTAGCTGGATCATGCCGGTGGTCGCACCCGGCGCGAGGGTGCCGCTGTATTGCAGCTGTAGGTAGGTGTCGGCGTCATGCCCGCCGGTCTTCACGAACGTCCCGGTGACTGTGCCGCAGCCGGCCGGCAGGTAGTAGCAGCTGTACTTCAGCGTGGAGTTGCCGTCGGCAGTGAACCAGTAGCGCACCGTCACGGTCGCAAGATCGATCGGCGTCTTGCCGGTGTTGACGACCTCGATCTCCGGCATCAACTGGTTCGCCAACCGCAGCGGGTTCACGTCGCGGTAGTTCACCTGCACGGCGCCAACGGCAGGTGGAGCAGGGGGTGCCGGCGGCGTCGGGGTCGGTGTCGGGGTCGGCGTCGCCTTCGGAGTCGGAGTAGGTGTCGCGGTCGGTGTCGGCTTCGGTGCTGCGGTCGGCGGCATCACAGCTGCCTTGGCGGACGGCGGGGGGGTGGCGGTCTTCTTCGGAAGTGTCGCGGGCGTTGTCGCTGCCGGCGCGATCTTCGGAGCCGCGGCGGTGGGCTTGGACGTTGGCGACGGGGTTGCGTGCGACGGCTGCGGTGTGGGCGTCGAGGCGGTCGTAGGCGTCGGCTGTGCGGCAACATTCGGTGCCGCGCTGAACCGGCCGGGGTCAGGGACGTTGAGCACGGATTGAGCGGGCGCGGCGGCCGAGGGCGGGCTAACGGCAATGGACGGTGTCGCCGAGTGCGCTACCGGCTGCGGAGCCGGCGCCGGGTTGGCAGGTACGGCGGCGACTGCGACACCGGCCACACTGGCGGCTGCCACGCCGGCAACACCGCTCGCGGCCTGCGCGGCGATTCCCGCGCCGGTCATTGATGGGGCGGATCCGATGAACGGCAACCCGGTCAGCCACGATGCGGGACCCATCGCCCACGCGAGCTTCGGAGCAGATACCGCAAGGAGCGCCCGCACGACGTCCGGATCGAATTGCTGGCCGCTGTAACGCACGAGTTCTTCAAGCCCGGCCGCGCGGGTACGCGCCTTCTTATACGGACGAGCTGCAGTCATCGTTTCGAACGAGTCGGCGACCGCAACGATCCTCCCGGCGAGTGAGATCTGCGTGCCGCTCAGCCCGGTCGGGTAACCACTGCCGTCGTAGTGCTCGTGATGTTCGAGGATCGCCAGTCCCCAAGGACCCAGCCACGGCAAGAGGTCCGCGGCGAGCTCGGCACCGTGCGCGGGGTGCTGGCGGATCGCTTCCCACTCCGACTTCGAGAGCTTCGCCGGCTTGTTCAGCACCGACGCCGGGATCCACAACTTGCCGATGTCGTGCAACAGCGCTGCCCAACGCAGGCGGTCGACTCCTGCGGCGGGCAGGTGGAGTTCGGCGGCGATCATGTCGGTGTAGACGCGCACTCGCTCGGAGTGGCCCCGGGTGTGCCGGTCGTGGGCACGCAACGAGCCAACGAGAGCCAAGATCTGTTCCGCGGCGGTGGCGACGTCGCCGCGCTCGCGAAGACTCGCCTTCTCCGAAAGAGTCTTGAGCGACCGCAGGTCGCCGGCCTTCCGGGCGATCGCGAATCGGGTCGGCGCGCGGCCGGGAAACAGCACGGCCAGATCGAGCAGCGCGGCAAGGGGGGTCAGCCGGCGCGCGGCGCGGTCAGCCACCCACAAGGCGACGACCGAACTGGCCAACACGAGCGCCCACCAGCCGGCCACCAAGAGGAAGGAGCCGGAACGCGGTCGAGGCACCACGCGGCTTACGACCGCCATGACGACGATGGCCGTGATAACCGGGGCGATCACGATGCCGGCGCGCAGGGACCAGGCGGCAAAGCGCCGGCTTTCCCAGCGCGTCTCATCCTGGACCGGGGCAGCCGCATCTGGAGTGTTCGTGTTAGTAGCCAACGAACCCCTCCCGGTGTCCCTGCCTATGTCGTCGGCATTTGGCTCACCAATGTTGAGTGGTGCAAGTGGTGACGAACCAGACAAGGGCGCCGTCACGGGGACTTCTCAGGGCAGGGAATCGCCGGCCGATAAGGCGGAGACAAGGGAGCGACGATGCCGACGAAACGGCCTGGCATCAATAAGGTGCAGCTAGTGGCCTCGGCATGCCTGGCGGGCGCGCTGCTGGCCCTCTCCGGCGTCGCCACCTGGTCGGCATTCAAGACCAGCGCCGCCGCCGATACCTCGGCGAATGCCGGCCGTCTCGCCGACGCCTACAACACCGCGCGGTTTTCCGTGAGCCAAGAGGAGTCGCTGATTCGCGCGTACCGGCTCACACCCGGCGCTGCGATTCGGGCGCAACACGATGCCGCCGCCGCCGCAGTCGACAACGCACTCGCTGTGGTCGCTAAGAACGGCAGTCCGCAGGACCGCGTGATTGCCGCTGACGTGATCGCGCGCAACGCCATCTACCTCATCGCCAGCGACCTGCTCTTCTCAGCAGCCGACGAGGGCGACACGATCGCGGCTGCGGCAATCGACAAGAACGTGGTCGAACCGGGGTTTACGACGATGCAGGGCATCGTCTACAGCAACGCCGCCGCCTACAGTCTCGCTGACAAGCTCGACGATCAACATTTGCTGCGTATCGAAACGATCGCCATTTGGGCGACCTCGTTGGCGGTAGGGGCAGGCGCGATCCTCATCCTGTTCTTCAGCCGCCTGCGCAGGCAATCGAGCCGGCTGACCCGCGCGCAGTTCGACCTCAATGCCCACCAAGCCAGTCACGACGAGCTGACCGGTCTGCCGAACCGCGGGCGCTTCGCCACGCTCCTTGACAGTGCACTCGCCGAAGCGTGCGAGAGTGGCGGAACGGTCGCGGTGGTGCTCCTTGATCTCGACCGGTTCAAGGACATCAACGACACTCTGGGTCACCGTTTTGGCGACTCCTTGTTGAGACAGATCGGTCCGCGAATCAGCAGTGTTTTGCGGGACGTCGATGTGCTGGCGCGGTTGGGTGGCGACGAGTTTGTCTTGCTGTTCCCGTCGCATGCAACGGGCCAGTCGGCGAACCACGCGGCGTGGGATCTCACCCAGCGGGTGCTGGAAGCATTGCGCGAGCCGTTCATCGTCGAGAATGTCTCGCTCGCTGTCGAGGCGAGTGCGGGGATCGCCATCTCCCCAGCCCACGGCGACACCGGCGACGAGCTGTTGCAGCACGCCGACATCGCCATGTATCTGGCGAAGGCACGACACGAAGGGATCACGCTCTATAACAGCGCGCTCGACGGCCACAACCCGCGCAAGCTCACGCTCTTATCGCAACTGCGTGAGGCTGCGGACAACGGTGAGTTGGTACTGCACTTCCAGCCGCTCATCCATATCGACAGTCGCAGAGTCGTCGGCGCTGAGGCTCTGGTGCGATGGGAGCACCCGGATGAGGGGCTACTTCCGCCAGGGGAATTCGTGCCGTTGGCTGAGGGCAGCGGATTCATCCACGAGCTCACCCGGTTCGTGCTGCAGGGCGCTTGTGAGCAAGCGAAAGCATGGGAATGCGCAGGGACGCCCATCGTGGTCTCTGCCAACATCTCTGCGCGGTGCCTGCTCGACACCGGGCTGCCGCAATCAGTTGCATCGATCCTGCTGGCCACCGGGCTGCCGCCGCACTTGCTCAAACTCGAGCTGACCGAGACGGCGATCATCGCCGATCCCGATCGTGCCAAGTCGATCATCGGCAGGCTGCATACGCTGGGCGTCGGGTTGTCGATCGACGACTTCGGCACCGGCTACACGTCGTTGTCGTTCCTGCGCGACCTACCAGTGCAGGAACTCAAGATCGACCGCTCGTTTGTCACGAACATGTTGACCCACCCGAAGGACGCGATCATCGTCCGCACCGGCGTCGAGCTTGCGCATCGACTCGGCCTCGACTCCGTAGCCGAAGGTATAGAGGACGCCGCCACGTTCTGCGCTCTCGCGGCTCTCGGCTGCACCACCGCTCAAGGCTTCCACCTCGGCCGACCGATGCCGAGCGCGAGCTTCGACAACTGGCTCGTCGACTGGAACGTTGCTCAGGAGATAGCCCAGAGTTCGCCTGCCCAGAGTGAGCCAGCGCCCGTATCCTGACGCCCATGTACAGGCGGGGGTTGATCGCTGGCGTCGCCGCGCTCGTGGTCGTGGCATTGGTCGTGGTGGTAATGGCGCTCAACCGCGACTCGAGCCTGACGACCGCGGTCGCCATCGTGCCGCCGAGTTTCCCGCCGGCGGTGTCGGCATCGTCGTCGCCCATCCCGGTCGCAAGCGAGGCAGACTCTGCGGCTGCCAGCTCGGGCGTCGCAAGCCCGGTTGCAAGCGTGAGCGTTGCGCCAGCGCTGCCGGTCGTTGCGTTTCTCGGTGACGACTTCACGGACGGCGCCGGAGCCACCTCGCCCGCGACGCGGTGGTCATCGCTGGTGTCGGAGCAGTACGGCTGGGCTGAGCACAACTTTGGTGTCGCGGGCACCGGCTACGCGAATGGTGGAACAGCCGGCGGTACGACCTACATGGCCCGGGTCGCGGCGGTCGCCGCCGCAGCGCCGGTGATCGTCATCGTCTCGGGTGGCCGCTTTGACATCGAAAGCAAGAACGGTCCGACGGCGATCAAGGCCGGAGTGACGGCAACGTTCAAAGCGTTGCGGGCTGCGCTGCCGAAGGCCGTCATCATCGCGGAGAGTCCGATATGGCCGTTGACGAAGCCACCCGCGACACTTGCGGTCGTCGCGGCTGATGTAAAGGCAGCGGTTACGTCCGTTGGCGGCCAGTACCTTGACATCGGCGAACCCCTGTTCGGGTTGACCGCCGATTTCGGGGCTCACACGCAGCCGAACGACTTGGGTTATGCCGCACTCGCCAAAGCATTCGAGACGGCGTACCACCCGACCTAGGACCGCTCCCGGCGCTAAGCCTCGTACTTGCGGCCGCAATCTGCGCCAATCGGACGACCCAGCGGCGGTCGACGGGTAAATTCCGCGTAACGGGTTGGGGAATTGTCCAACTTCTTCCCCGCGGGCGGGTTCCGGACGCTACGTTCGGTGGTGGTCGACGGCGAAACCGTTGACGCGAGGGGACTCACGCGGCATAGATTGCGCTTCTGCGTTGCAGGCCGGGGGGCGGGGAATGCACGGGATTCCGTGGGCACGATTTACGCGACGTCGCGAGATGCTCCACATCGCGATGCTCGTCGTTCTTGACTCGATTGCCATGACCTCGGCGTTCGAACTCGGCCGCTTGGTGCGCGACAGCGAAAGCCGCCCGTTCGCACATGTGATCAGCGACGCGCACTTCACCGCGATGATGGTCGCGCTCAGTCCGCTGTGGGTCGTGATCTTCGCGATCTGCGGCCTCTACCACGTGCAGGTGCACGGCGGGCGCGTCCGCGAGGTGGGCCGAGTTATTGCGGCTGTGACGGGCGGCGTCATGCTGCTGATCTCGGTCGACTACTACAGCTTCAAGGCCGCATTCTTTCCGAGCCACTCGGTGCCGTTGTTCGCTCTGCTGATAGGCATTCCGCTCGTCATCCTCGAACGCCAGGTCGTCCGCGGTGTCATGCGCACGATGTTTGGCACTGGCCGCGGGCTCCACAACGTCATCTTGATCGGGACCGGTCCACTCGCCGTCCGGATTGCAAGAGAACTCACCAAGCCGAAGAGCGGGTATCGGCTGCTTGCTGCGGTCGGTCGGTCGCATGAGCGACTGCGCATGATCGGCGGGGCGCCGGTGTTCTCGACTCTTGAGGCGGCAGTCGCTGCGTTCCCGGAGTGGCGCATTGACGAGATCGTGCAGGCCGAGGTCGACGTCTCGCCGGCGGAGGCGACTCGCCTCATGGACTACGCGAATGCTGCGGGCGTGAGTTACCGCTTCGTTCCTGACAAGTACGACATGTATGCGGCGGCCTCTCGCATGATGACCCTCGACGGGTTGCCAGTGATGGAGGTCCGACTGACGTCCCTCGAGGGCTGGGGCGCGGTAGGCAAGCGAGTGTTCGACGTGGTGGGCTCGATCTTCTTGATCATGGTGTTCTCGCCGCTGCTGGTCGGAATCGCGATCGCGCAGAAAGTTGCGGAGCCTGGCGCGCCGATCTTCTACACCCAGAAACGGATCGGGTACGGCGGCCGACAGATCGGGGTCGTCAAGTTCCGCAGCATGATCTGGAAGTACTGCACCGGGCCCGATCGGGAGTTCAAGACCCCTGAAGACGCCTTCATAGCGATGGGCCGGGCCGAGCTGATTCCCGAATTCCAGGTGAATCAGAAGGTGCCGGAAGATCCACGCGTGTCGAAACTCGGCGCGTTCCTGCGCAAGACGAGCCTCGACGAGCTACCGCAACTGTTCAATGCGTTGACCGGCGACCTAAGTCTGGTTGGTCCGCGGCCCATCACGCAGCAGGAGCTTGATCGCTACGGTACGCAAGCGTCGAGCTTCCTCGCGCTGAAGCCAGGCATCACCGGCTTGTGGCAGGTCTATGGCCGCAGTTCGACGACATACGAAGAGCGTGTGAAGCTCGACGTGTACTACGTCGAGAACTGGAGCCTCAGCATGGACGTCTCGATCTTGGCCCGCACGCTCGTCAGCGTTGCGGCGCGTAAGGGCGCGGTCTGAGTTTCTTTTCACACATACTCGACCAGCAGTGACCATTGAACGCGGTGGCGAACGACGGTTACGATCACCGCGCGGTGCCCGGCCCTCCTCCCCCGTAGGGTCGGGCACCGCTTTGTGTAGCGGGTCGGGCACCGCTTTGTGTAGCGGGTCGGGCACACCGCTTTGTGTAGCAGGTCGGGCACACCGCTTAATAATTTTTCGTAGCCAACAGCGCTCCCGGACTTGCATCGGTTGAGATTTGAATTAGCCTGTGGCGGTGTTCAAGGAGTACGACAGCAGGTGGCCTCGACGGTCGACAATGTTGTTCGTCGCTTTCGCTGTGGTTGTTGTCGCATTCACCGCATTCGCACTGAGTTGGTCCGGTCTTAGCGGGTTCAGAAATTCGGCCAGTGCCGAGCCGGCGGTTGCTCCGTATCTGCTGGCGATTCCGAGCAGCGCACTGCCGACACCGACGCCGAAAGTGGCGGCGCACCGGCGGCCGGCTCATCTTCGGACCTCGTCATCGGCGCCTGTCGAGGCCTCACAGTCAGCCACGGCAAGCACGCTGACTCCGACGCCAGAGCCCACGCCACAGTCGACGGTGACCTCTGCCCCGAGGGCGAGCTCGAAGCCAACAGTGAGCGCCAAGGCAAGTGCCAAGCCGACACCCAAGCCGACACCCAAGACGACGCCCACGGCGACGCCGAAGCCGAGCAAAAAGCCAAAGCCAGTAGTGCTTTCGACCATCTCAAGCAGGCCACGGCCGACTCACTCTGCGCCACCGAAGATCGGCCCCGCGGGGCCGCCGCAGGCCACCCAAACTGCAACGCCAACGCCAACGCCAACGCCAACGCCGACCGTCGGCCCGACCGTCGGACCCGTGACGCCGAGCCCCAGCCCCTCGCCGTCCGGCCCGCATTGGGGTGCGCCGTTTCCGTGGAACCCGCCGACGGTAAATGGCGGCGGCGGCACCATCTGCATCTTTTTCATTTGTTTGCCGTTGGATCCGCCTGGGCATCAGCACCAAGGACCGCCCGGACACTGAGGATCGTCCATATATAGACGAAAATCGTCCACTGAACTGGTGCAACCGCGGCAGAAACGACTAATCGCGGTGGGCTTGCATTGCTGCAGATTTTCAATACCTTGTGCGGATGTTCAGCGATTTCGGCGTGCGATGGTCTCGTCGTTCGACACTGGCATTCGCCGCTTTCGCAGTCATTATCGTCGCATTCACCGCATTAGCGTTGAGTTGGAATGGTCTGAGTGTGTTCCGGAATTCGGCCACTGCAGAACCTGCGCTAGGCCCATTTCTGCTGGCGATTCCCGGCACGCCGTCGCCGTCGCCAACACCGACGCACAAGCCGAAGCCGACCAAGCACGCCGCCCCTGGCGCGACGTCAACGAAACCCGTGCACACTGCGTCGCCGACTCCGAGTCCGAAGCCCAAGCCTGCCGTCAAGCCGAAGACGAAGCACAAGGCCAAGCCGAAGCCGAAGGCGACGCACACACCAAAGCCGAAAGCGACGCCAACGCCCAAGGTCGAAAGCCTCTACATCCACGTGCCGCGCGTTACGCACGTGCACAGGAATCCGCAGTACCCGCCGGTTTCACCGATCACGACTGTGCACGGCGTGCTGGCCGGTGCCGCGGGTCAGAACTACCTCAAGCACTGAGGCTTGCGCGCGAGTTCTACGAACCCTTGTCTTCGATCCAACTGTGGAACCACATGCGGTCGACCCAGCCACCAACGAACGGCACGGTTCGGGCGCTGAGGATTGGCCAGAAATAGAAGAACATGATGGCCACGATGAGGATGTACGAGCCACCGACGATGGTGCCCGTTCGTCGTCTTCGTATCGACGCCGTCGCCGGGCCCATCATGTAGCCGATCGTGACCGCGATTGCGATGCTCAGGAACGGCAGCAGCGGCAGCGCGTAGAAGAAGAACATCGTCCGCTTGAACTGGTGCAGCCACGGCAGGTACGAACAAAGGAACGGCAGCAGTAGTGCGCCGCCACGCCAGTCGCGTTTGGCGATCAGATAGATCATGAAGCACATGACCGGGATCGACACCCACCAGATCGCTGGAGTGCCGAGGTCGTAAATCATCCGCGCGCAGCCGAGACCGCCGGTGTGACAGCCGGCGACGGGCGGATGTGGGTAGTTGGCGTAGTAGAGCACTGGTCGTGCGTCGAAGAGCCAACCCCACGCGTTCTCGCGGTATGCGTGATACGAGTCGAGCGTCTCGTGGAACTTCAATGCCTCCGCGTGGTAGTGCCAAAGACTCCTCAAGGATGCGGGGATGAAGCTGAAGTCCGTGCCTCTGCCCTTTGCCCACTCGCGGTCGTAGGCGTACTTCGGCCCGTTGAGGAACCAGCCGGTCCACGACGCGGTGTAGACGACGACAGGGACGGCAATCATCCAGCTCACACTCGGGAGCACGTCGCGCACGAGCGTTGCCCTGAACGGCTTCTCGACGCCGACCGCTCGACGCGCACCCATCGTCCAGAAGAACGCGAGCAGGCCGAATGACGGAATGAGATAGGCGCCGTCCCACTTCGTTGCGCACGCACAGCCGACGGCGACGCCGCATGCAAGTAGCCACCAACGCATGCCGGTATGCGGTCCGAACTTGCTCGTGCTTCCGTTCGTGTGGTTTGTGGCGCGGTCGGCGAGCCGGCCGCGCACCTGATCTCGGTCGAGAATCAAGCAAGCGAAGCCGACCACCGTCCAGAACATCAGGAAGATGTCGAGCATCGCGACGCGGCTCTGCACGTACTCGAGTCCGTCAAGACTGAAGACGAGACCCGCGACGCAGCCGAGCAGGTTCGACCGTGTCATGCGTCGTGCGGTTCGAGCAACGATCAGGACGGCGAGGGTCCCGACGATCGCGGACATGAAACGCCAGCCGAAGGTGCTGGTGAAGTTCGGGTCGCCGACGATCCATTCGCCGAGCGCGATCATCCACTTCCCCAGGGGCGGGTGGACGACGTAGCCGGGGCCGTTGTTCGTGGTGTTCAGTTCGACGCCGTAGTGGAACAGGCTCCAGGCATCGTGGGTGTAGTAGACCTCGTCAAAGACGCACGCCTTTGGTCCCGTTGGCCCGTTGCACAGTGCCTGGAGGTTCGCGGCGTGACCGCCGGGAACTGAGAGCCGATTGAACCTCAGGAACCCGGCGAGCAGCGTGATGGCGAGTGGCCCGAGCCAGCCCCACAGCCGACTGCCGGGGAACGGCGGGACGAGTCTTTCTCTTAGCGTCTCGCTGGGTGGGAGCGCCGGGGTGCGGGGGAGCTCGATGGAGGTGGCGGCCACGTCGCTCATCGTATTGGCCGAGGATTCCTACAGGCCGCGCCTCCCCGGTCCTGGCGCGCCCCTCGCGGAGTGTCGTTCCAGTATTCAGCGCCCAAGGGGCATGGTCCGGCTGCGTATGGTGGGTGCATGCCCATCCTCGCGCGCGGCCGGTCTCGGCTGGCCGAGGAGTGGTCGCGCCAGCAGATGACCGTGCTCAGCGGCTTGGCCGGTGGTTGGGACGAAGTCACGGAGCTGCTCGAGCAGGCGCGGCGGCGCTTGCGAACCGACGAGGCTGCCCTGCTGTTGTTGGACACCTCCGGCACGATGCTCGTTCCGGTTGCCGCCTTGGGCTTGGATCGCCCGGGGCACTCCGGGTTTCGGGTGCCCGTCGGAGAGGGATTCGCTGGCCGGGTCTCGGCGACGGATCGACCGGTTGTCTTGACCGATGTCCGACCGGAGACGGTGCTCAATCCGGCGTTGCACCGGGCCGGTATCAAGTCGTTGCTCGGCGTTCCTGTTACCGGCCCGGCTGGGCCGCTCGGAGTGGTGCACGTCGGTTCGGTGGGAGCGCGTGACTTCACTAAACAAGACACGGTGGAGTTGGAGCAGCTGGCAGCGCAGCTCGCGGTGGAGGTCTTGCGCCGACGCGTGAGCGAGGAACACATCGCCGCGCTGGCATTGCAGCGCAGCCTGTTGCCCACCGCACCTACCGTGGATGGCCTCGACGTTGCGGCGCGCTATGTCCCGGCGGACGGCGATCTCGGTGGCGACTGGTACGACCTGTTTCAGCTGCCTGGTGAGCGGATCGGGATCGTGATGGGGGACGTCGCCGGTCATGGCCTGCCCGCAGCTGTGATCATGGGACGTTTGCGCAGCGCTCTGCGTGCGTACGCATTGGAGCACGCGGACCCAGCCCACGTGTTACGTCTGCTCGACATGAAGATCTCCTACTTTGAAGCCGGCGCGGTCGCGACCGTCCTTTATGCCGTGGCCGAACCGCCCTACAACCGCTTCGCGATCAGCTCAGCCGGACATCTGCCGCCCTACCTCGTACTCGCAGACGGCTCGGTGTCGGCGACGGACGTGATCCCTGACCCGCCACTCGGCGTCCGCGCTCCTTCAGATGACCCGTGGTCCCGGCTAGCGGTCACCGTGGCCGTGCCCGTGGGGGCGTCGCTGTGCATGTTCACCGACGGCCTAGTCGAACGCCGCCCGGCGCCCGGTGAAGGGCGAGTCGACCAACTCGAGGCCGGACTGCGTCGCCTCGTTGAGGCCTTGCGCCCAGGCGACGCCGACACAGCCTGTGATGCGATCCTCAACGACCTAGTCGGCGACGACATCACCGAAGATGACATAGCTGTGTTGGTGTTACGGCCGCTCACTGCCTGAAGTGCTTCAACGGACTCGGTACCTTTCGCCGTCCGCAGCCTTTAACGTGTAGCCGTTGCCAGGAGTATCGGACGGCGTGAGGGTGCCGTCGCGGGGTTGGACGATGCCGTCGAACAACAGGTTTTCGATCCGTACGTGGTCATGGAAGTACTCGAGATGCCGCAGATTCGGCGGCACCGTTGCCGCGTGCAAATGGATCGCCGGACCGCAGTGTCCGGAGAACGGCACGTGATGCGCTGCGGCCAATGCGGCGACGCGGAGCCATTCGGTGATTCCGCCGCACCGGCCGATGTCGGCCTGTAAGACGTCGACGGCACCGGCCGCGAGCATGGAGCGAAAATAGTCGAGGTCATAGCCGTATTCGCCTGCCGCGACATCGAGCGGAAGCGTTTCGACGAGACCGTGCAGCCCTGCGAGGTCGTCAGAGCTGACCGGCTCCTCAAACCAGCACACGTCGAAGTCAGCGGCGAACTGGGCGCCGAGTCGGCGCGCCTGTTTCCGGTCGTACGCGCCATTCGCGTCGACGAACAACTCGGCATCGTCCCCAATCGCGTTACGCACTGCCGCGATCCGAGCGACGTCGTCGCGCCAAGAGACGCCCCAGTCGGTGCCGATTTTCATCTTGACCCGTGGAATCCCGTCACTCACCCAGCCGGTCAGCTGCGTGAGCAACTCGTGCATCGTGTAGGTACTGAAGCCGCCACTTCCGTAAATGGGGACGGCGCTTCGTTGGGCTCCGAGCAGCCGGTGCAGCGGTTCCTCGAAGAGCCTCGCCTTCGCGTCCCACAGCGCGAGATCGACAGCCGAGATCGCCATTGAGGCGATGCCGGGACGGCCCAGATTGCGAATCGCCCGCACCATGGCAGACCAGGCGCCGCCGGTGTCACGCACGTCGTGGCCGACGATTTTCGGAGTGAGCGTGTCTTTGATGACGTCGACCATGGCGGTATGGCCGTATGCAAAGCCGAGGCCGTGCACGCCGCCGGCGGCCTCGACGTCGACGACCACAATCGTCGTCCGGTCCCAGGCGAGTGTGCCGTCGGCCTCGGGCAATTCGGTCGGGATCGTGTATGCCGACACCACGACCGCAACGATGTCTGTAGCCCGCGACTCAGCCACGAGACACCCCGACGAGATGGTCGGCCAACCGCGCGGCGAGCGACATGATCGTGAGAGCGGGGTTGGCCGATCCTTGGGTTAGCAGCACGCTGCCGTCGGTGACGTAGAGGTTCGGCACGGCGAAGGTGCGCAGGTGATCGTCGACAACGCCGTCCTTCGCCGACGTCGCCATCCGACAGCCACCAACCAGGTGCGCGAACCGCTGGATCGTCATCGTCTCGGTAGCCCCGGCAGCGCGCAGGATCTGTTCCATCTTCGACTGGGCGGCCTTGATGAGTTGCTTGTCGTTGTCGCACATCGAGTAGCTAAAGTTCGCTACGGGCAGGCCGTGCTTGTCGGCTTCTGATGCGAGTGTCACGCCGTTCTCGTACGACGGCAGCAATTCACACAGCGAGCCGAGTGACGACCAGTGCACGTAGTCGCGCATGTAGTCGCGCAGCGCCTCGCCCCAGTGTCCCTGGGCGATCACGTGCTCGGCGAAGGTGATCGGCAGCGGTGACACGTTCTGAATGGAGAAACCGCGCTTGTATTCTGCGGCTGGGTCTGTCTCGTAGAACTCTTCGCTGCTCACCTCGGGCGGCGGCCCCTTATACATTCGCACTTCGGATTCGAAGCGGCCTGCGGTCTGCGGGGCGCCTTGGACCATGACGTAGTGGCCGACTTGGCCCTCATCGTTGCAGAGACCGTTCTTGAATCGCTTCGACGTCGACAGCAAGAGCAGTCGAGGGGTTTCGATCGAGTAGGCCGCGAGCGCGACCATACGCGCCTTTTGACGTCGCTCGACGCCGTCCTTGAAATAGGTGACGCCGGTTGCCAGGCCCGTGTGCTCGTCGATGAGCACGCTACTGACGTGGGAGTGGGCGCGGATTTCCGCACCGTGGGCGAGTGCATCGGGTACGTGCGTGATGAGCGGCGATGCCTTGGCGTTGACCTTGCAGCCCTGCAAGCAAAAGCCTCGATAGATGCAATGTGGTCGGTTACCGAAGCGGCCGTTGGCAATGGCCACCGGACCGACCCGCACCGGTATCCCGAGCCGTTCGCAGCCGTTGATGAACACGTCGCCGTTGCCCGACACCGGCTGGGCCTGAAACGGATAGCTGTGCGGATCGCCCCACGGCCACGGTTGGCCGGCGACCGGCAGCTCGTGCTCGATGTGCTCGTAATAGGGCCGCAGGTCGTGGTAGCTGATCGGCCAGTCGGCGCCAACGCCGTCGTTGCTGAGGGTCGCGAAGTCGGAAGGGTGGAAGCGTGGCGTGTAGCCGGCGTAGTGCACCATCGATCCACCAACGCCGCGGCCCGAGTTGTTCGAACCCATCGGTACCGGATCGGCGCCGCTGATCAGTCGCGGATCGGTCCAGTAAAGCGAGTGCGAACCGCGTTCATCGCTTACCCAGTCGGTTTCCGGATCCCAGAACGGGCCGGCATCCACGGCGACGACACTCCACCCCGCGCGGGCCAGCCGCTGCGCCAACGTCGCGCCGCCTGCGCCGCAGCCCACGATGACGATGTCGACCTCGTCGGTTTCGTCGTACCGGCGCATGTCGTCGCGCAACTGGTGCGGGAAGCCGGGTGCCTTCGGTAGTAACCAAGCCGAGTCGTTGCGGGTACGCACGTCGCCGTAAAGCGAGAGGCTGGCGCCGACCTTCATTGCTGCGCCGACCTTCATTGCTGCGCGACCTCGAACGGTTCGCGCTTATCGAGCCCGATGTTTTTATACCCACGCGGATACGCAGGCCCCGGGAAGCCCATTTCGTTCCAGGCCCATGGGTGTGAATAGAACGCCGTACACGCGTACCTGGTCCACAGCGACCACACCTGGTTGGCAGGCAAAGCATGCCAACGCTGCGTCTTCAGGTTTTGGATCGCCTGCACGACTGCGGCCTGTTGATCCTTCGTCAACTCGCCAAAGACGGTGCCGTATCGCTGGGTCGCGTCGTCATCGAGAAATGCCAACGTCTGCCGCCACGCCTCGCCGTCCTCTGGCATGTCCGCGTAGTGCCATCCGTCCGTCTCACCCGTAGCAAGACGGACGTCGATCAGTGCTGCCACCGGCACCCGCGGCTCGTCGTGCTGAGCAAGCAGGTGATCGCACAACGCTTCGGCCGTGGCTTGCTCGACGCCGGTGAAGAATGACAGCTCAGGGGACGGCGTGAGCCGCGCAAGCACGACGCCTGCAGTCGCTGCGTCCCATCGGTCGACTTCGTCGAGTACGTCGAATCCGGGAAAGCGCGAAGGTCGGGAGCCGGGGGTACGTCCGCGGAAGCTGTCGGCGATGAAGACCACGGCTTACTCGCCTTCGCGGCGAAGGATGGCCGCCAGAATGCCCATGCCGCCGACCAGGCTCGCCAGTAGTGGCGCGAAAACCGGCGGGCCCATTTCTGCGTTGTAGACGCGCATACCTGGCCGCAGCCCGCCGGGCTTTTGGCTGATGCCGCGCAGGTGCAGATAGGTACCTTGCAAGCCGTTCAACACGACGACTGCCGAGGCGATCGGCAGCACGGTTTTCGCAGCCCGCTTCGAGAACACCGCCGCGATGCCCGCCGGAATGACCGTCGGCATGACGAACACCGGCACCCACATCATCTTGTTGCCGAAGCTCGCCGAGTCGTGCGACAGGTAGATCTCACCGGTCGTCACCGCCGCACCGACTGCGGCCAACGCCGACAGGGTCTTCTCGAAGTGGCCGGTTCGGATGTCAGCCAGCAAGCGATCGATTCCCACCGGGTGTCGCTTCGAGGCTCTAGGAACTTGCATCGGATCCGTCACCAATGTGCAGCGCCGACTTCGCCCGTTGAAGACCTTCGGACAGGATCGCCTCGGCCGAGTCACGAAGCGGGCCTGCAGCAGCGGGCCCCTCCTTGAGCAGACCTTTGGCGGTGCTGATCACGAGCTCCCTCGTGAGATGTGCCGGCAGCGGCGGGATGTTCTTGGACGTGTACGCGTCGATGAGGGTGACGCCAGGGTGAGAAAAGGCGGTCTCCCATGCGGCCTCGACGTCATCGTCAGACCTCACGCGGATGCCAGAAAAGCCGAGCAGTTCGGCCCATCCGGCGTAGTCGACCGTCTGGATGTCTTGAGACGCCGGCCAGACCGGATTGCCATCTTCCGTGCGCATCTCCCACGACACCTGGTTGAGGTCGTCGTTGTGCAGTACAAGCACGATGAACTGCTGATTGCTCCATTGCGCCATGTACTTCTTCACGGTTATGAGCTCGTTCATACCGAGCATTTGGAAGGCGCCGTCACCGATCGTGCAGATCACCGGGCGGTCGGGATAGGCAAACTTCGCCGCCACGGCGTACGGCATCGCAGCGAGCATGGTCGCCAGCCGGCCAGAGAGATCGCCCATCATGCCGCGCCGTAGTCGGATGTGATGGCCATACCAGTCCGCAGTTGTGCCGGCATCAGCGGTGACGATGGCATTGGGTGGTAGCCGCTTGTTCAGCTCGTGGTAGACGCGCCGAGGGTTGACCCCATCCGGATAGTTCAGCATCGCCTGCGCTTTTATCTCTTCGTCCCACTCACGCATACCCTCTGCAACGGTGTTCTGCCAGCCCAGATCGGTCTTAGCCTGCAGGTGGGGGATCAGGGCGGTCAGGGTGGATTTGACGTCGCCCCACAGGTTCAACTCCGTGGGATACCGAAGGCCCATCTGCTCGGGCTTGAGGTCAACCTGGATCGCTCTCGCCTGGCCAGTCTTGGGCAGGAACTGCCCATACGGGTAGTTGGTGCCAAGCAAAACGAGCGTGTCGCAACCAGCCATCTGATCCGCGCTCGGCCGCGATCCGAGCAGTCCCAGCTGCTGCGAGTGAAACGCGATGTCCGAGGGCACGACTTGCTTTCCGCGCAGCGCGGTGACGATGCCGGCACCGGCGAGACGCGCCGCTTCGAGCACTTCGTCGGTCGCACCGTTGGCGCCGTGACCGACGAGAAACGTGACCTTCGCACCGCTGTTGATGATCTCGGCCGCCTGCACGATCTCGCTGTGGGGCGGCGTTATCGCTATCGACGGCGCGACCGCGCTGGAGCGCGAGACCCACGTCGCGACCGCGGGTTCTTCCATCTCCATTGCCTGAACGTCGTGCGGAATGATGATGACCGTTGGCGCAAGTCGAACGCGCGCGGTGCGAAACGCGGTGTCAACAACCGCCTGGGCCTGCTGCGGGGACACGATCGTCTGCACGTATGCGGCGACGTCGGCGAATGTTCGCTCGAGGTTGCTTTCCTGCTGATTAAAAGTGCCGAGAGCGTTCAATCCCTGCTGCCCGACGATGGCGACAACGGGTTGGTTGTCCATGTTGGCGTCATAGAGGCCATTGATCAGATGGAAGGCCCCAGGGCTCGAGGTCGCGACACAGACACCGACCTCACCCGTGAACTTGGCGTGCGCCACCGCCATCAACGCGCAGATCTCTTCGTGCGTAGGCCGAACGTAGCTCAGGCCTTGACCGTCGCGGTCGGCCTGACCGAGGGCGCCATCGAGCTCTCCCACTCCGTCGCCGGGGAACCCGAACACTCGCGTCACGCCCCACTCTCGAACGCGTTGAATCACGAAGTCGCTGACTGTTGGCATGGCACGTCTCGCATTCGATGTCGCGGCCGCTACTTGCTGCGGCCGTACCCTGCGTCGGAACAGCCAAACAGCACTGCAGGCGACGTACTGCGCGGACAGGTAAAGGCTGTGCCAAGGAAGTGGTTTCAGTCGCCGTAACGTGCAGAATCGTGACAGACAGAATCGAGCACACCGTGAGACAAGCCGATGCCAGGGACGACGTCCGATCTGGCCCTGCGACGCCGTCGGGGCAACAGTTCCAGATCAGTTACGGCGCGCACCACGCGACTGTGGTCGAGGTCGGCGGCGGACTACGCCGGTATGACGTCGGCGGGCGTCATCTGCTCGACGGCTATTCACGTACGGAGCATTGCACCGGCGCAAGGGGACTGCCCCTGGTCCCGTGGCCCAATCGAATCCAGGACGGTGCCTACACGTTCGACGGCACCGACTACCAGCTGCCGCTCACGGAACCTGCGGCGCACAACGCCATCCATGGCTTCGGGCGCTGGCGAAACTGGACCTGCCACCAGCACACCGAAAGCCAGGTCGTTATGGGCATCGTCCTGCATCCGCAGATGGGCTACCCGTTCACCCTCGACGTGCGCGTCGACTACGAGCTCACTGCGGCCGGGCTGACCGTGCGCACGACCGCCACCAACATCGGCACGCAGCCGTGCCCGTACGGGACGGGTCAACATCCCTACCTGAGCCTGGGCACCGGACTCATCGACGAATGCGAGCTTCATCTCGACGCCGACCAGTATCTCCCTACTGACGAACGAGGCCTGCCGACCGGGTCGGCTGACGTGCAGGGATCGGCGTACGACTTCCGAACTCCGCGACAAATCGGTACGCGCGAAATCGACTACACGTTTACCGACCTAGCCCGCGACAGCGACGGGCTCGCATGGGTCCACCTATCCGCAGCCAATCAGGGCGCGGTTGCGTTGTGGGCCGATGAAAGTTATCCGTACATCGAGATCTACACCGCGCACACCCAGCCCGCGCCGCACTGGCGCACTGGTCTTGGGGTAGAGCCGATGACATGCCCGCCGAACGCCTTCCGCAGCGGCCAAGGCTTGATCCGCCTCACCCCCGGACAGGCACACACCGCAAGCTGGGGCGTGCAGCCCGCGTAACCCTCGGCACGGGTTTGCGATAGGAGAGACCGGGGGTATCGGTTCGTCGTGATCGCCAAACCGGAGCGGACGTCGGCTGAGCCGGGGGTCGTCGTCGTCACGGGCGCCAGCGGTGGTGTGGGTCGCGCGGTGGCGATCGAGTTCGCCGCTCGCGGCAACGCTGTGGCGTTGCTTGCTCGCGGTGAGAAGGGATTGGCCGCAGCCGCCGATGACGTGGAGCGAGCGGGCGGACGCGCGCTGCCGATCGCGGTCGACGTCGCCGAGCCCGACGCGGTTTTCGCCGCCGCCGATCGCGTCGAGCAAGAGCTGGGACCGATCAAGATCTGGGTCAACGTCGCGTTCACATCGGTCTTCGCTCCCTTCGATCAGATCCGGCCGGAGGAGTACCGGCGTGTCACTGAGGTCAGTTACCTCGGCTACGTCTACGGCACGATGGCAGCTCTGAAGTACATGAAGCCTCGCGACTGGGGCACCATCGTGCAGGTCGGGTCGGCCTTGGCCTACCGCGGGATCCCGTTGCAAAGTGCTTACTGCGGCGCCAAACATGCGATCCAGGGCTTCAATGAGGCCTTGCGGTGCGAACTGCTGCATGAGAACAGCAACGTGCACGTCACCATGCCCCAGCTGCCGGCGGTCAATACGCCGCAGTTCTCGTGGGTGCTGTCGCGGCTGCCCCGTCGCGCGCAGCCCGTTCCGCCGATCTTCCAACCCGAGTTTGTCGCACGCGCGATCCGGTACGCCGCCGAGCACCCGCAGCGTCGCGAGTACTGGATCGGCTCGAGCACCACAGCCACGCTGATCGCCAACGCGCTCGCTCCCGGCTTACTTGACCGTTATCTCGCACGAACCGGGTTCGACTCGCAACAGACTCAAGAACTGCGCGAACCGACGGACCCAGTGAACCTGTGGGAACCTGCAGACGGGCCTGACGGCCACGACTTCGGCGCGCACGGCAGCTTCGATGCGGTAGCTCATGACCGTGACCCGCAGGTATGGGCGTCGCACCGTCACGGTGTGCTTGCCGGCGCCGTACTCGCAAGCGGGGCGATGCTGCTTCGGCGCGGCGTCGCTGGGCGGCGCCGGAATCTCTGATGCCCACCCACTCGTCGTCCGGCCCTCCGGTTCCGTTTTACCCCTTGCAGCAGTACGCGCTGTTAGCCGATGGGGAGCGCGCCGCTGCCGTAGGGCCGCGCGGCGACATCGTCTGGATGTGCGCGCCCCGCTTCGACAGCGGATCGATCTTCAGTGCGCTGATCGGCGGCCAGGGGGTCTACAGCGTCAGCCCGGCGGATCCCTTCGTCTCGGGCGGCTGCTACGGCGACGCCTCGATGATCTGGACGAGCCGGTGGACCACCGGCGCCGGCACGACTGAGTGTCGCGACGCCCTCGCATATCCCGGCGACGCGCAGATCTCGGTATTGCTGCGGCGCGTGCGTGCCATTGACGGGCCTAGTTCCCTCAACGTCACCTTGCATCCCCGCAGCGACTATGACAACGAACCGATGACCGATCTGCATCGCCACGGTGACGTCTGGACAGCTCGTTGCGGCGCGTTGTACTTGCGGTGGGCCGGAGCAGGCGCCGCCCGTTCGCACGACGCCGGTCAGCGGCTAACGCTGCATCTCGACTTGGAGCAAGGCGGGCAGCACGATCTCGTCCTGGAGATCTCCGAACGCCCGTTGCCTGCCGAACCCGTAGCCGCCGATGCGGCCTGGCGTGCGACCGAGACCACCTGGCGCAGCGCAGTCCCGGCACTGGATGGATGTCTGTCGCGCGCGGATGCGCGGACCAGCTACGCCGTACTGCGCGGCCTGACCAGCAGCACTGGTGGGATGGTCGCCGCCGCGACGACCAGCCTGCCCGAGCGCGCCGAAGCCGGTCGGAATTACGACTATCGCTACGTCTGGATCCGCGACCAGTGCTTCGCCGGTATTGCGGCAGCGGCGGTCGGTGACGATCCGCTCTTGGACGCTGCGGTCGAGTTTGTCACTGCGCGACTCCTCGAGCACGGCGATCAGCTGTGTCCGGCCTACACCACCAACGGAGAACCGGTTCCTCGCCAGCGGCATCTGAACCTTTCCGGCTATCCAGGTGGATTCGACATTGTCGGTAACCACGTCACGAACCAGTTCCAGCTCGACACTTTCGGCGAAGCGCTCCAACTGTTCGCTATCGCTGCACAGCGAGACCGCCTCGACGCAGAACACTGGCAGGCGGCTCAGGCCGCGGCCAGCGCGATCAGCCGGCGATGGCAGGAGCCCGACGCGGGCATCTGGGAGCTTGAGAATCGGACCTGGACTCACAGCCGGCTGACGGTGGTCGGCGGGCTGCGATCCATTGCGGCCAACGCTCCCAGGGACGAGGCCGGCAGATGGATCGGCCTTGCCGATCACATCCTGGCTGACACATCGGCGCAGTGCTTGCATGCTGACGGCCGCTGGCGACGCGCAGCTGACGACGAGGCGGTCGACGCTGCCTTGCTGTTCGCCGGCATCCGAGGATGCGTGCCTGTCGACGATCCCCGCACGATCACAACCCTTGAGACGTATCTTCAGGACCTCACCGTCGACGGATACGCCTATCGCTTCCGCCACGACGCCCGCCCTCTCGCCGATGCCGAAGGTTCGTTCCTGCTCTGCGGATTCCTCGTGGCGCTAGCGCTCCAGCAATGCGGGCAGGAACTAGAAGCAAGAGGCTGGTACGAACGCACTCGAGCGGCTTGCGGGCCGTCGCTGATCTTCAGCGAAGAGTTCGACGTCCGCCAGCGCTACATGCGCGGCAACCTGCCACAGGCCTTCGTGCATGCGCTGATGTTGGAGACGTCCGCTCGACTGGCAACGCCTACTCCCTGAAAGGTTCTCCCGTGACGACCTGGTTCCAACGTCAAGCAGCCGCATACAAGAACGGTCATGACCGCCCGCTTGGCGGCTACCTCGCCTTGCTAAGCATCTACGGAGGAGGTACTGCGCTCACCGCGGCGACTGCGCGGGCGTTGGGCCGCACACCACCGGACAGGCTCGGACCGTGGGATGTTGCGCAGTTGACCGTCGCGACCCACAAGGTTGCCCGAACAATCGCGAAGGACCCGATCACCAGTCCCTTGCGAGCGCCCTTCACCGTCTATGCCGGGACCAGCGCACCTGCGGAACTCAAGGAAGAGGTCCGCGGCGTTGGCTTGCAGCACTCTTTTGGCGAGATGGTGACCTGCCCTATGTGCTTAGGGCAGTGGGTCGCCACTGGCTTCGTGCTCGGGCTGATGATCGCACCGAAAGCCACCCGGACCGTAATCGCAACCTTCACGGCAGTCAGTGGCGCTGACTTCCTGCAATATGTCTACGCCTGGTTACAACAAGCAGAGGCCTCGGAGTAACTACTAGTTGCCCGAGGGTGTGGGCTGGATCGGGAATCCGTACGCGAGGATGCTCACCGGCACCGACCCTTCGGGGCGCAGCTCGGGGTGCACGGTGCGCTCGCGGTAGCGGAGGATGACTTCGAGAAGGTCCTCCCCCATCTGCCTGAGTTCGTCGGGCATCAGGTAGCTGATGTTGTTCTGCGAGAACCACGCGTGTTGCCACTCGCGCGGGTAGCTGCCGCGTTCATTCATCCACCGGTCCAGCCGATCGAACGCGCGCTCGTTGCCGAGTTTGGTCAGGCCGGTCGCCGCGACGGACAGTTCGGTGTCATCAGGGTCCTCGTCGTATGACGTGCCCACCGACACGAGGCGCCACGGCCTGCGTCGTCCGACACCGCCTTCGGCCTCCTCGACGTACCCGTACTTCGCGAGAGTCTGCAGGTGCCACGACATGTTGCCCGGGCTGTCGGCGAGCAGTTCTGCCGCCTCGGTGGCGGTGAGAGGACCTTCTCTTACTAAGGCCTCGAGTAACGCGATGCGCACCGGGTGGGCGAGCGCGCGGATCACCCGTGGGTCGGTGAGCTTGCGAGGCTCTTCCCTGCGGGCGATCGTCTTGGCGGTTGCCTTCTTGACGGCCTTCTTGGCGGGCGCCTTGGCTGGCGTTTTAGCTGTCGCCTTCTTGGCGGTCGGGCTCACGTCAGCCGCCGATGGGAGCAGGGCGCCGACGCGCGGTGCCGTCGCCGATCAGGCGCAGGCCAACGGTGACCAGCATCCAGCCGAGGCGCTGCCTTGGCCGCTGGGGCCGATGGGGCTGCCGGCTCGAGCGAGCGCTGCCGCTGCGGGCCATCTCGGCTGCCCGGTCGTGGGCGAACGTCTCTAGTAGATAGGGATGCATTGTCTTTGACCTCCTCACGAGAACTCTTGTGACAAGTATCATCGTGACAAGAAGTCTTGTCAAGCGGCTGCCGCCTGGCGGCTACCCGTGGGTTGGCTTTGCGCGCCGGGCCCGCACGACCAGGGCGGTGCCAGCGATTCCGCCGCCGACTAGGCCGATAACGGCCGGCACTATCCAGCTCCATAAGCCGTGGTGGGCAATGTCGTTGTTAGAACCGGCGTGCCAGCGCAGCGCCATATCGACGGCGAGCACGATCGGAAGCAAGACAATGAAGTACAGCGGGTGGCGCCGGGCCATTCGCTGGCTTCTCTCACGGCGCTGTCCGACGTACTCGGCTGCGAGCTGCGGGTGCTGCTCTGACCACCACGCAGGCCAAGCGGCGAATCCGGCAGCGACCAGCCCGCACGCGATGATGGCGATACCGCCACCCACCGACCTCAGCATCACGATGAGGCCGAGCACGGTGAAGACGATTGCATCGACCGCCGCAACGGCGTAGTAGACGTGTGGGTGCAACGTTGCTAGGCGAAATCCCGAGTATCCGAATCGTTTGACGCCGCCTGCTCCACCGGCCGAGTTCGTTCCGCCGGCCGAATACGTCATGTCGGGCTTCCCCCTAAGGACTAACGCCGGGTCTGGACGGAAGTCGCTGCCTGCAGCAACGCGGATGTACCCGCCGATGCCTCGGCGAAACGACGGACGCCGACGGCAATGTTTCTGATCACATCGTGCGGGTAGTGCGCCGTCGATCCCAACAGCGGGACATGACTCGGGGAGTCGACATGACAACGTTCGAGAACAGTTCAACGGTGAGCAGCAAGTCCAACGGGCTCGCGGTGGCGGGTATGGTCTGCGGGATTGTCGGACTCGTCCTATTCAACGTCATCCTCGGACCGCTCGCGATCATCTTCGGTTGCGTCGGACTAGCTAGGGCCAACCGTGGAGCAAGCCATCACCACATGGCGGTCGCGGGCATCGTCCTCGGCGTTGTCGACATCGCATTATTCGTCGTGTTGCTTGTCGCTGCGTCGCACAACGGAGGGTCCCTTTACTTCCATGTCGGCTAGCAACCCGAGCACCCGTGGTGGGGATGTCAGTGCACTAGTGCTTCGGCTAGGCGCGTGAGTTCGGCGGCCGGATCTTCCGTCAATCCGCCGTGCACTGGGCCCGGCTGAAGCACTGTGCTACGAGGCGCTGCTAGCCAGCCGAAGCGCTTGCCGAGATCGCCATTTGCCGCTTCGCCGGCGCTCGAGTCGCCGCGACAGACCGCCTCGATATTGCTGAGCGCTGCACCTAGAGCAGCCACGTCGACGTCCGCGTCGAGAGCGGTTACCCGCTGGGTGGGCAGGTCGATGCGCGCATCGAGGAACTCGGCTGCCTGACAGAAGATGACGACGCCGACGTTGATGAACTCGCCGCGGTCAACACGCGGCATGCAGCGAAGCACGAAGTACTGGAATGGCATTCGCACCCCTGCACTCATGACGCCTGACCCAACCACACGCGGGGAGTCGCCACGCGAGCAAGAAGATAGTCGACGTACCAACCGCGAACTGTTGACGCGTCGGCGTGCGGACCGTCAAGCCAGTCATCGGGAATGTCGCCGATCGCCTCGGTCAGCAGTTCCCACGTGACGTGTGGCGCCAGCTCAATGTCTGCTCGCGGTAGACCGTCGGCGTACGCGTTCATGATGTGCTTGTCGAAGGCATATGGCCGCGCCGCGAAGCGCTGCGGCACCACGTCAGCCGCCGTCGTCCAATTGTGATGGAAGTACAGCGAGGCGCCGTGATCGATGCACCACAGCTGGCGATGCCACACGAGGAGATTCGGGTTTTGCCAGGAGCGGTCGACGTTGGCGACGAATGCGTCGAGCCAAAGGATCCTGGCGGCCTCGTCGGACGAGACGACGAATGACTTGCCGTCGTAGCCAAGCGCTCCCGGCAGGAAGTCGATGCCGAGGTTGAGTCCGATGCTGGCGTTGAGCAGGTCCTGTACCTCTTCATCGGCTTCATAGCGCGCGATCGCAGGGTCAAGGTCGAGCAACACGATGTCTGGCGTGCGTATACCCAGGCGGCGCGCGATGCCGTGCACGATGACTTCTGCGATAAGGGCCTTGGTGCCTTGACCTGCGCCGCGAAACTTCATGACGTAGGTGCCGAGATCCGCGGCCTCGACGATGCCGGGCAGCGAGCCACCCTCGCGCAAGGGCGCGACATAACGAGTGGCGAGCACCTGACCAAGCATGGTCGCAGCCTAGGTGATCAAGGGTCTCGTGCGTGACGGAGAAACCGTGGTTCAGCCGGTGACGTTCACGATCCGGCGGATATCTGTGCCGCTCTCGGCGAGATCCAGCAACGTCTCGGCCCAGGCGTCGCGCGACAGCGAGTAAGGGCCTTTCGAGATCAACTCAGTAGTCGTGCGTGCTGGCCGTTTCGCGGGCTTGTCGATCAGCCGGGTGGCGCGCGCGATCGTCCACTGCAGCTCGGTGGCTTGGACGAGTTCGTCCGCCGCTGCCTGGTCGGCGAACGTCGCAGCAAACATGCGCCGCACGAGACCAGCCATAACGTACGGCTTGGTCGCGACGATGCCGTAGGCGCTCGTAGCGATCAGTCGCGGCACTCCGGCCTCCGACATCGCGGTTGTCACGGCTCTCGCGATCTCGCATACGGCTCCCGGTTGGGTGCGCCCGCTGACCGTCATGATGACCGCGTCCTGGCCTTGAACTGCGGCCGCCGCGTCATCGAGATTTCGTGCGTCACCCGTCACGATCGATGCCAAGCTCGACGGCACGACGAGGGCCTCCGGACGACGCGCGAATGCGGTGACCTCGTGGCCACGTAATACCGCCTCACGAAGCACGAACGGGCCGGTGCCGCCCGTCGCTCCGAACACTGCCAGTTTCATGGTGCTCCTCGTGTCGACAAACTAGATCGGAGCCAATCTATTTGCTCCCGACCTATAGCGCAAACCGGATTCCGGAGCGGTAGCCTGCGGTCGTGCCGCAACCGCCGAGCGATGATGGCTTCGACCCGTTGGGTCGTCAGCTCAACGTCACCGCCCGTGCGACCCGCGCTCTGCTCGATGCGGTGCTAGCTGAGGCCGGGACCACGTTCTCGAGCTGGCAGGTACTTTCGGCGCTCAACGCCGAAGGGCCGGTCATCCAACGAGACCTTGCCCGCGGGCTTGAGATCATCGGGCCGTCGATCGTCGAACGCATCGACCAGTTGGAGAAGAGCGGCCACGTTAAACGCTCACCGTCGCCAACTGACCGTCGAGCGAGCCTCGTCAGCCTGACTCCCGCAGGTCGGCGGCTCTACAACCGACTTCAACAGACGATGCGCGCAACCGAGGCCGCTCTCACCGAAGGCATCCCCGAACGGAACTTGCGCACAACGAGGGAAACCCTGACTGCGCTTGCTGAGAGGGCACGCCAACTCCGGAATGCAGCTACTTAGACCCCGCGGAGCAGGACCGAATCTATCGGCGGAGCAGCCGCTTTGCTGCGAGTCTGTCGCGCTTGCCCCCGCTCGAAAGGATCACGGCGTCCGCGACTCGCAGGCTACAGACGCTCGCCATTCGTGGCGACGGCTTCGCAAATAGTTCCTGGGTCTCTCCCGACCCGTATCGTTCGCTCTCAACGACTGAAGACAGGGGCTGTAGTGATTGAGCCGCTGCTTGAGACCAAGCTGTACCTTCCAAAACCGCGGTCTGGTGTCGTCGCGCGACCGAGACTCAGTGAGCGCCTGCGCCGCGGCGCCGAGTCGAAGCTGACCCTCATTTCGGCACCGGCTGGCTTCGGGAAGACCACGCTGCTGACCGAATGGCTTGCTTCGACCCCCAAGCGGGCGGTGGCTTGGCTCTCACTAGACCAGAAGGACAGCCGGCCGGCGACATTCTGGACGTACCTGATCACGGCACTGCAGACGGTGGCGCCAGGCGTTGGTGCGAGTGCGCTCCCGCTGCTGCAGTCGGCTGATGCGCCGATCGAACCCGTTCTCACGATCATGATCAACGAGCTCGGCGCCATGCCCCACGACATCGCGATCGTGCTCGATGACTACCACGTGCTCGAGAGTCCGGACGTCGAGGAAGGCATGATCTTCCTGATCGAAAACCTGCCCTCGCAAGTGCACATCGTCATCGCCACTCGTGCCGACCCGCGACTACCGCTGGCCCGGCTGCGTGCGCGAGGTGAGCTGGTCGAGATCCGCGCCGCCGATCTGCGCTTTTCCCACGACGAGGCCGCGACGTATCTCAACACGGTGCTCGGTCTCGACTTGACCGCGGCGAACGTCGCGCTCTTGGGCGAGCGCACCGAGGGGTGGATCGCGGCGCTGCAGCTCGCCGGACTATCTATGCAAGGACGAGCGGACGTCGCGGGGTTCATCACCGGCTTCGCGGGCAACGACCGGTACATCGTCGACTACTTGGTCGACGAGGTCCTGCAGCGTCAGCCCGATCACGTACGGACCTTCCTGCTATCGACGTCCGTCTTGGAACGACTGAACGGCGCGCTGTGTGATGCCGTGACGCAGCGGCACGACAGCAAGGCAATGCTAGAGACACTCGAGCACGGAAACCTGTTCGTCGTCCCGCTCGACGATATTCGCGAGTGGTACCGCTATCACCGCCTCTTCGCCGACGTTCTGCAGGCGCACCTGCTGGAGAGCCGACCCGACGACATCGCGGCCCTGCACGTGCGCGCAAGTGGGTGGTACCAGGGCAACGGCGATCTGACTGAGGCGATCCAGCACGCGATGGCTGCAAAGGATTTCGATCGGGCGGCTGACCTGGTCGAGCTCGCGATCCCCGTCACGCGTCGGGATCGACAGGAAGCGACGCTGCACGGGTGGATTAAGTCGCTTCCCGCCGACGTGATCCTGGTCAGGCCGGTGCTGAGCGTTGGGCTTGCTGGGGCATTGCTGGCGAGTGGCGAGTTCGAGGGCGTCGAGGCTCGATTGCAGGACGCCGAGCGGTGGCTGCAGCCGGCCGGTACCGGCCCCTCCGACCGGGCCTCAGAGATGGTCGTTGCCAATGAGGAGGAGTTCGACCGTCTCCCTGCGGCGATTGCGTTGTATCGCGCCGCTAGCGCGCTCGCGCGGGGCGATGTGATTGCCACGGTGAGCCACGCACAACACGCGTTAGACCTCTCGCCGGAGGACGACCACCTCCCGCGGGCCGCTGCGGCCGGTCTCCTGGGAATCGCGTACTGGATCACCGGGGATTCTCGGCTTGAGGCGGGCCACCGCGCGTGGGCGGAATGCGTCGCCGGGTTGTACCGCGCCGGGCATGTTGCCGACACATTTGGTTGCTCGCTGGGTATGGCGGACATCCGGCGCGTGCAAGGTCGTCTCGGCGACGCGATGCGCACCTACGAGCACGCACTCGAGTTTGCGGCCGCCCACGGTGGACCCACATTGCGTGGTACGGCAGACATGTACGTCGGGATGAGCGAGATCTGCCGTGAACGCAATGACTTGCCAGCTGCCAACGAACTTCTGCGGCAAAGCCAGGAGCTGGGCGCGCACCTCGGATTGCCGCAGAACGCCTACCGCTCGCGGGTCGCGATGGCTCGAGTCCGGGAGGCCGAAGGAGATCCGAGCGGTGCGCTCGATCTGATCAACGACGCCGAGCGTGTATATCGAGGCGACTTCTTTCCGAACGTTCGACCGATCCCGGCGGTAAGGGCACGGTTATGGGTCACTCAAGGCTCATTGGGCGCGGCACTCGGATGGGTGCGTGAACAAGGCCTCTCCGCCGACGACGATCTCAGCTATATGCGCGAATTCGAGCACGTCACGCTGGCGCGCGTGCTCTTGGCGCAGCAGACGGCGGTGCCTGATGAGAGCGTCCTTCACTCGGCAACCGCCTTACTTCAGCGGCTGCTTGAGGCGGCAGAAGAGGGCGGCAGAACCGGGAGCGCCATCGAGATACTGGTGCTCCAGGCACTCACGCAGCACGCCGTCGGTGCCGTGCCAGACGCTCTCGTGACGCTCGAACGGGCGCTGGCACTGGCCGAGCCGCACGGCTACGTTCGCGTCTTCGTCGATGAAGGCGCGCCGATGGCATCGCTACTGCGGGCGGCGGCGAAAGACGGAATCGCGCGGACCTATGTCCGGCGCCTACAGGCGGCATTCACGAATACGGACGCCGACTCGCGTGCCGACCAGGGGTTGATCGAGCCGTTAAGCGACCGCGAGCTTGAGGTGCTTCGGCTGCTCGCCACCGACCTGAACGGGCCTCAAATCGCCCGCACACTGGTCGTCTCCCTCAACACGGTGCGGACGCACACCAAGAATATCTATACGAAGCTCGACGTGAACGACCGTCGAGCGGCCATCCGCCGGGCTACGGAGCTGCACCTCCTGTCTCGGTAATCACCACCTCAATCACCACACATGGTGATGCTGCCTCACCACGTCCGCTTCTAGCTTTCCCTCCAGAAGAACTGGAGGAAATCAAATGAGCAGAACGCCATCGGACGGCGGGTGGGACGAGGCCGGCGAGTACGAGATCCGCCTCAAGGGCCACCTCGGCAGCCGATGGAGCGCCTGGTTCGACGGGCTGACCCTCACAGAGGACAGCGACGGCACCACTGCCATTCGCGGCTCCGTCATTGACCAGGCCGCCCTGCATGGCTTGCTCCAGAAAGTACGCGACATCGGGTTGCCGTTGGTCTCTGTGACCCGCGTCGACCCCCGCCACCCCGCCGTCCACGCAATCGACAACAGGAGACCGCAATGACAACGACTACACCTATGACCCCGTTGCGAAAGAAGGCGCTCGTCGCCGGCATCTTCTACGTGGTCACATTCATCTCCATCCCCACGCTCGGGATGTACAGCCAGGTCAAGAACCACACGGGTGCCTTCATCCTCGGATCCGGCAGCCAGAACGCTGTGCTGTTCGGCTGCCTCCTCGAAGTGATCGTCGCTCTCGCCGGTATCGGCACGGCAGTCACGCTGTACCCGGTGATCAAACGGCAGAACGAGAGTGCCGCACTCGGCTTCGTCACACTGCGCGTCCTTGAAGCCGCCATGATCTTTACTGGCGTCCTGAGCCTCGTTTCGATCGTCACACTACGACAGACCGCGGCGTCGTCGCCCGCAGATGCGGCCGCGCTTGTCACCACCGGCGCATCGCATGTCGCGACCTACAAGACAACGATGCTGCTCGGCCAGACCCTCATGCCGGCGATCAATGGAGTGCTCCTCGGTTCGCTGATGTACCGGTCGCGACTCGTGCCACGCATCATCCCCACGATGGGACTCGTCGGCGCACCGCTGCTCGCCAGCGCCGTAGTCGCAACACTGCTCGGCCACAACTCACCCAGCTCGCCGTGGTCGGCACTCGCGACACTGCCGATCGCCGCATGGGAGTTCTCGCTCGGTGTGCGCCTGATCGTCAAGGGCTTTAGCCCGTCGCCGATCACAGCGTCTGACGCGGCACCTGTCGCCGCTCAAAAGGAACTCATCCCGGCGTAAGTAGCGCTCGCTCAATAACCCCGACTTTCTAGATGGAGGAACAGCAATGATCGAGGTCGAGAACCTCAGCAAGAAATACGGTGACAAGCTCGCGGTCGATGACCTGAGCTTCACTGTTCAGTCGGGAATCGTGACTGGTTTCCTCGGCCCGAACGGTGCAGGCAAGTCGACGACGATGCGGATGATCGCGGGTTTGGACAGACCGACCGGCGGCCAAGTGCGAGTGAACGGCAAGGACTACCACGAGTGCCAGGCACCCATGGCCGAGCTCGGTGTCTTGCTCGAGGCGAAGGCCGTCCACACCGGCCGCTCGGCCGGCAACCACCTACTCGCCCTCGCTCAAACCAATGGCATCAGCAAGCGCCGCGTCGACGAAGTGATCGACATGGTCGGCTTGCGGGACGTCGCAAGTAAGCGCGTCGGTGGCTTCTCCCTCGGCATGGGTCAACGACTCGGGGTGGCGTCCGCACTACTGGGCGACCCCAGCGTGGTCGTCCTCGATGAGCCGGTCAACGGGCTCGACCCAGAAGGCGTGTTGTGGATCCGCACCACCCTGACAGCACTCGCAGCGCAAGGCCGAACAGTGTTCATCTCGTCGCACCTCATGAGCGAGATGGCACTGACGGCGACCAGGCTCGTCGTCGTCGGACGAGGTCGGCTCATCGCCGACACGACAGTCGCCGACTTCATCTCCCGGGCGAGCGGAAGCACCGTCATCGTGCGCACTCCTGCAGCGGCGGAGCTGCGCGATCTGCTGTACGGACCCGACGTGGCCGTGACTAGCGAGCAGGTCGGCGTCCTGGAGGTGCAAGGCCTTACGGCCGAGCAGATCGGCCACACGGCGTGGCAGGCGCAGCTCCCCATTTACGAACTCTCACCCCAACACGCATCACTCGAGGAGGCATTCATGGAACTGACTCACGACTCTGTCGACTACCGCTCCATCACGGCCACGAACACCGAGATCGTGGGCACCCGATGAGTGCCGCGGTCGCTATCCCACTCGTTCGGGCCAGTTCCATCGGATCTGACATTCGAGTCACGCAACGACGCATCGTGCGATCGGAATGGACGAAGTTCCGGACTGTTCGCTCTACCGTCTGGACGCTGCTCGTTGCAGTCGTTTTGATGATCGGCGTCAGTACGTTGTTCTCCTCGGTGGTCGCAGGCGAGTACCACACATTCAACGCCAGTGAACGGAACACATTTAGTGCCGTCACGACGAGTCTGGCCGGCTTCAGCCTGGCGCAGCTGGCGATTGGCGTGCTCGGTGTGCTGCTGATCAGCAGCGAGTACAGCACCGGCATGATCCGCGCGTCACTGACTGCCGTACCGCGTCGCCTTCCAGTGCTGTGGGGCAAGCTGTCAGTGTTTGCCGGCGTCGTGTTCACACTGTCATTGGCAGCAGCTGTGACGTCGTTCTACCTCGGACAGTCGCTGCTCGCCAGCCACCATCTGAACGTCGCGATTAGTGCACCGGGTGCGCTGCGATCAGTTGTCGGTGCCGCCCTGTACGTGACCATTGCAGGAATGATTGGCCTCGCGCTCGGTGCGCTGCTGCGCAACACGGCCGCCTCGATCTCGGCGTTCGTCGGTACCTTCTTCGTGATTCCCCAGCTGACCGCGCTGCTCCCGGCATCGATCAGCAACAACCTCGACCCGTACCTCCCGTCCAACGCCGGAGCGACCGTGTTTGGCGCTGGACCAAGCCATGCACTGTCGCCCTGGATCGGATTCGTCGTGTTCTGCGGATACGCGATCCTGCTCACTACCGCGGCCGCGTATCGACTCGTGCGTGGTGACGCGTGAGCAACGTGGCCGGTTAGGTGTAGAGCTCGCTCACCCTGGCGAGCGGCACCAGACCTGAGGCCTTGGCCGCGAGCTCCGGGTCGGTCGCGATGAGCGCATCGGCCTGGAGCTTCGTGATCGCGATGTACTCGGCCTCTCGGATCGTCGTCCAGTTGTGTTCCCGCACTGTTCGCCACGCGAGCCGTCGCGACACACGATCACCGAGTACGCGAATCTTCAACTCGGTCATCCGCTCGTGGAGATCGAGAGCAGCCTTGTCGCTGAGTTCGCCCGTGTTCACGCTCTGCAGCAGTAGATCGAGCGCCTGCGAGCGAATCGAGTTCGGGGCGACAAGCTGGTGAGCCGGGTTGATCGAACGACCGTCTTCGGCAAGCAGAACGAGCGTCGGCGGATCAATCACAAAGCGCGTCATGGCGTCACGGTACGGGGTTCACTGGCCCGACAGTCGCAGTCGAACAACGATCAACTTCTCGACCAGCTCGCGAGGCAGCGGTTGGTCGACCGCGAAGCGCAGCGCGCCGGTCGATTTCTGATAAGCAGCCAGCTCATTAGCTAATTGTGCAAACACCGAGCCACTGTGGGGGAGGTAGCTCAGGTGGTTCTTGAAGGCGGCAAACCCGGCGATAGTTTTGCCGGCAACATTGAATCCAGGCACGGCGTACGACAGGCATTGCTCAGCGTCGGGGACCACGCTGAGGATGTCGCGGCGCAGCTGTTGCAGCGTCGAGTGTTTCGGCTCCTCGAGTTGGCCCAGGTGGCCGTCGATTTCGGCGGCCGACATCAGCTGCCTCCGCATTCGATGCGTTCCTTAAGTACCATCGTCAATCGCCTTCGCTGCCAGTCAAGACAGGCGGTACGGCTTGCAGCATGACCTGCCACGGTCGAACTTCTACAGTGAAGAAACCGTTGGCCACGCTTGCATCTGCCTTCATGGCCAGGTCGCGTGCTTCGTCCAATCGGTTCGCGCCGGGAAGCCGCAGCACGGTCATGCCCTCACCGGCGGCGTCGAGCAACGGACCGGCCGCGACTAGTAGTCCCTCGTTGCGCATTCGGGAAAGAAACGCGACGTGGTCACCGAAGCCGGGTGCCTCGAAGACGGAACCTTCGCGCGGTGCGTTTGGGCCTGGGCGATGCAGCAGCGCGACCCACGTGTCATCACCGTCGTCCTGCTCTAATTCGGCGTTGGCTATGTGTTCCGCGAGTCCGGCGAGCACTACCGGCCAACCCTCGTCGTACTCGGCGCGGGTATCTGCCGGGTCGGCGAACACTTCCCACCCTGCGTGAACCAGGGTCACCAAGGTCTGCTCGTTGATGGCGGCGAAGCTAACCGTGACGTGGCTCGCACGGTCGGCGTCCGCGCTCGGATACCAGTTGAATGCGAGGCGTTCTCCTGGCAGCCATTCGGTGACGGTGCCCCACTCGATTCGTTGCCCATCGCCGGCGACTTCGATGAAATGGTTGCTCTCGAAGATGACCGTTGAACCTTCACCGTGCACGCTGTGCGATGCGACCGGCCACCAGCTCCCGATCTGCTCGGTGAACACAACGAATGCTCGAACGGGGTCTGCGTCAACGAGGACTTCGCGCCGGATGGGTGCAAGGGGACTCATCGCGATCTCCTCGATGGCTTAGGGGTTCTCACGGCGGCTGTGTAACGGGCCAGTGCGACGTCCCAGGTGCGCACCAGCCACTGCTGCGCGACGGCCAATCCGGCGGGCGCGAGCGAATACAGATTTCTAGTGCCGACGCTTTGGTGTTCGATCAGACCGGCGCCGCTCAACACCTTCAGGTGCTTGCTGACCGCTGGTCGACCGACCGGAAGCCGGTCAGCCAGTTGGCCGACCGGCGAAGGGCCGTCGCGAAGAAGTTCCAGGATTCGGCGGCGCACGGGGTCGCCGAGCGCATCGAAAATGACGTCTGCTGATTGGTTGCTCATAGGTAACGGTTACTCTAGAGCGACCGATCGGATTCGACAAGAGTGAAAGGGTCAGCCGATCGTGCCGTCGATACAGACGACAAACACGGTGACGTCAAGTTGTTCGGTCGGATCGAAGTCCTGCCCGTCCAGGCGACTGAAGTCGGGCTCCCAGCCAGTGCCGTCGAACGCGGGAGATAGGACAGGAAGAGATCGGCGGCTTCCTGAGTCGCACCCGTTGCCGCAACTCTGATGAGGCCGTAGCTGCCGCCGCCAGTTGCCACCTGTCCTGTAGGGCAGACAGCTAGCTCCCCGTCTGCCTGGACGGACGTGCCGACCAAGTCCACGCAAGGGAGGATCTATACGGAGGAGGTCCGCCTCTGGGATGAGGCCAAGACGTCGCGCTCGCGGTCTGTTGCGGGGTTGCGGCCGGCAAGTCCAACGAACGCGAAGACAAACGAGACGATGGCAAGGAACACCCAGCCGGTATCGAAACTCGTCCGCGACGCGAGGTGCCCGAAGACGATCGGAATGAAGAAGCCACCGACAGCCGCGAGCGAGAGCATCAGACCGGTTGCCGTCCCGATGTGTTCGTAGTCGATGTGGCACACCCGAGCCGGCACTGCCGACCAGGCCGCGAACCCGAAGATCGTGAAAAAACCGATGCCGATGCCAAGCACCCAGAGCGCGCCTGTCGGTACGACGGGGATCAAGACGAGCAGCACCGCAACGGCGATTAGTGACCCGATGATGAACGCCCGCAGGTTCGTGCTGCGGTCGGCCCAGTAACCGCCGACCAAGCTGGCCGGGACTCCGGCCAGCAAGATGACCGCTGACAGCAAGCCTCCCGAAGACGCTGCAAGGTGCCGGTCGAGCGTCGCGTACTCGGCGAACAGCTGTGAGGTCGTGAAGTACGCGCCGTATCCTCCGAGCAGCGCGATGCCGTAGATCCACAGGTCTCTGGTCGCTAGCAGGGTTCGCATCGCCGCACGGTCGAACCGCACCCCGCCGAGTGTCGCCGCCCTGTCGGGGATGCGAAACATCGCGAAGGTTGCGACCGCGACAAGCAATTCGAACGCGCCGGCAAGAACGAGTGACGCATGCCAGCTCGTCGCTCGCTGCACATAGAGCCACACGTACAGGGCCAGTGCGGCTCCGCCACTGAACGCGGCTCCGCCAAAGACTCCTAGCGCGAGCGTCAGATCTTTTCCGTCGAACCAGACAACGATTGCGGCCCAGCCGACTGCAATGAACACCGATCCGCCGATTCCACTGACGACGCGGAACACCTCGAGCTCGGTGTAGTTGTGCGACAACCCCGACATCACGCCGGCGAATCCCTGCACAATCAGACCGAGCACCACGGTCTTCTTCAGACCGATCGCCGTGGCCAGCATTCCGCTCGGAATGTGCGCGAGCCCGTACCCGACGATGTACAACGAGATGAGGTAACTCAGCGACCCGAGCCCGACATGGAACTCGCTGCCGATCCGCGGAAACGCGGGTGCAACGTCGAACCAGTTCAGGGTCAGCGCGATCACGCCAAGACAGATGATTCCAAGCATCTGCCAGCGGGCCGAACGCTGTGGGCCCGCAAGCGATGTCATCAATCCCCTGTCGGGGTAGGCGCTCGAAGTCTCGGGCTCACCTGCAGTATGGCCCGACTACTTGTCGCGACTGCGGCCAGTACCGTGAACTTCGTGAGCGCCACAGTTGGCTTCGTTGGGCGGCAGCCCGAACTCCACATCCTTGAGCAGCGTCTCGCCGCCGCCCGAACGGGTCAGCCGCAGATCGTTTTCATCGAGGGCGAAGCCGGCGCGGGCAAATCGACCTTGCTGTCTCACTTCCTTGGCTCGATTCCCGACGCCGTGATCGTTGAAGTCGGTGGCGACGAAGCAGAGACGTTGCTGTCGTACGGAATCGTCGACCAGTTGCACCCTGGAACCTTCACCGAGCCCGGGCTTGATCCGATCGCGGCCGGGTCGCAGCTGCTCGCGTTCTTCGATCAGTTGCAGGACGCCGACCAGGTGGTCGTTGTCTCGATCGAAGACCTTCAGTGGGTGGATCGGCCCTCATCGCGTGCCCTCCTGTTCGCCTTGCGAAGGTTGCGCGCCGACAAGGTGCTGACGGTCGTATCGAGTCGCACAGGTGAGTTGGACGACGCCGCTTGGGCACGGTTCGTCGCCGGCGACTCTCGAGTAACCAAGATCCGTGTCGGCGGTCTGAGTTCCGCCGACCTCACCCAACTGGCGAGTGACCTCGGGCTGGGTGCGTTGTCCGACAGGGCAGCGTCCGAGCTCGCGGTGCACACGAAAGGCAACGCGCTCTACTGCCGGGCGTTACTCGACGAGATTGGTGTCGAGGGCTTGAGCCCGGCGGGAAATGCTGGACTCCCGGCGCCTCGAGGGTTGTCGTCGGTGATCCTGACCCGAGTGGGAGCGCTGCCGGCGTCGACGCAAGCATTCCTTGCAGCCGCAGCGGTGCTCGGACAGCACTCGCCGACGTCCGTCGTGATGGCACTCGCGGAACTGGCGGGCTCGCCGCACGAGGTCGACGGGGCCATCGCGACCGAACTCGTCGCGGAGAGTGGCTCGTCGGAGGTGACGTTCGCGCATCCGTTGTATCGGGCCGCGATCTACAACGACCTGAGCCCGACGCGGCGCCGGGCGCTGCACGCGCGAGCAGCCGATCTACTCGCCGGCCGACCCCGATTGGTCCACCGGGTCGCGGCGTCACTCGGCCCCGATGAGGAGCTCGCAAGGGAACTCGAAACGGCCGGGCGGGCCGCGTCAGACGCGGGTGACGCTGCGGCTTCTGCGTGGGCGATGGAACAGGCGGCGGCCTTGTCGTTAGCGGCCGCCGATCGCGAACGTCGTTTGCTCGACGCCGCAGCTGTGCTGCTGAGTTCTGCCGACACGGCGGCAGCGGCGCGGGTCTTGAGTTCGTGCACCGCCAGCAGCGCTCGGTGCGACGCTTTGGTCGGACTACTCGGAGTCTTCACCGGGTCGCCCACTGCAGAGCAGCGCCTCCTGGCTGCTTGGGAAACGCACGATCGCGTGGTCGAAACCGAGATCGGCGCTCGCGCGGCAACATCGCTGGCCAACCTCATGGCGATCTCCGGTCGACCTCAGCAAGGTCTTGACTGGGCGAGCCGGGCAGTTGAGGCCACGGTCGCGGGCTCGCCGTTGCGCGCGATGGCGTGTACGGCGCAGGCGTACGCACTTGCCACAGCGGGCCGCAGCACATCCGGCCTGATGGCGCTGGGCTTCTTGCCTGCTTCGCCGAACGAGGTGCCACTTGCGGACACCGACGCATTGATCATGCGCGGGATGCTCAGGGTGTACACCGACGACCTGTCCGCAGCGATCGCCGATCTGGCTGTTGCGGCGGCGCGCCTGCGCGCCGGGTTGCCGTCGACGTACCCGGTGCCGTGCCTGACATACCTAAGTGATGCGCACTTTCGTCGCGGTGACTGGGACGCAGCGCTCGCGCATGCGGAGGTAGCGATCTCGCTGGCGCAGGACGCCGATCGCCCGTTGGACCTAGCTCGGGCGCATGGGCAGGCGGCCCAGGTCTTCGCGTTTCGCGGACAATGGCCGGCAGCTCGGGCCAACGTGGCCGCTGCGCGAGCAGCCGCCGTCCGTTTTCCGACTGTATTGGCGATCGCTGCTGCTGCCGTTGCTGCGGCGGCCCTCGGATGTGCGCGTGGCGATTGGCTTGCGGTGCTCGCCGCGACGGAGTCGGTGCGCGCGACGAAGCTCGACGACGTCGGCGGGCGTCCTGGCATCTTCAACTGGCGTGCGATGGAAGCCGACGCATTGATCGGCATCGACCGGCTTGACGATGCGCAGTCGGCACTCGATGCGTTCTCGTCGTCAATGCCGGACGGCGGGTTGGCGTCGGCCGCGCTCTCGCTTGCTCGATGCCAAGGCAGTCTCGCCTTTGCTCGTGGCGATGTTGCCGGCACGGACGCGGCATTTGCGGCGGCACGGTTGATCGGTGTGTCGATGCCGTTCGAGCAGGCGTTGGTAAAGCTTGATGACGGACGCCGCAAGCGTGCGTCGGTTGATCGGCCGGCCGCCGTTTCACTCCTCGAGGCAGCTCATGGGCTCTTCTCTGAGCTTGGGGCGGACCCCTACGTGCAGACCTGCGCGGCTGAGCTCGCCGCACTGTCGGTGCCGGTGGTTGCTACGGCTCCGGCGACCTTTGGGCTCAGCCGCGCGGAGCTCGCCGTCGCCCGTCTCGCCGCCGCCGGCAAGACCAACAAAGAGATCGCCGAGGAGCTGTACCTCTCGGTGAAGACGGTGGAATACCACCTGCGCAACATCTTCCAGCAGCTCGGGATCGCCTCCCGGCGCGAACTGCCGGCGTCGCTCCGGTAGTCGAGCTCTGCATCTCATCCGGCATCTCACCCTGCAAAAACCAGGGTCGGACCTAGGGTCACGCCCTCGGGACACCGTCGCCGTCCGGCCGTTCGATAGAGCCATGGATACAGCGCGCGAAGCAACGACGCAGTCGGCGCACCTCCTACTTGAGGTCTCCCGCAGTGCGGACGGTCGGCTCGAGGGTCAGATCCGTCCCGACATCGCGACCGGATGGACGAGGTTCTCCGGGGTTCTCGAGTTGCTCAAGGCCATCGAAGACCTCCTGGACCGTTCCGACTTGCCACGACCACGCAACTGAGCACTCCATCCATGAGCTTCACACCATGATCAAGCTTCCGAAGGAGACCGTCATGTTCGACAAACTCGGCCACATGATCGTGACCCGCGCACGGCTCGTGCTTGTTCTCGGGCTGGTCGTGTTGGCGGGGTCGGCTGTACTCGGCGTCGGCGTTTTCGGCCGACTGCTCGGCGGCGGTTTCGACAATCCGAAATCGGCGTCGAGCCGCGCGACCGCGCTACTCGATCAGAAGTTCGGCGGCGAGCCGGACATGATTTTCTTGGTGCACGCGCGCACCGGAACAGTCTCCTCTCCGGCTGTCGCGGCCGCCGGGGAAATGCTGGCTATACGGCTGGCTGCGGATCCCCGGCTCTCGGGTGTGACGTCGTACTGGGCAACGTCGAGCCCTGGATTGCGGTCGAAGGACAGCACTGACGGTCTCATCTTGACTCGTGTTGTCGGCAACGACACCCAAGCCACGAAGACTGCGACGGCGCTGCTCGCCGACTACGTGCACCTGAATAACTCTGCGATCACTGTCCGAATCGGCGGTGCACTTGGCACTGACATCACCACGCAGGTCACCAAGGATCTCGCTGTCGCGGAGAGCATCGCCGTCCCGCTCACTCTTGTCTTGTTGATGCTCGCGTTCGGCAGCGTCGTTGCTGCTCTGCTGCCACTGTCGGTCGGGTTGTTGGCGATCCTCGCGACGTTCGCCGAACTCGACCTGCTGACCCGGGTGACCAGCGTCAGCATCTTCGCGATCAACCTCACCACCGCGCTCGGGCTTGGGCTCGGGATCGACTACGCGCTGCTGATGGTCAGTCGGTTCCGCGAGGAGCTGGCCGGCGGCATCTCGGTTGAGGACGCCGTCGTTCGATCCGTCTCCACCGCCGGCCGCACGATCGCGTTCTCCGCGCTGACTGTCGCGGCCGCACTCTCGGCGATGCTGGTGTTCCCGGTGTACTTCCTGCGCTCGTTCGCTTACGCCGGGGTGGCCGTGACGTTGTTCGCTGCGCTGTCAGCGCTGTTCGTGTTGCCCGCGTTGCTCGCACTGCTGGGGCATCGGGTGAACGCCGGCCGCATTCCCTTCGTCAAGACCGTGCGCAGTGTCGAGGCGCCGTTCTGGGGCCGACTGGCTGCGGGTGTCATGCGACGTCCTGCCTTCGCAGCGCTGCCGGTCATTGCTGTGCTGCTGTTCATGGCGGTTCCGTTGCTGCATGTGAACTTCGGCACTCCCGACGACCGTGCGCTGCCGACGAGCAACGCCAGCCACCAGGTCGGCGACGCGTTGCGCAACGACTTCGCGACGCAACCTGGAGTCATCGACGTGCTGATCCAGCCCTCGATTCCTGCGAGTGCGTTGGCTTCATACGCGCAGCAGCTCGGCACATTGCCGGGAGTCCAGCAGGTTGGCAGCACGGCGGCGTTCGACGTTCAACGCTTGACGCTCTCGACCGGCTACGACTCGGCGTCGAGTGCGGCACAACAGCTTGTCGATCGCGTTCGTGCGACGTCGACACCGGCGGATGCACACGTTCTTGTTGGTGGTGACACGGCGATTCTGATCGACGGCAAGCAGGCGATCGGTTCTCGACTGCCGCTGGCCGGCGCGATCATTGCGATCACCACGTTCATTCTGCTGTTCCTCTTCACCGGCAGCATCGTGCACCCGATTCGGGCTCTGCTCGGCAACATCCTGACGCTCGGCGGCACCGTCGGAGCCATGGTGTGGATCTTCCAGTTCGGTCACCTGTCAAGAGTTTTGGGGTTCACTCCGACACCCACGTCGACCGCGATGCCGGTGCTGCTTTTCTGCATCGCGTTCGGGCTGTCGATGGACTACGAGGTGTTCTTGATGAGTCGCATCAAGGAGCTGCACGATCACGGCGCAACGAATGCGGACGCCGTCACTGGCGGACTCGCGCGGACCGGACGCATCGTGTCGACGGCAGCGGCTCTGCTCGCGGTGAGCTTCTTCGCCTTCGTCACCAGTCACGTCAGTTTCATTCAGCTCTTCGGGCTCGGGACCGGCCTCGCGATCCTGATCGACGCAACGCTGGTGCGCGGAATCCTGGTGCCGGCGTTCATGCGGGTTCTCGGTGAGCGCAGCTGGTACGCACCTCTGCTGCTCCGCCGCCTGCACAACCGCATCGGCCTCGATGACTCCTCGGTGCCGCCGCTCACCATCACGTTGCCCGCCGAGCAAATCCTGACGAGCCAAACCTGACCCACCCCATCGAGCTCACCCGTGCCTTCACGCAGACGAACGTTCCTGCGCCACCCGCATCTACTTTGGGAGAGACCATGACGAGCGATTCGCTCGAGGCAACGTTCGACCCGCCGATGGACCAGACAACCGTCAGGCGCGCATTCACCTGGGCACGAATCGTTGCCCTGCTGGCGACCATCGTTCTATTGGCGGGACTTACCTACCTGGGAGTCTCGTCCAGCAGCCCGGAAACGGTCCCGCAGGGGGCGCACGCTGGCCAGCTGACTATGCACTCGTGTACCTATCCCACCGAGAACGGCGGGTACCGCGCCAACTGCGGAACGCTCGTCGTGCCCGAGAACCGGGCAGACCCCCGGTCGCGCCTGATCGCGCTGCCGGTGACCCAGATCCTGGCTCGCGCGTCCCACCGGCGGGCGCCCATCTTCTACCTCAACGGCGGCCCGGGCGTGACCAACATGACGTTCCCCCAGGCGAGCCGCCTGGCCGCCCAGCAGGATGTCGTGATGGTCGGCTACCGCGGCGTCGACGGCTCTTCGGTGCTGAACTGTCCAGAGGTGACGGCGGCGCTGAATAGATCCGCAGACTTGCTCGCCAAAGCGTCGCTGAGCGCGTACTCCCAGGCCTTCGCCTCGTGCGCGAAGCGGCTTGAGCGAGACGGGGTTGACCTCGCCGGCTACACGCTGGCGGAGCAGGCCGATGACATCGAGGCCGCTCGCGTCGCGCTCGGCTACCGGGGCATCGACCTGCTCAGCGAGAGCGCCGGGACCCGTCTCGCGATGATCTACTCGTGGCGGTACCCGAACAGTGTCGACCGTTCGGTGATGGTCGGGGTCAACCCGCCCGGAAACTTCGTGTACAGCGGAGCCGAGATCGATCAGGGGATCGACGCTTACTCGGCGCTGTGCGCGCAGCAGCCTGCCTGCCAGGCCCGCACCGCCAACCTCGCCGCGAGCATGCAGCACACGGCAGCACACATGCCTAGCCGGTGGTACTTCCTGCCGATCAAGCCGGGCAACGTGCTGGTCGGGACGTTCCTCGGGCTCACGGAGGCGACCGGTTCGCCACTGTCTGGGCCGATGACCCTCGACTCGTGGATGTCCGCCGCGCAAGGCGACCCCAGCGGCTTTTGGCTGCTATCGAATATGGCCGGTCTCATCCTGCCCACGTCGTTCGTTTGGGGCGAGTTTGCCAGCATCGGGATGGCCGACGCCCAGCCCGTCGCCCGCTATTTCAGCTCCGGCGCGGACGAGGGCTCGATCATCGGCAATCCCCTCGCAGACTTCTTGTGGGGGGCAGGAGGCCTTGTGCACGCCTGGCCGGCCAACCCGAGCGAGAACCAGTACACCAGCGTGCAGAACTCCAACGTCCCGACGCTGCTCATCGGCGGGACGCTCGACTTCGAAACGCCGGCCCAGAACGCCACGAAAGAGCTACTGCCGCACCTGGCCAACGGGCATCAGGTCATAGTGTCCGGGCTCGGACACGTAGATGACTTCTTTTCCTACGAGCCGAGCGCCGGCACGCGACTGCTGACCACGTTCTACGACACCGGCCAGGTCGACACGTCCCTCTACACCCCGAACAAGGTCAGCTTCACCCCACCGACTACGCAGACATCGATAGCCAAGGACATCCTTGGGACAGTGATCGGCTTCGCCGCCCTGGCTGCCCTCGCGCTGCTGTGGGTAGCGCGCCGGGTACGCAAGCACGGTGCCGCAGGGCGCAAGACTAGCGTCGTCGGCCGCACCATCGTCCCGGTCGTGCTCGGGCTCGGCGGCTTCTTCGGAGCAGCCCTAGTCGTTCTGACGCTCTGGCCCGCGCTGTCTCTGACCAGTGAACTGCTCCGGATTCTCGCCCCCAGCGGGCTGATCGCGCTGGGCCTCTACCTGGCCTGGACTCACCGCGACTGGGACCGTGCCACCAAGGCACTCGGTCTCCTTGCCGCAATCGCCGGGGCTCTACTCGGCGGCTGGCTCGGGTTCACCGCGCTATCCGGGCTGTTCGCGCTCGTCACCACCACGATCGGAGCCGCCGCAGGAGGCAACCTCGCCCTGATCGTCGTTAGCCTCGTCCGCGAGCGTTCCGCGCGCGCGCCCGTCGCGCCGCTTACGGGCAACAGCGCGACCGGGACCGGCAGCGCTGACGTGCGGCCCCACCTGGCCACGTCGGAGCTTCGCTAGTCCGGTTCTGCAGGAACCAGGGTCGGACCTAGGGTCACGCCCCCGGGGAACCGTCGCCGTCCGGCCGTTCGATAGAGCCATGGATACAGCGCGCGAAGCAACGACGCACTCGGCGCTGGTACGTGCCGCCGTTGCTCCGCCGCCTGCAGAACCGCATCGGCCTCGATGACTCGTCGGTGCCGGTCACGATCACGCTGCCTGCAGAACAGATGGCGACCAGCTCATGACCACATTAGGAGAAACCATGACGATCGATTCGCTCGAGGCCATCGAGGTCGGCGGCGCCACGCAATGGATCCGGATCAAGGGGGCCGATGTTTCCAATCCGGTTCTCCTGCTGATCCAGCAAGGTCCAGGTCTGCCGATGATCAACGAAACGCGGCGCTTCACCCAAGTTCTCGACCTTGAAGAGGCATTCACGGTCGTCTATTGGGACCAGCGCGGATGCGGTCGCTCACTGCGCGGGCGACGCAGCGGGTCAGAAATCAGCGTGGACGCGATGGTGGACGACACCGTCGCGGTGCTCGAACTCCTTCGCGACCGCTTCGGTGAAAAAACCTACGTCGCCGGCTTCTCGTTCGGAGCGACCGTCGGCGCGTATGCCGCGGTGCGTCGGCCGGTCCTTGTGTCGGCGTTAGTAGCTATCGGCATGGACGTCGACGGTGTCTCGGCCGGGAACGAGCCTTACGACTTCGCGTTGCGTACTGCCCGTGCCCGTGGCAACCGCCGTGCGATCCGCCAGCTGGAACGCACGCCTCGATCTCTGCCGCGTACCTACTCCTCGTTCGGGTGGGCGCGAGCGACTGGTCCAGACGGCGCGACCGCCGAAACCTGGCTAGAAACCGGTGAGTCCTACGCCTTTACCGCCGCCGCCTCCATTCGCGCGGTCGAGGAGACCCTCGCGCGATCGCCGCACGGCGCGTTGAAGTCCGGCCACCGCGTTCGGCGTTGATTTTGCCTTCACGGTTGAGAACACCACCCGAATCGACAAGGAGCTCACAGTGGCAATGTCAGGCGCGACGGTTAACTATGAGCGTCAGCGTGGCGACGCATGAACAACGCCATGCGGACGCGTCAGCGCATGTTGGCGCTGGTGCTCCCTGTCACTGCCGCTCTTTACATCGCGGCAGAGGGGCTCGACCCCCGAGGCACGGATCGGATCGTGACGACAACGGCCGTCGCCGACAAGGTGCTGCCAATCGCCGCGACGCACTCGACACAGCTGTTCATCTCGGGATCGCTATCCGAACTCGCACTCGGAGCCGTCGCCGTCTCATATGCGGCAATCGCCGTGCTAGTTAGAAAACGCGGGTCGACGGCGGCGACGATCGCCGTATTGATCGGGGGCATCGGAGCGTTCTGCGGAGCCATCGTCAACGTGCTGGTCGGCATTAACGTCGCAGCTGCCGCGACGGCGCACGTCACGCAAGACGCCGCCGCACAGCTGTTGATTCGAAACTTCAGCTCCGGTCCCGGCCAGGCATTCACCGATGCCTACGCCTTTGGGGAGTTCGTCGCGCCGATCGTCATGGGTATCGCGTTGTGGCGAAGCCGGACAGTGCCTCGCTGGTTGGCCGCCCTCTTCGCGATCGGATTTGAGCTCGCCGAACAGACAGCGTCTGTCGGCATCGTCAAGGTCCTCTTGCTCATGGCGCCCTTTGCAGTCGCGATGGTGCTGCTGTCGATTCGCATCTGGCAGGCGAGATTAGATGAGTGCACCGGAGAAGAACAGCGGCGCCATGTCGTAGGCGACGATGCCGGCGGCACCCGCGAGCACGACGATGGCCCAGACCGGCAGCCGCCGCAGCAGCGGCACAAGCACGATCAGGCATGCCTCTAACCGACATGCTCCGTCGACCCTGGCATCACGACATAGGTCCAGCCGCTGGCGAAATTCATCGCGGTCTACCACGGGGAGATCACTAACCCTTGCACAGCGAGCGCGACCGCGACCTGCAGCAACAGCCATCCCCGAGTGCGGGTAAGCGCCGCCGCTGCGACCACGACCCATGGTGCGTATGGCAGCCAGATCCGTTCCACCTCCCCGCGCATGACTCCGCTCAGGTCACTTGCGACGACGGCGACGAGGGCCGCGACGACGAGCCACCCCGCCGTCCGGCGTCGCAGATTGATGCGGGCGAGGCCCGCGACTGCAGCCGGGCCGATCATGAGAACGAACACGGCGAGATCGGCCAAGAGGAAGTATGCATAGGGCCGGCTACCCGAACCGTAGTTGTGTGCATAGAAGCGGTGGGTCGCGCGCACGCCGTCCGGCCACCAGAACCCGTCGGCGGTGAACGCGACAACGACCGCGCCGAATCCGACCGCAACACCGCCTAGGGCCCACCACCTGCGGCCGCGAGGCGCCCGCAACATCACAGAACGTTCGAGCGGGAGCAAAAGGGCTGTCACCCCGAGTGCCGCGACGGGTAGCAGCCCGTACGACAAGTAGGGGACGCAGCCGAGGAGGAGACCGCCTGCGGCAGCCGATGCCACAACTCCGCGAGTGGACTGCTGAGCCCGGGAGATCGCCACGAGCGCGACTCCCCACGCGACGACGCCGGCGAAGAATCCATCCATGCTGGTCGCGATCCAGGCGGTGCCGGGGGCGAGCACGAGGAACGGGAGTGCTCGCCTCGCGAGGTCCGCCCCGCCGACGCAACGAAGCGTTATCGCGACCGCGACGACAGCGGACGTACCGACAGCGATCACTAAAGCGGCGGACCAACCTGCTCCACGCAGACCTAGGTGCTCAAGGCTCCACAGCACGATTACCGGGAGTGGCGGATGCCCTTTGACTTGAGTCGGATACGTGTGCAGATCGCTGACGAACCCACGCACGAACTGGATGGGGTTCGCGACAGACGGCAACGCAGCCCGGTACTCGGTGCTGCTTGTGAGGGGAGAGGCCACGCCATGCCAACCGCTGGATGCCGCAAGTAGCACGGCCCACCCCGCGGCGGATACCCAGGCACATCCCATTAGCAACCACCATGACAACCGCCGAGTCAGCGGTGCTGCGGCGATAATCGCGATACCGAGGGCCGCGGCCGGCCACAGCGGCGTGAGCTCGATGCGGTGGCGCCGCTGGCCAAAGAAGGGCGCAGCGGTGCCGAGCTGCAAGTGTTGCTTGGCGGGAGCGTGTGCGCCGAGGTGGACCGCAGCGTAGACGACGGCGCTGGCAACCAGCAGTGCTACCACCGTCAGGAGCGCCGCTGGTCTTAGGTGTGTGCGCCTATACCTCAGCCCTCTGGCAACGTCACGTTTGGTTGCGAGGGCTAACACACGTCGGAGCCTACGGATCGGTTCACCGCGTGACGGGCCACCGCCGTGCGTTCCTCAAACCGTAAGGAGTATTCGAGCCGTCCTGCCCTAGCGTCTCGGACATGACCAACGCACGCATCGACGTTGTCCTGCCGTGCCTGAACGAGGCAGCTGCGTTGCCATGGGTGCTCTCGCGGATGCCCCGTGGATATCGGCCGATCGTGGTCGATAACGGCTCGCATGACAACAGCGTCGATGTTGCTCGCTCGCTCGGCGCGATGGTTGTCGAGGAGCCACGCCGTGGTTTCGGCGCTGCCTGCCATACGGGCTTGCTGCACGCGACGTCGGATGTTGTCTGCTTTATGGACGCCGACGCATCGCTCGATCCGCGTCAGCTGCCGTCCGTCGCCGATCCGGTCAGTGCGGGGGCGGCGGACATCGTGCTTGGCCGACGTATCGCCGAAACTCGCATCGCCTGGCCACGCCATGCGCGAGTTGCGAATGCTTTGCTGGCGCGGCAAATTCGAGCACGTACCGGTTGGCCACTGCACGATCTCGGCCCGATGCGGGCTGCGCGACGTGAGGCGCTGGTCGGCTTAGGTCTCGTTGACCGCCGGTTCGGATACCCGCTTGAAATGGTGTTGCGCGCGGCTGCTGCCGGATGGAGCGTGGCGGAGGTCGATGTCGGCTATCGGCAACGGATCGGTCAGTCGAAGGTCACCGGCACCATTCGCGGTACCGCGCGCGCGGTCCGGGACATGCGTGAGGTATTTGCCGCATGACGGCGCTGGAAGCCCGCGTTCTTGTGCTGGCGAAAGCGCCGGTTGCCGGTCAAGTGAAGACTCGCCTCTGCCCTCCGTACACCCCTCCGCAAGCGGCCGCGCTCGCTGCGGCAGCACTCACCGACACGCTTCGCGCGGTCGTGCGCTCGTCCGCTTGCGAGCGGACGCTCGTGCTTGACGGGCGACGAGAGATGGTCGAGGCAGCAGGCTGCGACCAGCTCTCGCAATTCGACGTTGTCCCGCAATGTGAAGGCGGACTCGACGAGCGAATCGCTGCCGCGTTCGGCGCTCGCCCTGCGTCGCAGCTGCCGCAACTCCTTGTGGGCATGGACACGCCGCAGCTCACCGCCGAACTCCTCGACCAGGCGATGGCTGCGTTGCTCGACTATTCCGTCGACGCCGTCATCGGGCCGGCCGAGGACGGCGGCTACTGGGCTGTCGGCCTCCGACGTCCCAACGCTCACGCGTTTGTCGGCGTCCCGATGTCTCGAGCGTGGACGTACCTCGCTCAACGCGCGCGGTTTGAGAGTCTCGGCCTGCGGGTTACCACCCTGCCCGGGTTGCGCGACGTCGATAACGTCTTTGATGCGCACTGCGTGGCCGACCTCGCACCGACGACCGCATTTGCCGCCGCACTGCGCGAGATCGACGACGTCATGGCTGCCTCGTGTTAGCCGACGTCGAGTTGCCCACGCCATCGTGGCCTGCGGCTGAGTTCGGCGCGCAGCTGCGCACCGCGGCCCTCGGCATGCAGGTGAGCGCTTCGCTTGAACACGCCGATGGTGTGCGAACGTCGATGGACTGGCGCCGCTGGTGTTCTCGCCCGAACGACGCGGATGCGAGCGTACTGACACGAGTTCACGGCACGACGCTTGATGTCGGGTGTGGGCCAGGCCGGCTCACCATCGCGCTCGCGGCCCGCGGTCATGCAGTGCTCGGGATCGACGTCACTCCGGATGCGGTTTCGCTGACCCGCGCAGCTGGCGGTGTTGCCTTACACCGCAGCGTTTTCTGTCACATCCCCGGTGAGGGCCGCTGGGACACTGCGCTGCTGATCGATGGCAACGTGGGGATCGGCGGCGACCCAGTCGCGTTGCTGCGTCGGGTGTTGCAGTTGCTCGCGCCCAGCGGCTGCGTGCTCGTCGAGGTCGAACCACCGACAACAGTCGGGCATGTCGGCCCCGCACGAATCCGCTACGCCGATGGGGCCGCCACCTCCTGGTTTCCGTGGGCCCGCGTTCCGGTCGAGAGAATTGGTCTCATTGCGGCCGCGGCAGGCTTCGTCACAAACGAGTGCTGGTCTGCCGACGGCCGGTGGTTCACTGCGCTGGAACCCGCGGGGCAGCGATGATATTTCGGGTCCTCACCAAACCGTTGCCGACGCCGCCGCCCGTTCTTCGTCAGGGTCCACTGCGAGCGGGATTCTTTCGCAGTCGGTTGCGGTCGATTGCGTTGACTGCGCGGGTCGGAACGCTGCTTGGTGCCTGCCTGCTGGTTGCGTTCGTTACAGGGCTCGCCAGCCACCTCGCCCAGCACCCGCAATGGGGTCTCTCTTACCCGACCCGGCCAGTGATGTTGTACCGGGCCACCCAGGGACTGCACGTTGCGGTCGGGTTGGCCTGTATTCCGCTGCTGCTGCTGAAGTTGTGGGCGGTTTACCCGAAGCTATGGCAATGGCCCCCAGCCCGCAACCTGCTGCACGCCGCCGAGCGAAGCTCGCTACTGCTGCTCGTAGGTAGCGCGATCTTCGAGCTCTTGACCGGTCTGCAGAACATCTTCTACTGGTACTCCTGGCCGTTCTTCTTCACGACAGTCCATTACTGGACGGCGTGGGTGCTGGCCGGGTCGGTACTCCTGCACGTCTCGATCAAATGGATCGAAATCAAGAACGGGTGGAGTTCCGCGTTAGCGGAGAGTCCGCCCGCTATCCACGCCGACGGTGACGCTCCAACGCCGAGTGCGCCGACCAGCGAGCCGACCGGCGAGCCGGCCGGCGTGAGCCGACGCGGCCTGCTCGTGGGTGTCGGAGCCGGCATCGCTCTGGTCGCCGTGACCACGGTTGGCGAGACGTTGCGACCGCTGAGTGGCCTCGACGTCCTTGGCCCACGACGCCCTGACATCGGCCCGCAACAACTGCCGATCAACCGAACCGCGCGCGCCGCCGGCGTCCGCGCGGCTGCCAGCGACCCGGCGTATCGCCTCGCGATCACCGGTCGCGTCGCGACACCAGCGTCGTTTAGCCTCGCGCAACTTCAGGCGATGACCCAACACGACGTCCGGTTGCCCATTGCCTGTGTCGAGGGCTGGAGCGCGGAGGCGTCGTGGACAGGAGTCTCGGTGCGCGGCCTCGTGCGAAACGCCGGCGCATCGCAGTCTGCGCAGGTGCGGGTCGTTTCGCTGGAGGCTGGCGGCCGCTACCGCACATCGTTGCTCGAGTCCGCCGCGGTTGCCGATCACCTGACGCTGCTGGCATTGCGGTTGAACGGTGCCGAGCTTGACCTTGACCATGGCTTTCCGTGCCGGCTCATCGCAGCCGATCGACCTGGCGTCTTGCAGACGAAGTGGGTCACTGCGTTGGACGTGTTGTGAAGCAGTCGGTGGGGCGAGCCATCGTCGGCGCGATCGGAATCGGCTTCGTCGTCGTCGGCGTGCGCGGCATCTTGACCCACAGCCACGACACGCATCCGCGGTCGTGGATCACCTGGGTCATCGCAGCGGCGCTCGCACATGACCTGATCCTTGCTCCCGCCATTGCCGTCGTCGGCGTCGTGGTTGGCAGACTGGTGCCGCGTCGCGCCAGGGCCGCCGTCCAGGTCGGGTTGCTGGTCAGCGGCTGCGTTCTAGTGGTCGGATTGACGGCCGTGCTGACGCCAGGCGGTCGGCACTACGCCGACAACTCCTCGTTGCTGCCGTTGGCCTACGGGCGCAACCTCGTCATCGTGCTCGCAATTGTCTGGACGGCGATTGCAATCGCGATCGTCGTCGCACTCCGTCGGCGAACACGGCGCGTTGAGGCCGCCCCGCCCAGCCAGGACGGGTGACCGACGTGCGCGTCCTGGTGACGGGCGGTGCAGGCTTCATCGGATCGCACGTCGTCGAAGCCTTCGTTGCCGCTGGCGACGATGTCGTGCTCCTCGATGCACTGTTGCCGTCGGTACACGGACACTGTGCGTCGATCCAAGCGCCGGACGGGGTCGAGGCAATTCGCGGTGACATTCGTGATAGGGCAACGATCGACAACGCGCTACGGGGCGTCGACGTCGTCTGCCACCAGGCGGCGATGGTGGGGCTTGGCAAGGACATTGCCGATCTCCCCGACTACGTCGGGCACAACGATATGGGCACAGCGGTGCTGCTCGCTGCGATGGCCGCGGGCGGTGTCCGCCAGCTGGTCTTGGCCTCGTCGATGGTCGTGTACGGCGAGGGCCGCTACCGTTGCGCACTTGACGGCATCGTGCGGGCCTCGCCACGTGAAGCGGGTGACCTTGCTGCCGGCTTCTTCGAACCCAGATGCCCGCGATGCCGTTCGACGCTCTCACTAGAACGGGTCGAGGAGGACACTCCAGCCGACCCCCGAAACATCTACGCCGCAACGAAAATCGCTCAAGAGTTTCTCGCGGCATCGTGGGCGCGCGAAACGTCGTCGGGCGTACGCGCATTGCGTTACCACAACGTCTACGGCCCGCGAATGCCTCGTGATACGCCCTACGCAGGCGTGGCGGCGCTGTTCCGCTCTGAACTCGCAGCCGGTCGGCCACCGCGCGTGTTCGAAGATGGTCGGCAGGTCCGAGACTTTGTGCACGTCACTGACATCGCCCGCGCGAACGTACTCGCCGCGTGCAACCAGCGACGCGAGTTTCGTGCCTACAACATCGCGAGTGGCTCGCCATGCACGATCGGCGAGGTCGCGACGGCCCTAGCTGCGGCGGCCGACGGCCCGTCACCGATCGCAACTGGTGAATACCGGCTCGGCGACGTCAGGCACATCGTCGCCGATCCCTCCCGAGCGCGCGACGAGCTCGGCTTTATGGCGAAGGTCAGCTGGCCAGAAGGCATCCGAGAGGTTGCCAACCAACCCATGCGCGCGACACTCCTTCAGTCGGGTGTCGGTCCCTAGACGAGTGCGCCGGAGAAGAACAGTGGCGCCATGTCGTAGGCGACGACGCCGGCGGCACCCGCGAGCACGACGATGGCCCAGACCGGCAGCCGCCGCAGCAGCGGGACAAGCACGATGAGGCACGCCTCTGAGCGGTAGATGCTCAACGCGCCGGCGCCGACGTACGGGATCAGCCACACGATGCACGCGGTTGCCGGCAACGCGATGTCGGTGAGATCCGCCGAGCGGCGAGCTTGTATGAGCACCGGCACAGTGACGACGATCGCGACGACGACCAGCAGCGTCGCAAGCGCACCTTGCTGCGTGATGATGTGCACCGTCGACGAACTCGGATGCAGCAGCTGGTGGTAGCGCGCGGTCAAGAACTCGAACGGATTGTGCGCCCGAACGCCATATTCTTCGCGCTCCGAAATGAAATAGGCGTTCCACTTGCCGACGCTCAGTTGCGCGTACGCAAGTACGAGCGCGAAGCCGCAGACAACGGAAGCCGCGGCAGCGACCATGGCCGCACGACGACGGCGCGCGACGAGTGCGCTCAACAGCAAGGCGGGTGCGGCCGCCATCGCAAGTGGATGCGCGAGTCCTGCCATGACGCCAGCAACACTTGATCGGACGACGGTTGCTCGGCTAGCGAATGACGCGCGCGTCGCTAGCCAGACGCACAACAACACAGCGAAGGTCACCAACGAGATCGGGAACAGCGCAGCGGAATAGACCTGGCCCGGAAACACTGCTGCCAGTGCGAGACAAGCGACACCCCTCGACGTCCGGCCCCGTGCTTCTTTGGCCCTACTGAGTACCCAGACCATGAGCAGCGTCAGGTACCAGCAGCTCCACGCGACGGCGAGTGCGGCTGCTAAGTAGCCGATGTGGGTCAAGGTGAATAGCCGGATGAGGCCCGGATAGCCTGGGAACCAGGTGACGTTGCCGCACAAGTGGACCGATGGCGAGATGTTGCAGTGCGTCGAGTCGCGGTAGCCGTGTTTGGCGATGCTGAGGTATTGGCCGGCGTCCCAATGGTTGAACGTTGCCGGGTTGAACATGCTCGTCCAGCCCTTGGGTGCGCGGCTGGCGATAAGACTCCAGCCTGCTAGCAGCGCGACAAGAGGCGGCGCGAACGTTGCGAGTGCGCGCCGCCTTTCCGTCTCCGGGAGGGGCGTCGGCGCAAGCGGCGGCCTGAGTTGAGTGGTCGTCATATTGATGGGACTGATTGCGAACGCTCGCAGGTTCCGCTCAAATGTCTCGGCTTGGCAACGAAATTATGACTAGCCCGCTGTCGTGCCACTAGATTTACTGTTGCTTGAGACGAGTCAGATAAGCGCGTTGGAAAAGAACAGCGGTGCCATGCGGTAGGCGACTATCGCAGCGGCCCAAACGAGGGCGGCAATCATCCACAGCGGCAGCCGGCGCAGCAGCGGCACGAGCACGATGAGGCACGCCTCCGCCCGGTAGACACTGAGGCCGCCGGCACCGACGTAGGGGATCAGCCAGGCGACGAACGCCGTCCCGAGCAGCGCGAGATCCGTGCGATCGGCCGAGCGCCGGGCTCGAATAAGCGCCGGCACAGTGACTGCTAGTGCGAGCGCCACGAGCAACGTCGCGAGTGCGCCTTGTTGCGTGGTGATGCGAAACCACGACGAAGGCGGGTGCATGAATTGGCGGTAGCGCGTGTCCAACAAAGTCAGCGGGCTGTGCGCTTTGACGCCGTACTCGTGTTTCTCGGTGATGAAGTACGCGTTCCACAAGCCGACGCGCAGTTGTGCGTACGCGAGTACGAGGCCGAAACCTGCGACGACCGCGGCAGCGCCGGTAAACATCGTGATGCGCGCATGGCGACTGCGCGTAATAAACGCTCCAAGTATCAGTGCCGGAGTGGCCGCAAGTGCGAGCGGATAAGAGAGCCCGGCAACAACACCAAGAACACCAGTTCGGACGGCGGTTGCGCGGGTCGCGAATGACGTGCGCGTCGCCAACCAGATGCATAACAACAAGGCGAAGGTAAGTAACGAGATTGGGAACAGCGCCGCGTAGTAGACCTGGCCCGGAAACACGGCGGCCAGTGCGAGACAGGCGACCCGCCTCGCCGTCCCGCCTCGTGTTGCCATGTCTGCACGGTCCGCGCCGTTCGCACTGAGTATCCACACCATGAGCAGCGTCAGATACCAACAAATCCACGCGACCACGAGGGCTGCCGCCGGATACCCGACGTGGGTTGAGGCGACCACTCGGACAAGACCGGGATAACCAGGGAACCAGGTGAGGTTGCCGCAGTTGGGAAACGCCGGGGTGGTGCGGCATTGCGCACTGGCCCGATATCCGTGTTCGGCGATGCTCAGGTACTTGTCGGCGTCCCAGTGGTTGAACGTCGCCGGATTGAAGACACTCGTCCAACCCTTGGGTGCGCGGCTGGCCACCAGAATCCAGCCGGCGACGAGCGCTGCGAATGGCGGCCCAAGTAGAGGGAGCGCTCTCGGCGCGTGGCGTTTAACGACCTTGCGCGCCGTCGTCAACGCGATCGGCGGTCTGAGCTGGATGGCCGTCATGTTGGTCGGACTCTCCCTACGAACAGCCCCAGCCTACGTTGGCGTTTCAGCTCCGCGACGAAGCGGATCTGGCCGCGACTTCTCACAAATTCTGCGCCCAGGGGCCGTGAACCTGAATTTGTGAGGAGCGGGAGCCGGGGCCTGCACTGCGCGCCCTGGTTTGATGGCGTCATGCAGTCGCCCGAGTCGCCGTCGCTGGGCGAACTCGTGATCGCGGGCGTTCCACTCGGCAACCCCGGCGACGCGAGCGCGCGACTGCGGTCGGCACTCGAGACCGCCGACGTGATCGCCGCGGAGGACACCCGTCGGCTGCGGCGGCTGGCGGCCGACCTCGACGTGCGTCTTGGTGGGCGGATCGTGTCGTACTTCGAAGCCAATGAAGCCACCCGCACGGGCGAGCTCGTCGCGGATCTCGAGGCCGGGTCGCGGGTGCTATTAGTGACGGACGCCGGGATGCCGTCGATTTCGGACCCCGGCTACCGGTTGGTGGTGGCGGCGCTCAACGCGGACATCCCCGTGACGTGCCTGCCCGGGCCGTCTGCGGTGACGACCGCGTTGGCGTTGTCGGGGTTGCCGGTCGACAGATTCTGCTTCGAAGGATTCCTGCCTCGGCGCAGTGGTGCGCGCGCGGCTCGTTTGAACGAGCTCGTCACAGAGACACGCACGATGGTGTTCTTCGAGGCGCCGCACCGGTTGGGCGAGTGCTTGTCGGCATTGTCGGACGCGTTCGGGTCGGGCCGGCCAGCAGCGGTTTGCCGCGAGTTGACGAAGACCTACGAAGAGGTGCGACGCGGGCCGTTGTCGGAGCTTGTCGCGTGGGCTGCAGAGGGCGTCCGGGGCGAGATCACCATCGTCGTCGGTGGCGCGCCTGTAGTTACGGGGTCGTTCGACGCCGCCGCTCTTGCGGACTTGGTCTCCGATGCGCTGGACGCCGGGATGGCGCGCAAGGAGGCGATCGCTGCGGTCGCGTCGCGGACCGGCGCTTCCCGAAGGGATGTGTTTGACGCATTGGTGGCCCGGAAGAAGTCCTGACGCAAACGGGTGGATAGTTGAGAACGGGTTTCCGAACACTCGGATTCGGGGACTCACATCGGGTGACCCGCGGCTCTACTGCCGTGGGCATCTGTGACTTTGGCGCAAACAGGACGCAATAGCTGACATCGCGAGGAGGCGATCCACGATGCAATGGTGGGTGTGGCTCGTAGTTGCCCTCGTGGTCATCGCGATGCTCGTTGTTGCAGTGCTTGCAGTGCAGGCGCGACGACGTCGAGGCGGCGTCCTCGTCGACCGCAGCCGGCGCGCTAACCGGCCAACGGGCGGTAGCGCATGAGGTTGATGCGAGCCTCGGAGATCATCAAACGGCCCGTCGTGACGATGCGCGGTGACGACATCGCGCAGGTCAAGGACATCGTCTACGCCGCCCATGGCGGCGCGGTCGGCGGCTTCACGTTGGCCGGGCGAGGCATGTTCGCTGGCCCGATGAAACTCGGACTCTCCTGGCACGCAGTGGTCGCCCTAGGCGCCGACGCCGTAATGATCAGCGACGAAAGTGCGCTAGAGGCCACGTCGGTCGTCTTCGACGCGGCGGTCACCGGTCGAGGTGGCGGCGATGTCATCGGCTCGCAGGTGTTGACCGACTCGGGTGTCGACCTCGGCCTCGTGATCGACGTCATCATCGCGGCCAGCGAGACGGTTGGCGGCCAATGCGACGTGGTCGGCTATGAGATCGAGGCGTCCGAAGCACTGGGTACCAAGGGCACCAAGCTGTTGATCCCGCTGCCCGACACCATCGCCGCGTCTGCCGAACATCTGATGGTGCCGGCGAGTGCGAGGGATTTCGTCTCTCACGACCTTGCCGGGTTCGGCGCCGCCGTGACGGCATTCCGGGCGCAGCTTGATGGCGCGGTCTGATGCGTTTCTCCGAAGCCACCGGCCGCCAAGTAGTCGCGACCTCGACTGCCGACACCGTGGGCAGGGTCGACGACTTCGTGGTCGATCCCCGACGCCGAGCAGTCGTAGCGCTGTCGTTGAAGCGCACCGACGGCGGCGACACGCTTTTGTGGACAGACATTTTGGCCTTTGGCTCCGACGCGGTCACGGTGACATCCGGTGACAAGATCGTCGATGCTGCGCCGGCCATCATCGCGCTGTCGGGCAAGGAGCACCGACTGATCGGCAAGCGGGTGCTGACCGCCGGCGGCGACGACATCGGCACCGTCGACGACGTCGAGTTCGACGCCGACACCGGCACGATCACATCGCTGCTTTTGCCTCAAGGAGACGTTGCTGGCGCCCGGCTGGTTGGCGTCGGGTCGTACGCCGTCGTCGTCCGCCCGAAGTAGTAATCGCCAGCACCGCTCGCCGTCCAGCCGACCGTAGGTCTTATCGGTCGCTCTAACCGCCGTTGAGAACCTTTGGTCCGAGCGGGTTAGGGGCGGTCGGCGCGCACTGGGTCGGGGATGAGCCACCCGAAGTGTTCGTCCGTCGCGTGGCGCACGTCGTTGACGAGGGTGCCGATGCCGTCGATCGCCACGTCGACCACGTCGCCCGGCTGGAGAGTGAAGCTCATGTCGGGCACGAGGCCGGTTCCCGTCGACAACACGGCGCCATCGGGGAACGTGTAGTTGCGATACAGGTGCTCCACGATGTCGTCGAAGCGCCGGTGCAGGTGCGACGTCGACGTCTCGCCCTCCCACACCACGGTGCCATCGCGCCGCACCCGCACGGAGATCGACAGCGCGTAAGGATCGGCGATTTCCCATGCCGGTCGAATCGTCGGACCGAGTGCGCACGAGCCGGTGTAAACCTTTGCCTGCGGCAAATACAGCGGGTTCTCGCCCTCGATCGATCGTGAAGACACGTCGTTGCAAATGGTGTAGCCGATGGTCTCGCCGGCCGAGTTGATGACCAGCGCAAGCTCAGGCTCGGGCACATTGATCTCAGAATCCGGCCGGACGCCGATTGGTTCGGTCGTTGCGACCACGCGCCAAGCGGCACTCTTGAAAAACAGCTCGGGTCGCACGGCGTCATAGACCCGCGCATAAACGTCGGCGACGACGCTCTCCTCTTGGCGCGCGTCGCTTGAGCGCTGGTAAGTGACACCCGACGCCCACACCTCCGTGAGTCTGTCGATCGGTGCGAGCAGCTTGATCCGTTCCGAGTCCGCCTGTTCACCGCCCGCGTCGACGAGCGCGCGGAGATCCCGTAGTGACATCCGCAGCAACTCTGCGATCGATCCCACTGGCAGACGTGACCGGCGTCCATCGTCGTTAATGACGCCGATGCGGGCCTCGCCGCCGCCGACGTACCTACAGATCTGCATGTTGAGTTCCGTCCGAAGCGGGTTTGTAGAGGTGTCCGTCGACCCGACGTGGCACTCGGTGTGCTGCGGCGGGCGCATCAGTGAGTTCGCTCGGCAGAAGCCCTTCCGGTACGTCCTGATAGGCGACCGGCCGCAGCCAGCGCCGGATCGAACTTGCGCCGACCGACGTATGAAGTGCGTCGGTTGTAGCCGGGTACGGGCCGCCGTGGTGCATCGCCCATGCGACCGCGACGCCCGTCGGATACCCGTTCCAGACAACGCGTCCGACGCGGCCGGAGAGCGTGTCGAGTAGGCGGCGCGCTAGAGGCGAGTCCTCGGCGTCCGCATGAATGCTCGCGGTCAGCGCCGGCCCGACCCTCGCTAATAGGTCAAAGAGCTCGTCTTCGCTGCTGTACCGGACGATGACGAGGACGGGTCCGAAGCACTCTTCGAGGACGACGCCGTCGAGCGCTGCGGGGGAGGCCTCGAGAAGGAGTGGCGTTCCCCACCATCCTGTTTGCGTCCAGTCTTGCGGCTGCGCCGAAGCGAGTTCGGTGATGCCGGGCAACTGCACGAGGTCGGACGTGCCGACGGCGAAGCCATGCTGCACGCGAGCGTTGAGCATCACAGCTGCGCTCTTTGCTTTCACCGCTTCGACTAGGGCCGCGACGAGATCGTCTCCACCGATGGCCGGCACGAACGCGAGGCCTGGCTTCGTACAGAACTGGCCGACGCCGAGAGTGAAGGAATTTGCGAGCCCAGTGGCGATTTCCGCCGCCCTGGCCTGCGCCGCGGAGGGGGAGACGACCAACGGATTCAGCGCGCCGAGCTCGCCGTAGAACGGAATCGGCGAGGGCCGGATCGATGCGAGGTCGTGCAATGCGCGGCCACCGCCGACCGAGCCGGTGAAGCCGACAGCGCGAATGTTCGGGTCGAGCACAACGGCGGTACCAGCGTCGCGACCGAGCACGAGTGACACGACGTCCTCGCTGACACGAGCCGCCGCGGCACCTTGGCGCAGCGCCGCGGCACACATCTGCGACGTCCGCGGGTGCGCCTCGTGGCCCTTGATCACGACGGCGCAGCCAGCCGCGAGAGCGGAGGCCGTGTCACCGCCCGGAACCGAGAAGGCGAAGGGAAAGTTCGACGCGCCGAAGACTCCGACCGGGCCTATAGGCCGGAGGAGTTTGCGCAGGTCTGGGCGAGGTCCCATTGGGGTGTCGCCGGCGTGGTCGATCGTCGCCTCGAGGTAGGCGCCGTCTTCAATGACTTCGGCGAAGAATCGCAGCTGGAAGGTCGTGCGAGTGAGCTCGCCGTTGAGCCTCGGAGCACCGAGCGCGGTCTCGCGGTTCGCGATCTCGACGAGCAACTCCCGATCTGACTCGAGAGCGTCGGACATCGACCGCAGCATCTCGGCGCGCCGGCCTCGACCTAACGCCTCAAGCTCGGCCGACGCTTCGACGGCCATTGCGCATAAGTGGGCGACGTCGCCTGCACTGGTCTCGGGGCCGAGGTCTTCAACGGCCTCGCCGGTTCTGGGATCGAAGCTCGTAACCACGGATTGAATGGTTGCACACGGGACGTGGCTGGGCTCCGGGGACGTTGCGTGCGCCCGCGTTACTTCTCGTCGGCGAACAAATGCTCGCGGTGGGCGAGCGCTGCTGCTTCGCCGCGGGTGGCAACTCCGAGTTTGGCCAAGACGTGCGAAACGTGGGTGCCTGCGGTCTTGATGCTGATGAACAACGCATCTGCGATCTGGGCGTTGGTGCGGCCGGCTGCGACGAGTTTGAGGACGTCGACTTCACGCTCCGTCAGGCCGGCGGAGTCGAGTGCGGTGGTTGAGGTGCTGCCTGGTGCGGTCGGCAACGTGATGCGGGCTCGACGAGCTTGCGTGTAGACGAGCTCGGCAAGTGGTCGGGCCCCGAGCTTCTCCGCGATGCTTGCCGCTTCGGCTAGTGCCGACTTCGCACCTCGGGAATCTGAGTCTGCAAGGCGGCTGACACCGAGCCGATAGAGGGCGTAGCCGAGCGGGAAGGGCTGGTCGACCTTGCGCCATCGTTCGGAGGCTTGTTCCCACAACGCGGTCTCGCTCGAACCGTCGAGTCGGGCGAATTCGGCGTCTGCGGTTGAACGCCATGCCTCTTGGGTTGGTGTGAGCACCGGAAGCCCTTTAGCGAGCGCGGCCACCCGTTGATGCATCGAGCTGTCGTCGGCTTTGCGGTTTCGCGTGCGAGGTTGCGCAGCAAGGTCAACGAGGAGTTGTGCGATAGACGCGAGCAGGGGCCAATCTTGCCGAGGCAGCGGATTCGCTTCCGCCAGATCGAGTGCCTGGGCTGCTAGCCGCCGTCCGTCGCTTGGGTGCTCGCGACCGACCGCAATCTCGATGAGCAATGCGGCCAACTGGCGCTGCACCTCCCAGTACGAGACATAGCGCGACTCGATGGCGGCAAAGGCAGGCTCTGCAAGCGCTTTCGCGCCTTCCCAATCTCCGCGGCGTGCCATCACGCTCGCCTGTAACCAGGGCAGTAAGGCCGCGTAGTGGCGCTCCGCGAATCGGGTGTCGGTACTCGCCGCCAAGGTGTGCGCTTCGTCCCATTCGCCGAAGTCAAGCAGGCTCTCCGCAAGGCCCGCGACGAGGCTCGCTGTCAGCGACCAGCCGATGTTGGCGGCTTGGGCGTGCCGCAGCGTGTCGCGACCCACCGCGATCGCTTCGGCGAGACGTCCGAGTTCGCTGAGCACGGACGCCAAGGTGCCCGCCGAGTTCAGCGCTACGAGGTCGGACCCAGCGGCTCGTGCCACGCTAACGGCGTTCCGCAGCGCGACGACGCCCGCCTCCGGTTGGCCGACCTCGGCAAGGTCGATGCCAATAAGGTGCAGCGCCCAGGCTTCGGTCTCACCGGCTGCGCACGCCCGGGCCGCGTCGAGCGCGTCCTCGGCAATCGGCAGGCTGGCCTCGGAATCGCCCATCATCGCGTGGCACTGCGCGAGCCTCACGAGAACCTTCGCAGTGGCTGGGATTGGCGGCTGCCGCGGCACCAATTCGAGGGCGCGTGCTAAGTCAGGTCTGCAGTCGAGGCCCTGCTTGGTCCCAATCGACGCGCGTTCCTCAAGCAACAGGGCGAGTCGGGTGCGCTCGCCCTCTGACGTCGCGACTGGCCCGGCGGCGACGAGGTCGATAGCTTCGCTCACCCTCGCGTAGCCGACTTCGTAGTCGCCGATGACGTTGCAAGCGTGAGCCGACTCGGCCAAGATCGCCGCGCGATCGGTCCCCGTTGCGCCCTCGGCGCCGGAAGGCTTTGGCCACAGAGCTATCGCGGTATCCCACTGCTGCTGGGCCGCCGGGTAGGCAGAGGCGGCCGCCGCGAGCCGTGCCGCGTCGATCGTCTTTGTCAGCCCGGCTGGTATGTCGCTCGCGGCCAAGAAGTGGTACGCCGCTTCACTCGCTGCCGCGAGCTCACTGTTCGCAAGGTCGGGATCGTCGCACAGTGCGTGCCCGTACTTGCTGTGCCATCGGGCGCGCTCACCCGCCAACAGCTCGGCGTACACGACTTCATGCAATAGCGCGTGCCGGAAGCGATAGCCACTGTCGTTGTCCGTGCTGAGAATGTGTTCGTCGAACGCCTCGTGCAACGCGCCGTCCAGCCCTTGTTCGTCGATGTCGCAGACCTCGGCCAGGAGGCGGTGCCGAACGGCGCGGCCACCAACTGCTGCAATCCGCACGACGCGCGCCGCCGGCTCGCTGAGGCGCTCGACTCGCGCCAGCATGAGGTCGCGCAGGGTGTCGGTCAGCGGCACGTTTTCTGCTGCGGTTGCGGCCGCGGTCATCTCCTCGACGGCGAACGCGTTGCCCTCGGAGCGGCGAAAGATCTCAGCCACCAATCTAGGGTCCGCCGGGTGTCCGAGAATGCCGTTCATCTGCGCTGCGACGGAGCCGTGGTCGAGGCCACCTAGCTCGATGCGCGTTGTGCCTCTCGCCCGGGCCCACTCCGAGAGCGTGGCGCGCATTGGCTTGCGGACATCGGTTGTGCGATATGTGACGACCAAGAGCAACCGAGCCTGCTGTATTGCTTTGATCGCGAATGCGAGGAGATCAAGCATCGAGGCGTCGGCCCAGTGTGCGTCCTCGACCACCCAGACGACGGTCGCTCGATCGGAGAGCCCGTCAAGTACCGCCGTGACTTCTTGCAACACTCGGCCCGGTGTTCCGGGCCCAGTGTTCGGGGTTAAGTGTTGGCTGCCGGTCGACAGCTCAGGTATCAGCTCGAGAAGTGCCGGCGTTCGTGACCCGACGAGGCCGACGAGGTCGTGACCCGACGCGCGCCGGAGGCCGCGCAACGCATCTACTAGCGCGGAGTACGGCACTTGTTGACGCTGCAGGTCGACGCAGGCGCCGAAGAGAACGGTTGCTCCGCGCTCCCCGGCAAGCGTGACTAGCTCGATGGTGATCCGAGACTTGCCGACGCCCGGATCGCCGCCGATGAGCACGGCGCGAAATTGCCCGGACTCGGCCTCGTCGAGTAGGCCTTCGAGCATGGCCAGCTCGGCGTCGCGCCCTACCAGGTTCGGGCTAATGAGCCGTGCGGTCACGCGCCCAGTGTGGGCCAGGGCGGCGGTTGCGGCATAGTGGCTTGGGCTTGGGATGTGACGGCCAACTACCGGGTGGCGTGTCTTGAGTGTCTGGCGCGGCCTAGCAGCTGACCCGATGCATTGCGGCGACAGGGCGTTGCTGTGAGCGACGTTGCTTCAGCGATGAGCCGGCGATATCGAAGTCAACGCCGTTCGCCTTGTTCTTGTAGAAGGTGGCGTCATCGACGTTGAGAGTCGACGGAAAGCCGCCGTTGTTCGGGTCCAAGGAGATGGACGTGTAGTTGTCGTCGAAGAGGCCGCCACTGACGTTAACCGTCGAGACCGTTTCAGGACAACGCCCTTGAAGTCTTGGGAGAACGCGACGTTCTTAAGGGTCGCGTCTGCGTTGTGGTCCGCCTCGTACCCGTTATGCGCGTCAGTCAAGCATCGCCGGCCCGGCCACACAAGGCCGCTATCGGTCGGCCGTTGTCCCAACTGACTGTGGCCAACGGCGGGCCTCGGGCGCTACGGTTTGCCCCAGCGACGCCGTAGCGTCCGTTTTCGGGGGTGTGATGAGCGACTTAGTCGACGTCTTGGAGTTGCGCATTCACGGGGTGAACAACACTCCGCCGTGGAATGTGCTCGAGCTGCCCGAGGCGGCGATTGTTCAATACGCGGGCGACTCGCTCGGCAACTTCTGGCATCCGGTGCCGGCCGCGCAAACGTCGCTGCCGCCGTCCGATCCTGGTCTCGTTCCTAGCGGTGTCCAGCGCGAGGCGTACTCGTGGGGCGGGATGGCGCGCAACTCGATCGGCGGTTCGTCGCGCATCGGGAAGATCGTCTCGGGCGCTGCTCGGCTGGGTTGGACACTGCTCCTTCCGTTCAGCTTGCTGAACATGGCGTACTGGTCGCGACGGTTGGCGCAGCCTGATCGGAGCCCACATCCTGGGTGGCACAACGCGGGCGGTGCGGCGATAATCCGTCTCGCTGCGCTCGCGATGACGCTGCTAATGGCGGCGACCGTGTCGGTGCTGTCGCTCGATGTAGTGGCCGTGCAGTGTTACACCGGCCCGATGTGCTCGAAGTTCCCTTCTGCTGTTGAATCTTTCGGGCACTGGCACGAAGGTCAGCGGCTCGCATTGATGAGCTTGGTGCCGGTGTTGGCGGCGACGTTCCTGTACGTGCTGACGAGCATCTCTGCGGTCCGCTACACCCAGACGTCGACCGCCGCGCGTGCGTGGACATCGGACGGCGGGGATGCTGTCGACGCCGCGTTCGCCACGCCGCGGTGGCCGCTGTTGAGTACGAAGGGATTCTGGACGCCGGTTCGCATCCTCGTGCAAACCTCACGGTTGCATCTCGCTGCCGTCGCCGCTCTGGTCAGTCTCATCACCGCATGGCAGACAGTCTTCGGAACGGGCTCGAGCTGCGAGACCTTGGGTAGCATTCGGCACAGCCCAGCGTGCCGTGCACAGGTCGACGCTACTGGTGGCCGGTGGATTGCCGGCGTCGTCGTTATCGGAGTGTCCTTCGTTCTGCTTTTGCTTATCGCGTTGCAGGTCATGAGGGTGAGTGAGGACTCCGCCGACATCAAGCGGTCTAAGCAGCGTGCCAGCCGCCCGATCACGCTGATTCTCGTGATCGTGGCCGCGACGACATTCTCGTTTCAGTTTGGCGTACTGGCCGCATGGCGCGATGCGTCCCGCGTCCCCGAAAGCGCCATGGCGCGCAAAATCCTTGGCATGTCGGAGATCCCGGCGGTCCTGGTAGCGCTAGTTATCGGCCTCGCGCTCGCTTCGCTCACGTCTCGCTACGTTGTCCGTAAGCCGCGCCGCATCATGCAAGCGCTCGGCGTCGCCGTGGCTGCCTTGCTGCTGTTCTCGGCGACAAATCTCTGGCATCACAGACTTTCGTTGGTGCTCGACGGCATTGCCCTGCTTATCGTTGTCGGGTTCGGTGTCATCGTCGTGCGCGGACCTTTGAAAGATGGACGCCGATACGAAGCATGGCGTGGATGTGCTCCGGGCGTGTTCATCGCCCTCGCGCTGGTGTCGTCGATGGTGTTGTCCAGCGCCGTCATAGTAGCTACCGCAAATCTTTTAAACGGCAGCAACTCTGCCGCGTCAATAGCGGGTACCCGCCTCAGTGCTTGCCCGCCCATGCCCACAAATGCCTGCCTTCAGGTTCCGCGACTGTACGCATGGTTCGCGGCGATGCTGATTCCGATGATCGCCTTGATACTCGCGTTGTTCGCCCTCGTGTTGTTCCGCACTCGAAACGCCGCAAGTCAGATCCCAGATGGGCCTCCGGTCGCGCCAGGTACAAAAGGCGCGTTGTTTTCGGGCGCATCGAAGTATCCGCCGATCCAGCCGCAAGTGGGCCACGCGCGATGGTTCGCGTCGCTGACACATCGCGCGGAGTGTTACGCCGGCGCGCTCGCTGCACTTGGCGGCGCGGCGTTGTTCGCCGCTATCGCGGTCACTGTGTCTGATTGGTCGCCGAAACCAAATGCCCGACCCGCGGAGCTGGTGGATTGGGCGCTGGGCACCGGAATCTGGGGTCTCGCGACGTTGGGCGGCACGGTGATCGCGCTCGTCGCAGGTGGGCCGGCGGCGGGCAACACGCGCCCGCTTGGGCTGGTGTGGGACCTCGTGTGTTTCCTGCCCAAAACCGCGCATCCGTTCGGGCCGCCGTGTTACTCCGAGCGAGTCGTCCCGGAGCTCTTGGGACGCTACGAATCGTGGCTCACCGGCGACGTCCAGCCAACGGTCACCGAACGCGAGAGCCCCACGCCACAACAAGGGAACCGTCGCATTGTGTTGTCCGCCCACAGCCTCGGCTCGGTGTTGGCGGTGGCGACAATCTTTGCGACTTTTGCCCCGGCCGGGAAGCGTGACCCAGTGAGCGAGGCGAAAGAGGCTGCGTCGCGCCAAGCGATTGCGCCTATCTCCCTGCTGACGTACGGGAGTCAACTGCGCGCGTACTTCGGCAGGATCTTGCCTGAGTTGGTTGGGCCTGAGGTGTTGGGTATTAAGCCGTGCCGTGCGGCGCGATTGTTGTCGGTCGACCCATGGAGTCGAGAGCGCACCAACGATGCGCCGATAGAGATCGACTCGCACTCACTTCGTGCGCTGTTGAAGCCCCGGAGCGAGTCTCGTTGGATCAACCTGTGGCGCCGCACCGACTACATCGGCTTTCCCGTCGTGGAATACGCGAATCATGCCAGCCCAACCGATGACATTGACCGCTATGCCGAAGAAGTCGACGAAACTGGCTACCTGCTGAAGGTTCTGACGCACAGCGACTATCCGCGCGTGCCTGCATACTTCAAGGCTTTTGACGACCTGCGCTCGCGCGGCCTGCCACCGCGACGTCGCTGGTTCGGGAGCGGCCGCTAGGGATGCTGGGTTCCCTGAGTGTCGACGTAGACGCTGTACAGAGACCGCGTTGCGGCCATGAACAGACGGTTCTTCCTGGGGCCGCCGAACGTGATGTTTGCGCACGTCTCGGGCAGATGGATTTGCCCGAGTAGCTCACCTGCAGGGCTGTAGCAGTGCACGCCGTCGAAGCCGGCACCACCCCAGCCAGCAGCCGACCACACGTTGCCGTCGCGGTCGGTCCTGATGCCGTCGGAACCCTTCATCGCAACGAAGACACGTCCGTTGACGGGAATTCCGCCGTCCATGTCGTAGACCCGGATCTGGTCGACGTCGACGACGTACAGCAACGACTCGTCAGGTGAAAAGCAGATGCCGTTCGGACGGTCCATGTCCGTGATGACCGGCACGCCTTCGCCGCTGTCGGCGTCAATACGAAACACGTAGCGCGGGATTTCCTTCACGGCCTTGATGCCCTCGTAGTTGTTCTCGATGCCCCACCCTGGATCGGTGAACCAGACTGCGCCATCCGCAGCCACGATCACGTCGTTCGGCGCGTTGAGGGGCTTGCCCTCGTAGCTGTCCATCAAGACAGTGATGGTGCCGTCGTACTCGGTGCGGGTCACGCGACGGGTGAGGTGCTCGCAAGTAACGAGCCGACCCTGCAAATCGCGGGTGTTGCCGTTGCTGTGATTCGACGGCACGCGAAATGGCGTCACCTCGCCGGTGGCTTCACTCCAGCAGAGCATGCGGTTGTTGGGAATGTCGGAGAACAGTAAGTAGCGACCGTCGCCGAACCACACTGGGCCTTCGAGCCAACGGCCGCCGGTCCACAGACGTTCGACGATGTCGAGTCCGACGACGAGTGACCGGAAGCGTTCGTCGAGCACCTCGACGGCGGGATCAGGAATGTGGACCGCGGACCGGTCGCCGTCCCATGCAGTGGGACCTGACACGTCGCTACCCCCGACCTATGAACGGCATCTTTGGCGGCAGCACCGTGAGCGATGCCACGTTCGCGCCGAGCGGCAGGCTCGCCATGTAGCGCACCGCCCGACCGACTTCATCGACGTCCATCATGGATTCTGGCTTCATCGAGCCGTCGGCTTGCGCTGTCGCGCTCGCCGACGCGGCCGACATGTCGGTGGCCGCGTTGCCGATGTCGATCTGGCCGCACGCGATGTCGAAGGCACGGCCGTCGAGGGACGTCGATTTGGTGAGGCCGGTGATCGCGTGTTTGGTCGCGGTGTAGGCGATCGACCTCGGCCGTGGCGAGTGCGCGGATATCGAGCCGTTGTTGATGATGCGGCCGCCCTGTGGTTGTTGGTTTCGCATCACCCGGAACGCCTCGCGGGTGCAAAGAAACGCGCCCGTCAGATTCACCGCGACCACTTTGTTCCAGTCGTCGAACTCGAGGGCGTCGATGTCGACGTTCGGAGCGCTGATGCCGGCGTTGTTGAACAACAAGTCGACGCGGCCGTGTGTCTCGACGACGGCGTCAAAAAGCCGGCGAACACTCGCCTCATCAGTGACGTCGGTCGGAATCGCCTCTAGGGTGCCGGTTAAGCCCGACCCCCGCGCGGTTGTCTTGTCGAGTGTGTCTTGGTGCCTACCAGCGAGGACGACGGTCCAGGCATCGTCTGCGAGCGCGAGGGCAACGGCCGCGCCGATCCCGCTGCCGCCGCCGGTCACGACGGCAATGCGCTGCGACATCGATGTCCTCCAGGCCGATGGGTGGGCACAGTCTCCCGCATCCCAAATCCTGCGCACTTGCTGCCCTCCTGACCCACCCGAAGCGGCGCGAAGGAGCCCGGCGAACGGCTGACCTTAGGGAGTGTTGGTGCTCAACGCGCGTTCTTGCGCGCGCTCAGGGCCAACGGTCGAGTCCGATGGCGGGGTCAAGGGGAAGCGGACGACGATGTCGAGCCCGCCGTCCGGCCGGGCGACAGCACTGATCGTCGCGTCATGGGCGGTGGCGATCGCCTGCACGATGGAGAGGCCGAGCCCGAGGCCGCCGTCGTGGCTCGTGCGGTCGGCATCCGCGCGCTGAAAGGGCTCGAACAGCCGGTCAATCTCCGATGGCGCCAGTACCGGCCCGGTATTGCGAATCGAGAACACCGCCTGGCCGCCACGCGACTCCGTGACAACCTCGACCTGGCCGTTGGCAACGTTGTGCCGCAACGCGTTGTCGACGAGGTTGGCGATGAGTCGCTCGGCGAGTTCGGGATCACCGACCGTTGGCGCTGGGTCGAGCCGAGCGGAAACATGCAGCCCTCGTTGTTCCGCTTCACTCTGCCGGCCGCCCAACACGGAGGCCGTCAGTAGCGACAGGTCGAACGGCTCGTGACGACTGAGTCCGCGTTCGCTTCGCGCGAGCGTGAGCAGCGCTGCTATTAGCCGCTCCTGTTCCTGGCTTGCGGCAAGAGCGCGTTCGCCCGTTGTCCGCCACCCTTGCAGCGTTTCGTTGGGGTCAAGCAAAGCAGCCTCGAGCAGTGCGTGCTGCAGCGTCAGCGGCGTGCGTAACTCGTGCGACGCGTTGGCAACAAACTGCCGTTGTGATCGGAAGGAACGCTCCAGTCGAGCGATTAGTGCATCAAATGTGTCACCGAGTTCCTTCAGCTCATCGCTCGGTCCAGCCAATGCGAGCCGTTCGTGCAGGTTGGTCGACGAGATGTCGCGCGCGGCAGTTGTAATCGTTCGCAACGGGCGCAGCGCGCGACCCGCTACCAGCCAACCCAGGCCGATAGAGAGCACCGACATGATCGCGAGCGCGACGAACGACTGGATCAGTAGTTGGTGCATCTCGATGGAGTGCTGATGCCGTATCCCGGCAATGAGTTGGGCGGCCTGCCGCTGGGCATCCGCTGGTCCGCCACCGACCGGCCCCGGCACAGCCGACACCGCGCCAGGTCCGCTGCCACTACCGGCGATGATCCCGGTGGTACTGCCGCCTGCCGCACTGCTTTGAATGAAGAGGAAGCTGCCAGTCGTGTGTCGCACCAACAGATTGGTGATGGTCAGCAAGACCGCGCCGGACACCACGAACACGCCGCCGTACAGCACCGTGAGACGGCGCCGAACTGTTCGGCGCGGCAGGTGCAACGCGATGCGTCGACGACTCATATCCGGTACCCGCCCTGCGCGACCGTCTCAATCACCGGCGGCTCACCGAGCTTGGTGCGAAGCCGCCGGATCGTCACCTTGACGGTAGTCGTAAACGGGTCGGCGGCTTCGTCCCAGACATGCTCGAGCAACTCCTCGGCCGTCACCGGACGTCCCCCCGCCGCAAGCAGATATTCGAGGACGGCGAGCTCTTTGCGCGTCAGTTCCAGCGAACGACCAGCGCGGACGGCGGTGCGCAGCGCCGTGTCGACGCGTAGGTCACCACTGACGAGCGTCGGCAAGACCGGCGTCCCGCCTCGTCGGGCGAGCGCACGGATCCGCGCCACCAATTCGACGAACGCAAACGGCTTCGGCAGGTAGTCATCAGCACCGAGACCGAGGCCGTCAACCCGCTCTTCAAGGGCACCGGCCGCTGTCAGCATCAGCACCCGACTCGGTACTCGATCAGGCGACCCAGCAATGATGCGCCGGCACACGTCGTCGCCGTGCACGACGGGAAGGTCGCGATCCAAGATGACGACGTCGTAGCTGCTCATCCCGACGCGATCGAGTGCCTGCTGGCCGTCAAAAGCTAGATCGACGGCCATGCCTTCGCGTCGCAGGACCCCCGCGATGGTGTGCGCAAGCTCGACCTGGTCTTCGACCAGCAGCACCCTCACGCGAACCTCATCGCACAAGCATGCCTGCCTCGCGGTGACAAAGCGGTGACAGGTCGCTTCACCTCGGCGTCACCAGCGCTTCCGTACAACTTAGGTCACCACCGAGCAGAAAGACGAGCGCTGCTATGGACCTTCGATCCCGGTTCGCCTTGTTCGCCGCAACGACGGCCTGCATCGCCATCGTGACAACAGGATGCAACAAGAATCCTGCCGGTCCTAGTGTTGCCCAACTCACGACTGCGGCAGCGAGTACTGCACCATCGGCCGCCGGCTCATCGGCAGCCGGCTCATCGGCGCCGAGCGGCTCAGCGGCACCCACTGGTGCAGCGGAGTTGCTGGCCTACTCCGACTGCATGCGCGCGCACGGCGTGCCCGACTTTCCCGACCCGGTCGGCAACGGTCTTCAAATCAAAGTGAGCCCTGGCTCCGACCTCGATCCCAACTCACCGCAAATGCAAGCCGCACAAAAGGCGTGCCAGTCACTTGCCCCCGGAGGCGCGCAAGGCGGCACCGTCAGTGCCGCCCAACAGGCCCAGGCCCTGAAGTTCTCCGCCTGCATGCGCTCACACGGGGTGCCGAACTTCCCCGACCCGACGTTCAGCGGCGGTGGCGTGCAACTTCACGTCACCGGCATTGATCCCACGTCGCCGCAGATGATTGCCGCGCAGAAGGCATGCCAGTCGCTGCAGCCGGGCGGTGGTGGCATCAGCGAAGGTCAGTCGGGTCAGGGCGCAGCTGCTGGAGCCGGCAGTTAGACCGGCAGCGCGGCACCCGCCGGCTCAGTCGCAGCGGTGAATCGCACCGCGATCTTCAACCCACCGTTTCGCAAGGCCTCTGATTCGAGGCGGCCGCCATGAGCGGCCACAACAGAGGCGACGATGGAAAGTCCGAGCCCAACCCCTTCGTCGTTGGTTACTCGTTGCCCGAGACGGGTGAATGGTTCGAACAGTGAGGCCAGTTTCGATTCAGGAACAAGTGGCCCAGAGTTGGTGACTGAGAGGTACGACTCGCTGTTGTCGACGCCCGTTTCGATCTGGATTGACCCGCCCTCGAAGTTGTAGCGGATCGCATTGTCGACGAGGTTCGCGACGAGGCGCTCGATCAGGACCCGATCGCCGGCAAAAGGAGCCTCTGACAGATTGGCGTCGACGGTGATGTCGGATTCTCGTGCCGCGGCACTGGTCTGGTCTATCGCGTCCAGTGCGGCCGCTTCGAGGTCGACTAGTTCGCGATTGGTCAGGCCGCGGTCGGATCGCGCCAAGGTCAGCAGCCCATCGATGATCGCCTCCGATTGGTCGACTGCTTCGCGGACGCGGCCGACGAGCGTTTCGAGCGCCTCGGGTGTTCTGCTCGGCTTTGCCATCGCCACATCGATGAGGGTGCGCATGGCCGTGAGTGGAGTTCGCAATTCATGCGACGCATTCGCCACGAATCGTCGCTGGCTGACGAACGCGAGATCGAGGCGGTTGAGCATGTCGTCGAACGTGTCGGCCAACTCTTTGAGTTCGTCGTTGGGTCCATCGAGGTCGATCCGCTCATCGAGATGCTCTTGGGAAGCGTGCTGTGCAGCAGTGGTGACCTTGTGGAGCGGCCTGAGGATCCGGCCCGCGATCAGCCATCCCAAGACTCCGGCAACGATCGTGCCGGCAACGAGGCCTATCACCGACCACAGCGCCTGCTGATGAAGATCGCGCTCTCGTTGATTCGCCGCGCCAGCTTGGGCACCACCGGCAAATGCCTCTTTGCATTGGGCAAGTTGCGCCTGGGTGAGTTGGCC
>DASYAG010000018.1:0-22259 GCA_036501485.1 Acidothermaceae bacterium | reverse complement strand
AACCGCCCCCTCGAAGACGACCACACAGGTATCGCCGCCGACGCCCCCACCTCAAAATGGTCCGGAGACCGACTCGACCACCGCTACGCGATCAGCGTCCTAGCCCAACGAAGACGCGCCGCGAGCTGACACCGCAGCGTGATCTAGTCCCATCGTGCGCCGGCTTCGAATAAGGCAGCGGACAGCACTGCTTGGGCTCGTCTTGCACGCCCAATCCGAGTGGGCGAGTAACGGGCTTGAACGTTCCACCATCCTTGTTCGCCGAAGTCCAAGCGAAGTCCCATCCCCAACCAGACGGGTAGCCGGCGCACCCGCAGCAGTGTCGACGGGCACTCCACGTGGAAGCCCGCAACGCCGTCGAGGCGGACCGTCACGACGTCCACAGCCAGCGACGCGTCGACGCTCTTCGCGAAGATTGTCACGCCCTTGGACACATACGGCGTCGGCGCCCAATAGGGAAGCAAGCTTTGTCGGGTGGCCAGCCTCTGCTCGGCGACCGCATACACGTGCTGCACGCCAACCCGCGCGTGCTTCACCGCGTAATCGTCCGGATCGACGCCCCGCGCAGCAATTTCATCCCGGGTTAGTCCGAAGTAGAGCGCAAAGCGCCGGTCTTGCTCTGCCGGGTCCAACGGCATCGCTAGACCTTGCCCAGCTTGCGAAGACTCGGAAGCATCGCCAGAACCCCTGCGGTGTCAACGATGCCGATGACTAAGGCTGGTATGTTGACGCCGCCGTTCTTGCCCGCGAAGAAAGCGCCAACGATCACCAACGGGCCGAGGATGAGACATCCAAGAACCAGCGCTCTCATCCGACCGGGCGTCCCGTACGGTGCGTAGTTCGTCACTTTGGTCTCCTTGGTCATCCGCGAGCGTGACATGCCCGTCGAAGACCGGACTATGCGGCCGGATACGTTCCACCCCCTGAACGTCGGACGTCTCCCCGCTACCAGTCGAGCTGCTTCGGTCTAGCGACCCTCGAGCGTGTAGCGCACTGCGATCGATCCGAGCGAGGTGGAGCTGACGTCGGCCAGCTTCAGTGTCGTCGGGTGCGGCAGTTCGCGGAACAGACGCTTGCCGGCGCCAAGCAGCAGCGGGTGAATGAACAGAAAGAACTCGTCGATCAGCTCCGCGAGCATGAGTTCGTGCACGAGCACGCCGCTGCCGAGGATCGCGATCGTCCCCTCCCCCTGCTCCTTCAGCTTCGCGACACTGCGCGACGGCTCGCCCTCGAGCACTGTCGTATGCGCCCACTCCGGGTCGCGCAGCGTGCTGCTCACGACGTATTTCGGACGCGAGTTCAGGCTCGCGGCGAACGGGTTTTCGTCCGGCTGACTCGGCCAGAACGCGGCCATCTTCTCGAAGGTGCGGCGACCAAAGAGGTACGCCTGCGTCTCGACCGCTCCGCGCGCGCCGATCTCGGCAACGCCTGCTGCGTAGGAGGCACCCCAGCCGCCGAGCGCGAAACCCCCGTCGCGGTCCTCGTCCGGGGAACCCAGGCCCTGCATGACCCCGTCAACTGATGTGAACTCGATCGCTGTCAATGTCGCTGTCATCGGGTTCTCCTCTCCGACGCCAAGCATGGCCGTCGCGAAAGCTGCGCGGCTTGAACAAAACTGACGCCACAATCAACAGATGAACACCGAACTTGGACCGGACGTCGAGCTGGTGCGGCACCGACCGGCCGGTTTAGGTGGGCTGGTGGCGGGGGTAGTCGGGCTGCGCGAACGGTCGACCGCAGTCATCGAGCGGCGCCAGCCTGCCGGGAGCCTCACGATGGTTCGCCTCTCACTGGGCGATCGACTCGCGGTGACCGACCTGGCCGTAGGCGAGGGAGCCGGGCGCAGCTACGAGTCCTTCGTGGCCGGCTTCATGCCGGGGCACTCCGGGACGCGGTACTCCGGCGGCCAGGACTGCATCCAGCTCTATCTGACGCCCCGCGGCGTGCGGCGCCTGCTCGGCGTCCCAAGCAGCGAGTTGGCCGAGCGCCTCGTGGACCTCACCGATGTCGCGTCGTTGCTCGGTGGCACCCTGACCGATCAGCTCACCGACAAGGCGGACTGGTCTGCGCGATTCGCCTGCCTCGACACGCTGCTGTGGCGACTCGCCGCGGCCGGCAAGGATGCCGACCTTGCGACCGACCATCTGTGGCGGCGGATCTGGACAACGTCCGGCCGCGTCTCGGTAGCCGACTTAGTCGAGGAGTCCGGGTGGAGCCACCGCCGACTGATCGCTCGGCTGCGTGCACACGTCGGAGTGAGTCCGAAGGCCGCCGCCGCCGTCGTCCGCTTCGAGCACGCCCTGCACGCGCTAGGTAGCGCCGATGGCACGCCCGGCCTCGCCGACATCGCGGCCTTGCACGGATACGCGGATCAGAGTCACCTCACCCGCGACTTCGCCCGCTACGCCGGCGCAAGCCCCGCGGCGATCCGGCGCGGCACCGTCGCGACAGCCTGGACAGCTCTCGGGCGCGGCCCGGCGGCCAAAGGAGCTTCGTGCACCGCGCGCCTCATACCGGTGTCGTCCAGCTAGACCCCAGGAACGATGCGCAGGTCGCGCACCGCGCCGCCGTCCAGCGCAGCAAGCGCTTCTTGATAGGCCGCACTCTCGTGTGCGGCGCGCGCTGCCTCGACCGAAGCGAATTCGATCAGCACGACACGCGTCATCTTGCCGTCTTCGTAAACCAACTCGGGAAGCCCGCGCGCAATGAATGTTCCGCCGGCCGCCTCGAGCGCCGGTTTGGACAACTTCGCGTACGCCTCGAACTTTTCCTGGTCAATCTGGTCGGGGTAGATGCTGATCCAGTAAGCCGTCATGCACTCATTTTGCCGGACGCTCGCCGCCGCGTTCTGCCGGCACTAGATAGTTGTTGACTTACAACGGTTGTAGAGGCACAATGATCGAGTGAAGACAAGCGCAGCCGACGTCTGGGACGCCCTGGTCTCCCTCGTGATGGACAGCAGGACTGACTGGCGGCGTGAGGCAATCCGGGTCACCGGACTCCCGTTCAATCAGATCCGCGCACTGAAGCGCATCGGCGCCGGGCCGCTGACACTCGCCGCGCTTGCAGACTCGATGACCGTTGATGCGCCGGCCGCAACTGTCGCGGTCAACAGCCTGGAACAGGCGGGCCTGGTGGCGCGGACCCCGCATCCGACGAACACGCGCGCAAAGCTCGTAGAACTCACGCCGGCCGGACGACGGACCCTCGACGCTGCGATGTCCGTCGCCGACAAGCCGCCGCGCGCCCTCACTGCGCTGTCAGCCGCCGACCTTCGCACCCTCGCCGGGGTGGTCGAGCAACTGACGGAGCCCGCACACAAAGCACCCGTTCGTAGAAAGTCAGGTCCTCATGCTTGATCGACGTCGTCGGTTCTCGGTGCTCGCTATCTGCTGCCTGAGCCTGTTCATCGTCGGCATCGACGTCACGATCGTGAACGTCGCACTGCCGTCGATCCAGAAGGACTTAGGCACGCCATTCGATGGCCTGCAATGGACGATCGACGCTTACACACTGGCTCTCGCGAGCCTGCTCATGCTTTCGGCATCGATGGGCGACCGGATCGGCCGCAAGCGAGTCTTCATGACCGGACTCGTCATCTTCACCGCCGGCTCACTGCTGTGCAGCGTGGCGCCAAACACAAACACGCTCATCATCTTCCGCGTCGTGCAGGCGGTCGGCGGTTCGATGCTGAACCCAGTCGCAATGTCGATTATCATCAACACCTTCACTGACCCGAAGGAACGCGCGAAGGCGATCGGCGTCTGGGGTGGTGTGGTCGGTCTTAGCTTGGCGCTCGGCCCAGTCGTCGGCGGCGCGCTCGTTGACACGATTGGCTGGCGATCGATCTTTTGGCTGAACGTTCCGATCGGCGTGGCAGCGTTCGTCCTGACAGCACTCTTCGTCCCCGAGTCGAAGGCCGCACGAGCACGACGGCTCGATCCCGTCGGCCAGATCCTCGTGATGCTTATCCTTGCCGGCCTGACGTTCGGAATCATCGAAGGTCCACGACTCGGCTGGACGGCGGCGGGCATTGTCGCGTCGTTCGCAACCGTCGTCGTCGCCGTCCCCTGCCTTGTGCTCTACGAGCGGCATCGCGACGAGCCACTGCTCGACATCCGCTTCTTCCACAGCGTGCCGTTCACAGGCGCGATCGTGACGGCGGTCTGCGGCTTCGCGGCGTTGGGTGGGTTCCTGTTTCTCAACACGCTCTACTTGCAGTCCGCGCGCCATTTCTCGCCGCTGCACGCGGGTCTACTCACCCTTCCGATGGCTTTCATGGCAGCGGTTTTCTCGCCCATCTCTGGGCGCGTCGTCGCTGCTCGTGGTCCTCGACTACCGCTGGTCTTGGCTGGAGTCGACATAGCCGCGTGTGGCCTGATGCTGTCGCAGGTGACGGACCACACCGCGATCTGGTACCTGGTCATCGCGTACGCGGTGTTCGGTTTCGGTTTCGGCATCCTCAACGCGCCGATCACGAACTCGGCGGCGTCGGGCATGCCACGGTCACAGGCCGGAGTTGCCGCGGCGATTGCGTCGACGAGCCGGCAGACCGGCGCGGCGCTCGGTGTCGCCGTCCTCGGTGCAGTTGTCACGTCGCGAATCAAAGGATCGTTCGCCAACGGCTTCTCATTGGCGAGCCACCTCGGCTGGGACATCATGACCGGCTGCGGAGTTGCCGTCTTTGTCCTTGGCATCGTCACGACGAGCGCGTGGGCAAGGCGAACCGCAACAGAGGCAGCGAAACTGATCGAGGCGGATCAGAATCTCGACCAAGTAACTACGGACTATGCAGGAGTGGGCTCGCGCAGCCGTTGACTGATGACGGTCGTGACGCCGTCGCCACGCATCGAGACGCCGTAGAGCGCGTCGGCGACCTCCATCGTCGGCTTCTGGTGCGTGATGATGATCAGCTGGCTCGACTCGCGGAGTTCTTCGAAGATGCCCAACATCCGCCGCAGGTTCGTGTCGTCGAGAGCCGCTTCGACCTCGTCCATGACGTAGAACGGGCTCGGCCGTGCCTTGAAGATCGCGACCAGCAACGCCAGCGCCGTCAGCGACCGCTCACCACCCGACAGCAGTGACAAGCGCTTGACCTTCTTGCCCGGCGGCCGCGCCTCGACGTCGATGCCGGTGTTCAGCATGTCGTCGGGGTCGGTCAACACAAGTCGACCTTCACCACCTGGGAAGAGCCGGGAGAAGATGCCTTCGAACTCGCGCTCCGTGTCGGCGTAAGCGGCCGCAAATACCTGCTGCACCCGCTCGTCGACCTCGCGAATGATCTCCATCAGATCCTTGCGAGTGCGCTTGAGATCCTCGAGCTGCTCGCTCAGGAATCGGTGCCGTTCTTCGAGTGCGGAGAACTCCTCGAGCGCCAACGGGTTAACCCGCCCCAACAACGCCAGTGCGCGTTCGGCCGTGCGCGCTCGCTTTTCTTGCTCGGCACGCACAAACGGCACCGGCGACGGGAGCGGCGCGTCTGCCGGCGCATCGGGTTCGGGGAAAACTGGGACCAACGAATCTGGCCCGTACTCCGAACTCAACCCTTCGCTCTCGACGCCGAACTCGTCCATCGCGCGCTGTTCGAGTTGCTCGATACGCAGCCGCTGCTCGGCGCGCGCGAGTTCATCGCGATGCACGACATCGGTGAGCTGCTCGATCTCGGCCATGAGCTCGCGCTCGCGCGTGCGCAGCGCCAGCAGCTCAGTGGCGCGCTCTGTGCGCATCTCCTCGGCACCAGTGCGTTCGGTGGTGGCAGCGGCCAACGACAACTCAAGGCGGGCCAACACTGCGGCCGCGCCGATGGAAACAGCTTCGGCGATCACCGCTTCGCGTTCGCGCCGGATCCGCCGTGCAACGGCACGTTCGCGCGCGTCACGTTCGGCCGCAGCGGCGGCGTCCAGCTCATCGGCGCGCGCACCGATCGCACGAACTCGTTCTTCGCCTGTGCCGACGGTCAGCCGCGCTTCGGTCTCGGCGTCGCGGGCCGCGGCAGCGACCGCAGCGAGGCGGTCGCGCTCCTGCGTTGACGGCTCGTCGTCCGGCGACGCTTCGGCCGCGACAAGCCGCCCCTCGAGTTCGGTCAACAGCGCCCGATCGCGGTCGCCAGCTTCGCGTGCTTGCGCGATCGACCCGGCCATGCGATCGGCTTCCGCAAGTGCGGCCCGAGCCGCCGAACCCAAGTGCCCGAGCTGTTCGGCAACGGCCGCCATCGCTGCGTCCGACTCATGCAGTTGGGCAAGCGCAGCAGCAGCCCGCGCTGACGCATCGGCGAGTTCGGCTTCGACACCGGTGATGGTGAAGCGCAGCCGCTCCGCGTGATGTGTGGCGTCGACAAGTCCGCGACGCGCCTCATCGAGCGCCGCTTGCACTTCAAGCAGGCTGGGTGTGCTCGCCGAACCGCCGTAGGCCCAATCCCGACCGAGCACATCGCCGTCCCGCGTGACAACCCGAACGTCGGGCAGCGCGCGCACAAACGTCAGCGCCGAGCCGAGATCGTCAAGAACCGCAACCCGATAGGTGAGCGCTGCAAGTGCCAGCCGCAGTTCCTCCGGAACGTGCACGAGGTCGCGTACCCAGCGTGCTCCGCTCGGCAGCTGAGGCAACTCTGCGCCGAGCTGTTCAGGGCTGGGGTCAGAGGCGATGAGGAGCCCAGCTCGACCGGCTTCGTCAGCCTTCAGCAGTCCGAGCGCCGCGACCGCGTCATCGAGCGACGACACGGCGACTGCGTCGGCCGCTGTACCCAACGCCGCGGCAACGGCCTGCTCGTAACCGCGCTCGACGTCGACAACGGCAGCCACCGATCCGAGCAGTCCGGAGATTCGCTCCGACGCTGCGAGCAGTGCACCGGTGCCGTCCTTGCGTGCCAGGCCGAGCTCTAGCGCCTCGGCGCGCGCAACAAGCGAGGCGCGTTCCCGCTCGACTTCGCGGTCTTCGTCGCGCAGCTTCTCCAGAGTCGCCTCGGCAGTTGCGAGCGCCTCGGATGCGAGCTCGTAGTCGTTGTCGAGATTCAGCTCGCCCTCGTCGAGGCCAGCGATCCGCGATTCAAGTGCGTGGAACTCGCTTTGCGCGTGTTCCGAACGCGTACGTGCCTCGTCGACGGCCGTGGTGAGCCGGCCGATTTCGTCCTCGCCTGCACTTACTCGGCTGCGCTGCGCGGCAACCTGACCGGCCAGTCGGGCCAGGCCCTCGCGCCGGTCGGCAGCCGCCCGCACTGCCGCTGCGAGGCGATGCTGTTCATCTGCGTACGCACCCTCGGCGTCAATGCGCGAGGCCGTAGCCACGGCCAGGTCAGCACGGTAGGCCTCGAGCCCGGCGGCAATCTCTTCCTGCTCGAAGCGCGCAGCCGCCGCGTCGTTCGCAAGGTCTTCGGGATCACGTCCCTCGCGGGTTTCTTCCTCACTTGCTCGCACGTGACGCTGCCGCTCCGCGGCGATGCTCGCCGTCCCGCGTAGTCGTTCTCGCAACGACGACAGCCGGTACCACGTCTCCTGCGCGCGAGTCAGCTCGCGTGCTTCGCTGCTCATCGCCGATTCGAGAAAGGCCTCGCGCGCTTTCGCTTCGTGCAGCTCAGTGTCGAGCTCTCCGCGTCGCTCGCGCAGGGCCGTCTCGTCGGCGACCTCCTGCTGCAACGTGCCGCGCAGGCGCACGAGGTCATCGGCAAGTAGCCGCAACTTAGAGTCACGTAAATCGGCCTGGACGACGGCGGCGCGGCGAGCGACCTCGGCCTGCTTCCCGAGCGGGCCGAGCTGGCGACGAAGCTCGGTCGTGAGGTCTTGAACGCGGGTCATGTTGGCCTGCATTGCCTCGAGCTTGCGCAGCGCTTTTTCCTTGCGCTTGCGGTGCTTCAGCACTCCCGCGGCCTCTTCGATAAAGCCGCGCCGCTCCTCGGGAGTCGCGTGCAACACGGCCTCGAGTTGACCCTGCCCGACGATGACGTGCATCTCGCGGCCGATGCCGGAGTCCGAGAGCAATTCCTGGACGTCGAGCAGCCGGCAGCTTTGGCCGTTGATCGAGTATTCGGAGCCGCCGGTACGGAACATGATCCGGCTGATCGTGACCTCGGTGTATTCGACCGGAAGCGCCCCGTCGGTGTTGTCGATCGTCAGCGATACCTCGGCGCGACCAAGCGGCGGCCGACCGGCGGTGCCGGCGAAAATGACGTCTTCCATCTTGCCGCCGCGCAGGCTCTTGGGACCTTGCTCACCCATGACCCACGCAAGAGCGTCGACGACGTTGGATTTACCCGAGCCGTTGGGGCCGACCACGCAGGTGATGCCCGGTTCGAGACGCAGGGTCGTGGCCGAAGCGAACGACTTGAACCCGCGAAGCGTGAGGCTCTTCAAGTACACGCGCGGCAGCCTATCCGGGTTGGTGAGGGGGCCGTCGGAACCGGTCCGCATAGCCCACTCGGCGCGAAAGAAAGGGACGCCCCATTGCTGGCGGCGTCCCTTGATGGGCGAACGTTTCGGAGCGTCTAGCTGTAGACGTGCTCCCTGTCCGATGTCGAGTCAGATACAGACAGGGTGAGCAACGCATCTCCCGAGACCTCGGCGCTGAGAGCGTCGTTGGCCGCCTGGAGACGCATGCACTCAGTCTCGAGGTCCTGGACACGCTGCTGCAGTCGACGCATTTCCGACAACATGCGAGGGTCCGGACCACCGAGGTGACCGAGTAGCGCCTTTGCCATGGAGGTCCTCCACTGGATGCCGGACGCGGTCGCCGGGCGCAAATCCGCTCGGGGTTGCCGCTTCGGCGGTGTGCGTAGGTGGTTACCTCAAGGGTCGCATCCGGTAGCCCCCCGGTCAAGGCCTGCGTTACGATCCGGTTACGACGCCATATCAGGGCAAACTACCGCATAGTGATACATAAAACGGTCAATTCAGGCGCGGCGTTCGAGTGATTCACCCAATCCGGGGTTAGCGCTCGCTGAAGCCGACGACCCCACCGCGCGCCGCGGCCCACCGCTCGGTGACGCCGGTCACGTTGCCCGGCGTCGCGTCGCTACGAAGCGCCGCCAATAAGGCGATGCACCCGTCGCGAGTTCCCTCCGCGACGACCTCGACCCGCCCGTCGTCCAGATTCGTCGCCGTTCCGACCAGACCCAGTTCGAGAGCGCGTGAACGCACCCACCACCGCATGCCGACACCCTGCACCCGACCGCGCAGCCACGCCGTCAGCCGGACCGGATCGCTCCCAGCCTCGCCGTTGTTCGGCGCCGTCACCAGTGCGGATGCCGTGGTCGAGGCTGACAGTGCGGGCAGAAGTAGGACGACCGGTTCATGAATGACTCCCGCCGGATCGGTGTCCCGCATCGTGGGCATGGTTCGCCGCGGCGCCCGTACACGGCCAGCGACCGGTCGAAGTAGCCACTCTCGCCGTTGACGTTCACGTACAAGCTGTCGAACGACGTGCCGCCAAGCTCTAGAGCACTTGCCATCACCGAGCGGACGCCGTCGAGCAGCCTCGAGGTGTCGGGCCGGCGCATCGTTTCGGTGGCGCGTGCGTAGTGCAGCTTCGCCCGCCACAACGCCTCGTCGGCATAGATGTTGCCGACTCCGGAGATCAGGCCCTGATCGAGCAATGCGCGTTTGAGCCCAGTTCGTCGCCGCCGAAGTGCTGCGTGGAAAGCGTCTTCGTCGAACTCGTCATCGAAGATGTCGCGCGCAATGTGGGCGATCTCGGGTGGCAGCTCGGCGCCACCAATCGAGACCGAGAGGCCTCCGAACGTGCGCTGATCGACGAAGCGCAACTCCAGGCCGTCGTCGTCGAAAGCGATCCGCACTCGAAGATGCGGGCCAGCCGGAACAGCTGGGTCGAGCATCAACAGTTGGCCGCTCATCCCAAGATGAGCGAGCACCGCGTCACCGGAATCCAACGGCAACCAGAGGTACTTTCCGCGGCGACAGGCGCCCACCACCCGTCGTCCGATCAACGCATTTCTGAAGTCTGCAGCGCCAGGCACATGACGCCGGATCGCCCGTGGATGCAGGACCTCGACCGCGCTGATCTTGCGGCCGACCACCCAGCTCTCGAGGCCGCGGCGGACGGTCTCGACCTCGGGAAGTTCGGGCACTTTGGCAGCGAGGGCTAGTCGGCCACGTCGAGGCGCTCGCCCGCGGCGACGTCGGCAGGTGAACCCTCCGCCGCGTCGAGCGAACCTTCGGCGGTGGTCAGTGTCGCCTCGATTGCCTGGCGGATCCGATTCCACGCCTCCTCGGCGGCCTGCTGCTCAGCCTCTTTCTTGCTGCGGCCCGAGCCGGTGCCGAACACCGTGCCGCCGAGCCGAACGCCTGCCTCGAAGGTCTTCTCGTGGTCAGGACCACTCTCGGTGACCTCGTAATAGGGCACACCGAGCAGTTGGCTCGCGGTCAGCTCTTGCAGCGAGGTCTTCCAGTCGAGGCCCGCACCGAGGCGTGCCGCGTCATCGATCATGTCGTCAAAAAGCCGGTGAACGAGACCGGTCGCGCCGGCCAATCCGCCGTCGATGTAGACGGCACCGATAAGGGCCTCGAGCCCGTCGGCGAGGATCGAGGACTTGTCGCGCCCACCGGTCGATTCTTCGCCACGGCCGAGCCGGATGAACTCGCCGAGGCCGAGGGCGCGACTCACGTCGGCCAGCGCGCGCATGTTCACGACAGCTGCACGCAACTTCGCGAGTTGTCCCTCAGCGAGGTCGGGATAGCGGCGGTAAAGCGTCTCGGTCACGATGACACCGAGCACCGAGTCGCCGAGAAACTCGAGGCGCTCGTTCGTCGGCAGGCCGCCATTTTCGTAGGCGTACGACCGATGCGTCAGCGCGCGTTCGAGCAGATCGTGGTCAAGCTCGACTCCGGCAATCCGCTCGAGCTGCTCGAGCGAATCGCTGCTGTCGGTCATTTGCACCCCCGTGCCACGATGGGAAATCAGCTCGTGGCGACCGGACGCCGGTTGTAGGTGCCGCAGTTCTGGCACGCGACGTGCGGCAGCTTCGGCTGCCGGCAAGCCGGGTTGCTGCATGCCGCCAGAGTGACTGCGGCGGTCTTCCACTGGGAACGGCGGCTGCGCGTGTTGCTGCGCGACATTCTCCGCTTCGGAACCGGCACGGCTAGTTCTCCTGGTCTTCATCGTTGCGTTGGCGGTCGGTCGTGCCTACTGCTCGCAGGGCGGCCCACCGCGGGTCGACCTCGTCGTGCCGATGGCCAGGATCGACGTCCGCGAGCCGCGCCCCGCATTGCGGGCACAGACCCGGGCAGTCCTCCCGGCACACTGGCGCGAGCGGCAGCGCGAGCACCACCGCATCACGTAATACCGGCTCCAGATCGACGTAGTCGTCGACCAGTTGCCCGATCTCATCGTCTTCGTCGTCCTCGTCGATCTCGTTGCCGGGATAGACGAACAGTTGTTGGATGTCGACCTCAAGGGGCGAAGTCAGCACATCCAGGCACCGTGCGCACTCCCCAGTCAGCATGACCTGGATCGTGCCGGAGACCAAAACGCCCTCGCTCACCGACTCGAGTCGCAAGTCGAGAACGAGGTCGCTGCCGGGAATGGGGCCAATCAGTTCACCACGGACATCCGCTGGTGCCGGAACGGTGCGGGTGACCGTGCGCATCGATCCCGGACGCCGCGGCAGGTCGCGGGTATCCACGACGAGCGGAGCGCGGGGGTCAAGGCGAGTCAGGGTCTCCTGCTCCCTTCGGGCATGACGAAACCGCTTCGAACTGATCAACGCCGAATCCTCCCGGCGAAACCGTGACGAGGATACCCCGCGAACCGGATCAGCGCGATTCCAGCCCCGCTCTAGGCGGGCGGCTTGGGCTTAGAGCGTCAGCCGCCGGGCAGCGGCATCTCCTCGCCGTGGACGTCGGCCAGCTGCTCCATCTCGCCCCGACCCTGGAGTTTCTCGCGGCCCCGCAGCACCGCGGTGAGCGTCTTGTTCAGCACGATCTCGAAGTTCGCCAGCTTCGTATCGACGTAGTCGTCGACCTCTTGGCGCATCTGCCGGGCCTCGCGGTCGGCGTCGTGCAGCACCCGCTCGGCTTCGGCGAGCGCCTCGCGATGGACCTCGGTCTCTGTGACCAGGCGGTCGCGCTCGAGGTGCGCCGCGGCGATGATCTCCTCGGCCTCGCGCCGGCCGGCCTCGACCACGTCGTCGCGGTCGTGCAGCAGGGATTCGGCGCGCTGGACCTCGGCCGGAATCAGGTCGCGCATCTCGTCGAGCATCGCGAGCACTTGGCCGCGGTTGACGATGCACGACGCCGACATCGGCATCGCCCGCGCCGATTCGACGTGGGTGACGACTTCGTCGAGCTTGTCCTTGAGTTCCACGGTGCGGGTCTCTCCAGCCGTTAAACGATGGTCTGTATAAGAACTAGTCGCCCTGTAGCCGCTCGGTCAGACGCTTCAGCACCGTCGGCGGCACAAGGCCGGACACATCTCCACCGTACGTCGCAACCTCCTTGACGAGGCTGGACGACAGGAAGCTGTAGAGCGGATTGGTCGACAAGAAGAGCGTTTCGACGCCGTCGAGGCTGTGGTTCATCTGGGCCATCTGCAGCTCGTAGTCGAAGTCGCTGACCGCCCGCAGACCCTTCACGATGACCTGGATTCCGCGCTCACGGCAGAAGTCGACGAGCAGCCCGCCGAACGACTCGACGACCACGTTGCCGTAGTCGAGGGTGGTCTCGCGGACCATCTCCATGCGCTCCTCGAGGGTGAACATCCCGCTCTTGGACTTGTTCACAAGCACGGCGACATAGACCTCGTCGTAGAGCCTGGAGGCCCTGGCGAGGATGTCGAGATGGCCGTTGGTAACCGGGTCGAACGAGCCGGGACACACCGCTTTGTGCACGCGTGCACCTCCGAAGGTTGCCTCTGTCGCCGATGTAGCTGTAGCCCCTGCAGTCACTGTGGCCACTAGAGCAGAGTGGGGTCGAATGCCGCGTAGTGCAAGGTCGCGTCCCCGTATTTGCGATCGTGGGTCGCCGCGTAGCCGAGCGGCCAGGCCCACTTGTCGCGGGTTGCCCGTTCCACGACGATGATCGCGCCGGGCCTTGGAACTGCTCGCTGAGCCAGTGTCGCGAGCACTCCGGCCACCTGAACTGCGGGCAAATCGTAAGGCGGATCAGCAAAAACGACATCGAAGGCGGACGTCGGGAGGTCGGCGGCCGTTCGCTCCGCTTTCGCCGCCACCACATCGATCTTGCCCACGGGCCCGGGCGTGTGCGAGGAACGCAGGTTCGTCACATTCGTGCGCAGCACCTTCACCGCGGCGGCTGCCGATTCGACCAGGACTACGCGCGCCGCTCCCCGCGACCACGCCTCGAGCCCGACCGCACCCGAACCGGCGTAGAGATCGAGAAACCGGACGCCGGTCAGGCCACGCAGGGAAGCGTCGAGGCTGGAGAACAGTGCCTCGCGGGCACGATCGGACGTCGGGCGGGTTCCGGACGGCGGAACCGCGAGGCGCCGGCCGCCTGCTTGCCCGGCCACGATTCGGGTCATCTCGTCACCATCTGAGCCGCACCGACATCAAGCTTTCTCAAGGAACTCTGCGTCCTCGGTCGCGACCAGTCGTTTGACCGCGGCGGCCAGCGGCGGATGGTCAAGCAGTTCGGGATCGGCGTCGACGATGCGGGTCGCCTGTTCTCGCGCCGTCCCGATCAGGTCGCGATCACGAACTAGCGACAGCAGTTTCAGATCGCTCCGGCCGTGCTGCTGGCCGCCGAGAATGGTTCCCTCGCGACGAAGCGACAGATCAAGTTCGGACAACTCAAAGCCGTCTGAGGTTGCGGCCACGGCGTCGAGTCGGGCACGACCCGGATGCCCCGCCGGCAGCTCGGTGACGAGCAGACAACGGCTGGGCGCGGATCCACGACCGACCCGGCCACGGAGCTGGTGCAGTTGCGAGACGCCGAACCGCTCGGCGTCCATGATCACCATGATTGTGGCGTTCGCGACGTCGACGCCGACCTCGATCACCGTCGTCGCAACGAGTACATCGACGGCACCATCGGCGAACGCGCGCATCGTCGCGTCCTTGGCCTCACTGGGCATTCGCCCGTGCAAGATCTCGACCCGAAGGTCGCTCAGTCTTTCGGTCAGTTCTGGCGCAAGTTCGAGGACGCCGATTGGCGGGCGCATCGGCGGTGCTGCGGGTCGGCCGCCGCCGCGCGGTCCTTCGCTGGCACCGAAGTCGAGAGAATCAGTCGCGGTGTAGGTCCCGGTGGCCGTCGCGGTGTCATCCGCGTTCAGGTCTTCGCCGGAGTCGTCCGGGTCGTCGGGTTCGTCACCACCGATGCGCGGGCAGACGACGAAGGCCTGGTGTCCCTCTTTGACCTGGTCGTGCACGCGCTCCCACACGGCGTCGCGCCAGTCGGGTCGGCCAGCGATGGGCGCAACGGCTGTTGTGATCGGCGCGCGACCCTTCGGCAACTCAGTGAGGGTCGAGACGTCGAGGTCTCCATACACGGTCATCGCGACGGTCCGCGGGATCGGCGTTGCCGTCATCACGAGAACGTGCGGCCGCCGATCGTCGCGCGCCTTCGCGCGAAGCGCGTCACGTTGCTCGACCCCGAACTTGTGCTGCTCGTCGACGACGACGAGACCGAGGTCGGCGAACTGCACTTTGTCTTCGAGTAGTGCGTGTGTACCGATGACGATGCCCGCCGCACCCGAAGCCGCATCGAGCATGGCCTTTCGTCGCGCTACTTGCGACAACGATCCCGTCAGCAACGCGACGGTTGTTGCCTTCTCGGCGCCGCCGAGTTGGCCAGCCAGCGCGAGGTCGCCGAGCATGTCGGTGATCGAGCGAAGGTGCTGCTGTGCCAGCACTTCGGTCGGTGCAAGTAGTACCGCTTGGCCTCCAGCATCGATGACGGTGAGCATCGCGCGCAGTGCAATGACCGTCTTGCCCGAGCCGACCTCGCCCTGGAGCAAGCGATGCATCGGATGGTCGGCTGCGATTTCTCTGGCGATCAGCTCACCGATGCTGAGCTGCCCTTTCGTCAGCTCGAATGGCAGTCGCGCATCGAACGCCGCGAGCAGTCCGTCATCGACCGGACGTCGTGCAGTTGCCGGCAGTCCAGCGGCTGCCGCTCGGCCTTGTGCCAGCACGGTCTGCAGGACGAACGCCTCGTCCCAGGCAAGCCGGCGGCGCGCTCGGTCACGTTCAGCGAACGTCTTTGGACGGTGGATCCCCTCAAGCGCCTCGCGATAATCCAGCAGTTGAAGCTCTTCACGGATGCTCGTCGGCACCGGGTCTTCGGGCAGGTCGACGCTGTCCAGTGCCACCTGCATGCTCCGACGAATGTCGAGCGTCGTGGCACCCTTGGACGCCGGATAGATCGACAGGATTGCGCCAGCGAAGTCGGACCCAGCTTCGTCGATATCGTCGTCGACTGCCTCGACTTCAGGGTTCAACAACTGCAGCTTGTGGTTGAACTCGCCAACCTTGCCGGAGAAGAACGCCCTGCCCCCCACGGCAAACCGGCCTTTTTGCCAGTCGCGCTTGCTGAAAAACGTGAGCGTCAGCTTCTTGGAGCCGTCAGTGACAACGACATCGGTCTTGTAGAGGTCACGTCGAATCCCTTTGCTCGAGACGCCCGAAACACTCGCGAAGATCGTCGCGTACTCGCCGACTTCGAGCTCACTGAGGTCCGTGAGCTCGCCGCGCTTCTCCCACCGTCGCGGATAGTGCCGTAGAAGATCTCCGACGGTGTCCAAATCGAGCTCCTCCGCCAGGATCTTGGCGGTCTTGCCGCCAATGATCGACTTCAGGGGAGCATCGAGGCCGGCCATCACTCGACCCCGAGCCAGACGGCTGCGGGCAACGTCTCGACGCTCAAGTGATTCACGTCGATGTCGGGCCGGATCGCTGCCATCTCGTGGGCAATGCGCCCGCCGATCCCCTCTGCGCTGACGACGGTCACGAGGTCGCCCCCGTCGATCAGCAATTGCGAAATCGCCCAGACCGCATCGGCAGCCAACTGATCGTCGGGTGCGGGGCCGATGACTGCGCCGCGGGTACTTTCGGCGGCCGCCTGCATCGCGGCCGCGTCATCGGCGAGCGATCGGTGCGGGTCATGCACCGCCATGGCGGAGAGGAATTGCACTGGCGCTGCGATGGCGACCACCTGGGCGGGCAAGCCGGAGGCTTCCGCCGATCGACGAACGCGCTCGACCAGCGAGCCTTGCTCCTCAACGAGAATTACGAGCTCGGACGCGCCGAGCTCGACCAGCTCGGAGGCTTCGACGATGTAGGCACCGGAGCGGCTCAGCAGATCGCAGATCGGCAGGGCGCCAGACTCCGATGCGAGGACGACCGCGACGACGCGACCGGCGACGGCGCTGTCGGCGGAATCGGACGACCTGCCCGGCTCGCGGTGATCGCCGATCTCGGTAACTCGGACGTCGTGGGGCCGGCCAGCAGCCACACCGAGCTCAACGGCGGCGGGCGCATCGTCAGTGTGGACGTGCACGTTCCAGAGTCCGTCTCCCCCAGACACCACAACCGCTTCCCCGATCTCGTCGAGTGCTGCTCGCAGGGCCGGGACACGGGCATCGTCGGTGTCGATCAGATACATCACCTCGTAGGCGGGAGACAGCCCATCGACGGATTCACAGGGGTCGAGTCGGGGAGCCGCGAGTCGCGACTCAGGCAACACGACCGTGCGCTCTCCGACCACCGCGTCAAGTACATCAAGCAGCACGACAAGCCCTCGGCCGCCGGCGTCGACGACCCCCGCCCGACCTAAGACATCAAGTTGCGAGGGCGTCCTGGCCAGCGCGTCGCGGGCCCCTTGCGCGGCTGCCTGCACAACGACAACGAGCGAGTCGGACCCCGCGGCGCGGGCGGCCTCCGCAGCCTCCCGCGCGACCGTCAGCATCGTTCCCTCAACCGGTTGAGCGACCGCGGCGTAGGCGAGAATCACGGCCCGCTCGAGGCCAGCCGCGAGCGCCCGACCGTCGGCCGGCCCCGTTTGCCCCGCGAGAACCTCAGCGATCCCCCGCAGCAGCTGGCTCAAGATCACTCCGGAACTCCCGCGGGCGCCGCGCAGTGACCGCCGAGCGATCGTGGTCACCGTCGCTGCGAGGTCGGCGTCGTCGAGAGCTTCGGTCGCGGCGTCGTCCCCTTGCTCGGGCACGGGTTCGGCTGCGCCTCGCTGAGACACAGGCTCGGCTGCGCCTCGTAGGGTCATCAGGAGATTCGTCCCCGTATCGGCATCGGCGACCGGGAAGACGTTGAGGGAATCGATCTCGGCGCGAGTCGCCTCAAGCGCGGCGAGGCCGGACCGGTACCACCGGCGGACCGCGTCGGCATCGAGGACCTCGAGCACTCGTCGTCCACCCCATCTCTGATCTCGCTGCGCTCGCCAATTCACCCGCTCGCAATGTAGCCAGCGGCCGTGACACCTCGCCGGTTGGCGCGACCGGCGCCTGGTCGGATATTGTCGGATACTCTCGTGCGGTTGCCTGAATAACGATCTGCGGCAGCTGTCCGCCCCACCTCGCGCTTGGAGAGTCTCCCGTGTCTGCTGTCTGCGATGTCTGCGGCAAGGGTCCGGGCTTCGGCATGGCCGTTTCTTACTCGCACCACCGCACCCGCCGCCGCTTCAACCCGAACATCCAGACCGTGCGCGCAATCGTCGGCCGCGGCACCCGCAAGCGCCTGAATGTGTGCGCCTCCTGCATCAAGGCAGGCAAAGTAACCCGCTAAGGGTCACTCGCTCGGGTCACTCGATCGCGTCGGGCTTGGGTAGGTCGTTGGTCAGCGTTCGCTGCAGGGCCGCCAGCATCGGCAGCCAGATGTCCTCGGCCTCTTCGTCGTCGTCTGGGTATTCGATCTCGTCGACGTGCAACCGGATCGTCACGCCGCCTGGGCTCGGCCGGATCAGCCACGTGAGGTAGACCGGCGGATCGTCGGGACCGGCCTGGATGAGATACGACAGGCGCCGGCGCGGCTGCACGCAGACGACGCGGCCGATCAGGGCGCTGTCCCCTACCGACTGAAATTCGATGGGCGCGTCGATCTCCCAGGTCGAGTTCGCCGACAACCCGTACATGAAGGTGCCCGTGTTCCGAGCGTCGGTCAATGCGGCCCAGACGCGCGCTGGGTCGGCGGCAACGAAACACGCGAACGCCCGGGGCATGGGCGACGAAGCCCGAACACTCTCGATGGCGCTCATGTCACCAACCCTCAACGCTGGCGAAGCACTGGGACTATCGGCGATTGCGCCGAGGGTACCCACAGCCAGCGCGGCTGTCGATGATCAAGGTCAGGGCGTCAGCTGCCTTCCGGGCGGCTCCAGTAGCCGGCCATGAGCTCTCTGGACCACGTCGGCTGCTGCACGTCGCCGCGCGGCCCGAACTCCGCCATGTACGGCTTGATGTCCAGCACCGGAGTCCCATTGATCGCGTCGAGACCTCGCACGGTCAGGGTGAGTCCGTCGATCCCGAGCAGGACGCACACAGTGACACCAAGCCGGTTTGGACGCATCTTCGCGCGCTGCGCGAATATGCCGACCGGTGGCCATTGCGTGTTTCCCCGTGGGTGACGAGCGCCCTGCTCGATGTCGCTCGGGTCGACCCCGTCGAACAAGAAGACAACCTCGATATGGGAGAACTCACCGAGGCCTCTCAGCGAGTCCGGACTGAACTGCTCGGCGTCCAACGCGATCGTTGCGATCACGGCGTCCCAGTCGTCGTCGATCGCCTGCGTGCGCGAGGACTCGACCCGCCCGATCGGCTCGACGATCACGATTGAGGCACGTCCGAATCGATCAGGTTCTTGCCCAGATGCCGGGCAAGCCGTGCGCCCGCGTAGTGCCCGAATGGTTCGGTATCGACGTAGCCGGCGCTCGCGTACAACGCAATCGCCTCGGGCTGGTTGAGCCCGGTTTCGAGCCGCAGCCGGGTCGCGCCGAGTGTGCGCGCTTCGTGCTCCAGGTGCCTGAGCAGCGCTCTGGCGATACCTCGACGGCGGGCAGCCGGAACTACATACATGCGCTTGAGTTCTCCGACGTCACCGTCGACGAGCCGCACGCCACCGCACGCGACCGGCTGACCGGCGTCCCGCCCGACCACGAAAATGCCTTTTGGGGGTGAGAATTCGGCGACCGCGAGCTCTGTGACGTCACGACCGCCATAGCGCACCACGTATTCCTGTTGCACGGCTTCGATGAGCTCGAGCGACTCGGGTGCATCGAGCGCAGTGCTGGTGAACTCGATCGCTGTCACGAACGCGACTGCCAGCCGTGATCGACCGGACCGATGCCTCCACCGAGCGCGAATCCGGCGGCGATCGCACCTGTGACGTAGTCCTTCGCGAGCTGCACCGCCTCAGGAACTTCGTGACCCAGCGCGAGAAACGACGCGATCGCACTGGCCAAAGTGCAGCCGGTTCCGTGCGTGTGCCTGTTGTCGAGGCGAGGTGAGCGGTAGAGGTACTGCGTCGTCCCGTCGAACAGGAGGTCAGTGGCATCACCATTGAGATGGCCGCCCTTGACCAGCACCCACTTCGGCCCGAGCGAATGCACGGCCTCGGCGGCCTCACGTAGCCCTGCCTCATGGTCGACCTTGATGCCCGTCAGCTGCGCGACCTCGTACAGGTTCGGAGTCACCACCGTTGCCACGGGCAGAAGTTCGGCCTTGATCGCACCGACCGCGGCGGGTGCCACCAGCGAATCTCCGTGCTTGGAAACACCCACGGGATCGACGACGACAGGGACGTCGAGACCACCAAGAACTTTGGAGACAAGCAAAACCAGAGCGGACGACGCGAGCATCCCTGTCTTGACCGCGTCGACTCCGATGTCGCTCAACACCGAATCGAGCTGCGCCTGAACGGCGTCCGATGGCAACTCCCAGTAGCCCTGGACGCCGAGTGAGTTCTGCGCAGTCACAGCCGTGACCACGCTCATACCGTGCACGCCGCAGGCCAGCATCGTCTTCAGATCGGCTTGAATGCCTGCCCCGCCGCCAGAATCGGAGCCCGCGATCGTCAGCACGCGGGGCAACATCATGCGTCCATTGTCTCCGACTACTCGGCGGGCATCGAACGCGTGCCCGACCTGATGACCAGCGCGAGGCCGCCAAGAAGTAGGAGTGCGGCCGGGATCTGCTCGAGCCGAACGTGCTGGTGCAAGAAGAGCGCGGCGATCAACGTCGCTCCGGGCACCTCGAACAAGATCGACAGGCTCACGATCGTTGCGCTCGTGGTCTTGAGCACGCGATTGAAAACCGAGTGACCGAGCAGCTGGGCACCAGCGGTCAGCGCGACGATGCGGGCCCAATCGGCACCGCTATATCCGTGCAGGCTTTGCCGCCCGACCAAGCAAACGACGAGCAACAACACGGCGGTTACCGAGTAGCAGAGCGACGTGTACGTCGTCGTCGTCACGGTTCGCCGTACCGCAGCGCCTGCGGTCACGTAACCGGCTGCGAACATGCCGCCGACCAGCGCGAGCAGGTCGCCCGTCAACGCGCGTCCGGACACTCGAACGTCGAGGCCGGTCAGGAGGGCCGCCGCGAGTACCGCGAGGACGATCCCGACCCACGCCGAGCGGCGGATCACTGCGCCCTGAGTGCGGGCTAGAAGGGCCGCCCAAACCGGTTGAGAGGCCACGAGCGCCGTCGACGATGCCACCGATGTGTAGCGCAGGCTGGGAATCCAGGTCGCAAAGTGCGCCGCGAGAAGCGTCCCCGCCGTCAGAATCAGCCGCCATTCGCGGCGCGTCAGGTTTCGCAGCTCCGACCGGTGCCGGGTCAGGGCAACGGACATCATCGCGACAGCACCCAGCCCGTTACGCCAAAACGCGAGGGCAAGGGCAGGCGCGGCCGTGGCCACGATCAGTGGCCCGGACGTCGAAACGGCGGTCACGGCGATCGCGATCAGCGTCAGATCGGTCCTGGACGGCAACGCCAATTCGTGCGCCGGCCCAGGTGTCGTCTCGCCCTCGCGCATTCGGATCATGATGCCAGGGCAAAGCGACCACCAATACCGGCCGGTCTTTCCCGGCAATGCCGGACCATACTGTCCCCATGGCACCCGAGGCCCCGGAGTCGACCGACGGACCCGACACGCGTGCTGTGTTGCCCGATTGGAGTCGGCCAGCAGTTCGCCGGGCGGGCATCGGACTCGTTTTTGTCGTGTGCTTGTTTGTGGTCGTTCCGATTGTTGCGATGCTCACGGCGGCGGGCTGACGCACACAGCCTTTGGTCGTGCTCGCTAACGCGAGAGGCGCCCGAGTAACGCGGCGGCGGTACAGATGCCAAGAACCGCGGTACCGGTCAGGACACCGAAGTCGAGCCAGTAGTTGGTAGGCAGACCTAGCAGCAGGCCGCGAAGCGCCGCGACCTCGTAACTGAGCGGGTTGCCGTGGCTGATCACGCGCAGCCACTCCGGCATGATGCTGACGGGGTAAAGCGCGTTCGACGCGAAGAACAACGGCATCGTAATTGCCTGGCCAATGCCCATCAGCCGGTCGCGTTTCAAGACGAGACCTGCGATCGACACCGATAGGCACGAAAAGAAGGCTGCACCGAGCACAACCACCACGATCACGCCTGCTAGTCGCAGCGGGTTCCACGACATCGAGACCCCCAGCAAGGCCGCCACGATGACCACGACGACCGCCTGGGCGATTGCTCGGATGCCGGCGGCGAACGCCTTGCCCGCAACCAGTGCGGCCCGCGGAGTTGGGGTGACCAGCAGCTTCGTCAGGACTCCGGCATCGCGTTCCCAGATGATCTGGATGCCGTAGAAGATCGCGACGAACAGTGCCGACTGCGCGATGATGCCCGGGGCGAGGTAGTCGAGGTAGGGCACCTTGCCGGTGGGGATAGCGCGGATCCGGCTGAACGTCTTTCCGAAAATCACCAGCCACAGGATCGGCTGGATAGCGCGGGTGAGCAGTTCGGTGCGGTCGTGGCGAAGCTTCTGCAGCTCGACGAGACAGAACGTGCCGATGCGCGAGATGAGCAGCGGCAACCCGCGGACCGCGCGGGCGTCAGCCCATACGGCGGGCCGTACGACGGGTGGAGCGGACACTGCGCAACCCTCCCTTCTCCTCGTCGATCAGGCCGGTGCCGGTGTAGTGCCGGAAGGCGTCCTCCAGGGTGGCGTCGGGGCCTAATGACTCCTTCAGGGCGGTCGGCGTTGCGACCGTGCGCAGCGTGCCGAGGTGCATCATCGCGACGCGGTCGCACAACACATCGGCCTCTTCCATGTAGTGCGTAGTGAGCAGCACCGTCATGCCGTACTGGTTCTGCATGTCGCG
>DASYAG010000017.1:0-20835 GCA_036501485.1 Acidothermaceae bacterium | reverse complement strand
CGAGGTATTCGCAGCGGCTAGCCACGGCGAGAAGCGGGCGCTGGAAGGCCTGCAAAGCATCGCGGTGTGGGTCGCCCGCGGCCTCACCAGCCTGGTGAACATCCTGAATCCGGATGTCGTGATTCTCGGCGGTCCGTTGTCATCGCTGTTCTTCCTCACCGGCGACCGGATCAAATCCGAGATGGATTCGATGTCGACATTTGCCGGCCGGGCGGGGGTCCGCCTGCTCCAACCAGGCTTAGGCGAAGACTCCAGCCTGCTCGGGGCTGCCGAGTTGGCCTTCGAGCCGTTGCTCGACGACCCTGTCGAGGCCTGGTCGCGTCGAGCCAGCTGAGCGATCCGCACGCGTTCGCTCTCACGGAACGCGCCCCGCCTGTCGATAGACGGATATGGCGAAATCGCGCACCGATGTCCAGCAGCAGGTCGCCGACCTGCTGCTGATCGCCAAGCGATCGCTGGGGCTGAGCGTCTCTTTTCTCAGCCGCCTCGACGGGACGACCCAACACCTCGAGGTTGTCGAGTCGTCTGTGCCGTTCCTGTTCCAGGAAGGCAACAAGCAAGTGCAGGCAACCTCGCTGTGTCAGGCGATCCTCGGCAAGAAGTTGCCCGCCGTGATTCCCGACCTCAAGGCCTTTCCCGAGGCGATGAGGCTCCCGGCGGCACGACTCCCCCGGATCCGCAGCTACGTCTCAGTGCCGGTGCGCCTCAGCGACGGCACGCTCTATGGCACTTTCTGCGCCGCTGGGCTGACCTCCGACAAGGGACTTACCAAGCGCGACCAGTCGCTTATGGAAGTGCTCGCGCATGCAGCGGCGGTGATCATCGAACCGGACGTTCGTGACCGCGCCCGCCACGCCGCAATTACCGAGCGGCTCGCACCGATCCTTGCGGCCGGCGGTCCTGCGGTCGTCCTGCAACCGATCGTCGACCTCGCCAGCGGACGCCGCGTCGGGGCGGAGGCGCTCAGCCGGTTCCCGATCGAGTGGGACAAACCGCCGGACGTGTGCTTTGAGGAAGCCCACAGCATCGGACAGGGTGATCGCCTGGAGCTGCTCGCGCTGGGCCGGGCCGCGGAGTATCTCGATGAGGTCAGCGGCTACGTGGCGATGAACGTGTCACCAGGCACCTTACTGACCCCCGAGTGCACCGAACTGTTGTCGGAGTTCAACCTCCGGCGGATTCTGCTCGAGCTGTCGGAGCACGATCAAGTTGCCGACTATGCGGCGTTGATGGCGGTCCTCGACCCACTGCGAGCAGCCGGGATGCGGCTGGCGATCGACGACGTCGGCGCTGGCTTCTCGTCGCTGCGACACATCCTCCTGACTACCCCCGACGTGATCAAACTCGACCGCAGCATCGTCGATGGCGTGAGTTGCGACCCAGTGCTGAGGTCGCTCGTGCGTTCACTCGTTGATTTCGCTGAAGGGTGCGACGCGCGGGTTGTCGCCGAGGGCGTCGAGACACCGGCCGACGCTGATGTCCTTCGGGCTCTGGGTGTCGACTACGGCCAGGGCTGGCACTACGGCCGCCCAGGGCCAGCCGCTGATCTTGGCGCCGCCGCGGCGCTTCCTGTCAGTGCCGTGGGGCAAGGTAAGACGCATGACGATTTCACTGCACGGTCTTCGCACCGTGATCTATCCAGCACCTGACCTCGCTGCCGCAACCGAATGGTGGAGCGAGCTACTCGGCGTCCGGCCGTATTTTGAGCAGCCGTTCTATGTCGGATTCGAGCAAGCGGGTCACGAACTCGGCCTGCTCCCGACCGCAGACCCGGCAGACGGCGCGCTGACGTATTGGGGCGTTGACGACGTCGCCGCGAGCATGGCGCAGGCGATCGACCTCGGCGCCGTCGAACATGGCCCGGCCACTGAAGTCGGCGACGGGATCGTGACGGGCAGCGTGCGTACCCCAGGCGGGGCGATCCTCGGGCTTATCTACAACCCGCACTTTCGCGCTACTTAACGAACTGACCGACCGCGATCGCTGCGAACAGCAGCGTCAAGTAGGTAATCGACATGTGGAACAGCCGCATGGGCTTGGGATCCTCGCCAGCCCTTGCGCTTGCCGACAACCGATGCGCCTCGACCAGGAACCAGGCGCCGAGCACGACGGCTGAGACGAGGTAGAGCACCCCGGCGTGCCCGACTGGCACGAGCACGAACGACACGGCAACCATCAGGTAGGAATAGCCGACGATCTTGCGGGTGACGGTTGTCGCGTCAGCAACGACCGGAAGCATCGGCACGCCCGCGGCGGCGTAGTCGTCGCGGAATTTCATTGCCAGGGCCCAGAAATGCGGGGGCGTCCACGCGAAGATGACCCCGAAGAGAACCACCGCCGGCCAGCCGACTCCCCCGGTCACGGCCGACCAGCCGATCAAGACCGGGAAGCAACCGGCCGCGCCGCCGATCACGATGTTCGACGGCGTGCGGCGCTTCAAGCCAAGCGTGTAGACGAAGACGTAGAACAGGATCGCTCCGTCGGCGAGCAGCGCGGACGGCCAGTTCACCGTAAATCCAAGAACCAATGTCGCGACGACGCCGAGTGCGATGCCGAATCGCAGTGCTTCAGCCGGCCGCACGAGAGCTCGAGCGAGCGGACGGCGAGAGGTGCGGCGCATGACCTTGTCGATGTCGCGGTCGACGAAGCAGTTGATCGTGTTTGCACTGCCGGCGGCGAGAGTGCCGCCCGCGAGGGTGGCGACGATGAGCCACCATGAGGGCCAGCCGCGTTCGGCCAGGATCATCGCCGGCACGGTCGTCACGAGGAGCAACTCGATGATGCGTGGCTTGGTCAACGCGACGTACGCACGGACGAGCTGGCGAGCCGGCCGGCGTCCCGTTGGGGCCCCCGGCAGGGCCTGCGCCAGCACGGTCACGAGACCACCTCTACCGACGCCGAATGCACAAAGTTCATCTTACCGAGCACCGACTGGCAGGCTTGGTCCTGGGCTGTACGGGGCAGACCGACGCAGGTCTACCGGACGGCGACAGCATCGGTAGGGTGACAGTCAAATCCCGTCAAGAGGAGCAGTGACGACGCCCATGGCGAATCACCACGCGGGCGGCGGTTCCGGCGCCGTCGAATGGTCGGACATCGATGCGAAAACCGTTGATGTCATCAGGGCCCTAGCGATGGACGCCGTCGAAGCCGCCGGGTCAGGACATCCGGGCACGGCAATGAGTCTTGCGCCGGCCGCCTTCCTGCTCTTCCAGCGGTTGTTGCGCCACGACCCGACCGAGCCCGGCTGGGTCGGTCGCGATCGCTTCGTGCTGTCGTGCGGCCACTCGAGCCTGACTCTTTACATCCAGCTGTACCTGTCGGGCTACGGCCTGACGCTCGAAGACGTCAGCTTGTTGCGCACTTGGGGCAGTCTGACTCCCGGACACCCCGAACACGGTCACACCCTCGGCGTGGAGACCACGACCGGCCCACTTGGCCAAGGCGTCGGCAACGCGGTCGGCATGGCGATGGCATCGCGGCGCGAACGCGGCCTGTTCGATCCCGACGCGGCACCCGGTGAGAGCCCGTTCGACCATCACATCTATTGCTTCGCATCCGACGGCGACCTCGAAGAGGGCATTAGCGGTGAAGCATCGAGCATCGCCGGCACGCAGCGCCTCGGCAATCTCACGCTGCTCTGGGACGACAACCACATCTCGATCGAGGACGACACCAACATCGCGTTCACCGAAGACACGGTCGCCCGCTACGCGGCCTACGGCTGGCACGTGCAGCTGGTCAAATGGCTCGACGACGACGGCTCGTACGTCGAGAACGTCGGCGCGTTGTACAACGCGTTCCTCGCGGCCCAGCAGGTCACAGATCGACCGTCGTTCATCGCACTCCGCACGATTATCGGCTGGCCGTCACCGAACAAGCAGAACACCGGCAAGGCGCACGGTTCTGCACTTGGTGCCGAAGAGGTGGCCCTCACCAAGACGGTCATGGGCATGGATCCCGAGAAGAAGTTCGACGTGCCCGCCGAGGTACTCACCCATGCGCGTGGCGTCATCGAGCGCGGGCAAGCGCTGCGAGTGAAGTGGCAGGAAAGCTACGACGCCTGGGCGGCCGCGAACCCGGAGGCTCTCGCACTGCTCGAGCGCATGTCGCGACGTCGGTTGCCTGCCGGTTGGGAAGCTGCATTGCCGGTGTTCGAACCGAACGCGAAGGGCATCGCGACGCGAGCCGCGTCCGGCAAGATCCTGACGGCGATCGCGCCGATTCTGCCCGAGCTTTGGGGCGGCTCCGCAGACCTTGCCGAGAGCAACAACACGACTCCCGAGGGCCAGCCGTCGTTCCTGCCCGAGGACCGCCAGTCAAAGGCTTTCCCCGGCGGCCCTTACGGCCGGGTGCTCCATTTCGGCATCCGCGAACACGCGATGGGCTCGATCCTCAATGGCATCGCGTTGCATGGGGGCACCCGCCCATACGGTGGCACGTTCCTGACGTTCAGCGACTACATGCGAGGCGCTGTGCGACTCGCCGCCATCATGAAGTTGCCGGTCACTTACGTCTGGACGCACGACTCGATCGGCCTAGGCGAGGACGGCCCGACCCACCAGCCGATCGAGCAGTTGGCCGCGCTGCGGGCCATTCCTGGCCTCGATGTAGTTCGCCCGGCCGATGCGAACGAGACCGTGGTCGCATGGCGCACGATCCTGGAGAACATCGACCGCCCCGCAGGCCTGGTGCTTAGCCGGCAGAACCTGCCCATCGTCGATCGCACTGTCTTTGCTTCCGCAGAGGGGGTCGCCAAGGGCGCGTACATCCTCGCCGATGCAAGCTCTGGAAAGCCCGAGGCAATCCTCATCGCGACCGGTAGTGAGGTGTCGGTAGCGATCGCAGCGCGCGAGCTGCTCGAGGCGCAAGGCATGCCGACCAGAGTGGTGTCGATGCCGTGTCAGGAATGGTTCCTGGATCAGGATCTGGCCTACCAACAGCTCGTCTTGCCACCCGACGTCAGAGTTCGTGCGTCGATCGAAGCAGCGGTCACCATGGGATGGCGTGACTTCGTTGGCGACCACGGGGAAATGCTCGGCCTCAACCACTACGGCGCAAGCGCACCGGCAGCAATCCTGTTCGAACAATTTGGCTTAACACCCGACCGGTTGGTTGCGGCGGTGCACTCGAGCTTGTCAAAGGTCGGCGGCACGAAGGGCAGCACTACAGGCAACTAACAGCACCCGCAGCAAGCAGCGTGTCGAATCCAACACAGTGCTGAATAAACACAGTGCTCAATAAACACAGTGCTCAACAAGCGAATCCAAGCAGGGAGCAACCCATGGCATCCGAGACCGATCCGCTGGCCCAACTCAGTGCGGCTGGCGTCGCCGTTTGGCTCGACGATCTCAGTCGCGAGCGACTCCGCACCGGCAGTCTCGGCGACCTGATCCGCGACCGCTACGTAGTAGGTGTCACCACCAACCCGACGATCTTCCAAAAGGCGATCAGCGGCGCCGACGCCTACGTGACGCAACTCCACGATCTCGCGACCCGCGGTGTCGATGTAGGCGAGGCGCTCCGCCTGATTACCACGGCCGACGTTCGATCGGGTTGCGATGTGCTGCGTCCGACATACGAAGCCAGCAACACCATTGACGGCCGGGTGTCGATCGAGGTTGACCCGCGGATCTCCGGCGACGCAACGAAAACGATCGCCGAGGCTCGCTCGCTGTGGTGGATGGTCGACCGCCCGAACCTATTCATCAAGATTCCGGCCACGGTTCCGAGCTTGCCCGCCATCAGCCAGGCATTGGCCGAGGGCATCAGCGTCAACGTCACGCTGATCTTCTCCCTCGAGCGCTATGCGAAGGTGATCGACGCGTTCTTCGACGGTCTCGAGCGCGCGCGCGCGGCTGGGCTCGATCTGACCGCGATCGGCTCCGTCGCCTCGTTCTTCGTATCGCGGGTCGACACTGAGATCGACAAACGCCTCGACAAGATCGGCACTCCTGACGCAACCGCACTCAAGGGCAAGGCAGCGGTGGCGAATGCGCGGCTCGCCTACAAGCTGTACGAGGAGAAGTTCGCCTCGCAGCGGTGGGCGTCGCTCGCGGCGTCCGGCGCGAAAGTCCAGCGGCCGTTGTGGGCCTCCACCGGGGTTAAGGATCCCGCGTACGACGACACGATGTACGTCGTCGAGCTAGTGGCCGACCACACCGTCAACACCATGCCGGAGCCAACACTGGAAGCGGTGCACGACCACGGGGTAATCGAGGGCGACAGCATCAGAGGGCACTACGTCGACGCACAAGGTGTCCTCGACAAACTCGCTGCTGTTGGCATCGACTACGACGATGTCGTACTGACTCTCGAGAACGAGGGTGTCGAAAAGTTCGAAACGTCATGGGCCGATCTCATTGCCGCCGTTCAGAAGGCACTCGACGAGAAGGCAGGAAGTTGAGCGGCATGAAGGAACCCTCAATCACGACCGAGGCCGGCGGGGTCACCGTCACGATCGACGGCACTGACCTGGTCATGGCAGCGCGCAACGCGACGACCACATTGGTCGATGCTGGCGTACCGAAGAGCTTGGTGAACAAGGACCCGAACTTGTGGGGTCCCGACGCCGCGGCTCTTGCAGCCACCCGGCTTGGCTGGCTTGACCTGCCGAGCAGTTCGCGGCAGTACATCCCTGAGCTGCGCGACCTGCACGCTGAACTGCTCGCCGCCGGAATTGACCACGTGGTCCTTGCAGGTATGGGCGGCTCGTCGCTGGCGCCCGAAGTCATCGCGGCCACCGCCGGCGTCCGGCTCACTGTCCTTGACACTACCGATGCGGGGCAGGTCTCAGCGGCGATCGCTGACCACCTCGAGAACACCGTGCTGGTCGTTTCGAGTAAGAGCGGTGGCACCCTCGAGACCGACAGTCACCGACGCGTCTATGAACAAGCATTTCGCGACGCTGGTATCGATCCGGTGCAGCGAATCGTGGTCGTCACTGACCCCGGTTCGCCACTGGAACAGGCGTCGCGTACGGCCGGCTACCGAGTGTTCCTCGCCGACCCGAACGTCGGCGGCCGCTACAGCGCGCTGTCGGCCTTCGGTCTGGTGCCGACCGCGCTCGCTGGGGTAGACGTTGCGGGCCTTCTTGATGACGCCGCAGGCTTGCTGCCGTCACTCGGGGGCGATGAAGACAACCCCGGCCTGACGCTTGGTGCTGTGCTGGGTGAGGCCGGTCGCGCTGGTCGCGACAAGGTTGTGATCGCCGACTTCGGGTCACGGCACCCAGGGTTCGGTGACTGGGCAGAACAACTGATCGCCGAATCGACCGGAAAGCAGGGCACCGGCCTGCTCCCTGTCGTCGTCGAATCGGTCGAGGCCCCGGGATTCGGCGAGGGGCCTGACCGTCATCTCGTGACGCTTGGCCAGCATCTGCACATTGATGGCACCACGGTGTCCGGATCACTTGGCGCGCAGTTCATGGTGTGGGAGTACGCCACCGCGATAGCTGGCCGCGTACTTGGCATCGATCCGTTCGATCAGCCGAACGTGCAGGAGTCGAAAGACAACACCGGCAAGATCCTCGACGAAGCCGGCAACGGACCGCTTCCCGAAGGCAGGCCGATCTTCACCGACGGTGCGGTCGAGGTGCACACCGACGATCCGATCCTGCTCGGCGGCGCCCAAGACCTCACCGGAGCGCTGTCGGCATTGCTACGCGCGGTGCCTGACCGTGGCTACGTCGCCGTCATGGCCTACCTCGATCGGCATGCTGATTCCGGTGCGGCGCTGCTGCGGCGCTCTCTTGCGCGGCACACAGAGCGGCCGGTGACGTTCGGCTGGGCGCCTCGATTCCTGCACTCCACCGGTCAGTACCACAAGGGCGGCCCACAGACCGGTGCGTTCCTCCAGATCACCGGTTTGGTCGAGCACGACCTCGCGATTCCTGGGCGACCGTTCGGGTTCGCAAGATTGCAGATGGCGCAGGCGTTGGGTGACTTGCGCGCGCTGCAGCAACGTGGGCGCCCTGCGATTCGGCTGCATCTGCTCGATCGCACAGTCGGTCTTCAAGAACTGCTCAACGCCGCGGGTCTGGCTCGATGAGCCCGGTCGGTCGCGAAGCCGTGAACCCGCTGCGCGACCCGCGCGACAGGCGGCTGCCGCGAGTCGCCGGGCCATGCGGAGTCGTCCTGTTCGGCGTCACCGGTGACCTGGCCCGTAAGAAGCTGATGCCGGCGATCTACGACCTGGCGAACCGAGGTCTGCTACCGCCCGGGTTCGCGCTGGTTGGTTTCGCCCGCCGCAACTGGGCCGACGAAGACTTCGCCCAGGTCGTACACGACGCCGTGAAGCAGTACGCGCGCACGCCGTTTCGCGAAGAAGTGTGGACGCAACTCTCCGAGGGCTTCCGTTTCGTGCCAGGAGACTTCGACGACAACGACGCGTTCGACGCACTCGCCCAGACGATCAATGACCTTGACCGAGTGCGTGGAACCGGCGGCAACCATGCGTTCTACCTGTCGATCCCGCCTGGTCTTTTCCCTGTGGTTATCGCGCAGCTCAAGCGATCGGGACTGTCGGCGAAGAATGGCGACCAGTGGCGCCGGGTTGTGGTCGAAAAGCCGTTTGGTCACGACCTGCAGAGCGCGCGACAACTGAGTGACGTTCTCAGCGATGTCTTCCCGCCTGACTCGGTCTTTCGCATCGACCACTACCTGGGCAAAGAGACAGTGCAGAACATCCTGGCGCTGCGCTTTGCCAACACCATGTTCGAGCCCATCTGGAATCGTTCATACGTCGACCATGTCCAGATCACGATGGCCGAAGACATCGGCATCGGGGGCCGCGCGGGTTACTACGACGGCATCGGTGCCGCGCGTGACGTGATTCAGAACCACTTGCTGCAGTTGCTCGCGCTGATCGCCATGGAAGAGCCCGTCAGCTTCGAAGCGCAGTCGCTGCGACTGGAGAAGACGAAGGTGCTATCGGCCGTTCGTATCCCCGATGATCTCGCGTCATACACGACACGCGGTCAATACGCGGGCGGCTGGCAGGGTGGCCAGAAGGTGCTCGGCTACCTCGAGGAGGAGGGCATCCCGAAGTCGTCGAAGACCGAGACATTCGCTGCCATCAAGCTCGAGGTCGACACTCGCAGATGGGCCGGCGTCCCGTTCTACCTTCGTGCAGGCAAGCGGCTCGGACGCCGGGTGACTGAGGTCGCGCTCGAGTTTCAACGCGCGCCACACCTGCCGTTCGCCGCCACCGCGACGGAAGAACTCGGCCAGAACGCACTCGTCATTCGCATCCAGCCGGACGAAGGCGTCACGATGCGATTCGGCTCGAAGGTGCCCGGCACCGCAATGGAAGTGCGCGACGTGAACATGGACTTTGCGTACGGCGAGTCGTTCACCGAGTCGAGCCCGGAAGCCTACGAGCGGTTGATTCTCGACGTCCTGCTCGGTGATCCGCCGCTCTTCCCCCGGCACGAAGAAGTTGAGCTGTCGTGGGAGATTCTCGATCCCATCGAGGATTTCTGGACGAAACTCGGCCAACCTGAGCAGTATCGATCGGGCGGCTGGGGCCCCGATTCGTCGAACAAGATGTTGGCGCGCGACGGACGCGTTTGGAGGCGGCCATGAACCGCGATCTCCACGACACCAACTCATCGGCAGTTCTGTCGGCACTAAGCGAGACGCGGCGCGGGTCTGGCAGCGTCGCGCTTGGCATGGTGTTGACCCTCGTCATTGACGCGACCGAGAGCGAGCACTATGACGCACTCAAAGCTGCGAACGCGGCGGCACGCGAGCACCCGTGCCGGATCGTTTGCGTGATTCGCCGGCCAGGAAAGTCGGCACCGCGACTCGACGCAGAAATCCGGGTCGGCGGCGACAACATGCTCGGCGAGGTCCTCATCCTGCGGCTCTATGGACTGCTGCGCGAGCAAGCCGATTCGATCGTGCTTCCGATGCTGTTGCCGGATGCACCCGTGCTCGTTTGGTGGCCGGGCGACGGCCCCGCGGTTCCGTCACTCGACCCGCTCGGTTTACTCGCCGAACGGCGGGTCACCGACGCCGCGTCATCGACGAAGCCGACCGAATCCTTGCGGGAGCGCGCGCTCGATCACTCCCCCGGCGACACCGATTTCGCATGGACGCGGATCACCCCCTGGCGCACTTTGCTCGCGGCCGCCCTCGACCAGCCATTCGATGAGATCACCGGTGGCGAGGTCGACGCCGCACGCAACAACGCAAGCGCTGAACTGCTCGCGGCCTGGCTCGAAGACCGCCTCGACATCGAGGTCACTCGCAGAACCACGCGAGGTCCGGGTATCACCGGGGTTCGGCTGCTGACCAAGCGAGGCGAGATCACCATCACCCGCCCCGATGGGCGCCTCGCGACATTGATTCGCACTGGCCAGCCCGACCGCTCGGTTCCGTTGCCGCGGCGCACGACCGACGAGTTGCTCGCCGAAGAACTGCGCCGGCTCGACCCCGACGACGTGTACAACGAGACGATCAAACGTCTGTTCGGCAACAGTCCTGAAGCGGGAAGACGGACAGCTGCGGCAGACGCCCAAGCGCTGCAACTGACACGGCGACCGGCGCCCATTCGCAAGTCCGCTGCGCAGCGAGCATCGGATGTCGCCGACACTCCGTCGCGCGGGAAGAAGATCAGCGCCACCAAGAAGGCCCCTGCCAAAAAGGTCGCTGCGAAAACCTTGCCTCGCGCGACCACGGCCGCCGAGAAGGCCGCGCTTGCCAAGACGAGCGCCCCCGCCCGTCGTCGCACTGCAGCAAAGGCAGGAAGCCCGGCCCGAAAGGCGCCGGCCAAGAAAGTCGCGGCCAGAAAGGTCGCTGCGAAGAAAGTGGCCGCCAGAAAGGTCGCAGCCAAGAAGGTGGCGCGAAGTAGCGCGTGAGTCGCCCGTGAGCATTGCCGAGATCGTGATCCATCGCGATGCCACTCTGCTCGCGCGCGCTGTTGCGGCTCGGCTTGTCACCCGGATCGTTGACGCGCAGTCGGCGCAGGGTCACGCCCACATGGTGCTGACTGGCGGCGGGGTCGGCACCGCAGTGCTGGCCGAACTCGCTGCGTCCCCTGCTCGGGACGCGATCGATTGGGCGCACGTGCACGTGTGGTGGGGTGACGAGCGGTTCGTGCCGGCCGGTGATCCTGAGCGTAATGACGTTGGCGCGCGCGCAGCATTGCTCGACCTGGTCCGGATACCTCCTGCGCACGTCCATGCAATGCCAAGCAGCGACGGTATTGACGGCGACGACCCTGAGGCCGCCGCGGTGCGTTACGCCGCCGAACTTGCGGCGGCAACGCATCCCGAAGACCACGGCGCGGTGCCGGCCTTCGACGTGTTGATGCTTGGCGTTGGCGAGGACGGGCACGTGGCGTCGCTGTTCCCGGGGCTGCCGGCACTCTTCGACGAGCGGGCTGTGGTCGGCGTCCACGGTGCCCCGAAGCCGCCGCCTACCCGCCTATCGCTGACGTTCTCCTCGATCGCGTCGGCTCACGAGGTGTGGCTCATTACCGCGGGTGCCGGCAAGGCCGCTGCAGTGAACCTGGCGGTCAGCGGGGCCGGTCCGGTGGAGATTCCCGCCGCCGGCGTGCACGGACGTCAGCGCACGATCTGGCTGCTCGACGAAGCGGCCGCGAGCCGGTTGCCGCGAAGCATGTCGCGCATCGCGTCGCCCTGACCGGCTCGTTCGCACTGACGGCCCGTTCGCACTGACGGCCACAACGCGATCTGCGCCCACCGCCCGACGTCCGCCTCAGGCTTGACGTCGCACGATGATGCGCAACCGGTACGAAAAGACTGCCGTTGCTAGAGCAAGACCGCAGTCAACTGCGACTGCGCCCAGCGTTGCGTGCCGCCAACTGCCGGCGTCGGGACGCGACCCGACAATCGCGAACACGACCGTGCCGAGCACGGATGCTCCTGTCGCGAGCCCAATCTGCAGTGACGTCGAGAGCACGCCGCCGGCCAACCCGGCGCGTTCGACGGGCAGGCCCGCCAGCACGAGCCCGACGAGCGGCACCATCACTGCACCCCAACCCAGCCCGACCACGATCAGCGGCCCGGTCACCGCGAACGCATTGAGTGTCGACCCGCCTGCCGCAGCAACGGCACCGAACGCCGCGAGCCCGACAGCGAACACAACTGCACCGACGATCAGCACGGTGACGCCGAAGCGCAGGGTTAGCCGCCGAGCAGAAAGCGCGACGGCGAAGAATGCAAGCGCGCAGGGAACCATCGTGAGGCCTGACTTCAACGGCGAGAAGCCGTGACCGACCTGCAAGATGATCGACAGGGTGAACAGGAACCCGCCGACACAGGTACCGAAGACGGCGATCGTCGCCAGCGCAAGCCGGGCAAGCGGCAAGCCCAACAGTGACGGCGGCAGCAGTGGGATCCGGCCCAGCCGCTCCTCCCGAAACTGGCTCGCTACGAACACGATTCCGGCCGGCACAGACGCGATGAGACAGATCCACGTCCACAACGGCCAGCCGCTCGCACGCCCCACAGTGATTGGCAACAGCACAAGTGCGATGACAGTGGCCAGGCCGACGGCGCCACGAACATCGACCGGAGCCGCGGTCGAAGTGCTGGTTTGAGGCACGGTGCGGCGAGCGATGAACAAGGCGACGATGCCGATCGGGAGGTTCACCAAGAAGATCGGTCGCCACGAAGAGCCGAAAAGGTTGGCCGAGAGAAGCGCTCCGCCGACGATCTGGCCTACCGCTCCTGCCGCGCCGACCGTTGCGCCAAAGAACCCGATGGCACGCTGGCGATCGTGCCCGGCGAAACTGGCCTGGATCGTTGCGAGCACCTGCGGGAACATCAGGGCAGCAGCCAAACCCTGGAACACCCGAAAGACGATGAGTGCAGGGGCGTTCGGCGCGAAGCCGCATGCGACCGAGCACAGCGTGAATGCGGCCATGCCGGCCAGGAAGAGCGTCCGGCGTCCGAACCGGTCTCCCAGCCGGCCGCCGGCGACGAGCGCGCATGCGTATGCCACGCCATAGCCGGAGACGGTGAGCTCGAGTTCTGCAGGGTCGGCGTGCAGGTTTCGCCCAATGCTCGCGAGTGCCACGTTGACGATGAACGCGTCAAGCACCGGCAGAAAGGCGCCCGCAAGGAGAACCGGTAGAGCGCGCCACGGAGGCGCGGAACCGTGCGCGGCATCGGCGGGGGCAGGGACTGGCGTGGGTAGCGCAGTGGCGTTGGTCATGGGTCCAGCCTGCTGGAGGGCGTAACCTGGTACCGAGAGCCCGGTGATGCTGTTACTGGCACAACCTGGCAAGGCGGTCCAGCGTGAGCGACGATCGAAGTCGGGCTTTCGAAGGGCTGCGAAAGACGGTCGAAGGGCTATCAGAATGACGGTCGACGCTGAGCAAAGCGCTATCTCACCCCAGCATGCGCCTGGGCCCGTTACCAGTGCTAATCACGGGCGAGCCAATCAAGGTCCGCGTGTTCTGCGCGCCCAAGCGGGTCTTGAGATTGTCGACGACGAGTACGCGATCCTGGCGACCTCAAGGCAGCTCTCGCGGGAGAACACCGCAGAGCGGCGACGCCTTCTCGGGGAGTTCATCCGATCACGCCGCGAGCGCACTACGCCTGACATGGTCGGCATGCCACCGGGCCTGCGACGGCGCACACCGGGCCTGCGCCGCGAGGAGGTCGCGCTGCTGTCGGGCATCGGCATCACCTGGTACACATGGCTCGAGCAGGGCCGCCCGATCAACGTGTCGGGTCAGGTGCTGCAGTCGGTGGCGCGGGTGTTGCATCTCGACGCCAGCGAACGCGCGCACATCTTCGCCCTTGCCGAACTCGCGGACCCGCAGCAGTCGAGTGAACCGGCTCAGGTCGGCGCCGGCGTTCAGTTGATGCTCGACCAGCTAGATCCGTTGCCCGCGGTGGTCCTCGGCCCGCGGTTGGAGATCCTGGCCGGTAACCGGTCGCATCTGGGCTTGCTCGGCGACTATCAGGCGTTGCCGTTCGAATATCGCAACATCATGTGGATGTGCTTCACCGATCCACAGTGGCGCACGCTGGTCGTGCATTGGGAAGAGAACTCGCGACGCATGGTGGCCAAGCTGCGCACGGCGATGGCAGAGCACGTCGGAGACCCTGGTTGGGCGACGCTGCTCGAACGCCTCGAAAGGAACTCCCCCGAGTTCAGGGAAATGTGGGAGCGCCAAGAGGTCGCTCCGATCGAGAACTGCATCAAGCAGTACCGCCACGCGCAGGCGGGCACGCTCGACGTCGAGGTAAGCCACTTCTGGCTCTCAGACCAACGCGCGGTGCGTATGACCGTCTACACGCCACTGAACGACGCGACGCGAGATGGCCTCGACATGCTGATGTCCATAGAGCCGCGCGTACTGCCCCAACCACCGACCGAACCTTCGACGTCGCGAGCAAGCTAGCGCTAGATGCGCGGGTAGACCTTCGACGTGCGCAGCCGCTCGAGTGCTTCGGCAAGGATCGCCTCGCCGTCGGCGTCGTTGCGACGCTCGCGGACATAGGCAAGGTGGGTCTTGTAGGGCTCAGTGCGCGGTGCGGTCGGGGGCACGTCGCGGTCTGGGCCAGCTGGCAGGCCGCAGCGCGGGCAATCCCATGACTCGGGGATCACGGCGTCGGAGGCAAACGAGGGACGCGTCTCGTGCCCGTTAGCGCACCAGAATGAGATGCGACGCCGTGGAGCGGATTCGCCCCGCTCGGCCTCGCCCATCGGTCCGGCGCCTACTCGGCTCCCGCGTATCGCGTTGCCACCAGCCACAACGTTCTCCTTGATTTTCGACGACTAACAAATGTCTTCGGCAAACACATGGTTGCCAACAAGCAAAGATTCTCTCCTGCGCACGATTCTACGGCCATCACCGGGCCACAAACCCCGGACCGGCGAGGTTTAGCCGCTATCCCTTGAACAGCAACAGAAGACCGACGATCGAGGCGAACCAGATGAATGCCGTGATCAGCGTGAAACGGTCAAGGTTGCGCTCGACGACCGATGATCCGGCGAAGCTCGAGGTGAAGCCGCCACCGAACATGTCGGACAGGCCGCCGCCCTTCCCGCGGTGCAGCAGGATCAGGACGACGAGCAACAAGCTCGTCACCGAGATGACAATCTCCAATGCGCCGATCACGTGCGACTCCTGCCTACCCGCCCGAGAACTTCCCCGAAAGCTTACCCCGCCCTACAGAACATCCACGACTTCGGCGTAATGACAGGCGACCGGGTGGCCGTGCCCACGGTCCGTCAGCGTCGGCAGATCCTCGATGCAGCGTTGCTGCTGGTCCTTGCGCAACTCGTTGGCAAACTTGGGGCAACGGGTCCGGAACCGGCAACCGCTCGGCGGGTCGACCGGGCTGGGAACGTCGCCGGTGATGATGACCCGCTGGCGGGCCCGCTCCTTGCGTGGGTCCGGAATCGGGATCGCCGAGATGAGCGCTTGGGTGTAGGGATGCGCGGGCGAACTGAACAGGTCGTTGGTCTTCGCGATCTCGACGATCCGACCGAGATACATGACCGCGATGCGATCCGAGATGTGGCGAACTACCGACAGGTCGTGAGCGACGAACAGGTAAGCAAGACCCAGTCGCTCCTGAATCTCTTCGAGCAGGTTCACCACGCCGGCCTGGATCGACACGTCGAGCGCCGAAACCGGCTCGTCGAGCACGAGCAATCGTGGTTCGAGAGCGAGCGCCCGCGCGATCCCGACGCGCTGCCGCTGGCCGCCGGAAAACTCGTGCGGGTACCGGTTGCCGTGCTCGGCGCTCAAGCCGACGGTCTGAAGCAACTCAGTGACCCGCTTGCGGCCACTAGCGCCATACAGGCCATGGATTTTCAGCGGTTCGGCGACGATCTCGTGCACCGACATACGCGGGTCAAGTGACGCGTAAGGGTCTTGGAACACGATCTGCATCTCGCGGCGCAGGCGACGCATCTCACGGGTGGATGCCTTGGTCAGATCGACAGAGTTGAAAAAGACACTGCCCGAAGTCGCAGGTTGCAAGTTCAACACGGCGCGGCTCGTTGTGGTCTTCCCGCAGCCTGACTCACCGACCAACCCGAGCGTCTCGCCCGGATAGATGTCGAACGACACATCGCACACCGCGTGCACGTAACCGATGACTCGGCGAATCAGACCTCGACTGCGCACCGGGAAGTGCTTGACCAGGTTGTGTACCGAGAGCACCGGCGCGGCGCCGGGTGCGGGCGCTGGACTGCTCTGCACGTCAGCGACAGTCACGACGGGTCTCCTGGCAGCAACGGAACAGCCGCACCGATATCAGCGGGAAGCTCGGCATCTTGGGTGGTCGATTTGAACAAGTCGCCGGGCTCCATACCTTCGAGGCGATCACTGAAGTGGCAGGCCGCGACGTGGTCGGGCGAATTCGTCGGCGCAAGTATCGGCTCCTCGACGCGGCAGATGTCTTCGGCCATCGGGCACCGCGGTGCGAACGGGCAACCTGGCGGCATGTTAATCAGGGACGGCGGGACGCCGGTAATCGGCGTCAATCTCGTCTGCGCCGCACGGTCGAGACGCGGCAGGCTGCCGAGGAGACCAAGGGTGTACGGCATCCGCGGCGTGTAGAAGATCTCCTCGACGGTGCCGACTTCGACGGCGCGGCCGGCGTACATCACCAGCACCCGATCGGCTTGGCCTGCGACGATTCCGAGGTCGTGCGTGATCAAAATCATCGCCGCGCCGGTCTCTGTACGCGCGGTCTTGAGGGTCTCGAGCACCTGCGCCTGCACGGTGACGTCAAGAGCGGTCGTCGGCTCGTCGGCAATGATGACCTCGGGACCGTTCGCCATTGCGATGGCGATGACTGCGCGCTGCCGCATTCCTCCGGAGAACTCGTGCGGGTAACTGTTGGCTCGCTCTTCGGCATTGGGAATACCGACGATCTTCAACAATGCAACCGAGCGATCGCGCGCGGCCTCTCTGCTCAGATGCTGGTGCGCCGTCAGCGCCTCGGCGATCTGCCAGCCGACCGTATAGACCGGGTTCAGGCTGGTCATTGGATCCTGAAAGATCATCGCAAGTTGCTGACCGCGGTAATGCGCAAGCTGTCGTTCGGACAAACCGAGCAACTCATCATTGCCGAGCCGCACAGAGCCGGTGATATGCGCGGTGCGCGGCAACAGACCCATCACCGCAAGCGATGTCACCGACTTTCCCGATCCAGATTCACCGACAATGCCCAGCACCTCGCCACGATGCAGGTCATAGCTGACGCCGCGAACCGCCCGAACCGTGCCGTCCTCCGTGTTGAAACTCACCGAGACGTCGTCTACGGCGAGCACCGTCCCGGCAGACGGCGTACGGACGTCAGTCGCGCCGCCGGTGGCGTAATGGCTCACGCGCGGCCTTTCGACGCCGTCGGGTCGAGCGCGTCGCGCAGGCCGTCACCGATGAAGTTGGCGGTCAACGCGATCAGAATGATGAACAGACCTGGGAAGTAGAACAACCAGGGTCTGGTCTCGACGGCCGTCTGCGCGTTGCTCACCAGTAGACCAAGCGAGGTGTCGGGAGCGGCCACACCGAACCCGACGAACGACAACGCGGTCTCGGCCAGGATCGACGTCGCCACCAAAATTGTGAAGATGACGATGACGACGCTGATGACGTTCGGCACAACATGCCGGAACACCACTCTGGTGCGCGAGGCGCCGAGCGCGTGCGCGGCTTCGATGTATTCCTTCTCCCGAATCGCCAGTGCGTTACCTCGCACGACGCGGCCAACGTAAGGCCAAGTCAAGGATGCGAGCACCACCGAAATCCAGAACCAGCCGTTCGCCTTTGGTCCGATGTTGTGCGTCAGCACCGCAGCAACGGCAATGATCGGGAACGTCAAGAACAGGTCGACGATGCGCATCATGATGGAGTCAACGACACCGCCGGCGTAACCCGAGATCGCTCCATAGATGGTGCCGACGATCGTTGAGCTCACCGACACGAACGTCGCGATCTCGAGTGACCGCTGAGTACCGCGCAGCACCACAGAGAACGTGTCGTAGCCGGTCGAGTCAGTACCGAACGGGTGCTTCAAACTCGGCTTGAAGCTGAGGTCGTTGCTGTACACGTTGTACTTGTAGTGCCACAGTGCGCCCCCGACGAACGCCAGCAACACGACCATGACGAGCACGACGAGGCTGACCATCGCCATCTTGTGCTTGCGGAAGCGGCGGGCGGCCATCCGCCAGGGGCTGCGCGCCTCGACTGAACCAACCGGCTCGCGGGGATCAATCGTGTCGGGCGAGATCGGGCTTGCGGCGCCGTCACCTTGCCTCGACGTCTCAGGATCGACGAGGTGGGTACCAATGTCTCGTGATGACCTACTCATAGCGGATCCTCGGGTCGAGCACGCCGTAAAGGATGTCGGCAATCAGGTTGAACGCAATGATGGCCGCTCCGGAGACGAGTAGCCATGCCAACACGACATAGGGATCGTTGAGTGTCAGCCCGTCTTGCAGCAGGAAGTCGCCCATCCCCCGCCATTGGTAGATGTATTCGGTAATGATCGCGCCGCCGAGAATCGCGCCGATGTCGAGCGCCGTGACGGTGACAAAGGGAATGAGCGCCGTACGCAGTGCGTGCCGAATGAGCACCCGGGTCGGAGAAATTCCCTTTGCTCTCGCGAGGCGTATGTAGTCGCTGCTCAGGGCCTCAATCATTGAGGCTCTGTTGAATCGACTCCACGACGCGTAAGAGATCAGCGCGAGAGTGATGGTCGGCAATATCAGATGGTTGAAGTCGTCGAAGAGGTGCGCACCTAAGCCCGGTGAGATCGTTGGCGAATTCTCACCGATCGTCTTGAACTTGGTGCCGAGGTGCCGGTTGGACCAGATCGCGCCTTCCTTCAGCAGGATCGCGAACCAGAACGTCGGCATAGCCAAGAAGAGAAAGCCGGTGAAGGTGAACGAGTAGTCGACCTTGCTGTATTGCTTCGTCGCGCTGATGACTCCGACGACGATCGCAATGAGAGCTGCGATCACCATCGCGAAGAAGACGAGTCGCAACGTGACTAGCGCGCGGTGGCCGATCTCGGTCCCGATGTCGAGCGTTCCGCCGCCAGAGACCGACGGTCCGAAATACCCGCGCGCAACGCCGGTCATCCAATGCCAGTAACGCTCCATGAGCGGCTGGTCAAGGCGAAGGCGGTGTTCGGCGAGCCTGATTGTCTGCTCAGGTGGCCTGGGCTGCTTCGTCTTCAGATTCGAGAGCGGGTCGCCAGACAGGCTCACCAGCAAGAAGACGATGAACGTGGAGACAATCAGGATCGGTATCGAGATCAATACCCGCCTAATGGCGAATGCAAGCATGTGGGCCTCGCTCCGGAGACGCCTGGGGCCAGTGGCCCATAAGTGACGGTACTCCCCGACGTCCGACTTGCTCTATGGCTCACCGGAGCTACCACCGGTGCACTACAGAACTGGTCAAACCGCCGGGCCGAGCCGGTGTGGCCCGCCACCAGGGCGGGCCACACCGATCATCGACGCGAGTGAGACTACTGGGACTTGATCTGACCCCAGTCCTGCGTGTTGTACGGCGGGCCAACCGAGGTCGCGTTGTCGCGGATGTTGCCCCACTTCGAGTTGTAAGCCAGGATTACCGGCTTTTGGTACAACGGGAGCGTGTAGGCGTCAGCCGAGATCTGCTTGTCGGCGGTGTTGAGGTCGGCCAGTTCCTGTGTCGGATCCGTGGTCACCAGCGCGTCGCCGAGCGCCTTGTCGACGGCGGGGTTGCTGTAGTGGCCGTAGTTTCCGCCCCAGTTACCGGGCGATCCCTGTGCGGTGTCGGACTGGTAGAGCGCCGCGTTGCTTGAGCCGAACGGCGTCGCCACCCACGCGAACACGATGATGTCGTACTTGTGGTTCGCGTCCTTCTCACTGAGCGTGTCACCCAGGCTGTCAGTCGCCGAGACGGTGACCGTGACACCGAGCTGCTTCGCCGCAGCGGCGAACAACTCGCACTCGGTCTGCCGAACGGCGTTGCCAGTGGTGTAGCGCATGCTCAGCGCCGGGATTGCCTTACCCGACGGATCCATCAGCTGGCTGCCGCTCATCTTGTAACCGGCGGCCGTGAGGATCGACTTCGCGGCCGCGACGTTGCCGCTGCCGTAGCCGAACGACGTCACGTTGTCCTGGTAGCCCTTCTGACCAGGGACGAACATCCGGTTGCCGAGGGGCGTGATGCCCGGGTCGGTCTGGCCGGCCGTACGGGCGATCATGCCCTTGACGTCAACTGCGGTGAACAGGGCCTTGCGCAGAGCGACGTTCTGCAACGCCGGGGTCTGCAGGTTGAGGTCGATGTGCTCGAATACCAGACCGAGGTCGAGCTGGTAAACGATGTTGCTCATCCCGTTCAGCTGGCTGATCAGGTCAACCTCAGGCTGCGGGTAGATCGCGTCGACTTCACCGTTCTGCAGCGCAGACGGTTCCTGCGTCGCGTCGGTGATCATCCGGAACACGAGCTTGTCGAGGTACGGACCATTCGCTCCGTACCACTTCGGGTTCGGGCTGAGTGTGACGCTCTGGTCCTTCTGGAAGTCCGAGACTACGAACGGGCCACCGGAAATGGTCGGAGGCGTGGCCGCAAAACCGGTGTCCCAGCTCTTCTCCAGGTTGACCTGGTCGAGGCCCTGCGGGCTCGCCGAGTGGTACGGCATGAGCGTGCTGAACAACGACTTCCAGTCGGAGAACGGCGTCTTCATGACGACCGTGACTGTCGCACCATTGTTGGAGCCTGTGATCGACGCGATCTGCGAGTATCCCGTGGTGGAAGCCAGGTCGCACTTCGTGCAGTCGACGCCGTCCTGCGCCTTCCACAAGTAGATGAAGTCGTCGGCGGTGATCGCCGTACCGTCAG
>DASYAG010000016.1:0-155604 GCA_036501485.1 Acidothermaceae bacterium | reverse complement strand
AACCGCCCCCTCGAAGACGACCACACAGGTATCGCCGCCGACGCCCCCACCTCAAAATGGTCCGGAGACCGACTCGACCACCGCTACGCGATCAGCGTCCTAGCCCAACGAAGACGCGCCGCGAGCTGACACCGCAGCGTGGCGCAATGTCACCCTCCGACACTCAGGGTCGCAGTCAGTTGTTGCTCTGCAAGCCGTCCCACGACCAATGCGGCATCGAGAGTCCAGTCGGTACTTGCGCGCCCTGTGCTGAGTAGACGAGCACGTCGCTGACCGCCCACTCCATATAGGCACGAAGTGCGGCGCGAAAGGTAGGGTCGTCAGGCAACCCAGCGACGTCTGCGGCCTGCACGAAGCACACGACGAATCGGCGTCCGAGATCGGTCATGTCGCCGTTACCGGCGTGCAGCTGCTGCAACGACGATTGATCGCCACACGACTGGGAGTAGATGGGCGGGCCGCCCATGACCTCCGCCCAATACGCGGCGAGCCGCTCGATGTGCGCTGGATTTCCAGGGTGAGAGAACGGGTGGTTCAGTTCGGGATCCGCAAGACACAGCGCGTGATGAGCGTTGGCCAGCGCGAGAAACGCAGGCTCACCACCGGCGAACTCGAACAGCGTCGGACGATCGGTTAACCCCGCCATCGCAACAACCTCCAAACAGACCGGCCTCAGCCCGCTTTGTGGGCGGACCAGCTTGTTACCACGCGGACTTTGAGTAGTCCTTGAGGAAGCAATCGTAGAGATCCTCGCCTTGCTCGCCCCGCACGACCGGGTCGTACACCCGCGCCGCGCCGTCGATCAGGTCGAGTGGTGCGTGGAAGCCCTCATTGGCCAGCCGCGCCTTCGTGGGATGGGGCCGTTCGTCAGTGATCCACCCGGTGTCGACGCTCGTCATGAGGATGCCATTCGCATAAAGATCGCGCGCACTCGTACGCGTGAGCATGTTCACCGCGGCCTTCGCCATGTTCGTGTGCGGATGTCCGGCGCCCTTGTAGATGCGGCCGAACTGGCCCTCCATGGCAGACACGTTCACGACGTACTTGCGCCGCGCGGCCGCCGCCGCCATCGACGCGCGCAACCGGCTCACCAGCACGAACGGCGCGATCACGTTGCACAGCTGCACTTCGAGCAACTCGACGGCATCGACCTCGTGCACTCGTCGCGTCCAGCTGTTGACTGCATCGAGGTCAGGAACCAGGCCGCCGGCATCAATCGCCGTCTGCTCGGCGACGCGCTCGAGCGACGCCGAACCGCTGGTCAACGCGAGAGCGGTCAGCGCGTGCGGCGTCAGTTCGTGAGTCCCATGATGCGCACCGATCGCGGCGGGTACCGCGCCCACCGAATATCCGAGCTCGATCAGCTCCGGACGCGGCCCATCGGGCAGCGGCGCACTCTCGGCCGCAATGAGCTGGGCGTAGGCACCTGGGGTTCGGCGCACGGTCTGCGCCGCGTTGTTGATCAGGATGTCGAGCGGTCCCTGTGCAGCTACTGCGTCGGCAAGTTCGACTACCTGCGAAGGATCACGCAGGTCGATGCCCACGATGCTCAGGCGATGCAACCACTGCGAGCTGTCGTGCATATCGGTGAAACGCCGCGCCGCGTCAGTCGGGAAGCGAGTCGTGATTGTCGTGTGCGCGCCGTCGCGGAGCAAACGCAGTGCGATGTACATGCCGATCTTTGCGCGACCGCCGGTTAGCAACGCGCGACGACCGCTCAGATCGGTGCGAGCGTCACGGCGGCTGCGATTCAGCGCCGCACACGTCGGACACAGCTGGTGGTAGAACGCGTCGACCTCGCGGTAGCGCTCCTTGCAGATGTAACACGCACGCGCCTTGCCCAACGTGCCCACTGTCGGCGCCGTCGTTGAGCTCGTCAGGGCTAAACCCTGCGTCTCGTCATCGATGCGACCCGGCGCACCGGTGGCAGTTGCCGCCGTTACCGCTTCGTCGGCAGCGACGACCGCTGCCCGCTTCTGCTTGCGATTGCGCTGCTTAACCGACTTGTAGAGACGCGCAGTTGCACGGCGCACCGCGACCGCCTGTGGGTGGTCGACCGGAAGCTCGTCGAGTTCCTCGAAGACCTCCAGCGCGATCGCCATGCGCACCGGGTCGATGCCGGAGGCGCTCACGGCCGAAACTTCGATGTCGTCGGAAGGATCGGCGTCGCGCACCGGTTCCTTCTCGCTGATCGTCATGAATCTCGCCGTTCCGTCGATGAAAGTAGTGACTCGTCGTGAGAGCCTACTGATAGGAAATCATGACAGGGGTCGGCTTTTGCGCCATGGTCTGCTCGGGCGTCATCGTCGGGTGGTCTTCCTTGTAGAAGTTCTTCCATCCGAACGGCACGCCCTTCGGCGCCGCGTGCGTGACGGCATTCCAGGTCGCGATCTTGCTAGGAGTGCTGCCTTCGCCGTCCATATGAATCAGCACCGCGACGTCGTTGTAGTTGGTCTTCAACGCGGCCTCGTCACCGATCATTGTGAGTCTGAACTGATGCAGCACCAACAACTTTTGCGGCAAGTGCTTCGACGCCGTTAGCTGCTCGAGCCAGGCACCGACCGCGTTGATCTGCGCACTCGTGAGGCTGCCGATCTGCCCGAGCGGGTGCTGGCCCGGCGCGAGCGCCCACTCCGGATCGATCGCGAGCCCGACATCGGGCATCGCGAGCAACGACGTGTACAGCTTTGCCTGCGACAGCACGTTCGCGCTGCCCGGCTGCAGATCGAGCACAACGTACAACCCTGCCGCGGTCGCCGCCTGCACCCATGGCAGCAGCGACGCGACGCTCGACTCTCCCGAATAGTTGCCGTCGCTACCCGCGGCGGCTTGCGCAACAGTCGCAATGATTTCGAAGGTCGGGACGACGGGCACGCTGCTCATCGGCGCGTACACAGCGGCAAGCTGCTTGACGCGAGCGATGCTCGACGGCAGGTCCTGGGCACCTAGGACACCGAGCGCCGCGCCGCCCGGATGTCCATAGAGCGCAACCAATCGGCGTCCAGGAAAGAAGATCTGACCGCCACCTGGCAGTTGAGTGCCGGTACTTGCGACCGCAACGCGAGCGGCGACAGTTTGTGGAGTACCGAATTGAGTGCCGACTGCGAGCACATTGTGTGGTGGATGTGCAGCCAGTGCAGCAATCGCGGCCGGATCGCGACGCGGGTCGGCCCCCTGCACCGAAACCACAGTCGCCCGTGCCGCCTGCGCACTCGCCGACGCCATCGTCGCGACCGCGTCGGACGCCGCGTTGACGCCCTTCGGCACGAGAACCGTGAGGTCGTCGCCATCACTCGACGTCGCGGCCGCGGTCTGTGCCGCCGTAGCAACGACGCTGACCGACGGCGCAGCTGCACTGACATCGGCTGCGCTACTACCGATCGCGACGACCGTGCTCGTCCCGAGTCGAGTGAGCTCTGCCGCGAACAACGCCGGTGTTGGTGTGGCGTCTGCGGGCGCTGCGTCGTCGTGATCAAGAAGAAGCAGCGGGACGTCGAGTTGCTGCGCCTCTGTGGCACCGCTCACGACGTCCGCCGCTTCGGTGGGCGACGCCACGACGACTGTCGGCGCTGAGGTGAAGAGTGCCTGGCTGACCGATATCGACATCCGCGCGGGCGTCGCACCACCCACGACAACGGTGCCATGAACGCCAGAGGCACCAGAGGCGCCAGACGCAATGGCTGGCGGGCTCGACACCGGCGGAATCGACGCCGGCGGCGAGGACACCGGCGGACCGCTCGCTCCAAGGCTGCCCGACCCCGGACTGGAGGCAAGCGGTGAGCCAGGGCTCGACGGCGGAAGGCTGAATGCCTGAGGGCTACTCACCCCACCAGGAACGGCAGTCGATCCCGCCGGCGACTGGTCCGCCTTCGACCCGTGCGACGTGGTGCAAGCGCTGAGCGCCAGCGCGAGGAGCCCAACCACCGCCACAGGGGCACTAGCGCGTGGGAAAGACATCCGACCCAGTATGCGACAACCAGCCCGCGAGCGCGGGCGGGTTGGGAGCGCTTGCGGCTACCCCAGGCGGCGGTCGGCACGGGCCTGGGCCGCGGCCTCGATCATCGGCCAGACCTGCTCCAACCCGAGCTCAAGCCCTGGCGATGCGAACAAGATCGGTCCGACATCGCTGAGCAACGCGGCCGTCTCCGGCTCGCGCACACGGGCCTGGCAGATCATGGGCGCGCTCGCTCCGGAGTAGCGGCTGACGCCTTCGAGGAACATGACGTTCGCAAGCACCATCCAGCGGCTGTCGATCCCGACCGGGTCGGAACTGTCCTCGTCAGAGGGGTCAGGTGCGAGAAATCGCACGTCACCGACACCGGTGAACGCGGTCGCTGCTGCGCACATGCCGCAGGGTCGGTGCGTACTCCACAACGTGCAGACCGACAGGTCAGTCTTGGTGGGGATCCTGGCCAGCGCGTTCATCTCGGCGTGGGCAATTGGGGTGTCCTGTAAGGGATCGTCGCCCGCGGGAGGGTCGTAGGCATGGTTGCGTCCCTGTGCGATCATCTCCCCTGATGCATCGAGGATCACTGCGCCGACCGGCAACCCGCCAGCACGCAACGCCTCGTGGGCGAGCTCAAGACTTCGCCGCACACTCTCGTGAGCTTGCCGCCACTCGTGCATCGCCAAAAGACCCATCATCGCTAGAGGACCAACCGGTAACGGACTTCGGGCAAGGGCATGTCGGCGATCACGACGTCCTTGGTGACGCCATCGAGCTGCCAGCCCCCGATCTCATAGAACCGCTGTGCTCGCTCGTTACCCTCGAGCACCCACAAGATTGCCTCGGCGTAGCCCGCATCGCGCAGCACGTTCACCGCGGCCGCCATCAACCGCCGTCCGACACCGCTCCCCCACGCCTCAGGCAGCAGGTAGATCGCGGCGAGCTCGCCGATCACGCTCGGATCGCCGTCACCATCGCGAGCTGGCCCAATGTTCGCGAAGCCGACCACAGTTCCATTCGCCCCGGTGGCAACCAGCGTGCCGGTGCGCGGCCAGTCGGTGTCCGCGATGTTGCCTTCCCAACCGGCACGCCGTCTCTCGACGTCGAGTTGATCGAGATACATATCCGGCATCAATCCCCTGTAGGCCGCCTGCCACGAGCGCACGTGAACAGTCGCGACGCCTAGCGCGTCGTCGGCAAGTGCACGGCGAATTTCCATCGCGACGACACTGTCTCAAGCGCGATGGCTGCCCGCGCGGCGCAACGCCGTCAGACGAGCGACTTCGCGAGTACGACGAAGTAGAGATCCTCGCGTTTTGGCAGCCCGAATCTCTCGTCCCCGTAAGGGAAAGGACGCATCTCACCGGTCGCTACGTAGCCGCGCCTGCCGTACCAGGCGATGAGATCCTCGCGTTGCCCGATCACCGTCATCTCGATCACGTCGCACGCCCACTCGTCACGCGCCACCCGCTCTGCCTCCGCCAGCACCAGCTTGCCGATGCCACCACCCTGCGAGCCAGGTCGGACGGCGAATGTGCCGAAGTAGGAGCGGCCCTCGCGGCGTTGTTCGATAGCGCAACACGCGATCACCGCGCCGTGCTCGTCGCTGGCCAGCAGCAAGCGGCTGTCTTTCGACGAGACGACCGCCGCGATCGCCTCGCGATCGGTGCGCTGGCCGCCGAGTAGGTCAGCCTCCGTCGTCCAGCCTGCTTTGCTCCGCTCACCCCGGTAGGCGGACTCGACAAGATCAACTACCAGCGCCACATCGTCCGGCGTGGCAGCCCGAAATGTGGGCGGCGGCGGCACGGCGCCATTCTGCGGCGAATTCCAAATTGAATCCAATCCGTAAGAAATCTGGATGGAAAACTGTCACACCCCTGTGTAAGGCTGCCATTGCCTGGAAGCCGCGTTGCGCTAAGTGAAACGACCAATGCATACTCATCCGATAGGGAAGGGAGCCACCATGGCCGCGGCAATGTCGTCCACTCGCACGGTTGACCGTGCGTTGGGCCTCCTCGCGGTTGTGTGTGACGAAGACCCGATCATGCTGTCCGACTGCGCGAGGCGGGCCGGCCTGCCGGCCAGCACCGCGCTTCGACTGCTCCGCACGCTTGAGGGTTCCGGGTTCGTTGCGCGCGGCGCCGACGGTTCGTTTCGGGCCGGTCCCCGCCTCGTACAGCTCGGCGCGAGCGCTCTCGGGCGCCAGGCCCTGGTGGCGATGGCCGAGCCCGCTCTCAAGCGCATCGTCGCGGCCACCGGCGAATCTGCCTACCTCAGCATCGCCGGCCCGGCCGATACCGCGATCTACATCGCGATGGTCGAGGGCACCCACGCTGTGCGCCACACGAGCTGGGTGGGCAAAGCCGTCCCGTCCGCGGATCTTGCCGTGGGTGACGCGCTTCGGGGTGAGGTTGGTCCACATGGGTATGTGGCTCAGCGCGATCGCGTCGAGCCCGACGTGACTGCGATCGTCGCGCCGATTCGTCGGCCTGGCGGCATCGCGGGTGCGTTGAGCCTGCTTGGCCCGACGTACCGGATCGACGACGACACCATGCACGCCTACGGCCAGATCGTCAGCGCTGAAGCCGACGCTCTGACAGCCCAACTCGACGCGGGCAAGACAGAGGACGCGGGCAAGACAGAGAAGGTGGCCTCGCGATGATTCGCTTCGATTCGGTGACGAAGACGTATCCCGACGGCACCGTGGCGGTCGACGAGCTCAGCCTCACCGCGCCGTCCGGCAAGATCACTGTGCTCGTCGGGCCATCGGGGTGCGGCAAAACGACCAGCCTGCGAATGATCAACCGGATGATAGAGCCCACCAGCGGCCGCATCTGGATCGACGACCGCGACCATTCGACGACGTCGCCGACCGAGCTGCGGCGCGGCATCGGATATGTCATCCAGCACGCCGGCCTCTTCCCGCACCGCACGATCGTCGACAACGTCGCCACCGTTCCGCTGCTGCTCGGGAAGAACAAACGAGAAGCGCGCGCGAAGGCTCTCGAGTTGCTCGAGCGAGTAGGGCTGCCTGCGAGTTTCGCGAAGCGGTATCCCGCACAGCTGTCGGGCGGCCAGCAGCAGCGAGTCGGTGTTGCCCGCGCGCTCGCCGCCGACCCGCCGGTCATGTTGATGGACGAGCCGTTCAGCGCGGTCGACCCTGTCGTGCGCGAGCAGTTACAAAACGAGTTCCTGCGACTGCAGAGCGAGCTCAGCAAGACGATCGTGTTCGTCACGCACGACATTGACGAGGCGATCAAGCTCGGCGATCAGGTCGCCGTGATGCGGGTCGGTGGCAAGCTCGCGCAGCTCGCGACGCCGGCCGATCTGCTGTCGAATCCCGTCGACGACTTCGTGGCCGGCTTCGTCGGTCGTGACCGCGGATATCGAGCGCTGGGGTTCGAGGCCGTTCCTGGTCTGCAACTCGATCCGGAAACCACCGTGCTGATGGGCTCCGATGTCAGTGCGGCCGCCGCGGTCGCGCGTGATGGCTGGGTGCTCGTTGTCGACGAGCACGGGTGGCCGCAGGGTTGGCTTGCCGTTGGCGACGACGCCACGCGCGCTTCGCTGCAGATAACACCGCCGCTGCTGCATCGCGGCGGCACCGTCGCAGCCGTCAACGGCACGTTCCGTTCGGTACTTGACGCTGCGCTGTCGTCACCGACCGGGCGTGGCGTGATTGTCGACGAGGGACGACGGTTTGCCGGCACGATCACGGCCGCGAACGTGGTGCGGCTGCTCGAGCAACAGCAAGCTGCCCACTCGCAAACGATTTCGGTGCCGACGGTGCCCGTTCAGGCAGTTCCTGTCCAGGGGGCGACTCCCCGATGACAGCCACGTCCACCGCGGGGGCCGCCTCGTCGTCCCCTTGGCATTTTTGGGCTTACTTCACCGCGCATCGTCACCAAGACCTCAGCTGGCTCTGGGATCACGTGTGGCTCTCGGCGTTGCCGGTCGTGATCGGCCTCGCGATCGCGCTGCCACTCGGCTGGCTCGCCAGCCGCTACAAGTGGATCTACCCGCCGATGTTGTCGCTCATGGGCCTGCTCTACACGATCCCGTCGATCGCACTGTTCGTGATCATCCCGCCGCTGCTCGGTCTCAAGGCACTCGACCCGATTCAGGTACCGATCGCGTTGACGGTCTACTCGGTCGCGCTGCTTGTGCGCGTGGTGGCTGACGGTCTCGGATCGGTACCAGAAGACGTGCTGCAGGCGGCGACCGCGATGGGATTCGGGCGGGTGCAGCGACTGGTCAAGGTTGAGCTACCCATCGCCGTCCCGGTTATTGCGGCGGGGCTTCGGGTCGCGACCGTGTCGAACGTCAGCATCGTCGCGGTCGCGGGCACGATCGGGCTGGCCAACCTGGGCCAGCTATTCACCACCGGTTTTCAGCTGTCGACGCCGACCGCGTACTACCCGCCGATCGTGCTCGGCATCGTGTTGTGTGTTGCGCTCGCGCTCGCGTTCGACGGCGTGATCGTGACCGCGAACCGGCTGCTGACGCCATGGCGCAGGGCGGTGCAGGGCCGATGATCGGCAACGTTTTCGGTTGGCTGACCACCGCGGCACACTGGCGTGGCGGCAACGGCATGACCGCCATCGGTACGCAGATACAGGCCCACGTCACATATTCGTTCGTCGCCGTAGCAATCGCGCTGGCAATCGCGCTGCCGCTCGGACTCTTCATGGGCCACACGGGCCGGCTGCCGTTCCTCGTGAGCGCCGCCAACACATTGCGTGCCCTGCCAACCGTCGGCGTCCTGATCCTGTTGACGGTGATGATCGCGCCGAACTTCCACGGCCGCACCGATTTCGGGTATCTGATTCCTACTGAGATCGTGCTCGTACTGATCGCGATTCCGCCGATCCTGTCGAACACGTACGCGGGTGTGCAGAACGTCGATGGCGTGGTGCGCGACGCAGCATCCGCGATGGGCATGACCGGCTCACAGGTGCTGCTCCAGGTCGAACTTCCGAACAGTCTGCCGCTCATCTTCTCCGGCTTGCGCAGTGCGTCGCTACAGGTCATCGCCACCGCGACAATCGCGTCGTACCTCCCTCTCGGCGGCCTCGGCAGGTTCATCTACGACGGGCTCGCCCAACAAGACTTTCCTCAGATGATCGGTGGTGGCGTTCTCGTTGCGCTGCTGGCACTCCTCACCGATTCGGTGCTCGCGTTCATCCAGCGACACGTTGTTTCCCGCGGTGTGTCAGGCCGCTTCTCGAAGAAAGCCATGACGGCGGGCGGACCAGCCGCGGCCGACATCGTCCAAGCGGAGGTCGCGGCAGTCTGACAAACACGGGGATCACAAGACTTTCCGAGCTCGACAATTCGGCACGCCAACAAGGAGATTTCTCATGAATCGCAAGGTCCTACTTATCGGAGCTACTGGAATCACGCTTGCCCTCGGGCTCGCGGGTTGCAGCAGCTCCAAGAAGACGGCGAGCACGCCGAGTAGCGCTGCGCCGGCCGCGACAACGGCTGCAGCGTCGTCCGCACCGGCAGCACCATCGTCGGCAGCCGCGTCGTCGGCACCGGCAGCACCGTCGTCGGCAGCCGCGTCATCGCCCGCACCAGCAGCAAGTAGCGCAGCCAGTGGCCCGACCATCGCGAGTCAGCTCATTTTGGGTGCGCCGCCGGAGTTCCAAACCCGCGTCGACGGCATTGCCGGCCTGGCAAAGAACTACGGCGTCACGTTCAAAAGCTTCAAGCAACTCGATGAAGCCGGCCCCGTCACCATTGCCGCACTGAAGAACGGCCAGGTTGACGCAGCCGACATCTTCAGCACCGACCCGAGCATCGCAGCGAATAACTTCGTCGTGCTCGCCGACCCGAAGAGCAATTTCGCCGCACAGAACATTCTCCCGCTCCTCAACAAGGCGAAGGTGACACCGGGGATCACGAGCACGCTCAATGCCGTCTCGGCCAAACTGACGACCGCTGGCCTCACCACGCTGCTCGTTCAGGTCATCACCAACAAGCAAGACCCCGACGCGGTGGCGAAAACCTGGCTCACCAGCCAGGGTCTCGACGCGAAGGGCACCGCAGCGAGCGGGTCGAAGCTCGTCGTCGGTTCGGCGAACTTCCCGGAGAATGTGCTCCTTGCCGAGATCTACGCCGAGGCATTGAAGGACCAAGGTGCGACGATCTCGACCAAGCTCAACATCGGCAGCCGGGAGAAGTACTTGCCCGGTCTCGAAGACGGCTCGATCGACCTACTTCCTGAGTACAACGGTGCGTTGCTGCAGTTCGTCGACAAGACGGCCACGGCGGTCAGCCCGACCGACGTGTTCACCGCGCTCCAGACCGCGCTCCCGTCAAGCCTGACCGTGCTCACTCAGTCAGCCGCGCAAGACAGCGACGCGATTGTCGTCACCCAGGCGACGGCCGCCAAGTACCACCTCACGTCCATCGCCGACCTCGCGAAGCCTGCTTCCTGATCGGCACGCACCACTGACAGCGCTGCGGCCCGGAACCGACGAGGTTCCGGGCCGCAGTCATGCCCGGCGCTGACTCAAGCTTGATCGGGCGGCTCGCCCGGCGTCGCGCGCTGGATCGGATGCCCGCGCAGCCGGGTCGGATCGGTCTCCCACCACGGCGTCGTGAACTCGCCTTCCGGTGCCGTGTGGTGCTCACGCTGAACGTCAACGGCGTCGAGTTCACGATCAATGCGGACGGCGTCGAGCTGGTCGACCCGGATCCAGCGCCGGATCACGATCAGCAGGAAGGGCAGGTCCGCGAACTCTGCAATGAACCACAAAGCTGCGCCGGCATGCTGCTGATCGGTCAGCGCACGCATCCTGTCGAAGTGATGCACGCGGGTCCAATACGCAGTGGCCACGAGATGGGTGCGCAGTCGCAACACGATGCCGGGGACCGCATCGAAAAGCAGCTCGACGAACGCGATCGCCACCGTCGCCGCGAGTGCGAGAGAGCTGTCGCGTTCAGCGCCGTCGCCTACGAGGCCGATCGCGATGACCAGACCGATACCGATGAGCACGAACTGAAGCAGGTAGTACGCCCACGAGCGCTCGAGCGTCACCGTGAGCACTGGGCTGAAGAAGATGACCGACAACACGATAGGGACGACCAGCGGTCCGATCGCCGGATTCGAAGCGAGGCGTAGCAGCGCGCCAGACCGCGCCTGAAGCACCCATGCGGCCGCGCGCGGCGACAGCGCATCGGCGGCCAACGCCAGCGGACGACCGTAGGCAAACAACACTGGAGTCGCGAGCAGCAGCGTCAGAACCTGCACTGTGTACACCCACAGCAGCGTGTGCGCGTGCGCTCCAAGGCCGCCAACGGTAATGATCAGCAAGCTAAGGATGCCGATCAGCCAGGCCACCGTCCGTCGCGCCGGCCACTGAAGTCCGCGCGACCGCACGCGCGCGACACCCCACCCGTAGGCCACCGTCAACACGACAGACAGCACCACCGTGGGTCCGTCCCACGTCCACGACGTCACGCGTCCACTGTGGCGCATCGGCCGTGAACGACCCAACCCGGCCGCCGCTGCGTCGTCGGCGCTTACAGTGGTGCTCATGACGACGATCACGGTCACCGAACGAACTACCGCGACCCCGGCGCAATTCCTGGATGCGCTGATTGACTTTCGCCCCGACAGATCCAAGATCTGGACCAACAGCAAGCCTGAGTTCCTGGTCGTGCACGACCGCGGCGACACCTGGGCCGACTTCACTGAAGGCTCGAAGGCCGGTGGCGCAGTGTGGGAGCGCCTGCGCTACGACTGGTCGAACCCGACCGACATCGTCCTCACCACAACCGACAGCAACACCTGGGGCCCGGGCAGCGGCCATCGCTACACGCTTACGCCAACGCCGGACGGCGCGACGTCGGTGCGCACGGTGATTGTTCGCAATGGCATCAACTTCAAAGGCCGGCTGATCGGCGCGCTGTTGGTCGTGCTCGGCACAACCTTCATCCGCAAGAACTTCCGCGCCACCTTGCGAGCGATCGAGGCACGGTCCGCAACGTCAGCCCCGAGTAGCTAGAGCTCGATGCGCAGGCTGACGACGCCGCTCATGTCGAGCCAGGCCCGGCGGTCTGATCGCACGAGACGAACGAGCACATCGGAACACGCCGGACAGCGCCCGACCATGCCAGGTGCGTCGGCGTAGACCACGACCTCCGCAACCACGCCGGAGTGGCCGCATCCTGCGCACTCGAACACGGCGACACTCACATCGACCGCGAACAACTCACCAAGCGCGCCCGCGATCGTGTTGCCGTCAAGAGCGATGCTCATCAACTGCTCCCTCCACTAGGTCCAAAGCGCTCGGTCTTCACACGGTGCGGGTTGTGGCCGGCGGCAACGAGCAGATCGGCGATCGTTTCGACGAAGCCTGTCGGGCCGCACACAAACACGGCCGGTCGAAGCGCGGCGCTATAGCCGAACTCGTCGAGGTACGCAGCGTCAATGCGACCGGGCGGCCGCGAGTACCCAGCCGGCGTCTGACGGGTGAATGCGTACTGCACCTCGAGCATCGGATCAGACCGCAGCCGATCGAGTTCCGGCCCGTACAGCACCGATGCCGGGTCCCGAACCGAGTAGAGCAGCCGAAACGGGGTCGCCGAACCGAGCTGCGCGCGGGTGCGCACCATCGCCATCAACGGGACCACGCCTGAACCGCCACCGACCAGCAGCGCCGGCGAATCAACCTCCGGATCCCACACGAACCACCCGCCTATCGGTCCGCGCAACTCGATCTGATCGCCGACCCGCAGCACCTGTGACAAATACGGCGACACCTCGCCGTCCGGCAATCGCTCGACAGTGAGCTCGACGAGGTCGCCGTCGACGGCCGACGCGATCGAGTAGGAACGCTCTGTCGAATAACCGTCAGCCGCGGTGAGCCGGACATCGACGTGCTGGCCGGCGAGGTGCCCAGGCCAGTCAGGGATTTGGAAGACCACCGTACGGGCGACCGCGGTCTCGTCACGAAATGAGACCAGCGTGCCGACCCGCCAGGTCAGTCTTCCGAGTACCGCTGCTCGAGCCACGGGTCTCCGTAATCGTGGTAGCCCAACTGTTCCCAGAAACCCCGCTGCTCGGTCGTGCGCAGGTCGATCCCGCGCACCCACTTCGCCGACTTCCACAAGTAGAGGTGCGGGACGAGGAGTCGCACCGGACCACCATGTTCGGGCGTCAAGTCGGATCCGTCATAGGCGAACGCGAGCCACGCCTTGCCGTCGAGCAAGTCGCGCAACGGCAGGTTCGTGGTGTAACCGCCATACGACAGAACCAGCGCGTACTCCGCGTTGGTCTCAATGCCCTCAACCAGGACGTCGACCGACACGCCACGCCACGCGGTACCGAGCTTTGACCATTTCGTGACGCAGTGCAGGTCGACGGTCACGTCGACGGCGGGTAGCGCGCGAAACGCCTTCCAGTCCCAGGTCCGCTGCTCGCCAGTCTCGGCGACGATGCGGAACTCCCACGTGTCCAGATTGACTCGGGGCGTCGGACCCGCCGACAGCACCGGGAAGTCGCGCACCAGATACTGGCCAGGTGGCAACGCCTGGCCGCCCTCGCGCCTACGACCAAAAAAGCCTGGCGACACGATTCCCGGCATCGCGACCTCCTGCGGGCGTCGGTTTCACCGATTAGGGAATGCTGTCGGTTGCCCGATCAAGAAATGCTAGTGCCTCGAAGGAGCGCGCAATGTTAGGCCTGCCCGACCACGTGACCGCGTGCCTGTTCGACCTCGACGGCGTCCTTACCGACACAGCCTCGGTTCATGACAAGGCGTGGACGGAGGCGTTCGACGCGTTCCTCAAGGCGCGCGCCGCGAGCACCGGCACGCCCTTCGTGCCCTTCGATCCGGACAAGGACTACGACAAGTACGTCGACGGCCTCCCCCGAGCCGACGGCGTCCGCACGTTCCTGCACAGTCGAGGCATCGAGCTGCCCGATGGCAAGCCCGACGACAGCCCGCACGCGCAGACCATCAACGGTTTGGGCAACCGCAAGAACGAGCTAGTGCTCAAGCACATCAAGCAGGACGGCGTGAAGGTGTTCGAAGGTTCGCGTCGATACCTTCAAGCTGCACGGGACGCCGGGTTGGGACGCTTCGTCGTGTCGTCAAGCGCCAACACCGCTGCCGTGCTCGAGGTCACCGGGCTCGGAGACTTCATCGAGGGCCGTATCGACGGCGTAACGATCCAGACCGACCACCTCAAGGGAAAACCAGCGCCCGACACGTTTTTGGCCGGCGCCAAGCTTGCCGGCGTCGCGCCTTCCGCGGCTGCGGTGTTCGAAGACGCGCTCGCCGGCGTCGAGGCCGGGAGGGCAGGCAAGTTCGGCTGCGTCGTGGGCGTCAATCGACTCGACGCGACTCACGGCAAGCAACTCAAGGAGCACGGCGCCGATATCGTCGTGACTGACCTGGCCGACTTGCTTGGGAAAGCGACATGATCGATCACCCGGCGTATCCCGCAGAACCGTGGCAACTACGCGAGACCCGTCTGAACCTTGACGTCATCGCGCAGTCCGAGTCGCTGTTCGCGCTCGCCAACGGGCACATCGGCCTTCGTGGCAACCTTGACGAGGGTGAGCCGCACGGCATCCCAGGCACCTACCTAACCTCGTTTTTCGAACTGCGGCCGCTGCCTTACGCCGAAAGCGCGTATGGCAACCCTGAGTCAAGTCAGTCGATCGTCAACGTCACGAACGGCAAGCTGATCCGGTTGCTCGTCGACGATGAGCCGTTCGACGTTCGTTACGGAACCCTCGTGTCCCACGAGCGCGTGCTCGACCTTCGGGCCGGCACCCTCGTCCGCAACGTGGAGTGGATATCGCCAGCCGGCAAGAAGATTCGGCTTCGATCGACGCGCCTGGTGTCGTTCACCCAGCGGGCGATCGCCGCGATCGAGTACGAGGTCGAGGCCGTCGATGACCCCATCCGCATCGTCGTGCAGTCCGAGCTGGTGGCGAACGAAGCAGTACCGGCGCAGACCGGAGATCCGCGTGAGGCAGCCGCGATGGAGAGCCCGCTCGAAGCGGTCGACCAATCGATCACCGACCAAGGCATGCTCCTCGTGCATCGCACCCGATCAAGCAAGCTCCAGATGGCCGCGGGGATGTCGAACGTCGTCGAAGGGCCGAGCAAGATCGACCTCGAATCCCACTACGCGCCCGACTGGGCGCGGCTGACAGCCATCAGTTCACTGCAGCCCGGCGAGAAGCTCACGCTCCGCAAGTACGTCGGCTGGGGCTGGTCGAACGTTCGCAGCCAAGAGGCGTTGCGCGATCAGGTCGCCGGCGCGGTCACGATGGCGCGGCTGTCGGGCTTCGAGCAACTGCTTGCGGAGCAACGCGCTTACCTCGACGAGTTCTGGGACGGCGCAGACGTCGAGGTCGAGGGCGACGACGAGATCCAACAGGCGGCGCGGTTCGGGCTATTCCACGTGTTGCAGGCGAGCGCGCGCAGCGAGGGCCGCGGTATCGCGGCGAAAGGCCTGACCGGGCCTGGCTATGACGGGCACACCTTCTGGGACACCGAGGCGTTCGTGCTGCCTGTGCTCATCTACACCGCACCCGATGCCGCAGCCCACGCATTGCGATGGCGGTACTCGACGCTCGACTTGGCCAAACAGCGGGCCCAAACGCTCGGCGTGCAAGGCGCCGCATTCCCTTGGCGGACAATTCGCGGCGAGGAGTGCTCCGGATATTGGCCAGCCGGCACGGCGGCCATGCATGTCACTGCTGACATCGGCAACGCCCTCGCGCGCTACACCGAAGTAACCGGCGATCTCTCGGTCGAGATTCAGGGTGGCCTGGAGTTGCTGGCGGAGACTGCGCGCTTATGGATGTCACTCGGCAACTTCGGCCGCGACGGCAAGTGGCACATCGCAGGCGTCACGGGCCCCGACGAATACACGGCGCTGGTCGACGACAACATCTATACGAACCTCGCCGCGGCGCACAATCTCGTCGCTGCGGCCGACGCTGCCGAACGCCACCTCGATCTCGCAGCGCAGTTCGGCGTCACGTCAAGCGAGATCGCAACATGGCGGTCTGCAGCGGCAACAGTTTCAGTGCCCTACAACGAGCAGTTGCGGGTGCATGAACAGAACTACGGCTTCACCATGCTGCCCGAATGGGACTTCGAAAAGTGGAAAGACAAGTATCCGCTGCTATTGCATGTGCCGTACTTCGAGCTCTACCGGCGGCAGGTCATCAAGCAGGCCGATCTCGAGCTCGCGATGTGCATGTACGGCAGCGTGTTCTCCCCCGACGACAAGGCACGCAACGTCGACTACTACGAGCAGCGGACTGTCCGCGACTCGTCGCTGTCGGCGAACGTGCAGGCCGTCATCTGCGCGGAGGTCGGCCATCTGGAGCTCGCGTACGACTACGCGTCCGAAGCTGCATTCATCGATCTGCACGACATTCACCACAACACGCGCGACGGCCTGCACATGGCCTCGCTGGCCGGTGCATGGGTGTCGCTGGTGGTGGGCTTCGGCGGCGCTCGCGACGAGGGTGGCAAGCTTCAGTTCAGGCCGCAACTTCCCGAAGCGATCGACCGGCTGGCGGTCAACCTACGGTGGCGAGGGTTGAAGGTGAAGGTGGACATCACTCACACGGAAGCGACCTACTCGCTTCGCGACGGAGCCGACGCCACCCTGACCCTCTATCACGAGGGCAATGAACTAACTGTGCAAGCTGGCACTGCCGTCTCACGACCGATTACGCCGAACACTCCGTTGCTCGCGCGCCCCAAGCAACCCGTGGGCCGCGCACCGGTGGCCCGACCGGTTGCGGGCACGTCTTAGCTAGGTCGCCACTGCGAGTCGCATGCCGTCGCACACGATGTCGACCATGCGCTGGCACGACGCGTCGTCGAGCCTCGATTGGCGTGCGGCCATGCAGGTACCCGAGATCAGGCTCATCACTTCATCAGCGGTGACGTCTGGACGTACTGCGTCAACCGCCTTGGCGTTCACGACGAGGATGTCGATCCCGCGCCTCATCTCGTCGACCATCTCCGCACACCTTGACTTGATGTCGAAGCCGGCCGCGTTCATGGCATCGAAGAGGTCGGCTTTGGCCAAGGCTTCGTTCGCGAACCGACGTAGGAACGAGAACAGCGCATCCGCGGGGTCATTCGCGTCGATACGGGTCTTGGCTTCGTCGACCAGCTCTTCGAGGCGGCTCATCACGATCGCCTCGAACAATGCCTCTTTGGTCGGGAAATGGCGGTAAAGAGTCCCGACTCCGACACCGGCCTGTTCAGCGACAACGTCGATCGGAACTGACAGCCCGAGACGCGCGAACGTGGTTTCGGCGGCCTCGAGGATCCGCTCCCTGTTCTTGAGCGCATCGGCGCGCATCGGTATTGCCTCCGGCGTGGTGGTTGACAAACGGAACGATCGTTCCGTATCGTCGATCGAAACGGAGTAGACGTTCCGATTGTAGCTCGGAGAAGAGGCAAACGGTGACAACGAACGAGATGGCCCTGGGAAACCTGGCGGGATCACTGCAACAAGAACCTGATCCCCGACGCTGGTGGTCGCTCGCGGTGATCGCGATGGCACAGCTCATGATCGTGCTCGACGCGTCGGTGGTGATCGTTGCGCTGCCCTCGGCGCAACGTTCGTTGCACATCTCACTTGCCGACCGGCAATGGGTGATGAGCGCCTACACATTGGCGTTCGGCAGCCTGCTGCTGCTCGGTGGACGCATCGCTGACTATCTCGGACGGCGGCGAATGTTCATCGTCGGTCTGCTTGGGTTCGGCGCCGCATCCGCCCTAGGCGGCTTAGCTCAGAATCCGGCGATGCTCTTCGGAGCGCGCGCGTTGCAGGGCGCCTTCGCCGCGGTGATGGCACCCGCAGCGCTGTCACTGCTCACCGTCACGTTCACCGAAGCCCGCGAGCGGGCCCGCGCGTTCGGCGTGTACGGCGCCATCGCCGGCGGTGGGGCAGCCATCGGGCTGGTCCTGGGCGGCACCTTGACCCAGCTCGCCTCGTGGCGCTGGACCCTGCTGATCAACGTGCCCATCGCGCTCCTTGCGGCCGTGGCCGCGGGCCGCTTCATCCGTGAAAGCCGCGCCGAAGAGCGGCACAGCTACGACCTGCCTGGTGCGATCACCGTCACCGGCGGCTTGTTCCTCCTCGTCTACGGCTTCACGACTGCCGGCACCGACGGCTGGGCCGCTCCCCTGACCCTGACGCTGCTCGTCGGCGCCGTCGCCGCACTGGCTGGGTTCGTGCTCATCGAACTGCGCACACCGCACCCGCTGCTGCCCGTTCGCGTGGTGCTCGACCGTAATCGCGGCGGCTCGTTCCTGGCGTCGCTGTTCGTCGGCAGCGCGATGCTCGGCACGTTCCTGTTCCTGACCTACTTCTTGCAAGGAACCCTCGGCTATTCAGCACTGAAGACCGGCTTCGCGTTCCTGCCGTTCTCCGGCGGCATCATCATCGGCGCCGGACTCGCCAGCCGCCTGCTCCCCAGAATCGGTCCGCGAGTGCTGATCGTTACAGGCGTGCTTCTTGCAGCGGCTGGTTTGTTCTGGTTCACCGGGCTCACGGTCGACAGCAGCTACCTCGCTCACGTGTTGCCGCCGGAGATCTTGGTCAGCGTCGGCATGGGACTCGCGTTTGTCCCGCTGAGCAGCACCGCGCTGGTCGGCGTCCAAGAAGAACACGCCGGTGTTGCCAGTGCGCTGGTCAACACCACCCAACAGATCGGCGGCGCCCTCGGTACCGCGTTGCTCAACACGATCGCGGCCACCGCAACTGCCGGCTACCTCACCCATCACGGCCATGCCGCGGTCGCGACGCGAAACGCGAACGTCCACGGCTACACGACCGCATTCACCGTCAGTGCGGCACTGATGGTCGCCGCGGGCATCGTCGCCGGAACACTTATCCGCTCAGCTCGACACCACACCCAACCCCAACTGGTGGACGACGAGCGGATGTCCCCCGACATGCAAACCGTCGACGCGCTCGCCTGAGCGCGTCGACGGTCAGTGCCCGGATCTAGTCGAGGCGCGGAATTTCTCCCGCATCCTCCTCGACATCTGCGTCGATTTCGCGCGCCTCGTTCCTGTCGAGATCAAACAGGTCGTCAAGCTCTGGCTCGTCACCCTGCTCCGACTCGGTATCGCGCAGCGAGTCGACGCCGTCCTGGTCGCGGTTGAACCGTGGTGCATCGAGGGAGATGTCGTCGTTCTCGGTCATGGTCGGCTCCCTTATTCAGGTGGATCGAAGATGTGGTTCGAGGAGGGTGAGTTCGGGCGCACCGAGCCGGTCGCTCGATGTGTTCGCTTGATGCCAGTGCGGATAAAGCAGCGGCAGCGCACTGACCTCATCGAGCCTGCGCTGCTCGTCGGGCGACAACGTCAGGTCGGCAGACTTCAGGTTGTCGGCGAGTTGCTCGTCGGTTCGCGCGCCAACGATCAACGACGTGACACCAGTGCGGCCCAGCAGCCACGCGAGCGAGACCTGCGCAGCAGAGACTCCGTGTGCATCAGCGATCTCGACCAACACATCAACGGTGTCGTACAGCTTGTCCTCGTCATAGACCGGCGGCTCGTGCCAGTCACCGAGGTGCCGGCTGCCGGCTGGCGCCTCGACACCGCGGCGATACTTGCCCGAGAGCAGACCACCGGCGAGCGGGCTCCAGACGAGTATGCCGAGACCCTGATCGACGCTGACAGGAACCAACTCATACTCGGCCTCGCGCGCCTGCAGCGAGTAGTAGATCTGCTGGCTCGCAAAACGCGACAGACCGCGGCGATCAGAGATCCCCAGCGCCTTCATCAGCTGCCATCCGGCGTAGTTCGACGCCCCGATGTAGCGCACCTTGCCTGATGACACGAGGTCGTCCAGCGCTCTCAGCGTCTCTTCGAGCGGCGTCTGGCCGTCCCACTCGTGCACCTGGTACAGGTCGATGTAGTCGGTCTCGAGCCGGCGCAGGCTAGCCTCGCAGGCCCTGATGATGTGGTGCCTCGACAACCCGGCGTCGTTCGGGCCGTCCCCCATCGGCATCCGGACCTTCGTTGCCAGCAGTACGTCCTCGCGGGCAACCGGCAGCGCTTTCGCCAGAATCTCCTCCGACAGACCCGACGAATAGACGTCGGCAGTGTCGATGAGATTCACCCCGGCATCCAACGCCATGGAGATCTGGCGACGCGCGCCGTCGACGTCCGTCGTACCGACTGCCGCGGCCCAGCCGGTGCCACCGAATCCCATCGTCCCGAGGGTGAGTGCGGATACCCGCAGGCCTGAGTTGCCGAGCTGTCTGTAGTCCATGCCCGTATTCTTGCCCCGCTAGTAACAGGGCGACACCCGAGGGGACCCCGATGACCGACCGACCCACGAATTGGGCCGGGAATGTCGTGTTTGGCGCAGCGCGTCTGCACCACCCGACGTCTCTCGATGAGGTGCGTCGAATCGTTGCCGGCAGCGACCACGTGCGGGCTCTTGGCAGTGGGCACTCCTTCAACCCGATCGCCGACACCGTGGGCGACCAGATCTCGCTTGCCGGGATGCCTCCGTTGTTGCACATCGATGCCGAACGCTCGACCGTGACGGTCGGGGGCGGCGTCCGATATGGAGAGCTTGCGCCGCCGCTCAATGGAGCGGGCTACGCGCTGCATAACCTCGGGTCGCTGCCGCACATCTGCATCGCCGGAGCGACAGCAACCGGCACCCACGGCTCGGGCGTGACCAACGGCAATCTCGCGACCGCAGTCCGCGCCGTTGAGCTCGTCACGGCGAGCGGCGACGTTGTCACCCTCGAAGTCGGCGACGACGACTTCAACGGCTCGGTGGTGGCCCTTGGCATGCTCGGCGTCGTGACGTCGGTGACCCTCGCGATCGAACCGACGTTCGCCGTCGCGCAGTATGTGTACGACGATCTGTCGTTAGCGCAGTTCACCGCGCATCTCGAAGCGACGATGTCGGCGGCATACAGCGTCAGTGTGTTCACCGACTGGCGCCGCCCGGTGATGAACCAGGTCTGGATGAAACACCGCGTCGACGCGTCAACGCCGTGGCAGGTCGGCCCAGCGGCACGATGGCTCGACGCACCCGTCGCCAACGGGCCACGGCATCCGGTGCCGGGCGTGGATCCCACCGCGTGCACCACGCAAGGCGGCGTTCCAGGCCCGTGGCACGAGCGGTTGCCACACTTTCGACTCGACTTCACACCGAGCAGTGGCGATGAATTGCAGTCGGAGTACTTCGTCTCTCGCGACGATGCGGTTGCAGCACTGACGGCGATCAGCAACATCGCGCACCTCATCGCACCCGCGCTGCAGATCTGCGAGCTGCGAACGATCGCAGCCGACGACCTGTGGCTCAGCCCGGCGTACGGTCGCGACAGCTTCGCGCTCCATTTCACCTGGATCAGCGACATGGACGCAGTGACGCCTGCACTGACCGCCATCGAGGAACAACTCGCACCCTTCGACGCCAGACCCCACTGGGGGAAAGTGTTCCCGATGAGCGCCGACGTCGTCCGCTCGCGGTATGAGCGGCTGCCCTACTTCACCGAGCTCGTCGCCCGGTACGACCCGGCCGGCAAGCTCCGCAACGCATTCGTCGATCGATTCATCGCCCGCTAGCGGACCGCGCGGACGAGCCTGCCCTTCGTGCCCGTATCGAACGGCGGCGGAATAGGCCGCCCGAACGCCGCGCTGGCCTCCGCCATCGTCTGCACCGTCGCTCGCCAGCCACAGTCGGCTAACCACTCTTCAGGGTCGGTAGTCGACGCCGGATGCCACAGCGGATGCGCGAGGTTGTCGGTCCGCGTGCTGAGGGTCGCACCAAGAACACTGCCAATAGCGGACGCCGAGGAGAGCTGTTTCAGCAGTCGCGTCCGCTCGTCGTGGTTGAGGTAGACCAACAGCCCTTCCGCCACCCACACAGTGGGTTGCGTAGGCGTCCACCCAGTATCAGTAAGGAGTTGCAACCAGTCGTCAGCAACGAGATCGGCAACGACCACCCGCCGGCGGCACTCGCTCATCAGCTCAAGTTCGTCGAGCAGTCGCTGCTTCAAGGCGAGCACTTCACCGTGGTCGATCTCGAATACCGTGAGATCCCGCGGCAGTTCTAGTCGGTAAGCCCGCGCGTCGAGGCCGGCGCCGACGACGACGACCTGCCTGATGCCATCGGCGACAGCCCCTTCGACGAGTTCGTCAAGGAATCTGGTGCGAACGGCCACCCAACGCACGAGCCCGCGCGAGACCGCGGGTGGCGCGATGGCCGAGGCCAGAACGTGCTGCGCGAGCTCGTCGTGGAACCACGCGTCGATGCGGGCGCTCTCGGTCGCCCGGCAGGCCGCAACAGACAGCGCGGTCGTCCCGAGCACGGACAGCGGTGGATCAGGCGGCACCAGATGATGCTACGTGCGTCGACTCTTGGGCTCGGAGTAACAGTTCAAGCGCCTCGGGCCGCATCGGACGCGCGAGTAGATATCCCTGGGCATAGTCACACCCAAGCGCACTGAGTTGGGTGAGCTGGCCGACCGTCTCGATCCCCTCGGCGACCACTGTCATCTTCAACACGTGCGCCATCGCGGTGACCGCTGCCACGATCTGGCGTTCGCGATCGTTGGTCTCAAGCCGGTCGACGAAGCTGCGATCGATCTTCAAGATGTCCACTGGGAACTGTCGCAGGTGTGCGAGCGAGGAGTAGCCCGTTCCGAAATCGTCCAAGGCGATGTGCACGCCGAGCGCCGCGATCGCTTCGAGCGTTTCCCTTGCCTCGGCGGTCTCCTCGATCAACGCTGTCTCGGTGATTTCCAGGCAGAGTTGGCCGGGCTCGAGTCCGTTGCGCTCCAGCGCAACCTTGACGGCCGAGACGAAGTCGCCACTACGCAGTTGCCGCCCGGACACGTTCACCGCCATGCCCAACGGCTCGTGTCCAGGGTCGCGGCCGTACCGGGGGAACAGCGAACCCCACTCGACTAGTTGACGGCACGCTTCGTCCAAGACCCAGTTACCGATCGGAACGATCAGTCCGCGGCTCTCCGCGATCGCGATGAACTCCGCTGGAGGTACCGTGCCGCGGTCGGGGTGATCCCAGCGGATCAGCGCTTCCATGCCCACGATGGACTGGTCGCCCAGCGAGACCACAGGCTGGTATTCGAGCCGGAATTGGCCGCGTTCAAGCGCCTTCCCGAGTTCCCAGCCGACAGCGTTTCTCGCCACTGCTCGATCACGAAGGCCGGCATCGAAGAACTGGTAGTGATCGCGGCCGCGTTCCTTCGCCTGGTACATCGCGGCGTCGGCGTCTCGAACGACGTTCTCACACCCGGCGTACGGGTCGCTCGTGATGACGACACCGACACTCGCCGTGATGTTCAGCTCGATACCTTCGCTGAAGAACGGTTCACCGACGGCACGCACGACTCGATCAGCGACGACGCGTACGTCCTCGTCGGTGGTCAACCTGTCGCACAGCAGCACGAACTCGTCACCGCCGAATCGTGCGACGGTGTCGAGCCGGCGCGCGATCGCAGTCAGCCGCGCGCCAACTTCGACCAACAGACGATCGCCGGTGTCATGACCGTACGTGTCGTTGATGACCTTGAAGTGGTCGAGATCGATGAAGAGCAACGCGAGCTTGCCCGGCTGACGTTCCATGCGCAGCAACGCCTGGGTCAATCGGTCGACGAGCAGCACCCGGTTCGCCAGCCCAGTCAGCGGATCGTGCACCGCCTGGTGTGCCAGCTCACTTTGTGCACGCTTGAGTTCGGTGACCTCGCGGGTGGACGCCACGACACCGATAGGCGTCCCGTTCTCAAATTCCCTTTGTGGAGCGAGATGTGAGGCAAACCAGCGCAGCTCCTGACCGCTGCCGACGGAGAACTCGACCGAGCAAACCTCGCCGGTCACCAGAACGCCCTTCAGGGCGGCCTCCCAGACTGCGAGGAATGCCGCATCGCGACCGAGCTCGCGGTCGGTCTGTCCGAGGGCGTCGCCAGCGGGGTCTTCGGTGATGCGCATCGCAGCCGCGTTCATGTACTGGTAACGCAGGCCGGCGTCGTAGAGTGAGACCGCATCCGCAGAAGTGTCGAGCACGGTACGCAGTTGTGCCTCGACCCGGCTCAGATCCGCGTGCGCGAGAGCAAGCGCGTCAGCCGCACTCACGGCCTCGCGCTCGGCGTTCACGGTGCGGGTGATGTCGCGCCGAATCCCGAAGGTGCCGATGATGCGACCGTCGAGATCGCGCAGCGGTCGCTTGTTACTCGTGACCCAAGTGTCGCCACGGTCGGGCCAGGTTTCGCGTTCTTCCTTATCCAACATCGAAATGCCTGTAGCGATCACGCGCTGCTCGTCGGCGTACGCGACGCTGGCATGTTCGTTGGTAAAGATGTCGAAGTCAGTGCGCCCGAGAAGCTCGCTGGGCGCGCGGCCCATCATCGTGGCAAGGGTGCGGCTTACCGCGACGAATCTGCTCTGGAGATCCTTGAAGTAGATCGCTTCGGCCGCGTGCTCGAGCATGTTGTGAAACGCGATCAAGTCGAGCTCGTCACCGACCGGAAACGGTGGCGCCGAAATGGGCACCGCTGAAATGGGCACCGCCGAAATGGGCACCGCGAAAGCTGGGAGCTCGGTGTCTTGGAGCTCGCTCACCTGCCGCACCTCGCGTCATGTCAGTCCGATGAGACCTTTCGTCCCTATCGGCTGACGTGGCCGCGAATGTAGCCAAACAGCGGCGCCGCGACCGTGAAAAGACCCGTCCGAGGCACGCCGCCAGCGCCACACGGCTCAGGCGTTGCTTCCTTGCGGTGCTGGCGGCGTGGTCGCCTGTGAGCCTGCCGGCGCGGTCTTGTTCAGCACGGCCCGCGCCTCTTCGGCGTGCCCGCCACGCGCGACGATGTCGTAGCGGGTCGCCGTGAGGGTCCGCTTCGAGGCAAAATCGCGCCGACCGCCGGTCGCGGCGTGCCCGACGAATCCGAAGACGGCGCCCCAGACGGCACCGATGAGCAAGCCACCGAGGATCAGGCCGAGCCACGTCGCGCCAGTGGTGAACAGGCCAACGAGCAAGCCGATGAACAACCCGAACCAGGCGCCACTAGCCGCGCCAGCCGCGGCCGCGTTGCGCTTGGTAAGGCGCCCGGTTACCCGCTCGACGGTTCGCAGGTCCGAGCCGATGATGTCGATGTTCTCGACCGGGAACCCTGAGTCGGAGAGCCGATCGACCGCCTCCTGGGCATCTTCGTAGGTGCTGAAACTCGCGACCGTGTTCCAGGCCGCGTGGATCGGGTCGAGCCGGATTGTCGGGTCTCCGAACGTCATCGTCGTCTCCTGGGTCGGTTCCAACCGCGCTAGACAATAGTTTCCCTGCAACGGCCGGTCCTGTCACATGCCAGTTACAGGCTGTTGCCCAGTCCGACGCTGATCCGCCCGCTCGCCAGCCGCACAGTGTTCGCGGCCTTGCGCACCGCTTCGACGGACGCCTCGACGTCGTCCGCGTCCGTCGACCAGTTGCTGACCGAGACCCGAAGCACGTCCCGACCGTGCCACTTCGAGCCCGACATCCACGCCGTCCCGTCTGCTAGCAGTTGGGCCGTGACCGCCTTCGTGCGCTCGTCGTCCTCGAAGGCGACGCAGACCTGGGTGAACACGACATCGTTGAGCACTTGGGCGCCTTCGATGGTCTTGATCCCGGCAGCGATCGCTCGCGCGTGCCTCACGAGCCCATCGACCAGATCAGCGACGCCATCTCGGCCGAGCGAACGCAACGCCGCCCACACCGGGACGCCGCGTGCACGCCGTGACAACTCCGGCGTCTTCTCATCGGGATCACCAGTTGGCCCCTCGGTGGAGATCAAATAACTAGCCCGGACGCCGAGAGCTGAGCGCAGTGCTTGCGACTGGGCGACGACGACGATGCCGCAGTCATACGGCACGTTGAGGGTCTTGTGAGCGTCGGTCGCCCACGAGTCGGCCTGATCGAGACCCGGAACCAACACGCGCAACGTCGGCGTCGCCGCCGCCCACAGGCCGAACGCGCCGTCGACGTGCACCCACGGTCGTTGCCCATGCTCGCCGTGGGCATGCGCCAGGTGAGTCGCTTCACCGATGGGATCGAACGCGCCGGAGTGCACGTTGCCCGCTTGCAGGCAGACGATCGTCGGCCCACTCCCGGCCTCGAGAGCCTCCGCGAGCGCATCGACCCGGATCCGGCCCTGATCGTCGGCCGCGACCGGGGTTGGCTGGCCCAGCCCGAGGTAACGCAACGTGAGATCGATGGTGTCGTGCCGTTCTGCGCCGACGAGGATCCGCACGGGCGGGCTACCGGCCAGGCCTCGCTTGTTGACGTCCCAGCCAGCCTGGGCGAGCACTTGGTAGCGAGCCGCCGCGAGCCCGGAGAAGTTCGCCATCGTGCCGCCGGTCACGAAGCCGACGTCGGCGCCTGCGGGCAGTCCGAGCAGGTCGAGAATCCACCCGCCGGCCGCCTCCTCCGCCGCCGCAGTCGCCGGAGTCGCGTAGCGCAAGCCGGTGTTCTGGTCCCAAGCACTGACCAACCAGTCGGCAGCGAGCGCGGCCGGCAATGTGCCCCCGAGGACCCAGCCGTAGAACCGGCCACCCGGCATCGCCATCAGGCCAGGCTCGGCGAGCGCGGCGAGCAGGTCGATGACCTCCGCGGGGTCGGTCGGACCATCAGGAAGTGGGCCGGCGAACGACGGCGCAATCTCATCAGCCGACAGCCGCGGCGGGACCCGGCGATCTGGCATCGACTCGAGCCACGACTTCGTATGCACAACTGCACGATCGAGTGCCGCATCGAAAACCTCACGTCGTGCAGTCACTGCGCAACTCCTCTATGTACGAAACGCCGGTGAATGCAGCCCTCGACGCCATGCCCCATCATGGTTTGCTCGACGCCCGCCGTCGACACCCTTTTGCGGCGAGCCGAAGGCAGTAAAACGCTTATGTAGTGCGCGTAACGATCTCGGAACGCCCCGCGGTCTAGCCTGCTGCTTGTTGAACGGCCGCGTGGGCGGGAGGGAGCTGCCAGTGAGCACGCCCGCGCGAAGGCTGAGCTCGCCGACGACCGCTACCGTGCTGGGCATCATCGCGGCGGTCGTCGCCGTGGCGGCCCTCATCATCTCGATCGCCGATCACCGGGCCGGCAACGCCGCGGTCGTGTTGGTACCGACGACGATGTTTGCTGTCGTCGGAATGGTGGTCGCCCGTCGACAGCCGGCCAACCCCATCGGGTGGCTGCTGATCCTCGCGTCGCTGTTCGAGAACATGTTCGACTTCGCGGCTGCCTGGGTGACGTTCAACCACTGGCTCGGACATGGTGTCAACGCGTCGGCACTCACTGCTCTGTGGTTCGAGAACTCCTTCTGGGATCTCGGATTGCTGGTCGGCTTTCCGACCTTGCTGCTCTTTCCCGACGGCGTAGTGGCATCGCGCCGCTGGCGCGCGACCCTGCGGATCTACGTGGCTGCGGTTGTGCTCGTCGTGGCGTCGCAGTGTGCCGCTGCGACGATCCTGGTGCGCTTTCACAACTTGCAGGTCGACGCGAACGGGCAGCCCGTGCGCACGCCGCACACGTCTGGCTTGGTCAGCTTCCTCGGGTCGGGCATCTTGGTATTAATCCTTCTTCCGCTGCTGGCGTCTTGGGTCGTCCACCTGGCCGTCGCGTTTCGGCGATCGGTGGGCGTGATCCGGCAGCAGTTCAAGTGGGCGACTCTCGGCGCGCTCGTTCTGGTCATCAGCCTGGCGGTGTCAGTGCCGCTCGGCAACGACAAGTCAACGCTGGCGACGGCAGTCAACACTCTCTGCACCATGTTGTTCGGCGCATTCCCACTCGGCGTAGGACTGGGCATATTGAAGTACCGGCTCTACGACGTCGATCGCCTGATCAGCCGCACCCTGTCGTACACCGTGGTTACCGGGCTACTTATCGGCGTGTACGTGGGGATCGTCGTCCTGACGACGAATGTGTTGTCGTTCTCCTCACCGGTCGCGGTTACCGCGTCAACATTGGCGGCGGCCGCGCTCTTCACGCCGGTCCGCAACGCGGCGCAGCGGCTCATCGACCGCCGCTTCAACCGCGCAGGTTACGACGCCGAGGCAACCGTTGCCGCGTTCTCCGCCCGGCTACGCGACGCAGTCGATCTCGAGACGGTACGGCTCGACCTACTCTCCGTCGTGAGTCACGCCGTCGAGCCAGCCCACGCTGCGGTTTGGATCAGCCCTGCTCGCGCAACGCGCGCAGGCTCTGCTTCATAGATCCCATCGTTGCGAGCACGGCGGTCGGCTCGTAGCCACAGTGCGCCATGCAGTTGTTGCACCGTTCGTCGCGGCCGCGACCGTACTTGCTCCAGTCGGTCTTTTCGATGAGTTCCTTGTAGGTCTTCACGTAACCGTCGGCCATCAGGTAGCACGGCTTCTGCCAGCCCAGCAACGAGTACGACGGGATGCCCCACGCAGTGCATTCGAAGTCGATCTTGCCCTCAAGGAAGTCGAGGAACAGCGGCGAGTGGTTCAGACGCCAGCGCTTGCGGTTGCCGCCCGCGAATGCCTTGGAGAACAACTCGCGCGTCTCGGTCACGCCCAGGAAGTGGTCTTGATCGGGCGCCTTCTCGTAGGCGTAGGCCGGCGAGATCATCATCTGGTCGACCTTGACCTCGTCGTTGAGGAAGTTCATCACGTCGATGATGTTCTGCGGTGTGTCGGTGTTGAAGAACGTCGAGTTCGTGGTGACTCGGAAGCCCTTTTCCTTCAAGAACTTGATCGCCTCGATGGCCTCTTCGAACACACCGTCTTTCGCGACCGATTCGTCGTGACGCTCCTGCAGCCCGTCGATGTGAATCGTGAAGGCAAAGTACGGCGACGGCTTGAAGTTGAACCTGTCCCAGCGCTTGCGCACAAGTTCGGCGTTGGTGCATAGGTAGACATACTTCTTGCGCTTGACGAGCTCGTTGACCATGACGTCGATCTGCGGATGCATCAACGGCTCACCGCCGGCGAGCGACACCATCGGCGCGCCGGCTTCCTCGATCGCGGCGAGCGCGCGCTCGACCGGCATTCGCTGGGCCAGCAGGTCGTGCGGCTGCTGGATCTTGCCACAGCCGTTGCACTTGAGGTTGCAGGCGAATAGTGGCTCAAGCTCGACGATCAGCGGGAACTTCTCGCGCCGGTGCAGCTTCTTCTGCGAGAAGAGGTACCAGCCGATGCGTGCTCCTTGGCGCATGGGTATGGGCATCAGCCTGCAACACCTTTCGGTAGTGAAAACGTGACGTCTTCATCTGCAACGGCACGCTGGATGACCTCGACGGGGCCTAACGCTCGAAGCGTTTCGATGACCTCATCGACTAGATGTGGCGGAGCCGACGCTCCCGCCGTGATGCCAATCGTCGTCGCGCCATCAAGCCATTCGGGCAAGATGTCGGTGGCGTCGTCAACGAGATGCGCCCGCACTCCCAGGCGCTCGGCCACCTCGACGAGGCGCACCGAATTCGAGGAGTTCGCCGACCCGAGCACCATCATGACGTCGGATTCGGCAGCGATGGCGCGCACCGCCTGTTGACGGTTCGTGGTCGCGTAACAGATGTCGTCGGTCGTCGACGACTCGATCGACGGGAATCGCCGACGCAACACCTCAACGGTGTCCATGGCGTCGTCGACTGCGAGTGTGGTCTGCATGAGGAACGACACATGCTCGGGGTCTAACGCGCTCACCCGCTCAGCGTCGGCGGGATTCTCGACGAGCAGGATGTTGCCCGGAGCCTCGCCCATCGTGCCTTCGACCTCGTCGTGACCAGCATGCCCGATGAGCAGCACGGTGTCACCGCGCGCGGTGAACCGGCGCGCTTCGCTGTGCACCTTCGATACGAGCGGACAGGTCGCATCAATCACGTTGAGCCCGCGTCGCGCAGCCTCAGCCCGGACGGCGGGTGCGACCCCGTGTGCCGAGAACACAACCGTCGTCCCATCGGGGACTTGGTCTAGTTCTTCGACGAACACCGCGCCCTGCCGCTGGAGGTCGGCGACCACATGCGCGTTGTGCACGATCTGGCGGCGGACGTAGACCGGCCGGGGGTAGCGCTGCAGAGCCAGCTCGACGATGTCGATCGCGCGTTCGACGCCTGCGCAAAACGACCGAGGTGCGGCGAGCAGCACCCGCCGCGGACCGACGAGGTCGGACCACGCCCGGAGCGCGGGACCGATCTTGTGCAGCGTCACCAATGCGCGCGCGCCGGCAGTCAAGGTGTTGAGGCGGGCCATCGGGTTGTAGGCAGTGTCGACGATGACCCGAACCACTGCCGTCGGGACGCCGCCGGCTGCACGCACGATCGCGGCGGATTCCATGTCGACGGCGATCGCGCCAGTCGCGGCGAGCCGAGCTCGCGCCTCATTGCCTCGCACGATGTGATCAGTGCTGACCATCGGGCCGGTCCGGACTCGCAACCCCAGGCGTCGCAACTCCGCGACAAGGGGCGCCGACGCGCGCTGCACGATCCGACCGCGCTCGTCGCGCACCTCGGTAGCCACGACCACGTCACCCGGGCGCAACGTCGGGTCGAGGCCACCCGCGACGCCAACGACTACCACGGCCTTCGGCGCGAGCTGGGAAAGCCGCGGCAGCCACTCCTGGACCTTCTCCGGCCCCATGCCGCAGCGCTCCAACGTCGCGCCGGGCACGCGGCCCGCGAGCGCGGCGTACTCGGTACGGAGCGCGGTGACTATCAGCAGGTCGTTCACGGCAACCTGATGACCTTCTGCGCGCTCAGGTAACGCCCGAGCGCGCTGAGCGGGAACACCACGCGATACATCTCGTAGTTGATGTAGAAGTCGCCGGGGAAGCCGGTGCCGGTGTAGAGGTCTTCGTCCCAGCCGCCGTCAGTTCGCTGCGTGCGCACCAGCCAGTCGACGCCGCGAGCGACCGCGTCAGTGTCGGGGTCGATCGCCATCAGACCGAGCAGCGCCCAGGCCGTCTGCGACGGCGTCGACTCGCCCCTGCCTCGCCACGCTTCCTCGGTGTAGGAGCGCAGGTCCTCGCCCCACCCGCCGTCCGGATTCTGGTGCTTCTCCAGCCAGTGCACGGCGCGACGCACCGGTATCGAGTCGCGATCGGCACCGACGGCGGCGAGCGCGGGAAGAACGGCGCCGGTTCCGTAGACGTAGTTCGCGCCCCAGCGGCCGAACCACGAACCGTCGGCCTCTTGGGCGTCGAGCAACCACCGCACGCCGCGTCGCGCCGACTCTGTATGCGCCATCCCGCTGTGTCCGAGCATCTCGACCACATGCGCCGTGACATCGGCCGACGGCGGGTCAATCACCGCACCGAAGTCGCAGAACGGCACCTTCTCGACAAGCCGGCGGGTGTTGTCGGCGTCGAACGCGCCCCACCCTCCGTCACGCGACTGCATACCGACGGCCCAGCGAGTACCGCGCTGCACGGCGGCCGCAACATCCGGCCGCAAGACAGCACCCGTGCGGCGAAGTGCCAGCACCACCTCGGCGGTGTCGTCAATGTCGGGGTAAGCGTCGTTGGCGAACTCGAACGCCCAGCCCGCGGCATCGAGATCAGGACGCTTCACGGCCCAGTCACCCTTGACCTTGACCTCTTCGTCGAGCAGCCAGTCGACCGCGGTACGAACCGACGGGTCGTCGACGTCGGCGCCTGAGTCGAACATCGCAATCAGCGCGAGACAGGTATCCCACACCGGCGACTGGCAGGCCTCGAGCCGCCTGATGATGCCATCGGGCGTCTCTTCTCGAATCAAGAAGCCATCGAGGCCCTTGATCGCGGCAACCAGCGCAGGGTCATCGAGCGGGCGGCCGGTCAAGTGCAAGGCCAGGATCGAGTAGACCCACGGTGGCTGAATACCGCCCCACCCGCCGTCGGCTTCTTGGCGCCGCAATACCCAGTCGGTGGCGTGCTGGAATGCCATCGCCCGACCCGGCTTGATGGGCGATCGGTCGTAGAGCTTCAGCGCCTTGTCGAGCACTGTGAACGCGGTCGCGACCGGGCCGGTCTTAGAGGGCGCGGGCCGCAGACCGGAACGTAGTTCGGCGACCGTGAACGGGAGCGGGCGAACGGGCCGAAGCGTCGCCACCACGGTGATGGCCACCACGGTCTGCCGAGCCCAACAGCCCCAGTCGTAGACATTCAGCGGGAACCACTTCGGCAGCAGCACCAGCTCGGGCGGCATCGAGGGCAGGTCGTCCCACGACCACTCACCGAACAGCGCCAGCCAGATGCGGGTGAAGACCCGGCTCGCCTCGATCCCACCACCGGCGAGGATGAAGCCGCGCGCAGCCGCCATGTGCGGCTCGTCGACGCCGTCGCCCGCCAAGCGCAGGGCGGCGTAGGCCTCGATCGTTGTCGATACATCGCCAGGGCCGCGCTCGAAGTTCGCCCAGGTGCCGTCGGCACGTTGCTGGGAGCGGATCCAGCGTGCGGCCTCGGCAGTCTCCTGGGGCTTCAAGATGCCGAGGAATTGCCGCAGCAGCAGGTCTTCGGCGTCCATCGTGACGTTGGTGCGCAGCTCGCCTTTCCACCAACCGGCGGCATCCTGACGGCCAACGAGGTGGGCTTGCGCGCGCTTGACCGCCAAACCGACCGCGTCGGTCAGGTCTGTATACGTCAGCGCGGTCACGAGGTGCGTCCTCCTCGGCTAACGATCACGTTCGACGACATACCGAGCCAGCGCCGCCAGGTCGCAAGTTGTTCCCGTCTTGGCGGACATCTTCTGTTGGAGGCTGAGTACGTCGAGGTAGCCCAGAGCGAGTGCGAGCCTGCGGTCGGCCTCGTGAGCGGCCCACTCGAGCCCGCCTGCCTCGTCTATGAGCTTCGTCGCGTGAGTCACGTCGTCATCTGAGGTCAGCGGACCACCGGCGAGCAGCTTTGCCAGCTGTTCAGACGCCGCGGTCCCGGAATTCAGCGCGGCCACGATGGGCGCGCTCCGCTTCCCAGCCCGAACGTCGGACGACGACGACTTGCCGGTCGCAGCGGCGTCACCGGTGATGCCGAGGATGTCGTCAACGAGCTGGAACGCCATCCCGAGCTCGTAGCCGTAGCCAGCGAGGGCGTCAACGACCGATGCCTCGGCGCCGGCAGCCAATGCTCCGATCGACGACGAACAGGCAAGCAACGCGGCCGTCTTGCCGGCCTCCATCGCGAGTACCTCGTCGAGGTCGGCATTTGCGCGGGTTTCCAGCTCCAGATCTGCCGACTGCCCGGCGATCAGACCCTCGACCGCGGCAACCAGACTCGGCAGCGCGCGCTGCCCGGCGGCGCCGTCGCGCACGAGCACGTCGACTGCCGCGTTCAGCATCGCGTTGCCGGCCAGGATCGCTTGGCCCTCGCCGAAGACCACCCACGCCGTCGGGCGATGCCGCCGCTCGACATCGCGATCCATGATGTCGTCGTGGAGCAGAGAGAAGTTGTGCACGAGTTCGACCGCAACCGCTGCCGGGACGCCCTGCGCCGCGGTGCCGCCGGCCGCTTGTGCCGACAACACGGCCAACGTCGGCCTGATCGCTTTGCCGCCAACGCCGTCGCCGGGGAGCGGTCGGCCGTCCGCATCGAGCCAACCGAGGTGGTAGGCAGCGATCCGGCGCAGCTGCTCGCCCTGCAGGCGGTCGACAGCGGCGCGAAGGGCGGGGACGACGAGTGCTCGAGCCTGAGCGAGAACGGCGGGCGGCTCAGCCGCGTCGAGTGCGGATGAGTGATCGACGCCGTCAAGGGCAGCTTGCTCGCCCTTGCCGGTAGCGCCAAACTCAGCCATATCGTCGCCCCGCCATGCGGTCTAGAACGGGTAAGTACGTACTAAGTAAACAGTTGTATCCATCCGCTGTATATCAGATGGTGCAGGTGAGGCGTCCAACTCATTCTGCTCCGGATGATCGGTTACGGTGCATTCTGAGGCCCGAAAGTGCGAGGAGGTGGGCGAAGCGATGGGATCGGACGAACCGGCCGACCAGCCGTTCGACCTTCGCGATGTGCTCGCCCAGCGCGGAGATGAGCGGTACGAGCTGCACCGCCAATATCTGAACCCCCAGCTGCCGCGGATGCTGCACGCGATCGGCTTCGACAAGGTCTACGCGCGAGGGCAGGGCGCCTACCTCTACGACTCAGACGGCGTCGAGTACCTCGACATGCTCGCGGGCTTCGGGGTGTTCGCCCTCGGCCGCCACAACCCCGTCGTTCGGCAGGCGATCCACGACGTCATCGACGCCGACCTCGCCGACCTGACCCAGTTCGACGCTCCCCCGCTGGCCGGGCCGCTCGCGGAGGCGCTGCTCGCGAAGGTTCCGCATCTCGACCGGGTCTACTTCGGCAACAGCGGCACGGAGGCCGTCGAGGCCGCCTTGAAGTACGCGCGCTACGCGACGGGCCGCCGTCGCATCATCTACTGCGACCATGCCTTCCACGGCCTCACGGCGGGATCGCTCTCAGTCAACGGATCGAACGCGTTCCGCACCGGCTTTGGGCCGATGCTGCCCGACACCGCGATCCCGTTCGGCGATCTGAAGGCGCTCGAACGTGAGCTTCGCCGCGGCGACGTTGCCGGCTTCCTCATCGAGCCGATCCAGGGCAAGGGCGTCGCGGTTTCACCGCCGGGCTTCCTGCCCGCCGCGCAAGAACTGCTGCGTAGCCACAAGGCACTTCTGATCGCCGACGAGGTGCAGACCGGTGTCGGTCGTACCGGCGATTTCTTCGCGTTCCAAAACGACGGTGTCGAACCCGACCTGGTCGCGACTGCCAAAGCCTTGTCGGGCGGCTACATCCCCATCGGCGCCACGCTGGGTCGTGAATGGATCTTCGCCAAGGTCTACTCGTCGATGGACCGCGTACTTGTGCACGACTCAACGTTCGGTTCGAACGCGCAGGCGATGGCCGCGGGCCTGGCTACGCTGCACGTGATCGACCAGGAGAACGTCGTCGACAACGCACGCAAGGTCGGCGAGCTGTTGCAGTCGAGGCTGGCCGAGCTCGTCGATCGCTACGAAATGCTGCATGAGGTTCGCGGTCGGGGTCTCATGATCGGGATCGAGTTCGGCCGCCCGACATCGTGGAAGCTGCGCGGGTCGTGGACCGCGTTGCAAGCGGCGCGCAAGGGGCTGTTCGCGCAGACCATCGTGCACGCCTTGTTCCACCAGCATCACATTCTCACGCAGGTCTCGGGCGATCATCTCGAAGTGATCAAGCTGATCCCGCCACTGATCATCGGAGAGCGCGAAGTCGACCTCTTCATGGACGCGTTCATCGACGTGATGGACGAGGCGCACCGCGGGTCAGGTCTCGTGTGGGACTTCGGTAAGACGCTCGTCAAGCAGGCCCGCGCCAAGTAGCAGCGAGCTGTGAGTGCGGTCACACGGGAATGGAGCAGGCCAGCGACGCGCTGCAGCTAGGCATGAGCGAATTACTGAACCTGCCCGTCACCACCCTGCAAGGCGCACACACCACATTCGGCGAACTCGCCGGCGGCCGGGTCGCGCTGGTCGTGAACGTCGCCAGCCGCTGCGGGAAGACGCCGCAGTACGCGAAGCTCGAGCAGCTGCACGAGGAGTTCGCCGATCGTGGGTTCACCGTGCTGGGGTTCCCGTGTAATCAGTTTGGTGGGCAGGAACCAGGGACGGCCGCCGATATTGCCGAGTTCTGCTCGGCGACCTACGGGGTCACCTTCCCCATGTCGGACAAGATCGAGGTCAACGGCCCGAACCGCGACCCGATCTACACCGTATTAGCTAAGACGCCATATCCGGACGCTGACGCCGCCGACATCAATTGGAACTTCGAGAAGTTCGTCGTCACGCCAGACGGAAATGTCGTTGGCCGCTTCACCCCGAGCACGCAACCCGATGACCCGGCCGTACTCGCCTGCATCGATTCTGCGCTGTCTTAGGGAGCCCCGATGAGTTCGAAGACCTGGTTCATCACCGGCACCTCGCGTGGCTTCGGCCGCGAGTGGGCGATCGCCGCGCTCGACCGCGGTGACAAGGTCGCGGCAACCGCACGCGACACGGCCTCGCTCGACGACCTCGTGGTGAAGTACGGCGACGCCGTGCTGCCGATCAAACTCGACGTCACCGACCGTGAGGCGGCGTTCGCGGCGGTCAAGCAGGCCCACGAGCATTTCAGCTGGCTCGACGTGATCATCAACAACGCTGGCTACGGCCAGTTCGGCATGGTCGAGGAACTGAGCGAGCACGATGTCAGAGCGCAAATCGAGACGAACCTGTTCGGCGCGATTTGGATCACGCAAGCGGCGCTGCCCTACTTGCGTGCACAGGGCCGCGGCCACATCATCCAGGTCACCTCGATCGGCGGGATCTCCGCGTTCCCGAACGTCGGGATGTATCACGCGTCGAAATGGGGACTCGAGGGTCTGAGCCAAGCGCTCGCCCAAGAAGTGGCCGACTTCGGCATCAAGATCACGATGATCGAGCCCGGTGGCTACAGCACCGATTGGGGCGGCTCGTCTGCTTCGCGGGCCGAAGAGCTGCTGGCCTATGACGGCGTGCGCGAAGCCGGCGCTCGTGCTCGCGCGGTCAGGATGCCGAACCCGGGTGACCCGGTCGCGACGCGCGATGCGATCCTCACCCTCGTCGACGTCGCTGAACCGCCGCTGCGGATCTTCTTCGGCGACGGTCCGCTGGCCATCGCCGCTGCTGATTACGAATCACGACTCGCGACGTGGCGAGCATGGGAGCCGGTGTCGATTGCCGCGCAAGGCGGCAGCAGCTAACAGCCCGCCACCACTCGACGTCCGGCCGGCGAGTTTGTGGCCGCTTCGTCAGCTGATCGCGGCGAACACGTCCGTGCACAACGCGCCGAGCTTGACCGCATAGGCAGCCGCGCTCGCGGCGGTGACTCCCCCATCGACGACACTCGGGTCGTAGGTCACATTGAGCACCTGCGTGTCGCTCGTCTTCACTTCGCACGTGACGTGGCCCTTGTGCGCGTAGACATCTGGCGGGTTGTTGGCGACCTGGGTGAACACGGCGACATCGCCGACTCCGGGTAACGACGGCACCGCCGGCACGTTCTCCGCGGCGACGTCGGACTCGTAGTTCGCCATCGCGACATCTTCGGGTTCGACCGTTACCGTCACTGCCTGGTCGGCCGCATCGATCGTGCACATGAAGATGCCGTCCGCGTCCTGATTGTTGGGATCGAAGCCGATGGCATCGATCGCCGGCTGCACGGTGGCCTGCGCATCGGCGATCGTGATCGCCGAACAGACGTCGGTGACGAAGGCCGACGACGCAGGCCCGACCGTCGGAACAGCGGCGTCACCCGCGGCTTCCGACGATGCAGCTGAGGTTTCCGACGACGCAACTGCAGACGCTGAACCCATGGCGGACGCCGGGGTGGTTGCCGAAGTCACGGCAGCCGTCGGCGTCGTTGTGACCTCGGCCTTCGCGTGAGACCCACAGCCGGCGACGAGACAGGCTGTGGCGAGAAGCACGCCGAGGCGCATCGCAGCCGGTCGCATCACGAGATTCGTGGTCAGTGCAACGCCGCGCACGACGAACCGGACAACACCGTCGGGCACAGCCTCGACAGCCGCAATGCGATGTTCAGGTTCTGCACTACCGGCGTGTTCGCGTCAGCAACGGCGCCTGCGTCGACGATGCCGACGACGTTGCCCGACCGGTCAACTACGGGACCTCCCGAACTGCCGTTGCTGATCGGCGCACTGTCGAGGAAGTATGACGAGTACACCTGCGACACGTTGCCCGACGTCACGTTGTCATTGACGCCGAGTGGGTTGCCGACCGCCATGAGGAACTCACCGACGACCGGTGCAGCCGCTGGCTTCAGTGTCGGCAGCTTGGCGGTCGTGTCGAGGATCGCGACATCTTGACCCTGGTCATAGGAGCGCAAGTGCACCAGCAGTGTCTGGCCGCCGCGCGCCAGTGAGATGGCGCCCGCCAACGGGTTGGTGCACGCGTCGATCACATGCTCGGCCGTGATGATGGTCGTGGCATAGCCGGCAGCGGCGGGCAACGCGATCGCGAAGCCGGTGCCGGTGTCACCACCACCGCTCGTCGTGCAAGTGATCAGCACGACCGATGGCGAAACCTCCGTTGCCAGTGCAACGAGATCCGGCGGCAACTGCTTGGTGGTGACGTTCAGCTGCTTGGTCGTGGTGTTCAACTGTTGCTCGTCGGTTCCAAGCCGCGTTTGCGCTGTCTGCAGCTGCGACTGCGTCGTGCCCAACTTGCTCTGCGTCGCAGCCAACTGCGTTTGGGTCGCGCCGAGTTGGGTGCCGAGGTCTGTCAGGGTCTTCTGCTGCCCGTCGACGGTGGTTGCGAGCGCGGAGACTTGCGCCTGCTCTGCGGCCGCGGAGGCCCGCAGTGCGCCGAGCTGACTCCTAGTGCTTGTTAACCGGTGCGCCTGGCTCCAACTGAACGCCACGGCGCCGACGACCAAGAGAACCAAAACGACCACAAGCGCGACTACCCAGCGCGCTGACCGCCCCGAACGCGGCGCGTTCGGGGCCTGTCGGGGAAACTGCGGCGGCGACGGCGACGGGTAGGGCTGCACGACATCCACGCCCGTCGCACCTCCCCCCCTGCTACCGCAATCCAATTCCTACAAGGCGACTGCGTCCGTTGTACCTCAATTCACGGCGTGGGGCGGTAAATCTGCAGCGTGGCCCCGCTGTCGTAGTGAACCAGCTCGGTGAGCTCGAACTCGAGCTTCTTGCGGTCGTCGGGGAACATCCTTAAGCCCCCGCCGATCGCGACCGGGAAGACCATCAGGTGCAGCTCGTCGACGAGGTGCTCGGCGAGCAGGAATCGAACGAGAGTCGCGCTGCCGTGGACCAAGATCGGACCACCGTCGCCCTGCTTCAGCTCGGTCACCCCGGCCGCGATGTCGCCGCTCAAGGGCGTCGCGTTCCATTCGAGCTCGGTAAGGGTGTTCGTCACGACGTGCTTGGGCATCGAGTTCATCTTGTCCGCGAACACGTCGCTCATCGTGGGCCAAGCTGCGGCGAATCCTTCGTAGGTAACGCGGCCGAGCAACATCGACTCAGCGTCCAGCGTCTCTTTGAGCTTGAAGGCGCCGCTCTCCGGGACGCCGTAGGTCCTCGTCCAGCCGCCTTGCGGGTGCGACGTCTCCGCACCGCCTGGCGACTCGACCACGCCGTCAATGCTGATGAACTCGGTCACGATCAGTGTGCGCACGATGAGATCCTTCCGGTCGCTACCAAAGTTGTCAGTGAGATGGACGCTGCGACTGGCCAGAACTCATCGGCTGCTTCACAAGTTCGAATGCAAGCAGGCCGACACAGACAACACCTGCTACGAGTTCGGGTACTGGCGTAAAGGTGCCTGCCAGCACGAGCAGCACCGCAACCCCGAACGCCGCTGCGGTCTGATGCGACTTGTCGTGCAACCGCACGCAGATCGTCCACATCGTGGCTAGCACCAGTGCGACGGGGACGGTGACCGCAAACGCTGTTTGCAAGTGGCTCGAGGCGGAGTTGTGTCGCCAGACATCGACCCGCGCCGCGAGGCCGGCGCCGATGGCCGCTCCTGCTGCGAACAGGAAGTAGTGGCCATAGCCCCACAGGTATGTGTCGTGGTTGTACCTGTCATGTATCCGAGCGAGTGCCTCACCGTCGTTGCGGGAGAAGTACAACCACCAGAGGCTGAACACGATGAGCACGCCACCGGCGATCACCGAAATCAGGCCTACATGCAACTCGTGCGCGGTCAACGCCTGCTGGATCGCAACGGTTGTCGAGAGGACAGTCTCGCCAAGCACGATGATGTAGAAGAGGCTGTATCGCTCGGCGATGTGATGTGGGTGCCACGGGGTGATGCCGGCTCGTTCTGCCCACACCGGCACGAGAAGCTCGGCCACGACGCCGACAGCAAACGCCGGCACCTCGAGCCCGTGCGGCAAGAAGATGAAGCCAACCCAACAGAGTTGGACGACGGCAATGCCGGTCGCGTATCGGCGCGCCGTCTGGCGACGCGGCGGATCGTCGGCCGCGACGCGCAACCACTGCACGACCAGTGACGACCGCATGATGAGGTAACCCAACACACCCAGTGCGAAGTCGCCGTCGACCATGCCGGGGATGCCGGCAGCAAGGACGAGCGAGCCCAGCACGTGCAGGAGCGTCAGCAGTCGATAACCGACATCGTCGTTGTCGTACGCGGACGCAAACCACGAGAAGTTGAGCCAAGCCCAGAAGATGGCGAAGAACACCATCGCGAAACCGAGAATCCCCCTAGCGCCGTGACCTTCAGTCAGGTGAAGATGCAGCGACGACGCCGCCTGCGAAATAGCGACCACGAAACAGAGGTCAGTGAAGAGCTCCAACGGCGACGCGACCCGGTGTGCCTCGGCGGGGTCGCGAGGCCGCAACGGGTTGACGAAGCGCCTCGCGGTGCTGGGGGTGCTCACATCCCGAACCTTAGGGCGCGCAGGCCGCCACCCTCGCTTGCTCACCCGAACCTCGCCTAGTCATAGCGTTGCGCTAGCGTGCCGACCGTGTTCACCTTGGTGGTTCGATTCGACCTACCCGACCTGTCCGCCGCGCGCGCGTTCGACGAACTGACAGCGGCCGCAGTACCGCTGATTCACGCGCACGAAGCTGGCACGCTGACGTATGAGACCTACGCAGTCGAAGGCGAGCCGCTGGCGCGGGTGTTCTACGAGGTCTACCGCGACCGCGATGCCCATGCCGAGCACGAACGCCAACCGCACACCGCGACGTTCCTCACCGCCGTCCGCGCCCTTGTTACGCAGACCCGCGTCGAGTACCTGTCACCGTCTAGGTAGTCAGCAGCACATCAGGCGGCTGGCGACGACGGCAGCGTGACCTGAGTGACGGTGGCTCCGGGCGGCAGCTGGAACAACGACGCATCCGGCGACGCCGAGTAGCTCTTGATCTCAAAGCTCGTGGTATCTCCCGCGACCTTGACGTAGCCGAGGATGCCTTGAGCGGTTGTACAGATCGTGCTTTCACCCGCCTCGCCGGGCGTCGCGAAGTCGACACAAGACATCGCGAAGCCGTTGACGGTCATGGTCGACGACGTGACCTTGTCGCCGGCGAATCCCGCGGCGAGTGAGAACCCTCGAAGGAAGGTGACCCAGTGCGACGGTGTGTAGAAGTCGTAAATCGCGTTTTGCTCTTCAGCCGCGCCCGGTGACAACATCTGACACGCCCACGTGCCTTTGCCCGCTGTACCGGACGTGTCGGGCGGCGTGCACGAGTATTCACCTGACGAGTTCACGATGATGTCGATGCTGGGTGTGTTAGCGGAACCGCTACTGCCTGCGCTGCTGGTGTTCGACGGCGTGCTCGTGAAGGCGAGGCCCTTCGGCGGCTGGACGGCATACACGACCGTCGTCGGGCTGTCGCCAGTCGTCACATAAGTCGCCATGAACGGCTGAGCGGCGCCCGATTGGATCTTGGTCGTGAACGAGTCCATCGTCTTTTTGTTGTTCTCCACGTTGTGCGCGACCGTCTTGACCTTGCTGATCGCCGAACAACCGGCTAGCGCGACGCCGAGCGTCACAGCGAGCGTGACAACCCCGACAGTGCGGCGATGGCGAAGGACGAGGACTGCGCGATCGGGGTACGGGGTCATGCTGGCCTCCGATGCTGGCACGCGAACGCGCAAATCCCGACGTTCTCACCGCGGAGAATACGACCTCCACGGCCCAATAGGCGGCGTGGCACCGATGAATTCCGGGCCTGCCCATCGTCTGTATCCAGATGGTTACGTCTGCGCCGCGCCCGCCCAACCGCGTGGTCGTCGACTGGGACGTCGCGGGCCTGCCCGCCGACGTGGCCACGGTCGAGACACTCGCGCGACTCGAGCTGACCAGTCGACGCCAGGGTTACACGCTTCGACTGTGCAACGCCCCCGCCGAGCTGATCGAGCTGATCGCGTTGCTAGGGCTACGCGGAGTACTACGCAGCTAGGCATCCGCGCAGTCAAGAATTAGCAAAGCCGAGAATCAGCCCTCGAACTCGAGCGGCAGGCCGAACAGCGGGAAGAGCGTCTCGGTTGCCAGGAAGAAGGTCAGCTCACCGATCTTGCCGTCACGCAGCTCGACAACCTGAAGCGCCCACGGCTCAAGGCCGCCGTTCTCGCTTGGCTTGTATTGACCAAACGCAGCAGACCCGTTGGCGGTCATCGTCGGGATCACCCGCGACCCCTGACACCCGATGCCCGGCCCGAAGAACCACTTCAGAATGTCGTCGCGACCTTCCAGCCACATGTCATACGGCGGCATCGACTGGATCGCGTCGTCGTGGATCAAGGCGGTCAGCGCGTCAATGTCGTAGGCCTCGAACGCCTTGACGTAGCGCGCGAGCAGTTCGCGGTCGGCGGCTTTTAGTTCCGACGCCGGCTCGGACGACGAGGGCTTGGCGGTGTCGAGCGTGGCGCGGGCTCGTTGCAAGGCGCTGTTGACCGACGCCGTCGTGGTCTCGAGGAGTTCGGCGACCTCGGTCGCCTTCCACTGCAGCACCTCGCACAGGATCAGCACCGCGCGTTGGCGGGGTGGCAGGTGCTGCAGCGCTGCGACAAACGCAAGCCGGACGCTGTCGCGCGCGACGGCGACATCGGCCGGATCGCGGTCTGCGGCAACGATGAATTCATCGGGCATCGGCTCGAGCCAGGTCGTCTCCGCCAGGATATTCAGATTTGCCGCGACCGGCTCTTGGGACGGCCCGAAATCCATCGGCCGTGCGCGTCGCTCGCCACTTCGGCGCATGTCGAGGCAGACGTTGGTCGCGATCTTGTACAGCCACGACCGCAGCGACGCACGGCCCTCGAAGCTGCCATAGCCCCGCCACGCTCGGATGAACGTCTCCTGCACGGCGTCTTCGGCGTCGAAGGGCGACGCGAGCATCCGATAACAAAACCCGCGCAACTCGACTCGGTACTGCTCGAACCGATCTTCGAGCTCCTGTGGCATGGCGGTGGTTGTGGTCATAGGCACATGCTAGGCATCAACCCTGACAACCCAGAACCTGATACGAAGCTTGGGAGGCGTCGTGCCCGCACATGAAGATGCTCCGCTCGGAGCGCCCTGCTGGATCGACCTGATGACGTCCGACACGCAGCGCACCCGGGCGTTTTACATCGAGCTGTTCGGCTGGACGGCCGACGAAGCCAACGCCGAGTTCGGCGGCTATTTCAACTTCCGCAAAGACGGCGCGCTCGTCGCCGGTTGCATGGCCCGCGATCCGAGCAACCCGATGCCCGACACCTGGTCAGTGCACCTGGCCACCGACGACGCGGCGAAAACCCTCGAAATGGCGCTCGCCCACGGTGGACGGGTCCTCATCGAGCCGATGCACGTCGGCGAGCTGGGCACGATGGCCGCCGTCATCGATCCCGGCGGCGCGGTGATTGGGGTCTGGGAGCCAGGCCTGCACAAAGGCTTCGGCGTCCTCGGCGAGCCCGGCGCACCGAGCTGGTTCGAGTTGCACACGCGCGACTACAACGCCGCCGTCGCGTTCTACCGAGACGTGTTCCGCTGGGACGCGCAGACGATGAGCGATACCCCGGAGTTCCGGTACACGGTCTTGCAGCACGGCGACGCGCAGCTGGCAGGAATCATGGATGCCTCGGTCTTTCCGCCGGACGGCGCTCCCGCGCACTGGGCCGTCTACTTCGGGGTCACCGACACCGACGCGGCGGTCGCCACCGTGCTGGCGTTGGGTGGGGCGATCGTCAGGCCCGCAGAGGACACGCCTTACGGCCGGCTCGCCGAAGCGAGCGACCCGACCGGTGCGCAATTTCGGCTGATGAGCCTCGACGCCGACACGAGCAGTGCGGCCGCTTCGGCCTGAAATTGGCGGCTTTGGGCACCGAACGTCAGCGATCGGTGTCTGTTCGGCACCTATACATAACCGCAATTTACGGCTACACATGGTTGGTAGGTAGCAAATAGGGCAAATCGGCTCTGGCCTTCTCAGCCGTCAGCTCACGCACAGACCGGGAGCTGACGATGACCGCACAGCCGCAGCAACCAGCACTGCCGGACCCCGAGCAGCCGAACCCAGCCGCCCCGCATGTGCTGTGGATGATGGCGGGCGGTGAGGTCACGCTGCTCCCCGTCGACCTCGACAGCGGGCTCCAACGAGGCGTCATCACGCACTGGCTCACCGGCGCGGCCGGCCTGATCGTCACCATCGGCGTTCGCACCAGTCGTGAGGCCGCGGCGATGTGCTCGGGCCAGCGGGTGTGGGTATCGGGTCGAGAAGCCGCGGACGAGGAACTGATCGTGCTCGAGGTGATCGCCCGGCGTGCCTCCGATCAGGACGACACCACACTGATCCTGACCGGCGTCCTGCCACTCGCTCGCGAACGCCGGCGTAGCGCGGTCCGTGCCGCGACGCGGCATCCGGCCACGATCACTTACTCAGACGGGACGACGGCGCAGGGCGTCGCGACGGATCTCTCCCACGGTGGCTGTCGCATCGATCTCAACCAGCCTGACCTCGTGCGATCGGTGGGCGTTACGGCGGAGGTACGCATCGAACTCCCAGGCAACAAGAAGTTCGCGCTTGCGGCCGAGGTCATGCGCATCGACCGGCAGACCGGCGAGTTGGGCATGCGTTTCGAGCCGACCGAACTGGACCTCGCCCCCATCGACCGCCTCGTCTACGCGACGGTGAAACGGCAGAAGATCACCGAGGAGTACTGACCGGCTTAGCGGCTGGACACGCTGACTAACCGAGTTCGGCGATGAAGTCGCCGGACGCCATTGGCGTGGAGAACATCGGGAAGTCGTACTTCAGCGCGTTCTCGTGTTCTTCGACTGACGTTGCGGCGACGCAATCGCTCAAGGGGCACGAAACGCCGCCGGCGAGTGGGTTCGCAGGTTGATCACGTAAGGGGGGTTACCCGTCACTCCGCTAGGTGCGCCCACCTGTTGAAGTGTCGGTTCGCCTAGCGGGGCCGACCTGACCATTGACTTTCAGCGGTGTCCGGTTAACTATTGTGCTAGTTACCTAGTTAATCAGGAGTCGCCGTGATCGAGTTCCATCTCAGCGCATCGTCGGGGGTGTCCCCGTACCAGCAACTGGTGCAGCAAGTGCGACGTGCGTTGGTGCTGGGCTTGCTCAGCGCCGGTGACCAGCTGCCGACCGTCAAAGACGTCGTCGCCCAGTTGGCGATCAACCCCAACACCGTGCTCAAGGCCTACCGCGAGCTCGAACACAGCGGGCTAGTCGCGGCGCGTGCAGGCGTCGGCACCTTCGTCACGTCGACACTGAGCGACTCATCGCGCGCCGCACACGGTCCGCTGCGCGAGGAGCTCGAAGGCTGGTTCGGGAAGGCACGTCGGGCCGGGCTCGACGATGAGAGCATCGAGGCCCTGTTTCAGGACACCTTTCGGAACCTAGACGCGCAAGGTGTCGCATGAGCGCCGTCCTCGACGCCAGCGGGCTCGGCAAGCGCTATCGCCAACGCTGGGCATTGCGTGATTGCACGTTGCAAGTACCGGCCGCTCGAGTCGTCGGCCTCGTCGGACCAAACGGTGCAGGCAAGACGACGCTGCTGCAGCTGGCGGTCGGCTTGCTGGAGCCCAGTGCTGGGCAGATCGCGGTGTTGGGCGGCAGGCCCGCCGAGAACCCGGAGCAGCTAGGGCGCGTCGGTTTCGTGGCTCAGGACACTCCCGTGTACTCCGGGCTGTCAGTCGGTGAGCACCTGGAGTTGGGCAGCTGGCTGAATGCGCGCTTCGACGTAGCCACGGCGGACCGCCGCATCGATCAGCTTGGCCTCGACCGCAAGCAGCGCGCGGGAAAGCTGTCAGGCGGTCAACGCGCGCAGTTGGCACTCACCCTCGCGCTCGCGAAACGACCCGAGCTACTTGTTCTCGATGAGCCGGTGGCCAGCCTCGATCCACTCGCTCGGCACGAGTTTCTTCAGCACCTGATGGAAAGTGTCGCCGAGCATTCCGTCAGCGTCGTTCTCTCGTCGCACCTGGTGGCCGACGTCGAGCGAGTATGCGATTACGTGATCGTGCTCGCCGGGTCGCGAGTGCAAGTCGCTGGCGACGTCGAGGAGTTGCTCGCCAGTCACCACCGGCTGACGGGTCCGCGTCGAGACGTGACGCAGCTCCCCTCCGATCAAGAAGTCATCGAGGCAAGCCACACCGATCGCCAAACCACGCTGCTCGTGCAAACCAGCGGCCCGATTCTCGATCCTGCCTGGACAGTCGAGCAGATCGGTCTCGAAGACCTAGTCCTCGCGTATATGCGCCGCGCCGGGGACGCCGGCCGTACGACGCAAACGAAACACCTCGGGAGCGTCAAATGATCCGGCTCAGCTGGCGTCAATTCCAAGCCCAGGCGGCGGTCGCGTGCGGGCTGCTCCTCGCAGTGGCGATCTTGTTCGTCGCCACTCATGGGCACCTCGATCACCTGTACGCGGTCTACGCCCAGGCCAATGCCAAGTGCAATGCGAGCAGCAGCTGTCCTGGCGTCAGCATCAATCTCGGCAAGCTCGACCAACTACTCGAACTCATCGGCACTGCACTGGTCGTCGTCCCCGCGTTAGTCGGAGTGTTCTGGGGCGCACCGCTTATAGCTCGCGAATTCGAGAACGGCACGCACCGCCTGGCGTGGACCCAAAGCGTCACCCGCACCCGCTGGCTTGCGACCAAACTCGCGGTGGTGGGTCTCGCCAGCATCGTCGCCACGGGGTTGCTGAGTTTGCTCGTGACGTGGTGGTCGCAACCGATCGACCGCGCCCGCCAAGACCGATTTGGGTCGGGCCTGTTCGGGATGCGCAACGTCACACCACTGGGATACGCGGCATTCGGTTTCGTGCTCGGCGTCATTGCCGGCTTACTGATTCGCCGAACACTGCCTGCGATGGCGACGACGATCGTGGCGTTCTTGGCGGTGCGCCTGACGTTCACTTACGTCGTTAGACCCAACATCTTCTCGCCGCACCACAAGTCACTGCCGCTCGATCCGACCAACATCGGTTTCGGGAGCTCGAACGGCGGGCCGCCGAGCCTTATGCCGAACACGCCAAACCTTCCGAATGCGTGGATCTACTCCGAGCACATTGTCGACAGCGCAGGACACGGGCTCACCTCCGCGACGGTGGCGGCCTCGTGCCCAAGTCTCCCCTTCCCGGGCAGTGGACCGGCAGGATCGGGTGGTCGCGTCGCGGGACCGGTACCCGGCGGCATCCAGGATGCGTTGGAATCTTGCGTGACCAAACTCAGCGCGACGTACCACGAAGTGGTGACCTACCAGCCGGCGAACCGTTACTGGACGCTGCAATGGGGCGAGACGTTGGTCTACTTCGTCGCTGCTCTCGCAATCGCCGGATTCTGCTTCTGGTGGATTCGCCACCGCGCCAGGTGACGTGAACACGTCGCCCGTCTTGACCTACAACGGAATTCAGCCGAGGGCGCGTAACTTCGAGGCATGAACCTCGTGAACGATTTCCTCACATTCATCGGTGTCTACAACGGCAACAGTCGGTGGTACCTGTTCTGGGGCGGCTTCGGTAGTTGTCTCAGCGAACTCGCGATCCTCGTGGTGGTGTGGCGCAAGATCAACTGCCACGCCAAGGGCTGCTACCGGATCGGGCTGCACCACGTCGAGGGCACGCCCTACATCACCTGCGGCAAGCATCATCCGAGTCATCCCGGCAGCAGCGCCTGCACCGCTGAGCAGATCGCTCAAGCGCACGCCGACGCTCACGCCGCGGCCACCAGCTGACAGGCATCACAGCGTCTCGACCGGACGCCGATGAGTTCCGCAGGCGTGGACCGTCTGAATGGGTGGAACATGTGAGGTGAGAACCGTCCCGCCGTAGTCGAGAGGACGTACCGCTGTGCCGGACAAGATCACCGCGAGCCTGTGGTTCGACACCGAGGCCGAGGAAGCCGCGAACTTCTACACCTCAGTTTTCAAGAACTCGCGCATCATCACCGTCAACCGATACACCGAAGCCGGTCCGCGACCCGCCGGCACAGTCATGACCGTCGAGTTCGAACTCGACGGCACCCGATTCGTCGGCATCAACGGTGGCCCGCAATTCAAGTTCGATGAGGCCGTCTCGTTCCAGATCAGTTGCGAAGACCAGGGCGAGGTCGACTACTTCTGGGAGCGCCTCACCGAAGGTGGGGCCGAGGGTCCGTGCGGCTGGCTCAAGGACAAGTTCGGTCTCTCCTGGCAGGTCGTACCCACCGGCATGGAGGAGTTTTTCGGCGACCCCGATCCGGGTCGGGCGGAGCGCGCGATGAAGGCGATGCTCGGCATGAGCAAGATCGACATCGCCGAGATTCGGCGGGCCGCCGACGATGTGCCCGCGACCTAGGCGCTGGCCTCGATCGACTCAAGCTGGGTCACGACAGAGTCGCCCAGGACAGCGGCGCCCCCGTAGACGCGAACGTCTGTGATCGTGGGAGTTTGGGTGAGGTAGTTGGCCGTGGCGAAGGGGACGCTGCCTTGCGATGCCAACAGCAGCGGACCCCCTAGCAGGGCGAGCTGAGCTCCACCGGACAGCGCGTCAGGGAACGAGAGCCCGGTGGCGATACCCGCCGCTGCAGGAGCACTGAAGAACTTGGTCGCGACCGCCGCGGCCGTCTCATATCTGTCGCCGCCAACGACCGCCGTCGCAGCAGGGTCGGCGGTTGCCGCCGGCCCACCGATCGCATACACAGTGGTCGCCTTCGCGAGATAGTCTTTCGTCGCTGCGGGCATCACGTTTCCGTCGGTCAGTAGCACCGCGCCGTGTACGTGCGCCGCAGCCGGCCCTGCTGCAAGCGCATCGGGATAGTTCTCACCGCTCGCGAGAAGTACCGTTCCGGGACTGTCCAGTGCGCCGGCGACTGCGACCGCCGTAGCGAAGCGGTCAGCGCCTGCGTAACGCACAACCTGATAGCCCGCCCCGGTCAGTTGAGTCGCTACTGCTGCCGGAATCGCGCCGACGCCGCCGAGGATGTACACAGTGCCGCCAGCGGCCAGCACACGCGATATCTCGGTACTAGTCGCCGTTGCAAGTGTCGAGCCTTCGGTGAGCAGCAACGGCGCATTCTTTGCCGCCGCGAGAGGTGCGCCGACGAGCGCGTCGGGATAGTCATCTGCTTTCGCGAGCACCACAGCACCAGCCCCGCCGATGGGAAACGAACTGTGCGACACAGCGACGGCAGTTGAGATCCGATCCGAGCCGGCGAGCCGGCTGACGCCAGTCACTGCAGCGGCAGTTGAGGCACCGCCGGCGCCGCCTCCGCCACTGCCGCTACCGGCTACCGAGCCGCCGCCACCGCTACTGCCCGTCGAACCGCCGGTGCCGCCGGTGCCACCCGTGCCGCCCGCCGGGGGTTGGATCGTCCACATGGTCGCTTCATCGGGACCCAACGTGTTCGCGGGGTAGCTAACGCCGATGACCTGGCCCGCATCGTTGATCGCGAGGGCCTTGCCCCAGTCACCAGCGAGGTTGCCGAGATCGACCATGCCGCCGGCCGCCGTCCAAGAAAACGCGTCCCAGTCGCCGGCCGCGGTTTGACTGCGGCCGACAACCACGCCGTTGTTGTTGATCGCCATCGCTTGGCTGCCGCCGGCTCCCCCGAGGTTGCCGAGGTCAACCATGCCCCCAGCTGCGGTCCACGAGAATGCTGCCTGAAGGCCGCTGGCAGTCGTCGTCCAGCCGACAACCTGCCCGTGGCTGTTAATCGCGAACGCTTGGCTATAGGTACCGCCAAGGGTGCCGAGGTCGATCATTCCGCCAGTCGGCGTCCATGAAAATGCGTGCACGTCGGAGAAATGACCGGTGTAGCCGTAGCCCACAACCTGACCGGCATCGTTGACCGCGGTCGCGCTGCTGCTGCCGGGGCCAAGGTGCCCGAGGTCGACCATGCCACCCGCGCTGGTCCATGCGAATGCATCGTCGGCCAGGGCAGTCGAGGCGGAACCGACGACTTCGCCGTTGTTGTTGATAGCGGTCGCCTGACTGCCGCCCGTAGCTGTCAGCGAACCGAGGTCAGTGATCGCGTTTCCGGCCGACCAGAACACCGCGTGTGTGATGCCCGACGAAGGCACGTTGTTCCCGATGACCTGCCCCTGATTGTTCACGGCGACGACGTTAGGAGTGTCGCCCTGGTGCAGTGGGAGAAGAAGGTTCATACCGCCGGCTGCTGTCCACGTAAATCCGTAGACAGCAGGGGGTGCCGGACTGTGCAGAGCGGTGTTGCCGACGACTTCACCAGCATCGTTGACATCCGCGGCCGACGACGACGCCAACGACTGCAAGGAGCCGAATGGGGTCCCGATGTTGACCATGCCCCCGGCCGCCGTCCACGAAAACGCGTAGGTGCTTCCGGTGTTTCCGGGGAAGGCGATGTAGCTGGAGCCGACGACCTGGCCCTGACTGTTGATCGCGTCCGGCGTGCTCGAGCCTCCGCCCAAATCGCCAAGGCTGACCGCGGTTGTGGCGACGTTGGCGGTTAGGGCATGGCTGTTCAGGTTGTCCGCAGCGGGCGCTGCAAGCGCTGAGGTCGCGCCGACCGATGCTCCAACACAGGGCAACACAGCAGAAAGCGCGAGCGCGGCAGTAGGCAAAGCTGCGCGTGACAGGCGCATTGGATCTCCCCCTCGGCATTACTTGTCACGAGTGTCACACGATGCGGCTTCTCGCGAAGCCGATGTTGGACGCCGAATGGCTGGACTTCGCGCGCAATCCTCCTAGCCCGTTAGGGCTAGTGGGTACGGACGTCTGCGACGGAGGCGGCAGCGCTGGCCTATGGACTAGATTCCGGACATGCCCTTTTTGGCGTTGGAGCGACCGCGTGGCTGATCGGCAAGTACCGAAGTGGAGCGAACTCAAGCCGCTACTGCGCCCGAAGCCGTTCGACCCCAATCCGACCCGACGTCGATTGGCCGCGGCGCTGACGATCGGCGACCTGCGGTCGATCGCCCGCAGGCGCACGCCCCGCTCGGTATTCGACTACACCGATGGTGCGGCCGGCGACGAGATCAGCCTGCGCCGCGCCCGCACGCTGTTCAGGGACGTCGAGTTCCAGCCATCGATCCTGCGCGACGTCTCGGGCGCCGACATGACGACGCACATCTTGGGCAAGCCGTCAGCGCTGCCATTTGCCTTTGCTCCAACGGGCTTCACCCGGCTGATGAATCACGAGGGTGAGCGAGCGGTCGTGCGGGTCGCCGCGCGACGCGACATTCCCTACGCGTTATCGACGATGGGCACGACGTCCATCGAGGACGTCGCCGCGGCTGCACCCGATGCCCGCAAGTGGTTCCAGCTCTATGTCTGGAGAGATCGCGCGGCCGCCGAGGATTTGATGAACCGCGCGAAGGCGGCCGGGTTCGAGGCGCTGATTCTCACTGTCGACGTTCCGGTTGCCGGCCCGCGGCTCCGCGATACCCGTAACGGGTTCTCGATTCCGCCCGCACTCACCATCAAGACCGTTGTCGATGCCGCCACCCATCCAGCGTGGTGGATCAACCTGCTCACCACTGCCCCACTCACATTCGCGTCGCTCACCGAATCAGGCGGCACGGTCGCCGAACTCATCGACGCCCTCTTCGACCCGTCGATGACGATTGCCGACCTCGAATGGTTGCGATCGTTTTGGGATGGGCCGCTCATCATCAAGGGCATCCAGACCGTGGACGACGCGCGGCGGGTCGTCGATGCGGGCGCGGACGCTGTCGTGTTGTCCAATCACGGCGGCCGGCAGCTCGACAAGGCTCCGGTGCCACTGCGCCTGATCCCTGACGTTCTCGACGCGGTCGGGGATCGCACTGAGGTGTGGACCGACACCGGCATCATGTCCGGCGCCGACATTGTCGCCGCGATTGCCCTTGGCGCTCAAGCCACTCTCGTCGGCCGCGCGTATCTGTACGGACTCATGGCAGGCGGCGAACGCGGGGTCGATCGCGCAGTGGAGATTCTGTCCCGCGAGGTGCGCCGCACGATGCAGTTGCTCGGCGTCCGAACGACCGACGAACTGACCCCCGCGCACGTGAAGCTGCCCTGAATGCCGGCCACCGCAAGCTGATGTCTCAGCTGCCGATCGCCCGGCACCTACTGCGCGCCAAGGACCTAGCCGACGCGAGATACGCCGAGCCGCTCGACGTTTCGGCGCTCGCCACGGCAGCAGGGTTGTCGCCGGCACACTTCAGCCGCGCGTTCCGGAAGGCTTTCGGGGAGTCACCACACGCCTATTTGCTCACCCGCCGCCTCGAACGAGCCGCCGCGCTCCTGCGCAGTACCGACAACTCCGTCGCCGACATTTGCGTCGCTGTCGGGTTGGCGAGCATCGGCTCATTCACCACGAGCTTTCGACGCATGTTCGGGACGACCCCAACCGCGTACCGCGCGTCCTTCCCGCCGGCGTCCGCCTTCGCGCGCGTGCCGGCGTGCGTCGTTCGTGCCTACAGTCGCCCGCTGTTGCGCACGTTTCGAGAAGACGGGAACGCGCCAGCCTCAGTAGCGTCGAGTACACCGACAAACGATCACGGAGGACAGCATGTACAAGATCGCCAACACTCAACTGTGGGTGCATGACCAGGACGAGGCGCTCGCGTTCTATACGAAGAAGCTCGGCATGGAAGTTCGCGCCGACGTCACGATGGCCGAGATGGGCAACTTCCGGTGGCTGACTGTTGGTCCTGTCGACCAGCCCGATTTCGCGATCGTGCTGATGGCGATTCCCGGCGCACCGCTGATGGACGCGCAGACCTCCGAGGATGTCCGCGAGCTGATGGCCAAGGGGTTCGCCGGCACGGTGTTCCTCACCACTGACGACTGCCGAGCGTCGTACGAGAACCTGCGCGCTCGTGGCGTGGAGTTCACCGAGGTTCCCGAGGAGCGGCCGTACGGAATCGATGCAGGATTCCGTGACCCGTCTGGCAACAGCTTCCGCCTCACCCAAGTAGCCGAGTTCGTCGGCGCGTAGACGGCTCGTGCGACTCTAGGCGCGCCGGATTGCGCGCCCGGGCAGGCCGTCAGTTCGGTGGCGATCCCGCAGCGTGTACTCGCCGTTTACCATCACGTGCTCAATCCCTTGTGGTTGGCGGCGGGGATCGTCGTAGGTCGCGGTCGCATCGATCGTGTCCGCATCGAACACGACGATGTCCGCCGCAGCGCCCACTCGCAGCACGCCGCGATCGGCCATCCGAAGCCGCCGGGCCGGCCGCGAGGTCAGGTGCGCAACGCATTCCTCGAGGCTCAGAACGCCGAGTTCGCGGACGTAGGTGCCGAGGTAGCGCGGAAAGGTTCCCCAGCCGCGTGGATGTGGTCGCTCGCCGACGAGAATCCCGTCGCTACCGGCCGTGTGTGCACGGTGTCGCATGATGGTGCGCACGTTGTCTTCGTTGCCCACGTGCACAAGACAGCCGGCACCTAAGCGATCTGCGACCAATAGGTCGCAGAAGAGTACGCCGGGATCAACGCCTCGAGCATGGGCGAGTTCGGCGATGGTCGCGCCGACCGCCCACGCCGATCGCGGGTCGGCCACGCCCGACACGGAGATCGTCGACCAGTCGACTGGCATGTCGTGCGATCCGTCCGATCCGGATACCTCGATCTCATAGAGGATTCGCCGGCGCGTCTGCGGGTCGAGCAATCGCGAAACGACGGCGTCAGTGCCACCTGCATTCGCCCAACTCGGCAACAGCGCAGCCAGATAGGTCGCGCCCGCGAGGTAGGGGTACGTGTCGAGGCTGACGTCGAGCCCGTCCTGCGCAACGGCCGCGTCGATGGCATCGAGTAGCTCCGACGCTCGACCGGCATTTTGTCGGTAGTTCACATGGCAATGCGCGAGATGCAGACCGACATCCGCGCGCTTGGCAATGCTCAAACAGTCCTGATAGCCCTGCACCACCGAGCGACCGTAGTTGCGATGGTGCGGGCAGTAGTAGCCGCCAGCGTCGCGGACCGGCACGAGCAACGCGACGATCTCATCGTCGTCCGCATACATGCCCGGTGTGTACGTCAAACCCGTCGACAAACCCACGGCACCCTCGGCCATACCCTGCGCGGCCATGGCGACCATGCGATCGAGTTCATCGGGCGTTGGTGCGCGCTGCTCTGTTCCGAGTACGGCCATCCGGATGTTGCCGTGTGGCACGAGGTATGCGACGTTCACCGGTGCGCCGAGATCGACTCGGGCCAGATACTGCGCCACGGTTCGCCACTCGGGCGCGATATCGGGTTCGCCGTTCCAGCCAGCTATTTGCGACACAATCTGCGGCAGCGTCTCGTCCGTGACCGGCGCGTAGCTCAAGCCGTCCTGGCCCAGAACTTCACAGGTGACGCCCTGCCAGACCTTCGCGGTGTGCTCAGGATCGTTGACCACCGCGAGATCTGAATGGGCATGCATGTCGATGAAGCCCGGCGCGACGATGAGTCCGCTCACATCGATTCGCGGGCCTAGGGACGCTGCTGTACCCGGCGGCACAAGTTCGGTGATGACTCCGTCCGACACAGTGACGTCCGCTCGAAAGCGGTCGGTCCCCGTGCCGTCGACGACCATACCGCCGGTGAGAACCTGCGTTGTCATGTGGCCCCTGACAGTCACGTGGGGCGACACTCTATGCGGGGACGGCGGCGGCGTGCGAAGTCACGGCCCGAGTGCGGGTGGCCATGCCGATCGTGCGTGTGGCGACCATGACGACAGCCATCAGCACAAGCGTGTTCGTGATGGCGTCGACCGAGACGTCGTGCTTGCTCATCCAGCTACCCAGCTGCGAGCTGAACCAGTGGCTCGAACCGTAAGAGAACGCCGCGCGGGCACCGATGACGACGACCCACACAGCGGCGTAGCCGAGTCCTGCACGGCTCGCGGGCTTGCCGGTCTTCGGGCTGCGATAAACCTTCATCAACATCGTGGCGACGAGGCCCAGGAGCAGGCCGGCGACAGCACCCGCGATTTCGAGGGCGAAGCCGGTGCCGTGGGTCGTCAGGGCAGTCAGGTAGAGCGGGACGATCGCGCCGGCCATCAGAAGCGGCCTGACAATCCGAAGCCTGCCGATCTTGCGGTGCGGGCCGAGATCGGCCTCGAGCACGGCGACCAGCACGACTGCGTTGATGATCATTGCCTGCGTAAGTGGGGACATGAGCGGTGGCTCCTTGAGCTGGACGAGTGCTGCGGACGCCACTGACTTTGCGCCGATTGTCGGCTGAGCACGTCGGCTCAGGGGTGGGTCTGCGGTATGAGACCGGGCCGCAATCTCTCAACCCGAAGCTCAACCCGTAGGCCGACGTCTGGATCGCGCAAGCCGCTTAGCGTCAGTCGGGTCAGGCAAGCCACCACGAACCCGAGGAGCACCCCGTGTCCGAGATCCTCCCGATCATCGCCGTGATCGGCATCGTCGCGTACGTCATCGGCCGCCAGTTGGTCGGCGAGCCACTGCGCGGCAAGCGGGTCATGCTGCTCCCCGTCATCCTCACAGCGATCGGCGTCGCCGACCTGAGTGGCAAGAGCCACCACGTGCAGCCCGTTGATGTCGCCTGCCTCGTCGTTGGCGGCGTCATCGTGGCGGGCATCGGCACGCTGCAAGGCCGCGTCATGCGCTTGGAGTCGCGCAACGGATCGCTGTGGGGGCAACTGCCGCCCAAGGGCCTGTGGCTCTGGGTGCTGCTTATCGCGGCGCGCGTGGCGATCATCGGAGTTGCCGACGGCGTCCATGCCCACGTGGCTGCATCGAGCGCAACGATTCTGCTGATGTTGGGCATCAACCGGCTCGGTCAGGCCGCAGTCGTCGTCCCACGCGCGTTGTTCGCGGGGATCCCGTTCGCGCCGGAGAAGGACGGCCGGGTGTTCATGGCGGGCATGACGTCGGGGCGACCCACCTCGTGATCGAGGGCCTGAACAGCGGGATGGAGGCCCAGGAGCGACACACTGGTCTCATGTTGGCGACGCTGAACTGGCTCATACGCGCCACGGCGTGTGCGCTGATCGGCGTCCTCACCTTCGCGACCTCCTCTTCCGCGCACGGCAACCACCTCGCGTTTGAAATCGCGGCGTACGCGATCAGCCTGGCGTTGGTCGCCGCCTGGCTTGTCGCTGACGTCCGTCAGTGGCAGTTGTCGCAAACGACGACGGCGGTCGGGATGGGCGTCCTGGCAGCAGTCGCTGGCGCCGCCTGCAACGCCCCCAACGGCGGTGCACTGATCGGTTTCGCGGCCGTCGCGGCGCTTGCTGGTGGTGCCGACACCGGGTTGCTGGCCGGGTCGCTGGTGACCTGCGTCGGCATCCTGGCGGCAGAAGTCGGCGCGATCGCCTTCAACGCCAGTACCGCGGCGGTTGTCGGCTACCCATTGATAGTGCTCTCGACGTTCATCGCCGGCCGTAACCGTCGTGGCTACAAGATGCAGGCCGAGCAGTCGCAGTCGCTGCTCGAGCAATCCGAACAACTGCGCACCGAACAGCGCAATGTCGCCGTCCTCGATGAACGCAATCGCATTGCACGCGAGATCCACGACGTTCTTGCCCACTCCCTTGGCGCTCTCGGGATTCAAATCCAGGCGGTTCGCGCGGTGCTCACCGACGACGGCGACGTCGAGCGGGCGGTCAGCATGCTCACGCAAGCCCAGCGCATGGCGAGCGACGGCCTCGTCGAGACGCGACGCGCTGTGCAGGCCTTGCGCGGCGACGCAACTCGACTTGATGAACAGATCACCAACCTCGCTCAGACACACCGGGAACGTCACGGCACAGCCGTCGAATTCTCGATTGAGGGCGAACCCACAGACCTCACCCCGGAAGCGACGGTCGCGTTCATCCGCACTGCACAGGAAGCACTCGTCAACGCCGCTAAACATGCACCACACCAACCCGTGCAGGTGGTGCTCAGTTACAACGACGACGCGATGCATCTCGCGATCACGAATCCGCTTGAGAGGTCGGACGGCGCCGCGCCGCTGTTGAGTGGCGTCAACGGAGGCTACGGCCTGACTGGCATGCGCGAGCGGTTGCTGCTCATACGCGGCACGTTGAGCGCGGGTCCCGAGGGCGAGTGCTGGGCCGTACGTGCGCAGGTCCCTCGATGACGGACGACGATGTGTTGCCGTTGCGGATCATCGTGGCCGACGATCAAGCGAGCGTCCGGGAAGGACTGGTGTTGCTGCTCGGGATGCTGCCCGATATCGACGTGATCGCATCGGCTGCGAACGGTGAAGAGGCGCTTGCGCTTGTCGCACAGCATCAACCCGATGCGATCCTGCTCGACCTGCACATGCCGGTGCTCGACGGCATCGAGACCACCGCCCGACTTACGGCGGAGCATCCCGACGTCGCGATCGTCATCTTGACGACGTACTCCGACGACACCTCCGTGCTCGCCGCGTTGCGCGCCGGCGCACGCAGCTATCTCACCAAAGACGCCGACCGCACTGACATTGCGAGGGCATTACACGCCGCCTCGCAGGGTTTGTCCGTCCTAGATCCGGCCGTGCAGGCGACGCTTCTCGCCGCGGCCGAGCACCGCGACGTCCGGCCTCGTGAAGCTGTAACAGAACTACCCGACGGGCTCACGTCGCGAGAGGCCGAAATCCTTACGCTGATTGCCTCCGGGCAGAGCAACACCGAGATTGCCGCCCATCTCGTGGTCAGCAGCCACACGGTGAAGAGCCACATCAATCGTATCTTCGCGAAGACCGGCTCCCGCGATCGCGCAGCCGCAATTAACTACGCCCACCAGCACGGGCTCGCGTGATAGTCAGGCCCGACAGCTGATCTCCATGCCGTCTTCGACCGGGAACGCGACGTTGACGTAGCCGTTGGCGCGGCTCGCGCATGTAGCTACTACCGGGTGCTGGTCACCGGACAACCCGTGTCACCGAGGTTCACCGATGCCCTGGTTGACGCGGTTCTTGCCCGGCTCGCCTTACGGCGCGGACAAACTACGGGTGCTGGATAGTTCCGTCGGCGCGACGGCGAAACTCGAGGAACGACCGCACGTCACCCGACACCGCTTCGTGCCGGGCAGCTCGCTTCTCGTCGAAGTCGATCCCCCACCCCGGCGCATCGCTTGGAACCACCCGACCCCCGCTCATGACAAGACTGCCCGGGAAGACCTCTTGGGTCGCCGCGCCCGGCTGCGAATGTTCGTGAATCCCGAAGTTCAGGGCCGAGATCCCCAAAGCGGCGTTCGCGGCGTGGCCGATCGGTGAGAGATCCGCCGGCCCATGCCACGCGGTCTTGACGCCGAACACCTCAGCGAAATGCATGAGTCGAATCGCTGGGGTTAGACCGCCGATGCTCGTGATGTGACAACGGATGAAGTCGATCTCGCGCCGCGAGATCGGCGCCGCGTATTCGTTCACGTCGGTGAATAACTCGCCCATGGCGATCGGCAGCCGCGTCTGCGCACGCAGTCTCGGCAGCCAGCCCAGGTCCTCGAGAACCAGTGGATCCTCAAGGTAGTAAGGCTTTGACTCTTCGATTGCGCCGGCAAAACGGATGCACTCCGACGGCGACAATCGACCGTGAACATCGACGATGAGTCTCGGTTCGTCGCCGAGCTGCCGTCGCAGCAACCTCAGCAACGACTCCATCGCGTTCATATAAGGCTCGCCGTAATACGGGACCGCGGTCGGATCGCCCGGATCCTCCAGCAACACACGGAAGCTCGACTCACCCTCGTCGATCCGCTGCCTCACGATGTCGACAAGTTCGCCCTCAGTCGGCGCGAGCACAGTGCGGTACGCATCGAGGTACTGTCGGACCTTGCCGCCGAGCAGCGACCACACGGGCATGCCCGCGAGCTTGCCTTTCAGATCCCAAAGCGCGAGATCGATGGCGCTGAGCGCGTTGTTCTCGATCGGGCCGGTCCGCCAGTAGGGCGCCAGATACAGCGAATAGAAGATGTCGGTGATATCGCCAATCGGTCGACCGACGAGCCGTGGGGCGAGGTAGGTATCGACCACCTGCGCCACCGCATGGGCCCGGAACGTGAACGTTCCGCAGCCCAATCCGTACAGACCGTCGACATCGGTCTCGACGCGGACGACGACCAGGTTCACGCCGTCCGGCGCGGTAACGAGGGTTCGTACAGCGGTGACGACTGGCAGGGTCATGCGCCCGCGTGGCCGATCGTCTCCATGTAGAGACCCGCGGCCTTCGACGCTTCCTCACTCGAGCTGCCCGCTTCCCGCGCCGTCATGTAAGCGGCGTACCAGTCCCACCAGTGATGCGGCGGTGCGGACTGCTCGTATGGGCCATGGTGGTCGGCGGTTTCGTGCAGGAGTTGCGCCAACCTCGCGACGTCCATTGCCGGGTCTCCTTCGGTCGATCAGCCCACCGTCGATTTACGGACCAACCAGGGAGCTAAATAATACGGCTGACAACGAGGGAAAGGACTTACCGGCAATGGATATGAAGCTCGAGGTTGTGGTCATACCGGTCTCCGACGTAGACCGCGCGAAGGACTTCTACACAGGGCTCGGCTGGCGGCTGGACGCCAACTTCGTCGCGGGTGACTTCCGCGTCGTCCAGTTGACGCCGCCAGGCTCGCAGTGCTCGATCATCTTCGGGAGCGGTGTCACGACGGCCGTGCCCGGCTCAGCCCAAGGCCTACAGCTCGTAGTGACGGACGTCGAGGCGGCCAGGTCTGAGCTCGCCGATCACGGTGTCGACGTGAGCGAGGTCTTCCACGACGGCGGCGGGGTGTTCCACCACGCCGGGACGGACGGTCGGGTGTCGGGCAGAGAACCGAACGGCAAGAGCTACACCTCGTTCGTGTCGTTCAGCGACCCTGACGGCAACAGCTGGTTCGTGCAAGAGATCACGACTCGCTTACCCGGCCGGTGACGGTCGCTATCCGGCGCCGAGGACTTGGAACGCCGGGCTGACGAAGACGTGATGCGGCCAGTTGACACCGATGTAGTGGACCTCGTAGTCGCCGCCGCTCAACTGCACAACGCGGTCGACCACTGCTCCGGGATAGGCGGCCAACGCAGCTTCCGTTGCCTGATCGGCCGTTGTTCCACTGACGATTGTCCCTTGTCCCTCAACGTAATTCGCCGGGATCTGCCCGACCTGCTTTGTGGCGCTCGGCGCGCCTTGCTGGAACGGGACTACCCCTGCAGCGGAAGCGATCGCGGATGCGTCGTCGTTGGCCTGGATAGTTATCTGCGCGGCGGTGATGGTCGTGCTGTTCGTGGTCCCGAGCACGAGCACGGATTCGCCTTGGATGATGGCAGTCGCTGCAATGGAGCTCGTGCCGTTCTTGTACGTCGTCGTGGCCGCCTCATTCACGGTCACCTGCTGACCCGTGACTGTCGTCAGTGTGAAGCCCGACGCGGACACGGTGCCGACTGTGCCGGCCGCTCCGCCCTCGGCGGGTCCGGATCGAGCGTTGGATCCTCCACCGCCTGCAGCAGCGCCGCCCGGCCCCGGACGCCCCGATGCCGGAGCAGAACTTGCCCCTGTCGAGGGAGCCGCGGCTGCAGACGATGACGTGGCGGGTGTCGAGGATGTAGCGGGTGGCGGGGCGGATGTCAGTGCCGCGGACGAGGCGGCCGGTGAGGTCGAGGAACTGCAACCCGCAGCAAGTCCGATCAATGCAGCCGCGACGAGCCATCTGCTTCGTTTGTTGAAAATCAATCCGCGTGTTGTGTTCATGGTGATGCTCCTTTGTGATGGATGGTTACTTAGACAATGCGCGGGGCCGATGCGCAGTCCCTGCAGGCGGCCTGTACGCAACCGGTGAATGCGCTGGAACTCGTCTGAGTTAAGAGATCGCCTTGATGACGGCGTCGACGACGTCCTTTGTGAACCGATCGTTCAGAGGTGCATGCAGATGCAGCAGTCGGTGGTAAAACGGGCCGTAAAGCAGGTCGAGGGCCACTTCGAAGTCGGTGTCTGCAGAGATCTCGCCGCGAGCGGCGGCACGAAGGAGAATCGCCCGGGCTGCATCGCGACGCGGCTGGACGAAATGTTCGTGGTACAGCTTGGCGAAGTCGGGATCGATCTGGGCCTCCGCGACCAAGCCCGCGATCACCCGGCCGTACGGCTTTTCGTTCACTTGCCGGACCCACGGTCGGAGCACCGCCAGCAGATCGCCGCGCAAGTTGCCTGTGTCAGCGCGCTTGGTTGCGGCGGGGGACGCCCACTCGGTCGACAACGCATCCAGTGCCAGCAATTCCTTGGACGGCCACCAGCGGTAAATGGTCGCCTTGCTGACGCCGGCTCGCTCGGCAACGTCGTCCATGCTCATTTCATGGAGACCCTCGTCGAGCAGCAGTTCGATCGCAGCGGACAATATCGCTGTCTGGGCCGTCTCGCTGCGCGGCCGACCGCGCGGCCGAATCTCCTCGGCTTTGTCGGTCATGAGGTTCCCGGCGCTTGGCCAGTCGACTCGACGAGTTCGGAGAGAACCCGGAAAAAGGCAGCGATGTCGCGATGTTCGTACCCGTGCTCGCGTGCGGTGCTCAGCAACTGGTCAGCTACCGCGGTCGACGGGAGCGGCACCTTCAGGTCGCGCGCCGACTCGAGCGCGAGCCGCAGATCTTTCTGCATCAGGCTCACGTCGAACCAGGCCTCTTTCGGTAGGTCAAGAACCAGCGGCGCGCGCGCTTTGAGCATCGGCGAACCAATAGGACTCTGCGTCATGATGCCAGCGGCGAGCGCCGGCTCGATACCGGCGCGCGTAGCGAATAACAGTCCCTCGGAAAACGCGAGCATCTGGACGGCGAGGCTGATGTTGATCGCGAGCTTCAACGCCAGTCCTTGGCCGTTCCCGCCGACGTGGGTCGGTGAACCGAGTACACGCAGGATTGGCTCGACTCGCACGTACGCCGTCTCGTCGCCACCGACCATGATGGTGAGCGTTCCCGCCTGAACTTGAGGAATGCTGCCCGAAACGGGCGCGTCCAGCATGGCCGCCCCGACCGCGTTGACCCGCTCCGCGAGCTCGCGGTCCACGCGCGGACTCACGGTGCTCATGTCCACCCAGATCTTTCCGGCGCTGAGGCCCGCGATGATCCCACCCTGACCCGATGCGACCACCTCGAGCACCCCGTCGTCCGGCAAAGAGGTGAATACGACATCGGCCGCCTCGGTGACTGCACGCGGAGTCGTCCGCCAACGCATCTGGTCGTGCAGCCGCACCAGCTTCCTGGGTCGGCTGCCGTCTACGCCGTAGACCTCGTAGCCGGCATCGAGCAAGCGGATCGCCATGTTGCCGCCCATGTGCCCGAGGCCGACGAACCCGATCTTCGGCAATACCGTCGTCGCCATGTCAGAGCCTGCCTTCGATCATGCTGACGTCGTCCTGGCTGAGGTGCAGGTTGGCTGCGCCGATGATCGGGGCAACCTGGCCGGGCCGACGTAGCCCGACGATCGCGCCGTCGACCGCCGGATTCATCAACGTCCACGCGACTGCGACCGCGCCAGGCGTTGAGTCGTGTAGCTCAGCGACTGTCGTAATCCGCTTGACTAACGCGAGGTGCCTTGACAGCTGCGGTTCGTGAAACTGCTCACTGTGCTTGCGCCAATCGTCGTCGGGCAAGCTGGCGATCCTCGAGCGCGTCATCGCGCCGGTAAGCAGGCCCGAGCCCATCGGCGAGTACGCGATCACCCCGATCCCCTCGCGTTGCGCGAAGGGCAGGAGGTCGTGTTCGACCTCCCGGTTGATCAGTGAGTACGGCGGCTGCAACGTCTCGACGGGGGCAATCTGCTGGATCCGTCGCAGCTGTTCGACGGTGAAGTTGGAGACGCCGATGTGACGCACCAAGCCTTCTTCCTTTAGCTCCGCGAGCGCCGACCAACCCTCCTCGATGTCCTCGACGGGCCGTGGCCAGTGGATTTGATAAAGGTCGATCGCGTCGATCCCGAGCCGGGCGAGACTGCGTTCGGCCTCGCGAAGGATCGAGTCACGCTTCAGGTTGTTGACCACGGTGCCGCCGGGTCCTGGCACGAGCGACGCCTTCGTGAACACAAAGGGGCGGTCGACGAGGCCCGCAAGGGCGCGACCGACGACCTCCTCCGAACGGCCCAACCCGTACGCCGCGGCGGTGTCGATCCAGTTCACGCCCATGCCGAGCGCCCAGTGGATGGTCTCGATGGATGCCTCGTCGTCTTGAGGTCCCCAGCCGAACTGCCATTTGCCGCCTCCGATCGCCCACGCGCCGAAGCCGACGCGGGTGATCTGCATGCCGGTACTTCCGAGCTCCGCCGTCCTGAGCTGTGTCTGCTGCATCTCTCCTCCTCGTATATACGAAACTGTACTAATAGTTTCGTATATATACCCGCGCACGTCAAGTTTGTGGGGACGGCCCGGTTAGAGGTGGCCGGCGAGACGGCATGACGTACAGCCGCAGTTCGCTCGCAAGTCTCGGCTTAGACGATGTCGCGGCGACGAAGGATCAACGTTGCGAGCGCGTGAATCGCGACTACGCCGACAAGCAGGAGCAGCCCGGCAGTCGCGATTGTGTGACCGGGACCCTCTCCCCCAGGACCGTTGCTCGCGTTCGCGCTGGCCGCCACCCAAGACACGGAGTCGTTAAGCAAAAGCCATCTGCCGACGTCGGGGATGACGGCGATGGCTCCTCGCTCGATCACCACCAGGTACACGAGAGCACCGATAAGAGCTGCCGCGGTGCTACGTCCGATGGCGGCACATGACACGCCGATCACGCTGGCGGCCGCAGCGAGCAACGCGGATCGGGTCGCGAGAGCAGCCACCGACGCGTAGGGAGTGCCATGACCCGTTGCGTGGGCTAAGGCTGCGGGCAAGAGTGCCAACGCTAATAAGCCCATCGCGGCCATTGATCCGCAGAACGTGGCCACCGCCGAGGTGGCCGCTCGGGAAAAGAGCACTCGGGCGCGTCGCGGTTCCCACGTGAGCAGGGTGGTCAGGGAGCGGCTCGTGTAGTCGGCGCCGAGCAATGACGCACCGAAAAGGAACGCCACGAGGACGACGGGCCCCGTGAAGGTCGCGAATGCATTCAGCAGTCCCGTGCGCACGTCGAATGGATGTTTCGCGGTGTGATGGAAGTCGACAGCACCGATTGCAACGATGACGACGACGGTGACGATGGCAATGACGACGCTCATGGACCGCCACCTGATTCGGCGCAGGTCAGCTGCGAACAGGTCGATCATCGATCCACCCCCGGCGACGTCAGGCCGAAGAAGACCGCCTCTAACGTCGGCCTCTCGTGACGAATCTCGTTCACGTATAACCCTTTAGCAGCAAGGATTTCGGTGACGCGCGCTCCATCGGTCGGATCGTGAGTTACCCGCAACTTGCCCTCGACGATGGACGCGTCGATGCCGAGCTCGGCCAGTGCGTCCCGGGCGGCCTGCAGGTCCGCTACCCCGACCACGAGTGTGCCGACGCCTGCAGTGGCCAGGACGTCACCGATCGGACCCGATGCCACGCACCGGCCGGCGTCGATAACCGCAAGCCGATCGCATGTCTTTTCAACCTCGTCGAGCAAGTGACTGGAGACGATCACGGTGCGTCCCTCGGCCGCCAACCCGAGCAGCAGTTGACGGATACCTGCGATGCCGGCTGGGTCAAGTCCGTTGGACGGCTCGTCCAAGACGACAAGCTCCGGATCCCGCAAGAGCGCCGCGGCAATACCGAGCCGCTGACGCATCCCGAGCGAGTAGGTGGCGACGGGGTCATCCGCTCGATCGGCCAAGCCGGCAGCGAGGAGCGCCCGGTCAACGCCGGCCGGTCCGATCCTGTCGATGCGTGCGAGCAGCGCAAGGTTGCGGCGCCCAGACATGGCTCCGGTCAGCCCAGGAGTTTCGATGAGTGCACCGACGCGGCCAATGACCCGATGCAGATCACGCCCGCTATCGGCCCCCAGTACCCGGCACACGCCGGCGGTCGGACGAACGAGACCGAGCATGCAACGCAATGCCGTCGTCTTGCCTGCGCCATTTTCGCCGAGCAAACCGAACACGCCGCCGGAAGGGACCGCGAGATCGAGACCGTCTAGCGCGAGTCTGCGCCCGTACCCCTTGGTTACTCCGATCAGCTCGATGACGGCCTGGGCGACCGGCGGACCGACGATGACCGCTCGGCGACGAGCTGCGTGCGGCGGGACAACCGGGCCCGGCCACACCGGAACGTGCTTGCGTCGTTGACTGCGAGGGCGGACAACGAACCACCACACCGCGACGCCCAGCAGGACGGGCGTGAGAATGATCACGAGGGCGGCCGACCACCTACGGGCACAGTCGCTAACGCTACCTACAGCCGACGAACGGCGGGCCCGTTTCGCTCAGACTGCCTGCGGCGTCAAGACGCGAACACCGTCGGCCATAGCTTTACGAGACGATGAATCTCGACTGAGGCGGAGGCGCACGGGTGATCTCACGTATCGGGCTCGTTGTTCACAGTGGCAAGCCTGCGGCGATCGCTGCCGCCGACCGGGTACGGCAGTGGGCCACGGACCGCGAAATCCCCTGCGTCGACATCGACGTGTGGGATGCCTCAGACAACGGCACCCGAGGCAACGCCGCCCAAGAGGGCGAGCGAGCAGGCAATCCCGACCTGATCGTGACGGTCGGTGGCGACGGCACGTTCCTGCGCGGAGCACGCGTGGCGGCGCGCATCGGTGCAACGGTCCTCGGTGTCGACGTCGGACGACTCGGATTCTTGACCGAGATCGAGTCTGGCGACATCGAGCGGGCGTTGGAGGCCGTTAAATCCGGAGCGATCCAGATCGACGCGCGCCTCACGTTGACGATGCGAGCGTCTCGTCCGTTGGAGATTCCAAAGGGCATGGAGTCGCTGTTGCGCTATGGCCGCGGCCCAGCGCTGCCTCCCCCACCGCTTCGTCATGGAGATGCACCCGACGTCGGCTGGGGCGTTCCCCTCGACGTCCTGGCCTTGAACGACGTTGTGTTCGAGAAGTTGGCGCGCGACCGGCAAGTCAACGTGGCCGTGTACGTCACCGGCAAACTCTTTGCGTCGTACTCCGCCGATGCACTGATTGTCGCGACACCGACCGGATCGACGGCGTACAGCTTCGCCGCCGGCGGTCCGATCGTGTCGCCACATCTGGATGCCTTGATCTTCACGCCCGTCGCGCCTCACATGGCGTTCGATCGAAGCCTCGTACTTGACGCGAAACACGAACGGGTCGCCATTCGCGTGCTCGAACGGTCGGGGCAAGTCGCGGTCAGCGTCGACGGACAGCTACGCGGCGTCCTGGATCCTGGCGATTGGATTAGCGTGTACGCGGGCCCGCAACGCGCGAAGCTGGCGAGGCTGACCGAACTCGACTTCCTCGGTCGAGTGCGCCAACGGTTCGCGCTCGCCGACGCGGCCGCCGCGGTGGCCGACGGAACCGCACCGGCGATCTATGACCCTGGCGTTCCGCCGCCGGACGACCTCGCCCACCCCGGCCCACCCGACGTCCGCTAACCGACCTGCGCGACGACGAGTAGGTACTCCCACTCCATCGTGCCGCTCGCTGCACCGAATTCGTTGGCCAGCTCGACAAGCGCTTCGTCCAAGGCGGCGATTCGCGTCGGGTCGTCGGCGATGTTGCGGTACGCAGCAATCGTCGGTCCGTAAAACGACGCAAAGAACTCGCGGAACTCTTTAGCCGAAGCGAATCGATCGACGCGCAGCTTGCGCGGCTCTGCACGCAGCTCCGTGACGGCATCCCCGAACAACGAGCGCACGTGCGCTTCATCTCCCCACAGCGGGCCCGGTGTCGCGCCGGCCGGGGGCGGAGGGTTGAACGGCTTCATCGTCGCGAACAACTGCCCGATGAATCCGCTCGGGGTCCAGTTGATGAGTGCGATGCGCCCACCGGGCCGCGTGACTCGGATGAGCTCGTCGGCCACCGGCTGGTGAAACGGCGCGAACATGACGCCCACACACGAAAGCACGACGTCGAACTCGGCATCGTTAAACGGGAGATGTTCCGCATCGGCTTCCTGCCAGTCGATGGCCAGACCGTGTGCCGCCGCACGATCGCGGCCGATCTGCACGAGCTCGGGAGTCAGATCAGTTGCGACAACGCGAGCTCCGGCGATAGCTGCCGGCAGGCTCGCGTTCCCCGAACCGGCCGCGACGTCCAGGACGTGTTCGCCACGCTTCACATTTGCCGAATCGACCAGAGCGCTGCCGAGTTCGTAGATGACCTCAGTGGCAATCCGGTCGTAGTCGCCGAGCGCCCACATGGCCCGGTGCTTGGTCTTGATCGGATCGAGCGCGATTGATTCCATGAATAACTCCTCAGTCACCTGCGGCCGCCGTTGATGGCTGGCCACCCAAGATGAACCTAGGAATTAGCGCGGGCTACTCGCATCGGTGCCAGCACCCAAACTTGGGTTCGCGCGCTGCCGGTCAATGACGGCCAACGCGTAGTCACTAAACGGGTGCGAGTAGGCGGGCAGCGGCGGCAATGCGCGCCGACCTGCCCTGCAAGCCGAGCTTTCCGTAGACGTTCTGCAGATGACGCTCGACTGTTCGCGTGCTCAGGTTGAGTTCCGCGGCAATCTCGACGTTGTCGCGCCCCGCTGCAACGAGCTTCAGTACCTCAAGTTCACGCAACGACAACAGCACATCAAGACGTTCGCTGGACGGCGAGGGCTGGCCGTCGGGCTCCATGAAGCGTCGGACCTCCTCGACAAACAACGCCCATGCAGGCTCGTCTTCGAGCACGATGTGGTTGTCGCTTTCGAGTGCGACCAGTCGCGCATTTGCGATGCTTGCGGCCAGGTGGCGCCCGTACTCGAAGCTGTTCATCCGATCACCAACCGAATGCAGGACGAGCGTCGGAAACTCCAACGCCGGCAGCAACGCCTCGGCGTCCGCCTTCATTCGTTGCTGGCGGGCTGCGACTGCCGTCGTTGCCGATACGGCGACGCGCTGCAGGTCGTCGAGCCAGCGCATCTGCTCTTCGGTCGCACCCGGAATCATTAGCGAGGTGAACACTCGCCTGAAGGTGGAGTCAGGACGCGCCCATCCGACTTTGATCAGCTGCCCGAACGTGTCTTGCAGTTCGAGTTCGTCGGCCGTCAGACCTTCGGCGGCTGAGGAGTAGCTGCCGTAGAACAACAACCGCGACACCCGCTCGGGGTGACGAGTGGCATACGAAATCGCCACGGGTCCGCCTTGGGCCATCGCCATCAGCGCGAAACGGTCGAAGCCCGCGGCGTCTGCGACCGCTTCCAGATCGCCGATCCGCGCTTCGAGGCCGTGTTCGGTGACGTCCCAGTCCGAGAGGCCGTGACCGCGCTCGTCGAAGCGGATGATGGTCGCGAACTTGCCCAGATCGACCAGGAAGTGCCGCCAGACGGGGCTCTCCCAATCGAATTGCAGGTGGCTGAGCCAACAGGTCGAGATCAACAAAGGCGGCCCGTCACCGTGCACGGCATAGGCGATCCGCGCCCCATCTGGCGCCCGGCAGAACCGCACCTGCTGCTGCGGCTGGGGGGAAATCGCGCTCGCCATGGTGGAATCGTACCGCCCGCCACGCCGGGCCTGGGCCGATGAAATTCGGCGAACCGAGGCGTCTGAAGTATGAAGAGCCGGGCTTCAGACCAGCGATGGGGAGTGATGATGGACATCGGACAGCTGCGCGATTTCGTCGGTGAGTGGGAGCTCGAGGTCGGGCTGCCCGGCGCCGACGGTCTCCGCGGTCGTGTTGTGTTCGAGGCGCTCGGCGGCGTCCTCGTGCAACGCACCTACGTGCCCGTACCGGAGGCGCCCGACAGCGTGTGTGTTGTGGTCGCGACGGAGGCCGGGTTTGTGCAGCACTACTTCGATTCGCGAGGCGTAGCGCGTCTTTACGCGATGACGTTCGACGGCACGACGTTGGTGCTTGAGCGGACCGAGGCAGACTTCTCGCCGCTGGATTTCTGCCAGCGGTACGTCGGCACGTTTGGCGATGACCGTCGCACGATCGACGGCGAGTGGCAAACGTCGGAGGACGGGCGCGAATGGCGCCGCGACTTCCATCTCAGTTACCGGCGCGTGTGAGTCGCCGACGTCAGCGCAAGCCGAGCGCGTTTGCGGCAGACGCCAGGTAGTCAATGTGTGCGTCGGCGCTGTCCAGGCCCAAGCCCATCGTGACGATCGAGAGATGGCTGCCTCCCGCGTCACGCCAGCTGTCGACCTCCGCTTGCAGGTTGTGGATGCCGTCGCGCAGGTGGACCACGCACTCTGCCCCGAACTCTGCAACGGGCCGATTGAGTTCACCGAGCCGACCGCGCAGCCACGCCCAGTCCGCGAGCACGCGTTCGACGCCACCGCCGCCGATGAAGATGAATCCGTCCGCTAACCGGGCCGCGCGATCGAATGCCGCTTCGCGAGATCCGCCTAGCCAAATCGGGATCGATCTTGCCGGCTTCGGTATGAGGGCCGCTCGATCGATCCGGTCGAAGCGCCCCTCGAAGTCGACGACGGGCTCGGTGAAGAGCTTTCGCAGCAGCCCGATCTGCTCCTCCTGCCGCGCACCACGGGTACGGAAATCCTGCCCGAGCGCGTCGTACTCGACCGGGTTCCAACCGATGCCCACACCAAGGCGCAACCGCCCGCCAGAGAACAGATCAACGTCGGCCGCTTGGCGTGCCACCAGAACCGTCTGGCGCTGGGGCAGGATCAGGATTCCGGTGGCGAACTCGATGCGTTCGGTGATGCCGGCCAGGTAGCCGAACATCACGAACGGATCGTGGAAAGGGTCGTGCTCGGTGTAGGGACCCGTCAGCGGCGGCGTCCGGTCGGCGTGCACCGCGCCGAGCACGTGGTCGTAGGCCAACAGGTAGTCGAAGCCCAAGTCCTCGACCGCTTTACCAATGCGCCGAACCGCGACCGGGTCGCCGCCAAGCTCGGTCTGGGGATACACAACACCGATCTGCATGCGCACTAGCCTGCCACCCGTCAGGCGCGCACGAGCCGCCGGTATTTGCGTGAGACCCGGCGGGCGTCCGGGATAGGTTCGGGACGTGCACTTCTTACAAAGCAGCTCCGCAGAAGGCTCTCCCCCAACACCAGAGCAGCTGCATGCCATGCACCGACGGATGGGGCCGCCTGACAACGAGTTGCCGGGGACGATCTCGTTCCACGCCGTGCTCGGTCGAACCGACGAGCTTGCGATCGCCCTCGTCGGCGCGGATGCCTACAGCAATGGACTTTCGATCTCGATCGCCCTGCGTCTCCGCCACAACGACGCCGGTGACGGGCTGGCCGACATGCTGTTTGGTCATCACCGGCGAGGGACGAGCACCGACCCACTCTTGGTAGGCGTGTCCTTCCCGGACGGGCGGACGGCGACGAATGTGCCAGCCCCGCGTTTCCCGGACCTGTTACGTCAGGTGGAACAGCCAGAGCAATTGATCCTCGTGCAGAGGGGCGGAGGTGGCGGCGGCCGGGAGTTTGGCATCAGCTTCTGGATCACTCCGCTACCACCGCCCGGTGACCTCACGATTGTGGTCGCGTGGCCGAGCAAAGGCATTGCTGAAACTCACACGACAATCCCAGCCGATCTCATCGCGGCCGGTGTCGCGCGATCCGTCGAACTGTGGCCGTGGGAACCTCCTGGTCCTAGAGACGAACCTCCGGCACCCGAACTACCGGAACTTCCCGCAGGCGGATGGTTCGCCGAGCACGCGCCCGACGCTGCGGACGTAACCGATGGCGACGTCTGATCCACGCGTGTGAACATGCACGCCGGCCAGTTGACCGTCACGGTCGAGACTGTGCGCTCGTTGGTGGACGAACAGTTTCCGGCGTGGCGAGCCCTACCGATTCAAGTTGTGGATTCGCAAGGCACCGTGAACGCCATCTTTCGTATTGGCGAGCGCTTGGTAGCTCGGTTCCCGCTTCAAGGGTCGGACGCCGGGGTGGTGCTGCGTTCGTTGGAAGCCGAGTCGTCGGCTGCCGCGGAACTGGTGGGCCGGACGCGGTTCGCTACACCGGACCCCGTCGCGATCGGCGTTCCGGGCGCGGGACATACGCTTCCGTGGGCTGTCCAGACTTGGTTGCAGGGCGTCGTCGCGGCGGACGACGACCCGTCTGAGTCTGTCGCGTTCGCGCATGACCTGGCTGAGTTCGTACAGAACGTCCGCGCGATCGATACTCACGGCAGGTCGTTTCGCGGAACAGGTCGCGGCGGCGATCTGCAGGCTCACGACGCATGGATGGAGACGTGCTTCCGCAACAGTGAGCAGATTCTCGACGTCCCGCGGCTACGCCGCATGTGGGAAACGTTCCGAGAGTTACCGCGTAGCGCCGCACCTGACGTGATGACACACGGCGATCTGATTCCCGGAAATCTGCTCGTGCGCGACGGGCGCCTGGTTGGTGTTCTGGATGTCGGCGGACTAGGACCAGCCGATCCAGCGCTCGACCTCGTCGGCGCGTGGCACGTACTCGAGGAGGGTCCGCGTCGAGCGTTTCGTGATGACCTTGGATGCGACGATCTCGAGTGGGAGCGAGGCAAGGCATGGGCGTTCGAGCAATCAATGGGTGCAGTCTCGTACCACATCGAGAGCAATCAGACCATGAGTCGAATGGGTATCTGCACGCTAGGACGCATCACGACGGATGGTCCATCGGTGTGAATCTGCCGTCCGGCCGGCGCGCCTGGCGCAGGTCAGGTAGTGCGCCGGTCACCGTCTGAGTGATCCCCTGGGGACCGAGACTCGCTAATGGATCACAATCTGGTCGACGCTCACAGGTTCACGACGCGGCGGCGAACGCTCCATCGATCGCGTCGACGGCACCTGACAAGTCGTGAAACGCAGTTGGAGTTCGGCCACCTGCTCTTAACGCCTGGTTGAGCAAGGCGGTCTGATGCCTTTCTGCGACTACAAAATCGGCGTACGAGGCTGCACAACTCAGATACGTGATGTGGATCGGGTCGTTCGCGGCGCGCGCGCTTCAGCTAGAGACACGATGCTGATGTTTCGGACGGCCCTCGCGATCCTGCTCCAGTGATTTTGATCAAGGTACAACACACGCCGGCCGTCGAGTTGGTCCGTGGGGGAATATCGCGGCAACTCAAGCGCAATCTCCTCGCCCGTGTCGACGTGGATGAGGACGGCACCGAGTAACTCGCTCCAGTCGATCTTGACGACACGAGCTGGCTCCGCTGCGCGCATCCTGTGCGCATCGATGGCCGCGACGCGACCATCAGCACGATAAGCCCTCCGAATCTGAGCGCCCAGATCCCAACTCGTGAGCACGGCATCCCGCGATCACCGCCGAGGGCGCTGCGAAGGTGCACATCGAACAGCGCGCCACTTCAACGACAACGGTGCCAAGAGGCGCCCCGACCTCAACACCTTGTCGTTCGTTTGCGACGACCTAGTCCGTCCCCGCTGCGCCTTTCCGCTCTAAGTGCCGCCTACAGCAATTCGTCATCACCGGCGCACTTGGGCGTGCGCATCAGGACGAGCAGAGTGCCGCGGGCTGGAGTGTGACGTACCGAACAACAATGTGAATATCGCTGCAAACACGCCCCCAACGATGAGGGCGATCGCTTCCTCTATGGATTTGCCGGCCGTGACACCGGCCAAAGCAAAGAACAATGTGCTCAGACCGAAAACGAACTTCCGTGCCGACGTCCGATATTCAGGCGGCAACGCTCCGGCAGCAATCAGGACGCAGGCAAGCAACACGTTTATCACTCGGTCGTATCGCAACCCCCTTTCTAGGGCAGAGGAGACCAAGCTCGAGGCGCCGAGGAGCGCCACCAACCATCGAAATGGTCCGTGCGGGAGCAGTATCACCCGTCGAGCGTGCCTGCCCAGTCTCATCGAGTACTCCCCATGTCGGGCCTACAGTTTCTCGTCGATCATCGGCGGCCCCACCGACAGTTGACTCGCCACACTCGGAGGCTTCGACTTGTGTCCAGGGCCAGCGCACGTCGGAAGGCTTGGCTGCGCCATACGCCTGCGGCCAGCCGTCTGAGGCACGGTAGGGCTACGCGGCAGCGGGTATCACAAGCGACGGTACGTACCTGGCCGCGTCGCGCTCGTAAAGATGGATATCTGTATGCATCGAGGTTAGGCGGTGACCCAACAACACTCCGAATTCAACCGGGGCCGCGCAGAACACGTGCACCTGTGCGGGTCTTACGCTGTAGACAGCATCACGGAACGCATCCGCTGTGCATTGCGCCATCTTCGCTATGTCCTCGGGACCCAAATCACCCTGACTAGGATCTCTCCAGATCGCGAGCCGACTCGTCACTGGCATAGCGATCGTGCTCAATGCCTTCGACGACAAATCTCCCATTTTGACCCCGAGTAGATCGAGATCGATGGACAGAGCTCCGCCCGAAAAACCCTTGTCGAAGGCGACGCGCAAATCGGGGTGAACTCCCGAGTCTGTTGGTGCGACATCCCCGTGACGGCCCCGAACTGTTGGATGCCAGCCACCGGCCTGGTGGAATATCCGGCCAAGCGCGATCGCCCCGGTGAGATGAGTCCGCACCCGCAATGACAGCTCACGGCCAGTTGTCCACGCCGCCAACGCTCGTTGCAAGGACTGCAACCCGGCAAGGTACCGCTCCCAGTCGACCATTGCTCCTGGCCGATTCTCCGTGCCCCCAACGAGGCTCGTGGCGTCGACTGACAGGAACGCCGCCGGCTGGCCGGTGCCCCTGCTCGTCACTGCCATCTCTATCGGGCCGGCTTGCGATCCCTCCCCTCGACACAGGAGTGCGCCGATGAGTTCGTCTGCAACGGCTGCTGCTTCTGCCTGAGTGATGGCTGGATTTGATTGGTCGATAGTGACGGGCGTCCAGAGGCTAGATATGTCCTTTCCGCTCGCAGCCCATACCCGGGCAGGAGCCTCCGTCCGAGGGTCCCCGAGGCCATGTGCGAGCGGAATAACAACGGGACGACGAAGCGCGCCGCCGTCGGCCCGCGACCGCTCGGCCCTGTCCATCGCAGGCTTGAACTCGGCGTCAAGCGCAGGGCGCGCTACCCCCGCTGGCGCCAACTCATACAACGAATTGGGGGTTAGGTATGCGACGAACCCGTCACAGATCGCAACTGCGTCTTCCATTGTCTGTCCGATACGGCTGCCTGCTGGAAAGCTGCACCGGTCGTGAAATACAGTCAGCCCGCGAAGAGAGAGCTCCTCGTGGATCAATTCGGCCGCGTCGGAGTCAGCCCATTGATAGCTGACCATGGCGGTAAGAGGTTGGCTCATTAAGCGGAACCGTCAGCGAACGGCGGCGTCGCCTCAACCGACTCTGCCGCCTCTAAGATGAGGCTGACCGTAAGAGCCCGATCGGGATATGCGGCGAGGACTGCAGCCGGAATAAGTCTCTGGAACAGGTCGGAGTACGTGAAGCCGTACTTGCGGTTTGTTGTGGGCCCGGTCACGGCCACGAGGGCTTCCAGCTCTGCGTCAGTCGGTCGGATGTCGCAGATTAGGTTCACCAGTGCTGCGCGCCGTTGGGTGGCAGCGGGGCGCTCGAACGAGAACGTCGCAGCTGCACGACGTCGTACGGCTGGATCGATCGCCCCTATTCGGTTGGTCGCCAATACCACAATCACGGGTAGCGCGTCCTCGACGAGGCTATTGACCCCACGGATGAGAGCGTTGACGCCTGCTCGGTCTTCGTGGTGCATCTGCGATGTCTCACGAGACTGCGCTAGTGCATCGGCTTCGTCAATCAGGAGGATCACTGCCGAGGAGTGCGAGCCGTCGTGTGATCGCGGGGTGGCCGCGACGCGTCGGATCTCGCCGAACGCGGATGCCAGCAGCTGGGTCATCTCGCCCACCGCGCCCGTACCACGAGAAGCGAGACTCAGTCTGTGGAGGAAGATCGGAGCATCAATGCTTCTCGCGATCTCGTCACCAAAGGACTCAGCAAGTGCAGACTTGCCCGTACCTACGTCACCGGCGAACAGGAAGAGCGGGTGTCGATCTCCAAATGCCGCGCACGCCTGAAGGTGGGTGCCATGGAACTGTTCGCTCCAGCGCTCAAGTGACGCTGGGTTGAGGAGGAGCTGACCTTCCTTGCTCAGCCGTGCTTTGACCTCATCGAGGCCGACTAACGAGTCATAGCGACGCTTCGCCGAGGCGTTGGGAAGTTCGATCACGTCCTCGAAAAGCTCGTGGAGTGCAGTCATAGTGGTTTGAACACTGATCGCGCCACACCGTGTTCGGCGGATGAGTAGCTTCGGTCACCACTCCAGGAACCGTTCACGAACTCCGCTTCACGCCCTGATGTGCGCTCAATCGGTAGGGCTGCCTTAACTCGCGCCCTATCCGAATTGCTGAGTCCGAAGAAAGGTGCGGTATATGTCAGAAAAGACCAGAACGTGGCCCCCCCGACATTGACGCGTGCCGGAATGCGGCCGGAATAGTCGTCTGCGATTGCGCCGTTCTTCGCAATGTAGCGCAACACGAGTAGCCACTTGGACTCGCCATTGGCGCCCACGCTCCGAAAGCCGTAGTCCACGCGCTCAAGGTACCCGTCTCTCAACAACAGCGCAGCTTCCTCGGCATAGTCGTCGACCTGCTGATCCGACGGCGAACCATAGAACAAGCGCAGCTGCCGGAGGTCTGCGGCAATCTTGCTTGTGATGTAGCGAGCATGGGTGATCGTGAAGGTATTGCTCATTGTGTACGAACTGGTCATCGTCATTCGCCTCTGAAAGTAGGCCCGAAGACTCGCTGCCAGCACTCGACGGCGTAGCCCTTTGTCGGCGCGTAGCGCGCTGCAGTGACCGCGTCGAGGGCGTCGCTAGCCGCGTCGATGAGCAGATCGCGTTGATTGAGGTTGTAGTTCTTGCACACGTTGTTGAGTGGGTTTACCGGATCGTAAACTCGAATTGGCTCGGCGCTGACTGCAAGGTCGGAGGCGACGTAGTAGTCGTCGAACCACACTGACTCGCTGAACTCGCCCTGCACGATCCACGCGAATGCTTCCTCCAGCGCAGTAGGATAATCCGAAAGCGTCAGTCGCGAGTCGGCCAGGTGCGTGACCAGCAGTTCAAGCAAAAAAGACTTACAACGGAAGTCCTTTCCACGAGCGCGCTTTTGCTCCCTGGCCCAATATTTCAGAAGCCGGATCACTTGCGCGTAGTCCTTGCCGTAGAGCTGCTTGCGTGCCCTGATAAAAGCCAAGTGCAACCGCACCGACGTCTCTACGCGATCTCCCCGGCTCGTGATCAGGTCTCCCCTGTCGTCGGGAAGCCCTGCGTAGATGACGGGCGCCACATCGACATCGAGACCGGACCCGTGAAAGTGAACCTTGACCGAGTGCGCCTGCTCCTCGAAATCGTCGTACGCCTTCGTCGCTCCATACGCAGTGCGCAGAATCGACGCCAACTCGGAGATCAATTTATGTTCATCCCCCGTCGGCACCTGTGTGGCGTCGAGGTATGCAGCAACATCCATATCGGAGATCGTTCTGAGCGCTGTGCCCTTGGCCACGCTGCCAGAGTGGACTGTCTTGATCAGTTTGTAGTGAGCGTGATCATCGATCACGCGTTGCAGATGGTCACGAAGCCGCTGCACCTGTTCACGGTGTTTGTCGACCTCCGCTTTGGGCAGGTTGACCCGCGTTCCGGCAAAGGATCGGAGCGCAATGTGGTCGATGATCGGCGCAATGCCGACGGTACTGGTCACGGTTGCTCCTCTATGACGGCGAGCCGTCGCAGGACGCACTCGACGTAGGTATCTGCGTTGGAAGGCGCGTCAGCTACTCCGGCCGCGAGCAAGGAATCGCCCGTCCACCCCACCCCCAGAGACCGACGGAGAGATCTGACCACCAGTTCGCGGTCTACGGGAACTGCATGAATCCATGCAGCGACGGTGTCGACGTCCATCCGCAGGTCGACCCGGATATCGCCGCGCTCCAGAGAGGCGACGAGATTCATGTCGAGATGGGATTCGGCAGCAACCGTATCGAGAGTGAGCCCTGAGGCCTCCCGCGCGGTCCGAAGCAAGACGGGCAGCAGGCCATTTAGCTTCCGCCGTTCTGCCAGCGCACGACTCGCGGCGTCGATCATTCGCTTTCGCGCCTCGGGCCGCACTGACTGCGGTGGGATCACCAGATCGGCGGCGGCCGCAACGACGGCAGAGCCCGATAGCTCCCGCCCTGCCAGGATGCGCTCGGCCCACATCTCATCGAGAGTCTCCTCAACGGAGAGCGTCTCATCGTGGGACTTGGCATCGAAGCTGGCGCGCAACTGACCCAGCAACGACTTCGGGTCCTCCGTGCCGGCAGTCTCGTCGTAGCTCGTCATGATTCATCTCCTTCGAAGTACTGGTCAAAGTCTCGATCTGCGGCGGCGAGCAAGCGCAACCGCTCGAGCACCCGCTGCAGGCGTTTCCGGCAAGCGTTCTCGGTGATGCCGAGTTGCTCGGCAATCTGGTTATGGGGTAGTACCTCGACGTAACGAAGCCGAAGGAGCAGCTGGTCGACCTCTGGTAGCGCCAGCACCAGCGTGGAGACACCTGCCTCGATCCCCGGAGGCGAGTCGTCTGCGCCGTCTTCAGAACTGTCGGGTGTGGTCAGGCCGACCCGCGCAACTTCGCGAGACAGTTCAACGGGTGCCCCGTCTGCATACTGCCGCCGCCAATCGGCGACTGCGAATCTCACGAATCCGCGCACCCAGCCGGCGAATGTTCCCTTGGACGAGTCGTACTGATCGATCCGGACAACCGCCCGTTCGATCGCGTTCTCTACCGCGATCTCCTGATCGGCGAGTGGAAGGTCCTTCGCGATCATCGCTGTGTAGCCGAGCAGCCTGGGCGCGAGGACGCTGACCAGGATCGGACCAGCCGAATCCTCACCACGCTTCAGCTGCTCGATGAGTTCGCTGATGTCCAACCCGATCACCTCCTACATACATACGTCGGAGCGTGACAGGACCCGGTGCGATCTAGCCCGGCGACACAGGAGGATGCACAACGTGCGGCTGTGCAATGCTGATCGTGAGCGGCACAGGCGCAAGATTTCGCCGGACCGTCTGCCTGTCCTCGTCCGGCAGCCACCCCCAGACTGCTCCAGGGACTCGCCAGCCGAGAACGTGCAGGTCGCGGATATGGTCGGTTGCGTCGATGACGGCCTCGGCCAACACGCAAGGCTGCCGCGCGTCGCGTAGGTTTCGATCGGTGAGCTCGACCACCCATACGAAACGCGACATCTGCATTCGCTGATAGGCCGCCGCGACGTCGGCTGGGTAGAGACGCGCAGTCAGGGTGTTCTTGAACTCGTTGGACAGGACCACTGTCGACCGGAACGACAGCGGGTGATCTGGGTCATCAAGGCGTGCGAGCAACTGGGCTGCTTCGTCAGTCCGCGTTCGATCAAGCTCGTCTCGCAGGCGCTGTCCCCCGATCGCCTCTGCGTTCTCACCGGGGAGGTACACCTTCGCCGGCAGCGGCACTATGGCGTACTCCCAAGGCCCGTGCTCATCAAGTAACCAGTGTTCGACGCGTTGGTAGGGACCGGTCTCGTCGTCGTGACGAAGAAAGTGGATCAGTTTTTTCCCGTCTGCGTCCGCTGACCTGCTGTACCCGACTAGTACAAAGGCGTGCGCCCGAGTCGCGATGGTGACAGGTATCCCCGAGTTCAGATAGCGGCAGACCATTGTCGGCACCGACTCGCCTTCAGCGAGATTCCTGAGCGGGTATACGAGAGGTGGAAGGCCGATTGAACGAGCGGCGTCGGCCATCTGCCCGATCGTAAGCCCGGGTGAAGGTAGCTGCCGACCGTGCTCGAGGGTGTTCGCGACGGCCGCCGCAATCGCGCCAGGCAATACGCGGGGGCCCCTGAACTTCAGGTGGTGGTAGTACGCAGTCACCCAGGTCGTCGTTTGAGCGCATCGACTCAGTTGAGCGTCCTGGGCGATGAATGGCGCGCCGTCCACAGTCAGCTCAGTACCGAACAGGTTCACCCTGTCCCGGGCGACACAGGTCAGGTCGGCCGACTGAAGCGGACGCAGCATCGTTCTACCCACAGGCGCAGCCGGAACGGGCCGAAGTACGCAGTACCCCAAATATGTGAGGCCCTGGATGGTCGCCGGTCGTTCGGACGAAATCCAGTCTGCATCGGGCGGTTCCTCGAAGAAATGCAGCCTGTGCGCCACTGACGGGTAACGTCGAAACGTCGACGCATAGAAGTCGCGGTGTTCGTTGCGCCAGTCAGGATCGAGGTAGCGATATTCGATCACCGCACTACGCGCACCGAGGGCGACGGCATGAGCCAAAACTGCCTGAAGCACGCGCGGCCGGGCGCCGCCGTACGAGTCCAGAAGCCACGGCAAGGCTCGCTCGTCGGTCAGATCAATGACCCTCGCGACTTCGCCGTTGGCAGACCACTGCGCGAACGTCAGCGTGGTGACTGACCCCCAAGGTGGGCTGAACGGCTCTCGACCTCTCCGCGGGTGCGAACCGCATCGAACTGGTCGAGGCGGTTCCGTAGACGTTCGACCGTTGCAGCACTGAACTCAGCCCCAGCTCCAGGGGGTACGGGCTCCATGCCGGTCCCAATCGGCTGGGCGAAGCCCGCCGAGTCGTCGGCCGGGTCAATCGGATCGGCTTCCTCGGGCATGACCCCTCCTGAGCGTGTTGACGAAGGCATGTCCACTCGCAGCACCCAGAATCGCCCAAAACCGTTCAGAGCTGTGTGGGAATCCGCTAGTAGTGTGCGCGATCGCGCGACTCAATGCCAACACATCTGGGATACCGCATAAGAAGTCCGGTGCCGCCGCGAATCCGGCGACCCCTGGGTCCGTACTTCGCGCCTAGCTGCAGCCGCTGGTGCTGCCACAGCCTTCGCAGACGTAGCAGCTGCCGGCCGGACGCATCTTGGTGCCGCAACTCATGCACAGCGGCGCGTCGGCTGCGGTGCCCAGTTGCCGCTCGAGCAATTCCGTCGACGAGTGAATCTCGTCGTCCACCGGCTTGGCACTTGCGGACTCATGCACCTCGGGCACCGACGGCTTCACGATGGGCGCCGACTGCGAGATCGAGTCGACGTACTCCAAGTCGTCGTCGATGACCGGCGCACTTGTGTCGTCGCCGTACTTCGACGCGACGGTCTGCGCTCGCTCGTCTGCGGTGAAGATGCCGAGCTCAGCACGGTTGTCGAACGGCAGGTAGTCGAGGGCGAGCCTGCGGAAGATGTAGTCCATGATCGACTGCGCCATCCGCACGTCGGGGTCGTCGGTCAGACCGGCCGGGTCGAAGCGCATGTTGACGAACTTCGACACGAACGCCTCGAGCGGCACTCCGTACTGCAGCGCGATCGAGATGGCGATGGAGAACGCGTCCATCACGCCGGCCAGCGTCGAACCCTGCTTGCCGAGCTTGAGGAACACTTCGCCAAGACCATCGTCGGGGTACGAGCCGGCCGTCAGATACCCCTCGGCACCAGCAACAGCGAACGACACGGTCTGCGACGGACGACGCTTTGGCAGGCGCTTGCGCACCGGCTTGTATTCGCCAGGCACTGCAACGGCAACATCAGTCTTCTTCTCGCGTGCATCGGAGAGCGGCTGGCCGACCTTGCAGTTGTTGCGGTAGATCGCGAGCGCCTTCAGGCCCATCTTCCAGCCTTGGTAATACACGTCTTCTACATCTTCGACTGTCGCGTCTTCCGGCAGGTTCACGGTCTTCGAGATGGCTCCGCTAAGCGCAGGTTGCACTGCCGCCATCATCCGAACGTGACCCATCGCCGAGATCGAGCGCTCACCCATCGCGCAATCGAAGACTTCGTAGTGCTCCAGCTTGAGGCCAGGTGCATCGATAACGTTGCCGTGCTCGGCGATGTGCTCGACGATCGCCTCGACCTGCTCCTCTTGGTACCCAAGGTTGCGCAATGCGCGCGGCACGGTGCCATTGACGATTTGCATTGAGCCGCCGCCGACCAACTTCTTGAATTTCACCAAAGCGAGATCCGGCTCAATTCCAGTGGTATCACAGCTCATCATCAAGCCTATAGTTCCGGTGGGCGCGAGTACTGAGGCTTGCGAATTGCGCCAGCCATTCTTCTCGCCGATCTTGAGATTTTCCTGCCACGCCGTATTCGCAAGCCGGATAACTTCGCGATCGATTATTCCCACGCTACGGATGGCATCCGATGCTGCCGCGTGCTTCCGCATCACTCTGGTGTGCGGCTCGGCGTTGCGCGCGTAGCCATCGTAGGGCCCGACGATGCCGGCGAGTTCCGCGGAGCGCCTGTAAGCGACGCCTGTCATGAGCGACGTGATGCCTGCGGCTAGTGCGCGACCGCCATCTGAATCGTAGGCATGTCCGGTCGCCATCAGCAGCGCCCCGAGGTTGGCGTAGCCAATACCCAGCTCACGGAATGCCCGCGTGACCTCGCCGATCTTCTCAGTCGGGAAATCTGCAAAGCAGATCGAAATATCCATCGCGGTAATGACGAGCTCGACCACTTTCGTGAAAGTAACGGCGTCAAACGTATCGTCGTCCCTGAGAAACTTCATCAGGTTCAACGACGCCAGGTTGCACGACGAGTTATCGAGATGAACGAATTCGGAGCACGGATTACTTCCGGTGATACGGCCCGACTCTGGGCAAGTGTGCCAGTCGTTGATCGTGTCGTCGTATTGGATACCGGGATCGGCGCACTCCCACGCTGCGTGCGCAATCTTGCGCATCAACGACTTGGCGTCGACGGTCTCGATGACTCTGCCGTCGGTACGCGCCTTCAGCCCGAAGTCCTTGCCCTGCTCGTAGGCGCGCATGAACTCCTCGTTCACCCGCACTGAGTTATTGGCGTTCTGGTACTGCACGCTCGACATGTCGCGACCGCCGAGATCCATGTCGTAGCCGGCGTCACGCAGCACGCGGATCTTGTCTTCCTCGCGCGACTTGGTCTCGACGAACTCTTCGATGTCGGGGTGATCTACGTCGAGGATCACCATCTTCGCTGCGCGCCGCGTGGCGCCACCCGACTTGATGGTTCCGGCACTGGCATCGGCGCCGCGCATGAAAGAGACCGGGCCGGAAGCGGTGCCACCGGAGGAGAGCAGTTCCTTCGACGAGCGGATGCGAGACAGGTTGATGCCTGACCCTGATCCTCCCTTGAAGATCATCCCCTCTTCCTTGTACCAGTCGAGGATCGACTCCATCTTGTCGTCGACGGCGAGGATGAAGCAGGCAGAGACCTGTTGCGGAGCCGACGTCCCGACGTTGAACCACACCGGGGAGTTGAAGCTGAACACCTGGTGCAGCAAGGCATAGGTGAGCTCGTGCTCAAAGATCGTGGCGTCGTCGACGCTCGCGAAATAACCGTTGACCTGACCGGCCTTCACGTAGGTGAGCACGACTCTGTCGATCAGCTGCTTCAGCGACCACTCGCGCTGCTCAGTGCCGACGGCCCCGCGGAAGTACTTGGTGGTGACGATGTTGGCGGCATTCACCTCCCAGAAGTCGGGGAACTCGACACCCCGCTGGTCGAAGTTGATCGTGCCGTCACGCCAGTTCGTCATGACGACGTCGCGACGCTCCCAGGTGACTTCGTCGTAGGGGTGCACGCCGGGCGTGGTGTAAACCCGCTCGATCGTCAAACCCCGCCCTGAAGCCCGCGAGCCGACCGTAATCGGGTCACTTTGGGTGTCACGTGACGTCTCTGTCATGCGTATCTCCTCCGCTGATAACAACACCAATACCGGCTGCCGGATTTCCCCCGGCCGGGATCGTTTTTGGTTGCGCGTCAGGGCTTTGTGGGCTGCGCAATGCCCGGCTGCAAGTCACGTTCAGCACGTAGTAACGCGATCTCGGCCTCGAACGCCTCGAGTGAATCGAAGCCCCGGTAGACCGAGGAAAACCGCACGTAGGCGACGTCATCGAGGTCGCGCAAAGGCGCGAGGACGGCGAGGCCGACGTCCTGGCTCGAGATTTCGCTACAGCCGCTGGCCCGCAGGTCGTCTTCGACCCGCTGGGCGAGGAATGCGAGCGCGTCTTCGTCGACCGGGCGGCCTTGGCATGCCTTGCGGACGCCGGAGATGACCTTGGCGCGAGAGAAGGGTTCGCTCACGCCCGACCGCTTGATGACGGCGATCGAGGCGGTCTCCAGGGTGGTGAATCGCCGCCCGCACTCGGGGCAGGACCGCCGACGGCGGATAGCGGTTCCGTCGTCGGTGACCCGGCTGTCGACGACCCGGCTGTCGGTGTGGTGGCAGAAGGGACAAAACACTGTCGCCCTCCCCTTCCCACACCGAGCCAGCCGGGCCGATTCCCCTGAATGTGTTCTGTGACGCCTTCCCCGGCGCCGCTCACAACCCCGCCCCAGCACCTTCCTCGGGAGACTTTTGGAGGAGTCCCGGGGACAAACTGTGGACGAACCTGTGCGCAAACACCCCCCAGCTGTGCTCAAGTCCCCTCCGCCTGGGCACAACCTGTGGAGAACTACATCCATGTAAGTACTAGATGTAGGGGTCAGACGTTAGGCGGAACCGGGGCGGTGCGCAAGTGCTCTCGCGAAGTACGCAGGCCGGACGGCGTGTCGCGGATCATGACGGCACGGCGAGCGTCTCGCCGACCTGCACGCCCGTGCTCGGCAGGTGGTTCAGGACGATGATCTGCTGGATCGTGGCCCGCGGATCGGCGTGCGGCGCGACCTGCGTGGCAATGCCCCAAAGCGTCTGACCAGGCTGGACGACGATGCTGTGCGAGGCCGCCGGAGGGCTGATGGAACCAGCCGTGAACGACAGCGTGTTGCCGAGCGAGAAGCCGACCAGCAGGCAAAGAACCGCGGCAACCAACAGTGCGAGCCGACCACGTCGCGTCAGCCGAATGTGGCCAGCTGTAAGGCTTTTCGCCGCCGAACGTGAGCCACGAGACCGGGGCGCGTCGGCCTCAACCAGCCGGAGCGGCGTCGCCCGCTCGAACGGCGGCGCGAGGCTGATCACCAGCGCTGCGGGCAACTCCTTGGCCGGCACATCGGTCTTGGGCAGTGCCCGCAAGCTGCGAGCTGGCGGGCAGGGGAACTCGGCGAGGTCGAGCGCGCGGACCGGGCTGCGTCGGATCGGGCTGAGGAGCGTGGGCTGCGGGCTCATGAAGACCTCCGGGGAAGGAAGTGCGGCGACCGATGACCTCGAACGGATGTTCGATCGAACGCCTGTACGAAGTTGTACCCCATCCCGCCGACAAAACCACGACACGTTCGAACAGATGTTTGAATACGTGTCGGAAAAGGGCTACCTTCGGGCAACCGACCAACGATGAAGACCACATGAAAGGGCGAGGTCATGTCGCCACGCGACGCAGAAGGTTCAGGCCCGCTCGCCGGTGTCACCGACTTCCCGGACGGTCCGCCCGACGAGACCGGCCTGACCCCGCGGCAGCACCGCGTCCTCGACGTGATCCGCGACTCGGTCGAGCGGCGCGGCTACCCGCCGAGCATGCGCGAGATCGGCGAACAGGTCGGCCTGACCTCAACGTCAAGCGTCGCCCACCAGCTCACCACCCTGCAGAAGAAGGGCTACCTGCGCCGCGACCCGAATCGCCCCCGCGCTGTCGAGGTCCGGATCCCGGGCGACGTTGCCGGCACCTCGACGTCCGAGCCGCGCGGCACTCGGGATCACAGCGGCACTCGCGAGCGCAGTGGCATCCGGCAGGGCACGGGCCAAGAACAGGTCGCACCCTTCGATGAGACCGAGAGCGGCGACGCACGTCAGGCCACTGCCTACGTCCCGCTTGTCGGCCGGATTGCCGCCGGTGGCCCGATCCTCGCCGAGCAGGCCGTCGAGGACGTCTTCCCACTTCCCCGAAACGTCGTCGGCGAAGGCACCCTGTTCATGCTGCAAGTCGTTGGCGACTCCATGGTCGATGCGGCGATCTGTGATGGCGACTGGGTCGTCGTGCGCCAACAGTTGGCCGCCGAGAACGGTGACATCGTCGCGGCGATGATCGACGGCGAAGCGACCGTGAAGACCTTCAAGCGGCGCGACGGCCACGTCTGGTTGATGCCGCACAACCCGAACTACGCACCAATCCCCGGCGACGACGCGACGATCCTCGGTCGCGTAAGCGCGGTCCTGCGCAAGGTGTGATCCGGCCCGAATAGGGTCGTGACGATGGACGACGAGCAGGTGCTGGCCAGCGACGGCGTCACCTACGTGGTGAAGGTCGGCGACACAGTTCGACGACCCGTACGGCCGTTCACCGCGACGATCCAGTGCTATCTAAAACACCTGCATGCGCGCGGGTTTCGCGAGGCGCCGACTCCCCTGGGCTACGACGAGCAGGGCCGCGAGGTGCTCTCCTTCGTGGCCGGCGACGTGCCGCAGGAGCCGCTTCCCGACTACGCCTGCGGAGACGAAGTACTCGTACCGCTCGGCAAACTCATCCGACGCCTGCACGATGCCGCCGCCGACTTCACGCCGCCCGTCAGTGCTGTGTGGGGTGGCGTCCCCGGGACGCCAGCAGGCGTCGTCCCGCTGTTCGAAAAATCTGAGCTCATCGCGCATCAGGACTACTGCCCGGGCAACGTCGTCTTCCGCGACGGCCTGCCCGCGGCGTTCATCGACTTCGATCTCAGCCGCCCCACAACGCGCGTCGTCGACCTCGTCAACGCCATGTACTGGTGGACGCCGCTCATGCATCCAAGCGACAGGCCACCAGCCATGCGGGACGCCGATGTGCCGGCGCGCGTGCGGATCCTGGCCGACGCGTACGGCATGACCTCAGAGCAGCGGGCACTCGTCGTCCCGACAGCGCTGCAGCGTGCGGCGAACTCGCTGCCCGCAATGCAGGCGGCAGCGGCTGCTGATCCCGTGTTCGCGAGGTGGTGGAATGGTGGCCTCGAACAGAAGCTGCTGCGAGCGCAAGAGTGGCTGGCGACCGAGGCCCACCGCATCGACGCCACACTGCTCGACTAGCGTGGGTTCGTCTGGTCACGCCTTCAACTGTTGAGTGGGGCACTACATGGCAGAGCCGAATGACACGCCGACCGCTGACGTCTTGCTTGCAGCGTTGCGCAACTCACGCGCGCGGCTGGTCGAGGTCGCGACGCCGCTGACCGCTGAGCAAGTTCGCGAGCAGTCCTACGACACGGAGTGGTCGATCGCTCAGGTGCTGTCGCACATGGGCACCGGAGCGATCTTTTTCAGGCTCATCCTCGAGGCCGGCCTAGCAGGCCAGCCCGCACCAGGGATCGATGTCATCCAACCTGTCTGGGACGAGTGGAATGCAAAGAGCCCCGACGACCAGGCGCGCGACGGCATCGCGGCCGACGGCGAACTGATGGCCGCATTCGAGGCGCTCGACCAAGAGCAGCGCGATGAGTGGCATCTCGACTTCTTCGGCACCGACCGTGACTTCGCCGGCATCCTCCAAATGCGACTCGGCGAGCACTCGCTGCACACCTGGGATGTCGTGGTGGCCCTCGACCCAAAGGCGCACCTGCTCCCCGACGCCGTCGATGTGCTCATCGATGCTCTCGAGCCACTGGTTGCGCGGGCCGGGAAGCCACTCGACTCTCAGCTCGTCGTCGGGGTCGAGACCGAGGAACCACCTCGGAACTTCGTGCTCACAATCGATGCGGACGGCGCAACCCTGGGGCCCCTCGATGCGCGATTCGAGGCAGACAGTTTGCTCGCGCTGCCGTCCGAGGCGTTCATCCGCCTCATCTACGGCCGCCTCGATCCCGACCACACCCCGCCCGGCACAGAGGATCCGATCCTCGAAACGCTGCGAACGGTCTTCCCAGGCTTCTAGCCGTTCAGCAGGTCACTGTCGGCGGTGACCGGATCGTCGAGGTGCGCTTCCCATACCTCGAGCCGGTCGTCGGCCAACAGCTCATCGATCAGTTCGCGCGTTCCGCCGACGTACGTGCAGAACAGGTCGATCTCGGTCGCCACACACCACGACACATCGTCTGGCCAAAAGAGGTTCGGCGAGTGTGGCAGGAACCATTGCGCGGTCGGCCAGTCTCCGATCTCGAGGGCAGCCTCGAGTGGCCCGCTGAATAGCAGGTACTTGCGTTGCGGCAGCTCAACGCGGGCATCGAAGTCGATCTTTGCAAAAAGCCGATCAGAAGCCGGCGGCGGCGGTGTGCCGTCGTTGCTCGCAAACACGACCGGACCGCTGGGCCTGAGCCAGCCGTATCCGTCCCACACACCGAACCAGCATCGCTGTGCGGGAGCCGTATATCGGGCGAGGACGTCGAGCAATGCCGCGAGCGACTCGGGTTCGAGATCACCTTGGTCGGGAACCGAACCCGTCCATGCGGCGGAATCCACGTCGTACTCGTACGGCCCAGCTCCGACGAGGGTGTGAAACTGCATCAGTGGGTGCGCGACCTTGCCGCACACCTCGGCAACCGCGCTCCAGCGCACAGGTTCGTCAGCCGAGTCGGCCGGATGCAGAATTCGCGCGTAGGCCTCGAATCCGGCCGGAATTATGCCGCGCACACCAGACCCGAACGCGCCGAGCCGTGGAGCGATCCACGCGGCAGCGCTCAGGTCATCAGTTTGGGTGAGCCCGTCGGATGACACCTGGGCAGTGTGTCATCGACTAGCCGGATCACCGGACACATTTACGTGATGCAGAACTCGTTGCCCTCCGGATCGGCGACAGTCACCCACGAGTGCGGGCCTTGGTTCGCGCGATGCAAGAAAGTGGCGCCACGCGCCTGCAATTCTTCGAGGACCTTCTCGATGTTGTCCGCCCCGACCCGTACGTCGAGGTGCATCCGGTTCTTGACGGTCTTCGGTTCGGGGACCAGCTGAAACAGCACGCGCCGACGTGACGGGGAGGCCGGCTCATCAGGGGCGAGGATCGCCGCGCCGTCGCGCCACACCAGAACGCCGTTATGAAGCTGCGTATCTGCGTCGGTCGCGAACCCCTGGGCGATCATGTCGCGGATGAACGCCTCGTCGCTCGGCTCGACCTCCCACCCGAGCGTCTCGGCCCACCAATCGGCGAGCAGGTGCGGGTCGGCAGAATCGACGGTTACCTGGAAGTAGTAGGTCATGCGCCGAACCTACGACGCCGCGCTGACAGAAACGTTGCCGACAAACCGACGTCAGCGGGTCGCGTCGTCGAGGGTCGGCTGCTCATGGACGACGGGCTTCCGTCGTCCGCCCGCTGCTTCGTCTAGGGAACGCAACGACGAGCGGACGACGGCCGGATCCGTCGTGAACCAGAACGGCGGCAGCGACGCGCGCAAGAAGCCCGCGTAGCGCGCGGTCGCCAACCGCGAGTCGAGCACGGCGATGACGCCGCGATCGGTTCGCGACCGCAACAAGCGTCCGGTGCCCTGCGCAAGTAGCAACGCCGCCTGGGCCGCGGCGACCGCCATGAATCCGTTGCCCCCTGCGTCGGCGACTGCCTTCGATCGTGCCGACATCAACGGATCGTCGGGCCGCGGGAACGGAATGCGGTCGACGACGACGAGCTGACACGACGCCCCTGGCACATCGACGCCCTGCCAAAGCGACAGCGTGCCGAAAAGACACGACGTCGGGTCGGCCGCAAACTGACGCACCAGCTCTGCGGTGGAATCTTCACCCTGACAAAGAATGGGGACGTCGACCAGTGACCGCATCGCCTCGGCCGCATCGACGGCGGCGCGCATCGAAGAGAAAAGCCCGAGCGTGCGACCACCTGCAGCCTCGATGAGTTCGGCTAGCTCGGTGAGTGTTTCGGTCGGCGTCCCGTCGCGGCCTGGCGGCGGAAGATGCTTTGCCACATAGAGAATTCCCTGCCGCCCATGGTCGAACGGCGAGCCCGCGTCGAGGCCAACCCAGCCGGGGTGGCCGTCACTGGCGGCACTCGCAAGGTGCAACAGACCGAGCCCCGCAGCGACCGGTTCGAAGCGGCCGCCCAATGTCAAAGTTGCCGACGTCAACACGACAGTGCGTTGATCGAACAACGCCTTCCGCAACAACTCCGCAACATGCAGCGGCGCAACACGCAACACAATTCCACGCCGCTCCTCGGACGCCGTCCAGATCACGTCGTCGTCGGAGTCCTTGAGCAGTCGCTCGGCGGTATCGAAGACTGCCTCAACGGCGACACGGGCTTGGCGGCGGACCACTTCGACGTCGGCATCCGCCTCTGCGCTCGCGGCCTTGGTCGCAGTGTCGGGAGTGGCCATCACGCCGAGAGTGGCTCGTGCCGCGTCGCGTACTAGTGAGATCACCTCGGCGAGCGAATTCGGCAGCGGCGACAGCCGGCCAATCGGCGCTGCCGTCAGGATGTCGGACAAAGCCGCGGCCGCTTCCGCGAGCTGAGCCGACTCGTCCGGTGCGAGTCGGTGACAGCGCGCTGCGGCACGTTCGACGATCCCGCCAGTCAGCTCCTCGGTAGCGACGCCAGTGACCCGGTCGACCAACTCGTGTGCCTCGTCGATGACGACAACGTCGTGCTCGGGCAGCACATCGACGTCGCTCAACGCGTCGATTGCGAGGAGCGCATGATTGGTCACGACAACGTCGGCGCGCATCGCCCGCATGCGTGCAGATTCGGCAAAACAGTCTGCGCCGTAAGGACAGTTCGTTGCGCCAAGGCACTCACGCGACGAAACGGCGACCTGACTCCACGCCCGCTCGCTGACACCGGGTAGCAACTCGTCGCGGTCGCCCGTATCGGTGGAGTTAGCCCATTCGGTGATGCGCACGACGTCACGGCCAAGCGCCGAAGTCGGTCCGGTAGCGCCCGAGCCTTTAGATCCCGCGGGCTCGACGTCGTCGAACAGGCCGTCCTGCTCAGCGTCCGGACCTGCATGAAGGCGTTGCAGGCACAGATAGTTACGACGTCCTTTGAGGATCGCGAAAGTCGGCGCAACGGGCAGCGCGGGCGCGAGCGACTCGGCGAGCCGCGGCAAGTCACGTTCGATCAGTTGCCGTTGCAGCGCGATCGTGGCAGTGGCCACCACGACTGGTCCGCGAGGCGGCAACTCCTCATGCTTCATGCGCCCGTCGGATGCGCGCGGTTCCGACGGACCGCTCCCCTCGCCGTCCGCCTCATCGTCTTTGTCGTTAGTCTTTGGCTTGCTGACCGGACCGTCCATAGCGAGCGCGTGGCGGATCGCGGGGACCAGGTAGGCGAGGCTCTTGCCGGTGCCGGTGCCTGCCTGAACGAGCAGATGATCACCCGAGAGCATTGCGTGCTCGACCGCGCGCGCCATCGTCAACTGGCCGTCACGAGCCTCGCCACCGATCCCCGCGACCGCGAGGGCAAGCAGCTCCTCGACGGCGGGAATCTTTGGTGCAGCCACGGGTCGAAGGGTAGCTGGCGAACCGGGCCGATCGGGCGCGCACCCACAGGATCAGCTACCTACGCGGGGTATTTCGCTTCCGACTCGCCATTGGTGTTGTGCATAGTCCAGAGCAGGTCGGCGAGATAGTCCGGGCTGACTGTCGGTCCCCAGTACCTGCCGGTGCCGGCGGCGTCAGATTCGACGGTGTAGGTGTGGAACGCGCTGTTCTCGATGACCGCGCCGATGTAGAGCATGCCGACGTAGACGCCTTTGTCAGCCACCTCGGTGTGTAACGACTGCAGGTAGTTGCGCTGCGCAGCTTGCGCGGGGCCTGATCCGCTCATGTTCGGCAGGCCATGCAGCGTGCTGGCGCCTTGCGCGGTCAGGATCGCGCCGGAGCCTTGCTCAATCAGGTGGGGCAGGAACTCCTGAACCAGCGCGATGTGCGTATAGAAGAGCAGCGGCATGAAATCTTGAGCGCGCTGGGGCGTGAGGTCTGCAGCAGGAACGAACCCTTGGCCCGGGGTGGGCGCGTAGTACAGGGCATCGAGCTCGCCGATCGCAGCGCGAATCCGTTCACCCAATGCAGGGACGCCGGCGGTGTCGGCCAGGTCGGCCGTCATCACGTGCGAGCCGACGCCAAGGCCACTCAGCTCGTTCGCGAAGGCCTCGAGACTGTGCTGGTTGCGCGCGACGAGCACGACGTCGTATCCCTCTTGCGCGTAGCGGCGGGCGACGGCTCGCCCCAGACCCGGACCAGACCCGAACACCGCGATCGACTTAGGCACGCAATACCTCCGGCAACTCGGCTGCTAATCGAGACAGAATTCATTTCCCTCGACGTCCTGCATCACGATGCACGACTCGTTGTGATCATCGGCGGCCAGCAGTCGCACCCGCGCAGCACCGAGCGGGAGGAGCCGCGCGCACTCCGCCTCAAGCGTTGCAAGGCGCTCTGCGCCGACGAGTCCGGTGGCGACCCGGACGTCGAGATGCAGCCGATTCTTGGCGACCTTGCCTTCGGGCACGCGCTGAAAGAACAGTCGCGGGCCTAGCCCTGCGGGATCGACGCACGCGAAAGCGGAACCCTGTGCGTCAGTCGGCAGCGCGTGCTCGAAGTCTTCCCACGATGCAAACCCGTGCGGTGGCGGCGGCACGACGTACCCCAGCACCTCGCACCAGAAGCGAGCGACCCGCTCAGGTTGCGCGCAATCGAACGTGACTTGGAACTGCTTGACCGACGCCATCGCCCCAGCCTAGAGGCGCTGACTCAGGCTTCGGTTACCCCGGCCACCGCGTAGTCAGCCAGCTCGCCGGCGAGGCGGCGCGGCACCTTGGCGGTGATGTGTGTGCCGTCGCCGGTGTGCTCCTCGGTCAGCACTTCGCCGAGCTCGTGGATCCTCGCCACCAGTCGACCGTCGGCGAACGGGAGCAGAACGTCGATGCTCACGTCGATGCGCGGCACCATCTCGTCGAGTGCCTCGACCAGGTCGGGAATGCCTTGGCCCGTGCGTGCCGATACGAGCACCACGCGGTTGCCGCGGCGCTGCTCAGCACGCGTGACCGCGTCAACGACCTCGGGGTCGGCGACGTCAACCTTGTTGATGACCACGAGCTCGGTCACGGCCTGCGCGTCGATGTCAGTCAATACTTCGCGGACGGCGACCAGTTGGGCGAACGGGTCAGTGTCGGCACCGTCGACGACATGAACGAGGAGATCGGCTTGCGCGACTTCTTCCAGTGTCGACCGGAACGCCTCAACCAGTTGGTGCGGCAGGTGTCGCACGAACCCGACGGTGTCGGTCAACGTGTAGGCGCGGCCATCGGAGGTCTGCGCACGGCGAACTGTCGGATCGAGAGTTGCGAACAGCTGGTTCTCGACGAGCACCCCGGCGCCGGTCAGCCGGTTGAGCAACGACGACTTGCCTGCGTTCGTGTAGCCCGCGATCGCGACGGACGGCACCTCGCCGCGCTTGCGCTCTTGGCGCTTCACGTCGCGCGCGGTCGACATATCTGCGATCTCGCGCCGCAGTTTGGCCATGCGCGCGCGGATCCGACGGCGATCGGTCTCAATTTTCGTTTCACCAGGACCACGGCCACCGATGCCTACACCACCAGCCGCCTGGCCACCTGCCTGGCGCGACAGCGACTCACCCCAACCACGAAGCCGCGGCAGGAGGTAGGTCATCTGCGCCAGCTCGACCTGCGCTTTGCCCTCTTTGCTGCGCGCGTGCTGCGCAAAGATGTCGAGGATCAACGCCGTACGATCGACCACTTTGACCTTGACGACTTCTTCGAGCTGACGCAGCTGACCGGGCGCGAGCTCGCCGTCACAGATGACGGTGTCGGCGCCGGTGGCGAGCACGATGTCGCGTAGTTCCTTGGCCTTCCCGGAACCGATGTAGGTCGCCGGGTCGGGCTTGTCGCGACGCTGGATGATCCCGTCGAGCACTTCAGAGCCCGCCGTCTCGGCGAGCAGCTTGAGTTCGATCAGTGAGTTCTCGGCGTCGCGCAGGGTGCCCTCGGTCCAGACGCCGACGAGCACCACACGCTCGAGCCGTAGCTGCCGGTATTCGACCTCGGTGACGTCTTGGAGCTCAGTCGATAGCCCGGCGACGCGGCGCAGTGCCTGCCGGTCTTCGCGGTCAAACTGATCGCCGTCGAAGCTGTCCGAGTCAAAGTTGTCCGCGTCGAAGCTGTCGGCGACCAGCGAGGTCTCGGTCGCCAGCGTGCTGGCTGCCAATGCGTCGATCGTGTCGTCGCTTGAGAGCGCGGCGAAGCTGTCGTCGTCCGCGCTGATCGCGCTGTTGTTCTGGGGCGCCGCGTTCTGAGGTTTCGTCATCTCTTCGATGGTCGCACGCGCAGCCACCCCCTGCGAACCGGTTTCGCTACCGGCACCAAAGGCTCACGAGCGCGATCACCGCGCGCGCCCACCGCAGGCGATCACGAGGCTGACCCGCGTGGGTAGACGGCCACGAACACGGCAAACGCCTCGCCCTCACCCTCGGGCTGCCGCGGCAGGTTCTCGAACTCGTCCAGCACGTCACCGAGCCGTGCGAGCAACTGCTCCTTGTGCTCAACGGAAAGGCGCAGCCCAAGGCGGGTGGTCGCGAACGGCGTCGACGGCGGAATGTCTTCGATCTCGGCCAAGAAGGCCTGCAGCGAAGCACGTTTGACCAGGCCCGATGGATCGACGTCAGCGGTGTCGATACCCCACGAGAGACGCGTCGCCCGGTACGGCCGCTCGCGCGATCCACGCGCGCCGCGGCGCACTGGCTCGGCCGCCAAGAAGCCCGCGTCGACGAGCGTGCGCACGTGGTGCAGCGTGTTCGCGGGCGCAAGCCGCAGCAGGTCCGCGATTTCCTTGTTGGTCAAGGCGGCGTCAAGCGTCAGCCGCATGATCCGCAATCGGATCGGCGACGCCAGCGCACGCATCTCCTGTTGGGTAGCCGGGCGCCGGCCCTCCGATTGCAGCGGCATGGACAGAGTCTAACTAACTGATTGACATTTCCCAACCAGTGAGACCAAGCTCCGTATCGTGACCCAATCCGTGAACCCCGACGAGTCACTGCCCGTCCACAAGCGGGGTGGCCTGTTCCACCACCGAGACTTCCGGCGGCTTTGGATCGGCGACGCGGTCAGCCAGATCGGCTCGCAGGTCAGCATGCTGGCCCTGCCGCTGGTGGCGGTGAAGACCCTGCACGCCACTGCCTTTGAGGTCGGCGTCCTCGCCGCATGTGAGACGGCAGCCTTCCTGCTGGTGGGGCTGCCGGCCGGCGCGTGGTGTGACCGCGTTCGGCGCCGACCGATCCTGATCATGGGCGACATCGGGCGCGCACTGGTGCTCGGCAGCGTGCCGATCGCGGCCCTGATGCACCGCCTGACGATCGGCCAGCTGTTCATCGTCGCGCTGCTCACGGGCGTGCTAACGGTCTTCTTCGATGTCGCCTACCAGAGCTACCTGCCCGAGCTCGTCACCAACGAAGAACTCGTCGAGGGCAACGCAAAACTCGAGGCGACGCGTGGCGTTGCAGCGGTGACCGGACCGAGCATCGGTGGCTTCCTGGTGCAGGCGTTCACGGCCCCTTACGCGGTGCTCGTCGACGCCGTCAGCTTCTTGTGGTCGGCCGGCTGGGTCACCGCAATCCGGGCGCCCGAGCCGAAGCCGATCAAGCCGCCGCAACGACATCTGGGCAAGGAGATCGGCGAGGGCCTGCGGTTCGTCTTGGGCAACCCAATCCTGCGCAAGATCGCCGGCTGCACGGGCACGGCGAACCTGTTCAACAGCGCCAGCTACGCGGTCATGATCGTGTTCTTCGTCCGCACCGTGCATTTGTCGGCCGGCGGGATCGGCCTGCTGTTCTCGATCGGTTCGGTCGGCGGCCTGGTCGGAGCACTGTTCAGCGGCTACCTGATGCGAACGGTACGCCAGGCCCGCCTTATCTGGTTGAGTGCGGTGATCTTCGCGCCTGCTGACTTGCTGCTCCCGCTGACTCATCACGATGCACGCCTGATCTATGCCGGCGTCGCTTTGTTCATTTCTTCGGTCGGTGCGACGGTCTACAACGTTGCGCAGGTGAGCTTCCGCCAAGCCTTGTGCCCACGTCCGCTACTCGGGCGAATGAACGCCACGATGCGGTTCCTGGTCTGGGGAACGCAGCCGATCGGTGGCTTGCTCGGCGGTTGGTTAGCAACGTCGGTTGGATTACGCAATGCGCTGTGGATCGCGGCGGTCGGTGCACTGCTCGCGCCGCTCTGGGTGGTCTTCTCGCCGCTGCGCGGGATGCGCGACATGCCGATGGAAACTCAACCCGAGTAGGCAATCAACTGTCTGACAGTTACGGGCCTCTAGGCCCGTGAGCGTCTGACAGTCGCGACAGAACTAGTGCTGGTTGTAGCGAAACTCGCCTTCGGCGACGAGTACTGCCGGGCCTCGGAGTAGCAAGTGGCCGGCGTCGTCGAACGCGACGTTCAGTCGCCCGCCTGGCACGTCAACGACGAACTCGCCGGTGTCGACACCGGCGATCGCTGCGAGTGCGGCGACAACTGCGCACGCGCCGCTGCCGCACGACTGCGTCTCCCCTGAGCCGCGCTCGTGAACGCGCATCACGGCGTGCCGTTCGCCGACGATGTTCACGAACTCGACGTTCACGCCTCCAGGAAACGCGAGCACATCGACGTCCGGCATGGTGGTGAGGTCTAGCGATGCGATGTCGGTGTCGGTCACGCACACCAGGTGCGGATTGCCCATCGACACCGCGACGCCTTCGAAAACCTGGCCGCCCACTGCCGCGGTTGTGCCGGCCGAGATCACCGGCGGGCCCATGTCGACCGTCACATCGCCGTCGACGTCCTCCCACACGGCAACGACGCCGCCGCGGGTCGCGATCGCGAACTGGCCGGGATCCGCGAGACCCGCGTCGACCAAGTAGCGCGCGAATACTCGCAGCCCGTTGCCGCACGTCTCCGACAAGCTGCCGTCGGCGTTGCGATAGTCCATGAACCAGGTCGCTTCGCCAGCCATCGCCGTCGCATCCGGGTCTGCGGTCGACTTCACGACCCGAAGCACTCCGTCGGCCCCGATGCCAGCCCGCCGGTCGCACAACGCGATCGCGAGTTCGGCGGTCAGGTCGAGCGTTCCGTCGGCGTCGGGCAGCAGCACGAAGTCGTTGCGGGTGCCATGACCCTTGACGAACGCGATGCTGTCCACAAAGGCGATGGTACGGGCTCTAGCCGACGCGCAACTGCTGCTGACCGACGGCGACGACGTCGCCCTTGACCAGTTGCCGACCGCGGCGCGTCTCGGGCTCCCCGTTGACGCGAACGGTCCCTTCGGCAAGCAGCATCTTGGCGTCCGAGCCGGCCGCAACGACGTCGGCCAGCTTCAAGAATTGCCCCAGCCTGATGACGTCGTCCCTGGTGATGATTTCCCGCATGCTGGCATCATCGCGCACCCCTCGCCGTCCGCCCTCCTTGGCGTTGACCACGTCAACTTCCGGGCGCGGCTAGAGTCGGTCGGGTGGGCGATCCACTCCCCTTGCCGACGTTGCTCTCGTGCGCGCTGGTCGCGTACACGATCGAGTTCGACAACGAGGCGGGCCACCTGCTCCCACACACCACGTCGGACCATGGCGCGACACCCGGTTCGGGCCCAAAGCCGTGGCTCGCGTCGATGGTCATGTGGTTCAACTGCATGAAGTACGTCGGTCCGGACGGCGTGCAGCTAGGCGAGCTGGAACGCCTGGCGCGCACCCGCACCAACCTCGCCGGGATGCAGCGCTGGCGCTACATCACGATCACGCGTGGCGCGGGCGATCGCGACGGGAAGCGACCAGGACCTGATGCCGTCGTGCGCGCGACCGCGGGCGGCCGCAAAGCGCAGGAGGTCTGGGGACCTTTGTTCGGCGTCATCGACGACCGCTGGCGGCAGCGGTTCGGCGACCAGGCGATCGCCGACCTGCAGACCGCGCTATCGGCGATCGTCGACCGCATCGACCTCGAACTGCCCGACTGCATGCCGATCCTGGGCTACGGCCTGTTCAGCTCCAGTCGCCTCGGAGCCGCAACGTTCCTGCCACGCAGCACTGACTCGGACCGTGACACGAAGCTGCCGCTGTCGTCGCTGCTAGCGCGCGTGCTGCTCGCGTTCGCCGTCGACTTCGAAGAGGGCTCGAGACTCTCACTGGCGATCAGTGCGAACGTTCTGCGCGTGCTCGACAAGGACGGCGTGCGCGTTCGCGATCTCCCGATACTTACTGGTGTATCGAAGGAAGCGATCTCGATGTCCGTCGGCTTCCTCGAGAAGCACGGCTGCGTGACTGTCGAGCCGGTGCCGCCTCCGGGCCGCGGGCAGCGCGTTCGACTGACAACCCGCGGCCACATCGCTCAACAGGTAACGAGCAACCTCGTCGTCGATGTCGAAGACCACTGGCAGACAACGCGATTCGGCACCGACGCCGTCCGCTCGCTTCGTTCGTCGCTTGAGCCGATCGTCGACGATGGCACCGCAGAATCACCGCTGTTCGCTGGGCTGATGCCTTATCCAGACGGCTGGCGAGCCGACGTTCGCACGCCGGACACGCTGCCGCATTTTCCGATGGTGCTGCACCGCGGCGGCTACCCTGACGGCAGCTAACTGCTCAGTAGCTCGTAGTTGCCGACGACGCTCGTGGTAACTGCGACCGGCGGCGCGACTACCCGATTCGCGATGTTGGCCTGGAACTCCTGAAACGCGGGCACGTCGTTTAGCGGATTCGTTTCGCCGTCCAATGTGACGATGTGCATGAAGCTAACTCCGTCGTCCAACCGGAACGCCGCGTAGTGCACGCCGTCGGGCTTCGCTTCCGCAAGTGCGGCGAAAACGGCAGCGATGAGTCGCGCGTTCTCGTCTGAATGTTCGGCGTGTGTGGTGTAGCGGATAACTCTCGTGTTCATCAGATTGCTCGCATTCTGTTGTTTCGTGGGTCGTGCGTGAGTTCGGCGAGGCCGAGTGCCTCGAGTAGTGGCGGCATGTACATGCCGAAACGGCCGCGGTAGCCCTTGCGCAAGCCGTACCAGCCCCCCACCGGATTTTTCTCAGAGCGACCCCAAGCCTCGACAGTGCCTTCTGCGGCACGCTTTTGCTCATCGGCTGCACCGAGGTGCACCCAGGCACCCTGTTCGCGCAGCCACGAGGCGAGGTCGTCGATCGCCCGCAGTTGGTACTTCAATGTCGTCGACCCGACCTGGCACACGAGGGCCGGCGGATCAGCCTCTTCGTCTTTGTACATCGTGTAATCCGATGTACCGGGCGGCGTCTTCAGAACCCACGGATCGGCCTTCGTTCCCGAGGCCGGCTTTCCTGCAGCCATTACTAATTTCCTCCCGCTGGTATCGCCGTTGCCGGTATGTAGTGCGCGAGAAATGCATCCCAGCCAAGTCGGTTACGGGAGCGCAAAACGTCGCCGCGAGCACCGAGCTGATCCCAGCCACGATGCTCGACTTCGATACGGGTGGCACCTGCACCTTGCGCGATGAAGCGAACTTCCACCTTCGTCGCGTCAGCCGGATCTTGCCCGAGGTGCCATTCGTAGCCGAGCAGCGTCGGCGGATCCCACGCAGTTACCTCGCCCCAGTCGTGCTCGGCGCCGTCAGGTGTGCGCTCGAAAATTCGACCGCCGACGCCACTTTCCAGGACGACGACCAGGCCGGGCTCCACTGTCACCGTGTGGTCGCGCGGCCACCACGCGTCAATGCCGGATGTCCAGATGGCGAACGCGTGGTCGACCGAACACTCGACATCGAACGTGATGCGCAGCGGGTCGCGCGATGCCTCGCGCGTTGCCTCGGTCATTGCTTCGGCGCCCGGTCGGTGTTCTCCGCAAGTAGCCGAAACCGCGTCGCGGCGTCGCCCCAAATGCCCTCGAGATAAGCCTGCACGGCGTGCACTCCCTCGGCCTGCAGGTGATAGATCCGCCTGGTGCCTTGGGGGCGCTCGGCGACGAGGCCGGCGTCCTTCAGGAGACGCAGGTGCCGTGACACAGCGGGCCTGCTGATCGGCAAAGCGGCCGCGATCTCCTGCACCGGCTTGTCGCCGCTGCTAAGCAGCCGCAGGATCTCGCGCCGGTTGCGATCACCCAGCGCCTCGAACGGGTCACCCGCCGTGGACGCCGCACCCATTCGCCACCTGACCTTGTGATCGCCAGCCATCGAGAGTCGGTAACCGCAAGGTTACGGTAACTCAAGAGTTACCGACGTGCAACCCGGAATAGGGTCTTGACAAGATGCGTTCGCGATATATCGTGATAGTCACAAGTACGAACGTAGGAGGATCAAGATGGAAAGCACAGCAGAAGACTGGTCCGGGTCCCGGGCCAACTGGAACAAGAACGGCTGGACGAAGGACGACTTCCGCAAGGCCGCAGAACACCTGCACGAGCGCGCCGGCGAAGTCATCGGCGAGGTCCACAAGGGCAAGGGTCGCCGGCACCGGATGCACGCGCATATCGCCGCCGCGGCAGCTGCCACTGCGCATGGCGCTACACATGGCGCTACACATGGCGCCACTGAGGAACAGCCCTGGACGACCGCCGATGCACCACGCGGCGATCGCTGGCCAGGCGCTGGGCATCACCCCCGTGGTCGCGGTCCGTGGGGTTTGGGCGGTCCGCCGTTTCCCGGTCCGTGGTTCGCAGGTGGCGGCCGTCCAAGGCCGCGGCGCGGCGACGTCCGACTCGCGGTCTTGACGCTCCTGGCCGAGCAGCCCATGCACGGCTACCAGATCATCACGGAACTCGGATCGCGCAGTGGCGGCGTATGGCGCCCCAGCCCCGGCTCGGTGTACCCGACCCTTCAGCAATTGCAGGACGAGGGTCTGGTCACGGTCGCCGAGGAAGACGGCCGGCGCACGTTCTCATTGACGGACGCCGGGAGGGCCGAGGTCGAGCGCGCATCTGCGGGCCGTCGTGCCCCGTGGGAGGACATGGCCGATGAGGCCGACGACGCGGCGGGCAGGCTGAAGAGCTTGGTCGGGCAGCTGATCGCGGCCACCATGCAGGTCGCGACCGCAGGCACCCACGACCAAGTGGCGCAGGCCGAGAAGGTCCTGACCGATGCACGTCGGGCGATGTACCGGCTGCTCGCCGAAGACGAGCCGACCGAGCCGAAGGCCGACAAGTCAGCGGAGCCGAAGGCCGACTCATGAGCACCGCATTGCGCATCGGGGATGCCGAACGCGAGGCCGCTATTTCCTCGCTGGCAAGCCATTTCGCGGAAGGCCGGCTCACTCAGGTCGAGCACGCGGAGCGAATGGAACTCGCACTGAATGCGCGGACCGGAAAAGATCTCGACGTCTTGTTCGCAGATCTCCCCCGACGCAGCGACGAGACGGGCGCCACCCGGCGTCCGTCTCGTGGTCTGCGTTTCGAATGGCTCGCGGCGCGGATGTTCGCCGCGATCTTCATCGGCGCCGTCATCTTCGTGGTGCTGAACCTGCTGCCGATCTTCGCGCTCGTCGCACTAGCGATCATCGCGAGCCGGCTGCTATTCGGTATGCGATTCCGTCGCCACTACTGGCGTGGCAACAACGGCTGGTACGGCGGTCCGCAGCGCCGCTGGTAAGTCAGCTGGCTCGGTGTAGTGCGAGCACCGGGATAGTACGGATCCCTGCCGTCTTCACTTCGTACTCACCGAACCCCGGGTAACGCTTGACCTGCTCGGCGTAGATCCGGTCGCGCTCAGCGCCAGTGACGTCCGTGACGGTCACCGGGTAGCTCTCGGTGCCGACCTCGACGGTTGCGTTTCCTGCCGTGGTCATGTTGACGTACCAGGCCGGGTGCTCAGGCGCGCCGGCTGCTGACGCGAAGACGTACATCGTGTCGGGGTCGTCGTCCGAGGGCAGGTACATGACCGGCGCCAGGTACTCCTGACCACTCTTACGTCCCTTGTGGTGCAGGATTGTGATCGGTGCGCCCTCGAAGTTGCCGCCAACGCGGCCTTCGTTGGCATGGAACTCCTCGATGATCTGCGTGTTCCAATCGTTTACCGATGTCATAGAGACCTCCGCCGGAGCTGGATTGATTGTGAGTTCAATCGTAATGGCTCTCAATGACCTCTGAGCCACTAGACCGGCCAGCATTCGTCCTGCACGAGCATCACAAGCCGCGCCACCACTTCGACTTGCGACTCGAGGCCGACGGGGTGCTTCGCTCGTGGGCACTCCCCCGCGGCCTGCCGGCGGACTCGACCCACGACCGGCTGGCCGTCCCGGTGCCGGATCACGAGCTTGAGCACCTCACGTACACGGACGCCGACAAGTCCATCGCCGACATCGGCTGGTGGGAGCAGCACGACGCCAACGAGCGCCGCTTCGTCTTCACGCTGCATGGCGCAACGTCCGACGTGCGCTATGCGCTCATCCACACCGGCGACGACTGGCTGCTGCACCGCGTCAAAGACCAAAGCCCTAAGACGAAATAAGCGCCACCGCGTGTTCAGTCAGGTCGGGTCCAGCCATCAGCCACTGAATGCGCGGATCCGGCCGAAACCACGACCGCTGCCGACGCACGAACCGTTTCGTCGCCTGCACAGTTCGTGCGCGCGCCTCGTCCTCACCGATCTCACCATCGAGCATCGCGAGCACCTGCTTGTAGGCGAGCGCGCGACGCGCTGTCACTCCCTCGCGCAGTCCGTGCTGCTCCGCCAGACCGCGAACCTCATCGACGAGTCCGTGCTCCCACATCCAGTCGACTCGCTGCGTGAGTCGTTCGTCGAGCTCCGCGGTAGACCGATCGACGCCGATCAAAACTGCGTCGTACACCGAGTCATACGGTGGCATCAAGCCGGTGAACGACCCGCCGCCGATCGCTGCGACTTCGAGTGCACGCACGATCTTGCGGCCGTTCGTCAGCAACATTGTTGCTGCCGTGGCCGCATCAATTTCAGCTAGGCGCGCGTGCATTTCTGGCGCGCCGACAACGGCGAGTTCGGCTTCGAGACTCGCCCGCACATCGGCGTCCGTCCCTGGAAAGCTCATGTCGTCGATGACCGCACGGATGTAGAGACCCGAACCACCCACGAGAATCGGTGTGCGACCGCGCGCAACAATCTGCGAGATCGCCGCCCTCGCATGCGTCTGATAATCGGCGACGCTTGCGGTGCGCGTGACAGGCCAGATATCTAGCAGATGATGGACGACGCCCTGCCGCTCGTCGTGCGTCAGCTTTGCGGTTCCGACGTCCATGCCTTCGTAGAGCTGCATCGAGTCGGCGTTCACGACTTCACCGTTCAAGCGATGCGCGAGGTCGATGCCGAGTTGCGACTTTCCCGCGGCGGTCGGACCAAGGACAACAACGACCCTAGGTCGCGCGGCAGGTCGCTCGGAGGCAGCAGCGCTCACGCCGGCAGCCACGTAGCGACCGTGTACATCACGCCGTACGGCGCGTCGGCATAGAGAACGTCACCGCGCCAGTCGCTCGCCCGAAGCAGCTTCGCCGCCGCGACCCAAGTAGGTGCACCAGCGGCAAGTAGCGCATCTGCGAGGGCGAGATCGAGGTCGGCGAGTGCCTGCGGCGAGCCATCGCCGAGCGCTTTGATGACTGCATCGTCGAAGGGTTCGGCCCGATCGTCGAGATATCCCGGACCCTTGAGGCTGCGGCGCGCACTGCCGTCACCCATCACGAGAAGGCCGGTCGATGCTGGCAGATCTGGCCACGGTGTCACCGGCTCGCCGTCCGGCCCGATAGCGACGTAGGTCGGCTCAGACGCGAGCGCTCGCCCCGACAGCAACCACGCGCCGACCTGAAGTGACAGCGGCATGGGCTGACAGTCGGGGTCGATCAGCCCAGGAGCGAAGCCTTCCCAATCAACCAGCGGTCCGTCGGTTCCGAGCACCAGCAACTGGTTAGGACTCGTACCAATCAGCCAATCGACGGCCGTATTGCACGCGGAACGCAACGACTGCGTCTCAATTTCGGCTCCAGTGGCAATCCCGGGCCGCAGGAGCGGCGGATGGGGGCAGAATGCCACCGCGGAGACTGCCGGCCGGGTCACGAGATGCACCTTAGATGGCCTGCTGGTGAGAATCCGCGGCGCGGGCGCGAGCACCGCGTCATGTGAGTAACGGCAAGATGGGCATACCGGGCGCGCAATTGCACCCGACCGAGCAAGGAGCACGATGAGCACCAGCACCGCGTGGGGCCGGATCGACGTAGACGGCACCGTCTACGTCCGCACCGCCGATGAGGGCGAGCGCGTGGTCGGGTCGTGGCAAGCAGGCACCCCCGAAGAAGGGCTGGCGCATTTCGTCCGGCGCTACGACGACCTTGCGACCGAGGTCGGTCTGCTCGAGACCAGACTCGCGTCAGGTGCGGCATCGGCATCGTCGACGGTGGTCGCCGTCACGAAGCTGCGCGCCTCGCTACCGACCGCGAACGCTGTTGGTGACCTGCCCACTTTGGACGAACGACTCTGCACGCTGCTGGCTGCGGCCGAAGCCAAGCGCGCCGACGAGCGGGCCGCCAAGGCAGCGGCGACGACCAAAGCGGTCGATGCGAAAAAGGCACTCGCCGACGAGGCCGAGAAACTCGCGCAGAGTACGCAGTGGAAGCCGGCCGGTGATCGGCTGCGCGCCATCGTCGACGAATGGAAAGAGATCAAGGGTGTCGACCGCAAGATCGACACCGAGTTGTGGAAGCGCGTCTCTGCGGCCCGCGCCGAGTTCGGCCGCCGCCGTGGCGCACACTTCGCGACCCTCGACGAGCAACGTAAGGAAGCAGTCGCTTACAAAGAGAAGCTCGCTACTGAAGCCGAGTCGTTGGCACAGTCGACCGAGTGGACGCCGACTGCGAACCGCTACAAGTCGTTGATGGTGCAGTGGAAAGCGGCCGCCCGCGCGTCAAAGGATGTCGACGAGGCGTTGTGGCAGCGATTCCGCACTGCTCAGGACACCTTCTTCACCCGGCGCACTGCCGCACTTGAAGAACGCGAGACCGAGTTCAAAGCAAGCCAGGAAGCCAAAGAGGCATTACTCGTCGAGGCCGAGGCGATCGATCCGGCGGCTGATCTGCCTGCGGCACAAGCAAAACTGCGCGACATTCAAACGCGTTGGACGGCGACCGGTCGGGCTCCGCGTGAAGTGGCCGCTGAGTTCGATCGCCGTCTCGACGCCGTCGCCGAGCGACTGAAGACGGCGTCGGAAGACCGCTGGCGCGAGACGTCATTGTCGTCGTCGCCGTTGGTGATCAGGTTGCGCGAGTCGGTGGAGAAACTCGAGAAGAAAATCGACCGCGCGAAGCTAGCTGGCAAAGCATCCGAGGTCAGCGATCTCGAGACGCAGCTCGCCACCCAACGCCAATGGCTTGCGCAAAGCGATCGCCCCGCCCGCTAGAGCGCACTAGTAAACAGATGGGCCGTCTGGCGGCAACTGCCTGAGCTCGGTGGCGATGGCGTCGAAGTCAGCTTGGGTCAACGTCCGAAGGTCCAGCCGTCGGGGCAGATATTGGCGCTGCATCGCCTGAATGTCGTTCGGTGATGAAGCGGTGGATGGCCTCGTTGGCGTGGTCCTGAAATGACGGGTTGGCCAGGTCCGGGAGGAAGTCTGCTTGGTTGACCAATGGACCTTTAAGCGTGTTGGCCGCACTGGCGTAGAACATCCCGCTCGACATGGTCGGGTCGGTGACGCCGTCGACCAGTCGCTTCGCGCCCACGTCAAGTTTGTGGGAGAGACCCAGGATCGGCATGACGTACTTGGCCGCTATACGCATCGGTAATGGGAGGTCACTGGCTGCTTGGGTCCCGATGGTGTTGCCGGGGCTCACGGTGACGAATCGGCGGTCGGTGTGTTGGCGGGCCAGGTAGCCCATCCATAGGGCGCCAATGTACTTGGCCTGCGCGAAAGCGAGGTTGAAGTCAGGTTTTCTGGTGGCGAAGTAGCTGCCGTCGATGACAGTCGCGAACTCGTCGGCTGAGCTTGAGACGAACGATGGCCCCTTCATCCGCAACTTCGGGACTCCCCTGACTGCTTCACTTCCGGCGAAGACCGCAACCTCGCCAAGCCGATCCTCGGCCAGGAGCCCATCGAGGAGGACGACGTGACCAAGAACGTTCGTTGCGAACACGGTGGTGACCCCGTCAGCGGTCAAGCCCATTGACTGCGGGCCGATGACACCAGCGTTCATGACCAACGCGTCGACGGATCCGTCGACGGCCGCAAGGCCGGCGCGGACCGAACCCAGATCGGCGACGTCCATGACAACGATGTCGAAGATGCGCCGGCCGGTCGCTGCTTCAAGCTCGGCCTTCGCCGTTGTCCCCCGACCCCGGTTCCGGCACGCCAGATAGATGTGGGCCATCTCAGGGCGTAACGCCAGTTGGCGGGCCACCTCCTTGCCGATCCCGGCGTTGGCGCCCGTGATGAGAACCGTCTTTCCGGGGACCGTGCTCATTCGGATTCGCTCTTGTCTTCCGTCGGCGTAGGGAGGCGGTTGAGCAAACTGAAACGGGCATCCATCGCGTTGCCTCGGACATCGATCAGTTCTTGATATTCAGGCGAGTCGTACCACCTGATGGCCGTCTCACGGTCGGTAAACCGCACGAGTGCTCCTGAAGTGAGTGAGCCATCGCCGTGCAGGACTTCCCAGTTACCTGCGGCGATTACCTCACCTGCATGCGCTTTGGCTGTCTGCCCAGCAATGGGGGCGTATTTCTCACGGTACGTTTGCGGGTCCTTGACCGTGAACTCGACAATTACGTATGCGCTCATGTGGTGGTACTCCTTGGTTGTTAATTTGATCTGCGTTCTACGTCTTCACGCCTAAACGTCACCCCGGTACGACTGGTGTTATGTCGCGACCCGTCCGCCGTCGACTGCAAGAGTGACGCCGTGGACGAAGCTGGCATCATCACTGGCCAGGAAGACGATCGCCGCAGCCAATTCCTGGGGCTCAGCTACGCGACCTGCTGGTGCTAGCGCTGCGAGCTGATTCACCATGTCGTCGGGGAGCCCTTCCATCATCGCGGTGCGCGTCGGACCGGGCGCAACGGCGTTAACCCGAACACCACGTCCGCCGTATTCGGCGGCCCAGGCCTTCGTCAACAGTTCGAGAGCCGCTCGGCTGGCGCCGTACAAAGCCATGCCAGCCTGTCCAAAACTCGCGACCATCGTGGAAACGTTGACGACCGAACCCCATCCGCGTTCGGCCATGGCTGGCGCCAGTGACGCGACGAGGAAGAACGGCACCTTCACGTTGAGTGCAAAGGTCTCGTCGAAGTCCGCTTCGGTGGCCGCGTTGCTTGGTCCGAGCAAGGCGACGCCAGCGTTGTTGATCAGGATGTCGACGTGACCGTCGCCTGCCTTAGTGGCCCACTCGACCAGCTCCAGGGCCGATGTCAGGTCGCTTAACGTAGTGAGCCGGAACGCTGCGCTGCCGCCGCTACCTTCGATCTCGGCGACCACGTCTTTGGCTCGTTGTTCGTTGCGTCCCACGACCAGTACGTGAGCGCCACGGGCGGCCAAGGCGATGGCCGTAGCCCTGCCAATCCCGCTCGTCGACCCCGTTACCAGAGCTGTCTTGCCTTCTAGATCAGTCATTCGTTGTTGTGTCCTCTCTGGTAAGACTGGGTTATGCAACCCACTATGACCGAGCCGGACTGGGCTGTCAAACTCAAAATCCTGCTAACATTGGTGCATGGTCAACGACGCCGGCGCCCGGCCGAGGCTCACCCCCAAGGGCGAACGCACCCGGGCGCGAATAGTGGAGGCGGCCGCCGCCTTGATCCACGAGCGCGGGGTCGCAGCGACCACCTTGGAAGATGTCAAGGTGGCGGCGGAGGTCAGCGGCTCTCAGCTGTACCACTACTTTCCCGACAAGAACGACCTCGTACAGGCGGTCATCGACTACCAAGCCGACACCATCGTCAAGCAGAATCGGCGGGCCCTCGCCAGCCCGAAGGGAGTCGAAGCCTGGCGGAACATGGTGGTGACCGGGGTGAGGAGCACCCAAGGGAAAGGGGGCTGCGCACTTGGTTCGCTTGGTGGCCAACTGGCCGAGAATGACCCCGCGGCCCGAGCCCTCATCGCAGCCGGGTTCGATCAATGGGCAGCCGCCATCAGCGATGGACTGCGATCCCTACATGCCGACGGGAAGCTCCCATCCGACATCGACCCGGACGACCTCGCCACTACTCTGCTCGCCACCCTCCAAGGAGGGCTCCTACTCGCCCAGGTGCAACGGAGTACCCGCCCGTTCGAAACCGCGGTCGACACCCTCCTCGCTCTCACCATCGGCAGATAAGCCAAAACATCAGGCACGGTTGACATCCGGCAGTGAGTTCGTAACGCATCTGCAACTGGCCGCGATGACGGTCGATGGTTGGGCCACGCGGCCCACTTCAGGACCGTATTCACGTGAACGCGGTTTCTGCCGCGACGACGCACGGCGAACTTGCCATAGTCAGATGTTCAGGGGCCCCTCATCGGGTCTCCAACACCAGCCGAGGGCTCCCGACGTCGGCGACGCAATCGATCAACGCATGAGCCACGGTCGCGTGGAAAAGATCGCTGTCGTAGTGCGCGGCTGCACCGTCGAACAGGTCAGCCGCGGCCGTGTCGTCCACTCAATCAAGCTAGGTCACGCCAGGAATGTGGCACGACCCCGACGAAGGCAGTCAGGGACCAGTGCTCCTAACGCGGTGCTCGGCGGTCGAGGTGCCAATGCCGCGAGACCGAGGCCAGCCAGACCCGTTGCCCTTCCACGTCGTGCGGCAGCAACGCGAATCGGGTAATCGCCCGCTGCCCGCCGGCTAGGTCGCCGTACAACAACTCGAGCGAAAGGATTTCGTCTGCTTCGGCCATCGTCCGCACCTGCGCGAAGGTCGGCTCGGTGCGGTCGCGCAGCGCGCCTTGCCAGAAGCCGAGGTCGCCGGGCGGTATGTAGAGGTCTCGAGTAAGCCGACGGAAGCCGTCGACGTTGGCGTGGTCGGGCCGTTCACTCGATGTCGCCCCTCGATCCGCATGCCAGCCATGGAGCACGGCCATGCCGCGGCCGATGTTGCGCAGGGCCATGGTCAGGTAGATGACCTCGTCGGTCACCTCGACAGTGCCGTGCCCACCGTCGACCCGCACCCAATGCTGATCGGCGAATCCGACCTTCTCCGGCGAATCCTGCAGCCGTGACGTGACGAGCAGGGGCCGCAGGCCTTCCAACAGCGACCGCTCCGCCGTCCGCGCTGTTCGATTTGCCGACCGCACAGAGGCGAACGTCGCGGCACCGAGCACGAGCGTGCCGACAGCTGTCGCCAATTCGGCGCCCGTCGTCGTCCAGTCAGTCACGTGCTGACCCTAAAGGCGAGCTGACCGTAAGGGCGAATGCGCCGAATGAACCAGCGCGGCCGGTCGCGACGAAGAACCTCCGAGTCACCACAGGCGGGCCGGTACGACTCGCCCACGTCGCTTTCAGAAGGAGCATCACCATGGCAGAGCACAGCAGAAGGGCCTTCATCCGCGGCGCTGGCGTGACCGCCGCAGCGGCCACCGTGGCCGTGATGGTCCCGGGAGTGGCAAGCGCCGCCTCGAAGTCGTCCGCCTCCCCGGCCGACGACGGCAGCCCGGCGCCCGACGGTTCGGTCGTCGCGTTCGTCAAGGACGCGAAGGCAGGCAGCATCACCGTGATGCGCGGCGAGCGCGAAGTGCAGATCACCGACAAGGCATTGGCCCGCAAGCTGGCCAAGCTCACCCAGCTCTAGGCGTTCCAGCCTTTCGTTATCGAGCCGCCCAGACCGGGCTGGCTCATCCCGTTCTTCGTTTCAAACTCACCCATAAACCGCGAGCACAGAAGGTGGCGCATGTCTTCACACCGTGAAGCGCCGGAGATCTCCAAGGACCCGGTCGCAGACAGTTCCGACCTGTACGCGTTCGTCAGCCCGGACAAGCCCGGGTACGCGACGATCATCGCCAACTACGTTCCTTTGCAGTTGCCCGACGGCGGCCCGAACTTCTTCGAGTTCGGCGACGACGTGCTCTACGAGATTCACATCTCGAACCGCGGCGACGCGCAGGCCGACATCACCTACGGCTTCCGCTTCCACACGGTCGTGTTCAACAAGAACACGTTCCTCTACAACACCGGTCAGATCACCTCGATCTTCGACCCGCACTTCAACCGTCGCCAGTACTACTCGGTGACTCGCACCACGCGTGGCGGCAGCACCGTGCAGTTAGGCGGGAACCTCGAAGTGCCGCCCTGCAACATCGGTCCGCGCTCGACCCCGAACTACGAGCACCTCGCCGCGCAGTGTGTGCACGGCATCGGCGACCGGACATTCTTCGCCGGCCAGCGTGCTGACGCGTTCCACGTTGACCTCGGATCGGTGTTCGACCTGCTCGACTTGCGTCCGTTCCAGAACTTGCACGTCATCTCCTCGCCAGCCGCGAGCGGTGTCAACTCGTTGGCCGATCTGAACGTGCACAGCATCGCGATGCGCGTTCCGCTCAGCGACCTCACCGTTAGCGGCAAGACCCCGGTTGACCCGACGCGGCTGGATTCGGTCGTCGGCATCTGGACAACCGCGAGCCGCCAGCGCACCCACGTGTACGAAGGCCCCGGCGCGACAGCACAGAACCTCGGCGGTTGGGAGCAGGTCTCCCGTCTCGGCAACCCGCTCATCAACGAGGTCGTCATTCCGATGGGTTCGAAGGACGACTGGAACCACAGCGCGCCTTCGAGCGACTCCAACTACGCAGCATCGTTCGAGCACCCCGAGGTTGCGGGCCTTCTTCCGGTCCTCTACCCAGGCGTGTTCAAGAACCTCGCCGCCTACACCAAGCCGCGTCTTGACCTAGTCGCGATCTTGGGCACCGGCATCCCGTCGGGCGTCGTCCCCGGTTTCCAGAACTACACCGGCAAGGTCGTCGCGGACATGCTGCGGCTCAACCTGGCGATCCCGGCCACCCCGTTCGCGAAGGCTAGCCCGGCTGGCCTCGCCGGCGGCGACCCGGCAGGGTTCCCGAACGGACGTCGGGTTACTGACGACGTGGTGACCATCGAGTTGCGGGCGATCGCGGGTCTCTTGATCCCGCTCGTCGACAAGTCATTCACGCCCGACGCCGCCACCAGCAAGATCGATGACGGATCGGCCATGCCGCCTACGCAGCAGGTGTTCCCGTACCTCAACACGCCGCACGACGGATACAGCGCGACGGCCTAACATGACCGGCCACGCTCACTCTGATCACACGCACGAGGATCACCCGCACTCGCACGATCACGACCACGATCACGCGGGTCACCTGTCCGGCCACAACCATGTGGCCGGACAGGGGCCGACGATGCTGGATATCGGCGACGACTTCGGTGCGTTGGTGCTGTACACATCGTCCGACTTGGTCGGCGCAGAGATAGAGATCAGTCCGGACGGCGAACCTGACCGTCGGCGGCACGTCGCCGTGCATCCCCGCGAGATTCCCGGCGGGACCACGATGTACGCGGCCGTGTACTACGGCCTGGAGGCCGGCGCGTACGACCTATGGGGGGCGGACGGGTCGAAGGCTTTGACGGTCTCGATCGAAGGCAACACGATCACCGAAACTGCGTGGCCAGAGGGTGTTCTAGCCCCGAGGTAGTTCACCGTAGAAGTAACAGAGGGCTGGTCGCGTAATTCGCGGCCGGCCCTCTGCTACTTAGCGCGCGATGCCAGGTTCGCGAGGTCGGCAACTAGCTCGAACGAGCGCGTGCGGTCGGCGGGATTGAAGGTAGTCGTCGTGATCATCAGCTCGTCGGCGTCGGTGTCATCGAGTAGTGCGGTCAGGCCATCACGAACTGTCGCCGGCGAACCTATGACCTGCGTGGCTATTCGGCCGTCGACGAAGGCGCGCTCTTCTGGCGTGTAGGTGTACGCAGAAGTCTCCTCAGGCGATGGCAACGTCGAAGGTCGGCCGGTTCGCAGCCGCAGGAACGACAATGCCGCGGGTGCCGCGAGACGAAGCGCCTCGTCGTCCGTCTCGGCGCATGTCACGCTGACACCGATCATCGCGTGCGGATGATCCAACGTGGGTGACGGCTGAAACAGGCTGCGGTACAGCGCAAGCGCAGGCAGCGTGTTGGCTGGACTGAAGTGGTGCGCGAACGCGAACGGTAACCCGAGCATTGCGGCGACCTGCGCGCTGTAGTCACTGGATCCGAGTAGCCACAGGTCAGGTTTCGCACCCGCACCCGGCACGGCGGTGATCGCCGCGAACGGATGACCAGCCGGCCACTCGTTGCTGAAGTAGTGCAGCAGATTCGTCAGCTGAGATGGGAAGTCGTCGGCACTAAGAGCCTCCGCCGACCGACGAAGGGCGAGTGCGGTGAGCTGGTCGCTACCTGGTGCACGACCGATGCCGAGATCGATGCGTCCGGGGTGCAGCGCGTCGAGCATGCCAAACTGTTCGGCGATGACGAGGGATGAGTGGTTGGGCAACATGACGCCGCCGGATCCGACGCGCAACGTGCTGGTGGCTTCCGCGATGTGCCCAATGAGCACGGCCGGCGACGAGCTCGCGATGCCCGGCATATTGTGATGCTCGGCGACCCAGAACCGTACGAAGCCAAGCTGCTCGACCCGCTTCGCGAGCGCGATCGTGCTACGGAGCGCCTCACCGACACTGGTTCCAGTCGGGATAGGCGCGAGATCGAGCACAGAAAGCGGGACGTTGTTGAGTGTGGTCACACCAAGGCCAACCCGCAGAACAGGTTCGTTCTTCCAGGCAACCGATAACAGCCCCGTCGCGTCCACGTGTGGTGAGAGCAAGAGATCTCGTGCGGACGCCGATCAGCGCGGTCGTCCTCACCGTTCTGCTCGTTGCGGGCTGCGCTAGTCAAACCACCGGCTCGGCCGCCGGTTCGTCGCCGCCGATTGCCTCACTTGCCCCAGGCTCCGGTGCGGCGTCGACGGCGCCGGCCAGTGAGCCGGCACCGAGTTCAGTTGCTGCGAGCCCGCCGGTAACCAGCGCATCTGCGAGTGGTTCGCCCGATCCGTGCGCCGCACCCGTGGTCGAAAACGCCGGCCCGGTGCCCTTGCTTGCGCTCGGCGCCGACAGCGTTGTCGTTTGTCACCCGGGGGCAGTTGCCGGGCGGGCCGGACCCGTGACCCTGAGCCGAAACGACGCGACCAACATCGGGAAGCTGTTGGAGCTTGCACCCCAGGGCACAGCGACCTGCCTCTACAAGCCCGACGTGTTGCTCCGATTTGAATTCCGCGGCGCACCTACGCACTACGAGGACCTCGAGATCAGCACGGTGGGCTGTGATCACGCGATTGCGACGGCGGGTGGACATAGCTGGCTGATTTCACAGCAACTGGCCAACTTTCTGTCGGCCGATGCGATCGCGCCTGGTGCGAAGCCGAATTCGCCGCCAATACCCGATGTGACAGGTCTGTCCCTGGCGGAGGCTACTGAGGTCATCGCGCGGGCAGGGATGACGATGACGACTTATAGCGACGATCGTGTCACTGATCCGTTGCTCAGCCCTAACACTGTGGTGCTGCAAGATCCGCCTGCTGGCGCGGGCGTGATCGGGAGCACGACCGAAGTGGACGTGCTCCTCAGTCAACTGCCCGCACCCGCGTGCTCGCTTGGCCAGCTTGCCTTCGACTACCACGGCGTTCAGTACGGCACCGGTGATGCATTTTCCGATCTCGACGTCCGCGACATCGCAGCGACGCCGTGCACTCTCACCGGCCCGATCTCGGTCGTCGGAGTCGACGCGGGTGGCCACGTTGTCACGAATCGCTTGACCCTCCCCGTCGCCGGCGACCTGGTTCTGACAGCCAAGGCACCACCGCGTGCTCTTGACGGAAGCGCCGCGAAAAACGTGGTGATGGCGTGGATACCGCTCGAGGCCGATGTTCGCGACGGCCCGGACGTCAATGGCTCGTGTACTAACCACCTCGTGCTGCCCAAGACCTGGGCTGTCACTGTCGCCGGCGAACAGAGGTCGGTGCCCAACGGCGCAGGCGCCTCCGAACCACCCATGAATGCGTGCCAAGGCAAGCTCGACATCGCAGTGCCTCCGTCGACGATTACCCCGCTCGACTGACTAACCGCACTACGGAACTGTCGGTGGCCCGTTGCTCATATCTGTGAACGTGGTCGACGTGTAGATGTCGCCGCTGATGTGGGTGCCATCGGGGCCGACAATGTCGATTGCATATCCCGATGCAGACTTGACTTCGCACCACGCCGCCGCCGCTGATGCAGGGAATTGGTTGGCGTCGCTATCGACCAAGGGGTGTCCCGGTGGTGGACCCTCCCGTGCCGCGAGCAACTCGCCAATGGTGGTCGGGTAATAAGCGGCCACAACTTGGCCCTCAGGCACTGACTGCTCGCACAGCAAGGCGGTTGGATCGAGTGGCGTGCCGGGCCCGGCGTCCGGCGCCACGTCAACATACCCAAGCGGTGCGTGCGTGAGCGACAGCGGAAGCGGCTCGCTGGCCGTCGGAGCATGCAAGATCTGGACGGTTGCGTGCGAAGTACCGCATTGCGCAATCGGTCGGGAGACGTCGAACTCGAGTTCGCCGGGATGAGCGCCGGAGGTATTCGCTCCCCCGCCGTAGCTGTCGCAACTGTTGACGGTCGCCTCAATGGTGCCGAACAGCCCGCCCGGATCACGCGATAACAATCTCCAAGGCACCGACGCTTCAACCATCAACGTCGATATGTCTGGCCCGTAAGCTGCGCTGCCAGTGCAAGGGCTATAGCCGCGAGCACCGTAGACAACGCCCTCAGCTCCGGTCTGAGCGTCGAGAATCAGCAGCTGGTACGGGACGAGCGGAGGCGCTGGCGTAGTCGACGCGAATCCGTCCGGTCCGCAGGTCGACATCCATGGCGGAGCTATCACGCCGACCCAGGCCAGCCTTGCGTGAAACGGCGTCACAGGTGGTGGTGACTGCACGCCGACCTCTTCACCGAAATTTATGGGCGACGCGAGTAGCTGATCCGCAATCGTGACCTTCGCGAGAACAAGGCTGAAGCCAGAATCGGCGTCCAGGACGTCGAAGTGGCTGATATCTAGGGCTGCCAGCAAGGTGCACAACGCTTGCTGCCGGTCGACTGCTGGGCGCGCATCGCCGGCCGGCGCGACGATCGCCTCGCCGGCGTCGAGACTCCATGCCGATGCCATCCCGCCGTCGTGGTTCGCGTTCGGAATCGCCGGCGCCACGGGTGGCGGTGGTGTCGGGTTCGGGTCGACGCAGACATCCGCAGCGGACGACGACTGTGGGGCGGACGACGAGGGCGACTCGGCGGTCGACGATGACACCGCCGGCACCACTCCACTTAGCGACGAGGCCGCCGTCCGGCTCCCGCAACCGGCAGCCATCAGCGACAGCACGGCAATCAAAGCCACCCGTGTCCGCACTGGCACCCCATTTCGACACTGCTCGGACGCTACCGCGCCGGGCGCGGTTCCACGTCTCGGCGCAATGCGCGCATCGGGGGCGGCTCAGCCGCCGACGGTGCCGTCGATCAGCTCACGAATCAGGTCCGCATGGCCGTTGTGCCGCGCGTACTCCTCGATCATGTGGACGTAGATCCAACGCAGCGAACACGGCTCACCGTGGCGTATCCCTGTGTCGTCGAGTTGATGTTCGCCGGCCGCAGCTCGACTGTGCTCGCACTCTGCGTACCAGGCCGCGAGATCCGCTTCCCAGTCGGCGTCATCGAGTGGCACAAGTTCACTGTCGTCGATCGCGGTATCGAACCAGATGAATGGCGCAGCTGCGTCGCGGGTCAACACCCGGCGAAACCAATTCCTTTCGACCTCGGCCATGTGCCGCAACAGTCCGTGCAAAGAGAGCAGCGAAGTCGCTACCGGCCGAGCCTTGCGTTGAGCGTCGTCGAGCCCTTCGCATTTCAGCAACAGCGTGACCCGATGGAAATCCAGCCACTCCTCAAGCATCGCCCGCTCACCAAGCAAAAACGACGGCTCGGTGCGTCGCGGATCTTCCAGATCGCCAACCATGCGTCACACCCCAGACGGAAACGCGGGCATACCGAGTTGGACGCCGACGGGCGGGCGTTCACCAGTCTCTTGCCGCGACTCCCAGGCATCGCCAGCACGAGTGCGGCGCACACCGTGCACGATGTCAGCAACGAGGTGGTGCGGAGCTGCATACGTCACTTCGACGCTGACCATGTCTCCAGGTCGCGGCGGAGTCGCGACGACGTCGCCGGATCGGGCGTCTGCGGCGACGAAGTGCACCAACCTGTTGTCGGCTGCGCGGCCGCTCATGCGATGCGTCTGGTCGTCCTTGCGTCCCTCACCTTCCGCGACAAGAACATCGACAACGCGCCCGACCTGCTCTTTCGCCGAGTCCCACGCGACCTCATCGGCGACCGCGACCAGGCGCTCGTAACGCTCGCGCACAACGGACGCCGGAATCTGACCGTCCATGTCCGCGGCCGGCGTGCCCGGACGCTTCGAGTATTGGAAGGTGTAGCAATTCGCGAATCGCGCCCGCTTCACGACGTCCAACGTCTGCTCGAAGTCTTCGTCAGTCTCACCGGGGAACCCGATGATGATGTCGGTCGTGATCGCAGCGTCGGGCATGGCGGCGCGCACGCGGTCGATGATCCCGAGGTACTTCTCGCGCCGGTACGAACGACGCATCCGCCGCAGGACGTCGTCAGATCCTGACTGCATGGGCATGTGCAACTGCGGCATGACGTTGTGCGTGCTCGCCATCGCGTCGATCACGTCGTCAGTGAAGTCGCGCGGATGCGGCGAGGTGAACCGCACGCGCTCGAGACCCTCGATAGATCCGCACGCACGCAGCAGCTTCGAGAACGCCAGCGGATCGCCGAACTCGACGCCATACGAGTTCACGTTCTGCCCCAGCAGCGTGACCTCGATGACACCGTCAGCGACGAGCGTCTCGATCTCCAGCAGAATGTCGCCGGGCCGCCTGTCCTTCTCGGTCCCGCGCAAGCTCGGCACGATGCAGAACGTGCAGGTGTTGTTGCAGCCGACGCTGATGGCGACCCACGCGGCGTAGACCGACTCGCGCTTCGACGGCAAGGTCGACGGGAAAACGTCGAGCGACTCGAGGATCTCGACCTGCGCTTCTTCGGCCACCCGAGCACGTTCGAGCAGCACCGGCAACGACCCGACATTGTGAGTGCCGAAAACGACGTCGACCCAAGGCGCTCGGCGAACGATCTCGCCGCGATCCTTTTGCGCGAGGCAGCCGCCGACCGCGATCTGCATGCCGGGCTTCAGGAGCTTCGACGAGTACAGCTGCCCGAGGTTGCCGTACAGCTTGTTGTCGGCGTTCTCTCGCACCGCACAGGTGTTGAACACGACGACGTCGGCCAGCTCGTCGGCGTCCGCCTTGATGTAGCCCGATACCTCGAGGAGACCCGCGAGCCGCTCCGAATCGTGCACGTTCATCTGGCAGCCGTAGGTACGCACCTGATACGTGCGCGGCGGCTGCTGGGGCGTGGACACCTGATCAGGGTACGCAGGGTCTCCCCCGAACCGGTCGCCGATTCGACGGCCGCCTGGGGGGAACTGCCAGAATGAGCCGATGAGCGAAACACCACCGACGATGCCCTACGGCTCCTGGCCCTCACCCATCACTGCCGCAGATGTCGCCAAAGGCGCCGTCCGGCTCAGCTTCCCCGTCGTCGTCGGCGACACGGAGCCCGACGTCTGGTGGCTCGAGGGCCGGCCGTCCGAAGGCGGACGCCAGGTCATCGTGTCGGGCGAACGCGGCGACCTACTGCCGGCGCCGTGGAACGCACGCACCCGGGTGCACGAGTACGGCGGCTTGAGCTACCTGCCGCTCCGCGACGGCCTGCTATTTGTCGAGTGGTCGGATCAACGCCTCTATCGCCTCGATAGTGGCGGCGGGGAGCCACGGCCCTTGACATCAGCGCCGACCTACCCGGCCGCGCTGCGCTACGCCGACCCGGTGCTCTCACCCGATGGCCGCGAAGTGTGGTGCGTGCGCGAGGAACACACCGACCCGTCGTCACCCACCGAAGGCATCACCCGCGCGATCGTCGGCGTCCCGCTCGATGGGTCTGCGGTCGAAAACCCAACCTTGGTACGCGTCATCGTGTCGGGCAGCCAATTCCTTGCATTTCCCACTCCTTCGCCGGACGGCGAGAAGCTGGCGTGGGTCGCGTGGAATCACCCGAACATGCCCTGGGACGGCACGGAACTTCGGGTCGGCTCGCTCAGCGACGGGGTGGTGCCGTCGTGGCGCAGCATCATGGGCGGTCAGCACGAATCCGTGCTGGAACCGGCTTGGGTTGACGCCGATCACCTCTATGCAATCAGTGACCGCTCGGGCTGGTGGAACCTCTATCGCGTCGATGTCACCGGCACGACCGAACCGCGGGCGCTGGCCCCGCGCGACGAAGAGTTCGCCGGTCCGCTGTGGCAGCTTGGCTTTCGGCACTACGGCGTACTCGACGACGGCAAACTCGTCGTTCTGCACGGCGACGCCGACGAGAAGGTCGGCATTCTCGATCCCGCGACCGGCGTGATCGACGACGTCGAGTTGCCCTTCACGCACTGGCAACCGGCGATCTCGCACCGAGGTCGCTACCTGGCCGGTATCGGCGGTAGCGCAGTTCTGCCGAACGCGGTTGTCCGGGTCGACCTAGAGGCCGGCCAGCACGTGGTCTTGCGATGGGCAGCCGACGACCTGCCTGCGGAGGAGTACCTGCCGCGCCCCTACACGGCCACGTTCGAGGGTCCCGGCGGCCGCGACGTACACGCGCATATCTCTGCGCCGCGCAACCCTGATGCGCAGGCGCCAGCGGGCGAGCTGCCACCTTTCATCGTGTTCGTGCACGGCGGCCCGACCTCGTCGTCACCGCCGCTGCTCAATCTCGAGCACGCGTACTTCACTAGTCGCGGCATCGGCGTGATCGACGTCGACTACGGCGGATCGTCGGGATACGGCCGCGAATACCGCGAACGGCTACGTGGCCAGTGGGGCATCGTCGACGTCGAAGATTGCGTGGCCGCAGCACAAGCACTTGCAAAAGCAGGCGACGCGGACGGCGAGCGACTGGGGATTCGGGGCGGCAGCGCCGGCGGTTGGACGACGCTGGCCGCACTTACCGGCACGGACGCGTTCAGTGCTGGCACCTCCTACTTCGGAGTGGCGGAACTGCTTCGTTTCGCGAAGGACACCCACGACTTCGAGTCGCGCTACCTCGATGGCCTTGTCGGGCCGCTGCCTGAAGCACACGACCTTTATGTCGAGCGCGCACCGCTGTCGCACGTCGACGACGTCTCGTGTCCGGTGCTGCTACTCCAGGGTCTCGACGATCAGATCGTGCCGCCTTCGCAGGCTGAGATGTTCCGTGATGCATTGGTAGCAAAGGGAATTCGCCATGCCTATCTCGCGTTCGAGGGCGAGCAGCACGGCTTTCGCAAGTCGCAGAACGTCATCGCGAGCCTCGAGGCTGAGCTGTCGTTCTACGGCCAGGTGTTCGGATTCGTCCCGCCGGGAGTACCCGTTCTCGAACTGTCATAGCTGCTCGACGTCGCGAGTTGTGGACGTGATCGCACGCCCAGCGTCGGATTACGTCCGCGGCTGGGCGCGTGCAGCCCTACGAATGTGCGGCGACCAGCTTGTCGAAGATCGCGTTCATGTTGGGGTCAATGACGCGCCTCGCGGGGTCGGCGTCGTACCAGTCGACGATCTGCCGCGCACCGGTGGCGAACGGGATTGCGGCGACGTAGTCGGGGACTAACGACTTCACCTTGGTGTTGTCGAAGATCACCGAATTTGCCCGATCGCCGAGCAACGACGCGCCGAGTTCGGGATCGAACGCAGCGATCGTGTCCGAGGCGATGTGCAGCAGGACCGGCTCGACACCCGCTGCTGCGGCCATCAGGTGATAGATCTGGTTCCAGGTCAGCCACTCATCCGACGTGATCTGGAAGCTGTCGCCGATCGCTTGCGGGTGGCCAAGCAATCCGACGAACGCCTTCGCAAAGTCGTCGTGGTGCGTCATTACCCACAGCGAAGTGCCGTCACCCTGCACGACGACCGGCAGCCCTCGTCGCATCCGGTCAATGTCGGTCCACCCGCCCATGCACGGGACGAGCGTCTCGTCGTAGGTGTGTGACGGACGCACGATGGTGGCCGGGAAACCGCTGGATCGGTGAGCGCTGACGAGCAGGTCTTCGCAGGCGATCTTGTCGCGCGAGTACTGCCAATACGGGTTGCGCAGCGGCGTCGACTCGATGATCGGCAGCCGGCCTACTGGCTTCTGGTAGGCGGATGCCGAACTGATGAACACGTACTGGCCGGTTCGACCGGCAAACAGGTCGATGTCGGTCTGCACGTGTTGCGTCGTGAACGCGATGAAGTCGGCGACGACGTCGAACGTCTCTTCGCCCAGCGCGGCCCGCACCGATGCCGGGTCGCGAATGTCAGCTTGAACGACACGCACGCCGTCAGGCAGAGCCCGACTGGTCGTCGTCCCGCGATTGAGTACCGTCAGATCGATGCCGACCTCGACCGCTCGACGCGAACAGGCGGAGCTGATGATGCCGGTGCCACCGATGAACAGGACCTTCAATGCAGGCACGCGATCTCCTTAGTGAGCCAGCTCGGTGGCGCGCGATTCGCGGACCACAGTCACCCTGATCTGACCTGGGTAGGTCAGCTCTTCCTCGATCTGCTTGGCGATATCGCGCGCGATAACCTGCGCCTGGATGTCGTCGACCTGGTCGGGCAGCACCATCACGCGGACCTCCCGACCGGCTTGCATCGCGAACACTTTCTCGACGCCTTCGTATGACGTCGCGATCTCTTCGAGCCGTTCGAGTCGCTGGACGTAGGACTCCAGCGACTCCCGGCGCGCGCCGGGCCGGCTGCCGCTGATCGCGTCTGCGGCCTGGGTGAGTACCGCCTCGATCGTGCGGACCTCGACCTCGTTGTGGTGCGCCTCGATGGCATGGACGACATCGTCGTTCTCGCCGTACTTGCGGGCCACTTCGGCGCCGATGATCGCGTGGCTGCCCTGCACCTCGTGCGTCAGCGCCTTGCCGATGTCATGCAACAGCGCACACCGCTTCAGGAGTGCTTGATCGAGCCGCAGTTCGCTGGCCATGATGCCGGCGAGGTGGGCCGATTCGATCAGGTGCTTCAACACGTTCTGGCCGTACGACGTGCGGTACCGCAGCTGGCCGAGCAGCGCGACCAGCTCGGGGTGGATCGAGGTGATGCCTACCTCGACGAGCGCGTCCTCGCCGGCTCGGGCACACAGCTGTTCGACCTCGGCAACGCTGCGCTCGTAGATCTCCTCGATGCGGTGGGGATGGATCCGGCCATCGAGCACGAGCTTTTCGAGCGTGATGCGACCCACCTCGCGGCGCACCGGATCGAAGCAGGAGAGCAGTACGGCCTCGGGGGTGTCGTCGATGATCAGGTTGACGCCGGTCACCGTCTCGAACGCCCGGATGTTGCGGCCCTCACGGCCGATGATGCGGCCCTTCATATCGTCGCTCGGCAGGTGGAGCACGGACACCACCGATTCGGCGGTCTGTTCGCTTGCCACCCGCTGGATCGCGAGCGTCACGATGTTGCGCGCGCGCCGGTCGCCGTCCTCGGTGGCGGCACGTTCGATATCGCGGACGACGATGGCTGCCTCGCGCTTGGCCTGGTTCTCCATCGTGGTGACCAGCTCGGCCTTCGCAGCCTCGGCGGTCAGACCCGCGGTGCGCTCCAGAATCAGCCGGCGTTCCTCGGCAACGTCTTCGAGCTCGGCACGTCGCCGGGTCACCTCCGAATCGAGCTTGGCGATGTCGCGCTCCTTCACCTCGACGTCTCGCTGCTGGGCATCGATGCGCGCTTCGCGGTCGGCCAGCCGGTGTTCGCGACGTTCGAGGTCGGAGCGGAGCTCTCGGAGCTCGCCCTTCAGTAGTTGCACCTCGGCGTCGTGCGCCCTTCGAGCGTCCTCGACCAGGTCGGCTTGCTCCTGGGCGCGGCGGCGGGTCTCGGCCGCGTCGGCCAGCGCTTGGGCGCGCAACTCGGCCAGCTCGGCATAGGTCGCGTCAAGTCCGAGCGCTCCCGCCGCCGTTGCCTCGCTCGCCGCGGACCGCCGCAGGACGACAAACACAACGGCGCTCGCGGCAACCGTCACCAAGGCCATCGCGATGACCAGCCCGACCAAGACCGCCGTGGGCATGTGCCGGGCTCCTTCCTATGCCGGGCGCAGCAGCGAAGCTGCATCCGACGCAGAACCGAGCGACAATGGCAAGACAACGACAAACACCAAGCCAGACGTGGACGCTCCTCGTGGGAGTCTCACGCCTGGACGACGACCGGCAACGTCCACTGCCGGCTACCGCCGAACCCCTTACAAAGAAACCGCCGCGGCCTGCGCCGGGTGGATGAGTCGTGTCAAAGGCCCGAGGGCCTAGTGTCTGTCGTCAGCACCAATTGTCGCGAATGTCAGATGTCGTAAACCCGCGGTTGCGGGGCAGTTCTCACTATTCATCGAGGCTATGCGCGGGCCTACCGGGGGTCAAGCGACCGGCCGGGCCGGTCGGGCGAAGCCTCAGTGGCCCCGGTCGAAAATCCCCACGACGACATCGTTTGGGCCGCCGTCGCGGCCGCCGCCGACCACATCGTTGCGGCCGGCGCCTCGGATTCCTTGCGCACCACCGCCACCGCGCTCGATGTCGGCGAGCTCATCGGCGTCGACTGCAAGCACCTCGCGAACAACCCTGACGGCGAGTTCGCCGGAGTAGCCCTTGCGGTTGAGCATGGCGACCAGCCGGCGCATCCGGACGGCGTTGGGCATGCCAGTAGTGGCTCGCGCCCGGCGCGTCACGAGGTCTCGGGCGGCGGCCTCGACGTCGTCGCTATCGACGCTGCCAACCGCTTCGGCGATCAGCGGCTCGGCAATGCCGCGCTGGCGAAGCTCGTTGCTCAGCGCGCGCGGCGCGAGTCCGCGGCCGGACTGTCGCGACGTCACCCACGCATTGGCGAACGCAGCGTCGTCGAGCAGCCCGACCTCCTCGAACCGGTCGAGAACCTCGTTCGCGGCGTCGTCAGGCACTCCGCGCTTTCGCATCGCCTCAGCGAGCTGCGCGCGCGTCTTCGGTGCGGCATCGAGCAGGTTGAGCCCGATCGAGCGGGCGACCGACGTCGGGTCGGCCATCGGCTCGTCGGGATCAACTGGCTCAGTGGTCCCGTTGAGGCCACTTGCTCCATTCCGACCACCGCCGTCGTTTCGACGGCCGGAAGTACTGCGCCGGCCGCCGAAGCTCCCGCTCACAAGTCGACGGGAACAGGCATGTCGATGGGCACGGGCGCGGTCAGATCAATCGGAACGTCGATGCGCGGACCGATACCGAGCTTCTCTTTGATCTTCTTTTCGATCTCGTCCGCAAGGTCCGGGTTGTCCTTGAGGAAGTTGCGCGAGTTCTCTTTACCCTGACCGAGCTGGTCGCCCTCGTAGGTGTACCAAGCACCGGACTTACGAACGATGCCGTTGTCGACACCCATGTCGATAAGGCTGCCTTCGCGGCTGATGCCCTGGTTGTAAATGATGTCGAATTCCGCTTGGCGGAACGGCGGAGCACACTTGTTTTTGACGACCTTGGCGCGCGTGCGGTTACCGACGGCCTCTTGGCCGTCTTTCAAGGTTTCAATGCGTCGGACATCGATGCGGATCGACGCATAGAACTTCAGCGCCTTTCCGCCCGTCGTTGTCTCAGGCGACCCGAAGAAGACTCCTATCTTTTCCCTTAGCTGGTTGATAAAAATCGCTGTTGTACCGGAGTTGCTCAACGCACCAGTGATCTTCCGCAACGCCTGACTCATCAACCGTGCTTGCAGGCCGACGTGACTGTCACCCATCTCGCCTTCGATCTCGGCCCGGGGCACCAATGCGGCGACCGAGTCGATCACGATGATGTCGATGGCACCTGAGCGGATCAGCGTGTCAGCGATCTCGAGCGCCTGCTCGCCGGTGTCTGGCTGCGACACCAGCAATGCGTCGCTGTCGACGCCGAGCTTGGCTGCGTACTCAGGATCAAGGGCGTGCTCGGCATCGATGAAGGCCGCGATGCCGCCATTGCGTTGGGCGTTCGCGACTGCGTGCAGCGCGAGCGTGGTCTTGCCGCTGGACTCAGGTCCGTAGATCTCGACGATGCGGCCACGCGGCAACCCACCGATGCCGAGCGCGACATCGAGAGCGATTGAGCCGGTCGAAATCACTTCGATCGGCGACCGCACCTCGTCACCCAGGCGCATCACCGAACCCTTGCCGTGCGCGCGCTCGATCTGGGCCAGCGCGTTCTCAAGGGCCTTCGCGCGGTCGGGTGCTGCCATGGGTCGCCATCCGTTCAGTCGCCGTTTGCGGTCGCAAATCTCGGGTCGTGGACGACGTTAGGCGCCAGGTATGCCACTTTCCTGCCGCCGGACGGCCGCTGTGGACCACTCCGATAGCTGTGGACATTAACCGAACACCTGTTCGAACGACCGGCGACACGCCGACCGGCAAAAGCTACGGAGCCTCAGGGGACACACCATCCCAGAAGCCACAGCTCAGCGCAGCTTGGGCGCCACTTCGACGGTTCGGCAGACCGCCCGCCAGATCTCTTGGACGTCGACGCCCTGGGCCAGCGCCTGGTCGATCGTTCGCCCCCCGAGCTCGCTCATCACGAAGTCATGAGCGAAGGACGCCGCGTACGAGGGCCCAAAGTGCTGCCGCATCCGGCCCCAAAAGTCTGTCAATCGCACGGCGGAAGTATGCCTCGCCGACGCGAGGCCCGCGTGCCACCCGGCACAAGTCCCGGACGCCGAGTGGCTGGCCATGCACCCAATCCGGGTGTCGAGACGTCCCCAGGTAGAGACTCGTCCCCATCGAGCCCACACCTCTGCGAGCCCCTGCACCTTCGAGCCCCCACACCTTTGAGGACGCCCCATCGACCGGCGCGAGTTCCTTCGACTAGCTGGCGCCGCCGCCCTGGTAGGTGCCCTCGAGGGCTGTACAAGCCGAACCCCACCAGCCGGGACACCGATAGCAACTGGGTCAAGCGGCACGCCGTCAGCCTCGGCCGCCCAACCGTCGTCCGCCCTGGCGACTGCAACGAACGCCGCCGGTTCCGCACCAGCGAGCACCGTCACGTCGGCGTCGCCCGCCGTCTCATCGGCCGCACAGATCGCCGACCTCGATGCCCTCGCGAAAGCCCTCGGCTCGAAATTGCTACGCACGGCCGACGCCGGCTACCTCACGGCGGCTCGTCTCTATTCGACTCGCTACGACGGCGTGCGACCGGCCGCCGTTGCACAATGCGCGACCACCGAAGACGTACAGAAGTGTCTCGCGTTCATCCGCACGACGGGCATGCCGGTCGCTGCGCGAAGTGGTGGCCATAGTTACGCGGGCTACTCCACGACGTCCGGCCTTGTCATCAATCTGGCGCCGATGAAGCAGGTCAGAGTGACTGGCGCGAACAGCGCAACCGTCGGTGCCGGAGCGACCTTGGTCGACGTCTACGCAGGGCTGGCGAACCAGAACCAGGCACTAGCAGGCGGCTCGTGTCCCACCGTCGGAATCACCGGGTCGACTCTCGGCGGCGGCGTCGGAGTCTTGGCCCGTAAGTACGGACTCAGCTGCGATGCAGTGACTGCAATCGACCTCGTTACGGTCGACGGAAAAGCCATCCACTGCACGGAAAACAGCGAGCCTGACCTCTATTGGGCGCATCGCGGAGGTGGCGGTGGAAACTTCGGCATCGTCACCGCGCTCGAGTTTCAAACGCACGCCACGCAGAGCCTCACGCACTTCCTTGTGCGGTGGGATTGGTCGCACGCACACGACGTTGTGACGGCCTGGCAGGAATGGCTTCCGACAACCCCGAACGAGCTTTGGTCGAGCCTGCACATCGACGGCGCCGGATCATCACTCGACACCGCCCACGTCTACGCGAGTGGCGTCTTCGTCGGTTCGCCGTCCGGCCTATCGCCCTTGCTCGACTCGTTGCAGTCGGCCTCCAAAGCACCGATGACCACCCGCTACGTGCAAGCCGGCGACTACCTGTCGACGATGTTCGTCGAAGGCGGCTGCGCGACCCTCACCACCACGGAGTGCCACCGGGCCGACATCGACCCCGGCGGCAAGCTCGGCAGGGAGGCCACTTACGCGCGCTCCGACTTCATCGCTAACCCCCTGGGGTCAGCCGGCGTCGACGTCCTGCTTGCGGGCATCGAGAAGCGCAAGACCCTCAACCTCCCCGGCGGCAGCGTGCTCTTCGACGCCTATGGCGGAGCGATCAACTCGATCGCACCAGGCGACACGGCCTTCTTCAACCGCGACAAGCTCGCCTGCCTGCAATACGTGGCGCCGTGGTCGCCCGGTGCATCGGCGTCCGTCGTGGCGTCGAACCAGGCCTGGCTCGACGGCCTGTACGGACAGATGCGGCCGTACGTGAGCGGCTACGCCTACCTGAACTACATCGACCCGAAGCTGGCCGACTGGCAACACGCCTATTACGGGGCGAACCTCGCGCGGCTGACAAGCGTCAAAGCAGCGGCCGACCCGAGCAACCTGCTGGCTTTTGCGCAGGGCCTGCCGACCTGACGGGGAGCTCTACGCTCGGCCGGGAACCTGTGGGACGACCGGTGCAACCCGCCAGCGTCGTCCGGCGTCGTCAATGCGTACAAGAGCTCGGGGTGATAGTGGACGAGGAGCGGCGACAGGTCTTCGACGAGTTCGCGCGCGCCCGCATGCCGGAGCTACTGCGTTTTGGTCACGCCTTGACCGGTAGCCCACATGCCGCAGCCGACCTCGTCCAGGACGCGCTAGAGCGAACGATGCTCGCTTGGGGGCGGGTAGAGAACCAGGGCGACCCGGAGGGGTATGTGCGGCGCATCATGGTGAACCGCAACATAAGCATCTGGCGACGTCATCGTCGCGAGACGCTGGTGTTAGACGTGCCTGAAGATGCCGGACGGCGAGGGGCGGGCCTCTCTGAGCCGGTGGTCCGGGATCTGGCGTTGTGGGATCGAATCCGCGCGCTCCCGCCGCGGCAACGAACGGTGATCGTGTTGCGCTACTACGAAGACATGTCGGAGGCGCAGATCGCCTCCGTGATGGGCTCGTCGGTTGGCACCGTGAAAAGCCAAGCCTCGCGCGCACTGGCATCGCTTCGCCGCGACTCGTACCAGTTCGCGGAATCTGACGGACCGGCCGAGGGGGTCGGCCGATGACCCAGCAACCACCGGACGACTTTGAACGCCGCTTGCGCGACGTCCTGCATTCTCGCAATCTCGGCGTACCTGTTCCGCCCGATGCGATCGATCGAATTCATGCCGGTGCGCGTCGACGCCAGCAACGACGCGCGAGCGCCAGCGCATTGGGCGCGGTAGCGATCATCGCGATTGCGGCTGTCGCTATTGGAGTGCGGCCGCACGGTCATGTGTCGAACGTCGCCGACCCTCTGCGCAAGGCAAGTCCGTCACCAACCGTCGCAGCTGCCAGTAGCGCATCGCCTACTGCAGGTCGCTTCGGCGTTGCATCCGCGCTGGCATCCGCGCCGGTTTCGGACTCGGCTGCACCGCTTAGCAGCGCGCCGGGGATCGCTCCGCTCATCCAGCCGTTCGCGTCAGAAAGCGCGGCGGCGACCCAGCCCGGCGGCTTTACTCCCGTGTCAGTAAGCGCTGTCGGTCTCAACGACTATTGGGTGCTGGGCTACACGACCACCAACAGCTCGGACGGCTTCGGGGTCATCAGCACGCTCGAGCAAACGACCGACGGTGGACAGCACTTCACCACAGATACAACTCCGCCAGCGTTCATTGCCCAAGCACCGATCCAGCTCGCGCCCGACGCGCCGACCATCTCGCAGATCCGTTTCGGTGATGCCAAAGACGGCTGGACGTTTGGCACCAAGTTGTTTTCCACCACAGATGCCGGCACCTCGTGGGCGGCAGTGAATGGCGTTGCGGGTGGGGTCGTCGATCTCGTCGCAGCGAACAACACCGCGTGGGCGATCGTGCAAACCGCGTCGAGTAGCGACGCGAGCAGTCCCGCAACCAGGGATCAGTACGCACTGTGGTCAACGAGCTATGGCAAGGGAAAGCAGGCGTGGTCCCCGGTCGCACTGCCAATCAGCCTTGGCTCAACAACGCCGAGCATCGTCGACCAAGACGGCACCGTCACGTTGATGGCATCAGGGGTGTCGGATGCAGGCAACAAAGTGCACGTGCTCATCGGGACGGCGGGCAAGCCGTTCACCGATCACACCGGACCCTGTGAGCAGGACCTAGGCGGCACGCTCTCCAACTCCAAGACGGCGATCTGGGCGGAGTGCTCGAGCGGCGGCACCGCCTCGGCCTTGTATGTCTCGAAGGACGCGGGTGCAACCTGGACGCCCAGCCCTGTCGACAACACCGCGAAGATCGAGATCGAGGCCGGTGTCGCTGTAGGAGCGATCGACGACACGAGTGCGGTCGTCTTCGACGCGGCAAACCAGCGCCTCAGCAAGATCTCGGGTACCACAGTCTCACCGACGAGCGGCGCTTTGATCTCGGACGTCACTTTCCTAGGATTCACCGATACTTCAGTCGGCTTCGCTATCACGGTCGGCGAAAACGGCACGACTACGCAACTGCTGCGGACAATGAACGGCGGCGCAACGTGGCCAGCTGTGACGTTCTGAGCCGATGAGCAGCAACGGTGACGACGACCTCGAACGCAGGCTCCGCGACGTCCTGAACTCTCGCGGCCTTGGCGTACCCGTTCCGCCTGACGCGATTGATCGCATTCACGCAGGCGCGCGCCGTCGGCAGCAACGACGTACTACGGCCAGCGCGCTCGGCGCGGTTGCCGTGATTGCGATTGCTGCCGTAGCTATCGGAGTGCGGCCGCACGGTCACGAATCAACTGTCGCCGGCAAGTTGCACAGTGCGAGCCCGTCGCCGATCGCCTCACCGGCTGCACTGTCGTCGTCACCTGTGTCCGCTCAACCGAGCGCGCCCATAGCAGCATCGTCCGTAGCGGCCTCGTCGCCGCCGTCCTCGCAAGTGCCGCGCACTCCGACGCCGACGTCTGCGTCTGCGCCCACTCCGTACCCCAGCGCAGGTTCAGCCGTGCCCGCGGATTTCGCGCCGATATCTGTCACCGCGGTCAACGACAAGACGTACTGGGCCCTCGGTACGCAGCAATGCGGAACCGTGTCGTGCACAGCGATTGTGAGCACCACGGACGCTGGCTCGCACTTTACGGAAATCGCCGCGCCACATGCGGCAACGATCAGCATCGACAACAACACGCGACCGGTCGTCAATCTCCGGTTCGCGGACAGCTCCAACGGTTGGGCGTACGGCGACGCACTGTGGACGACATCGGACGGCGGGACGACCTGGGTTGATACGTCATTTCCTGCCGGGAGCGTGAAAGACGTCGAGGCGGCGCGCAATCCAGGAGCGGCAGCAGGGACGGCGTGGGCTGTCATTCAGCCAATTCCGTTCACCTCGGGATATCAGTTGTGGCAGGCACCGTACGCGACCGGCTCTGGCACAGGCGCCTGGCAGCAGGTCAACCTGGGCGCTGATGCACCTGACACCACCGCTCCGAGCCTCGTCGTCAAGGGTGCGATGGCCTACTTGCTCGCGTCCGATGCGAAGCACGTCGCGCACCTGTACGTCGCAACTGCGGGAGCCGCGACTACGACTTACGCGGCCCCATGCGCGGCGAATTCGGAAGGATTTTCTGCAGGCGTCGGATCACTGTGGATCGGGTGCACAGCGGGCGCCATGGTCTCGACCGATGGGGGTGCAACGTGGCACCCGGCCGCTACCCCGTCGAAGATCACGCTCGGAGTCGTCGGCGGGATCGACGCGACGACTGCCGTCGTGGACCACGGATCGAGTCTCGTCGTGGTGTCGACCACCGGGGCGCCCAAAACTGCAACGATCAGCAGCGCGGGCGCTAACTTCTCATTCGTCGGGTTCACTGACACCAAGGTCGGATACGTCCTCAGTCAGGCACCGTACGAGTTATGGCGGACAACAGACGGCGGCCGCACCTGGACTGCCGTCAAGTTCTAGTTGCAGTTGCAGTTCAAGGCGAGGGAGCGACGACGAGGTCCTGACCTACTACCGGAGCGAACGGACCGCCTGACCGCCTTGGGTTGTAGAAGCGCTGGATCGCTGCATCAACGATTCGCATGACAGTCGCGTTGTCGGGGAGGCTGCCTTCAGCGATCACGCCGATGCCAACGATGTCAGGGCCGATCGCCACCAGAGTTGCGACCTCGGCGCCACGCAGACCGCGCCGAGCGTCGGTAACGACTTGAACTTCGGCAGTGGTACCCGGAATAGCGATGGCGGGTAACTGTCGAGAAGCACCGAGCAACTTGGACCTAGTGGTCAGGACGCAGTGGACACGGTCCTGGATAGCCGCCATCGCCGAGGCATCGTCCGGTTCCGAGGTGATGTGTTCGATCACACCCAGAGTGCCGTTCTGTATGACGCCGTAGAACGCTGCGGGACCAGGCGGGCAAATCTGCAGAACCTGCCTCTCGAGGGGGACCCAGCCGGCGCCGAGATCCGTGGAGCAAAGTTCTCGAGGATCGAATGTCGAAGGCGACACAGGACATCCGTCCGGCCCGGCGACTGTCGACGTAAAATATGCGAGGGAGTACGACTCGGTGGCAGCGACAGCAGTGCCGTCTGAGGCGCCAGCGCCGACTACTAACAGTGCGCATGCCGCGGCCAGGAATGGTGCCCGCGTCCCCCGAATCACTTGCATGGTGTTTGGTCGACCGCTTTCCGGCACGGGTTGAGACCCGAGCGGACCGCGCCCACGGCCTGAAGGGTCGGCTCCCGCGCAAGTGTCGGTGGCTTGGTCCAGAATCGATGAATGAGCCCGAAGAAGACGCCGGACGCCGACCACCCGGCGTCCGACCTGCCTGAGGGCTTCTCCGCGGTCACCCGAGCCTGGTTCAGCTCGGCGTTCGCCACACCAACTCCCGCTCAGGTGCAAGCCTGGGCGGCGATCGGGCGGGGCGAGAACACGCTGGTCGTAGCGCCCACTGGCTCGGGCAAGACGCTCGCGGCCTTCCTGTGGTCGCTCGACCGCATCACCGCCGCGCCCATTCCGGCGGATCCAGCCCGGCGCTGCCGGGTGCTCTACATCTCGCCGCTGAAGGCGCTCGCGGTCGACGTCGAGCGCAACCTGCGCGCTCCCCTCGTCGGCATGCGGCATGCGGCGACTCGGCTTGGGTTGCCCGAACCGAGTGTCGAGGTTGCGTTGCGCTCCGGCGATACCCCGGCGGTCGAACGCCGGAGACTGACGACGAAGCCGCCTGACATCTTGATCACCACGCCCGAATCGCTGTTCTTGATCCTCACGTCTGCGGCCCGTGAATCATTGCTGGGCGTCGACACAGTGATCGTCGACGAAGTGCACGCAGTTGCAGGCACCAAGCGTGGGGCGCATCTCGCGTTGTCTCTCGAGCGCCTTGACGCGATGCTCGAGAAGCCTGCACAGCGGATTGGATTGTCCGCGACGGTCCGACCTGTTGACGAGATCGCGCGGTTCTTGAGCGGCCCGCGACAGGCAACCGTCGTCCAACCGCCGTCGATCAAGAGCTTCGACATCTCCGTCGTCGTGCCGGTCGAAGACATGGACTCCCCCGACGAGGCGACCGACGAAGAACCGCGCAAGTCGATTTGGCCGCACGTTGAAGAACGAATCGCCGACTTGATCGATACGCACCGTTCAACGATCGTATTCGCGAACTCGCGCGGCCTCGCGGAACGGCTGACGCATCGACTCAACGACATCGGGTTCGAACGCGGCCGCGAGACCGAAATTGCGCGCGCTCACCACGGCTCGGTCAGTCGCGACCAGCGCAGCATCACCGAAGAGATGTTGAAGTCCGGCCAACTGCCGGCGGTTGTTGCAACCAGCACCCTGGAGCTCGGTATCGACATGGGCGCGGTCGACCTGGTTGTGCAGGTCGAGAGCCCACCGAGCGTTGCAAGCGGGCTCCAGCGCATCGGTCGCGCTGGCCACCAAGTCGGCGCGATTTCGCGCGGTGTGATCTTCCCGAAGTACCGCGGCGACCTTGTGCAGACCGCTGTCGTCGCCGAGCGCATGAAGATCGGCGCGATCGAGTCGATCCGCGTTCCGCGCAACCCGCTCGACGTGCTCGCGCAGCACCTCGTCTCCATGACAGCGATGCAAGTATGGGACGTCGACGAAGCGCTGGCACTCGTACGACGGGCGGCACCCTTCGCGGCACTCCCGCAATCGGCGTTCGACGCGGTGCTCGACATGCTGGCCGGCCGCTACCCGAGCGACGAGTTCGCCGAACTGCGGCCGCGGCTCGTGTGGGACCGCGTTGCAGGGACCATCACCGGCCGACCGGGCGCGCAACGGCTGGCGGTCACCAGCGGGGGCACGATCCCCGACCGCGGCCTGTTCGGCGTCTTCCTTGCGGGCGACGGCGCCTCGCGACGGGTGGGCGAACTCGACGAGGAAATGGTCTACGAATCCCGCGTCGGCGAGGTGTTCACCCTCGGCTCGTCGTCATGGCGCATTGTCGAGATCACCCACGATCAAGTGCTCGTCGTTCCCGCGCCCGGCGTGCCGGGCAAGTTGCCGTTCTGGCATGGCGACGCCCAGGGCAGACCGCTCGAACTCGGGCGCGCGCTGGGTGCCTTCGTTCGAGAGCTCTCGGCACTGCCAAAGCCCGTCGCGCACACCCGGCTAGTCGAAGCCGGTCTCGACGACTGGGCCGCATCGAACTTGCTGGCCTACTTGGCCGAACAGACCGAGGCGACTGGCCAGTTGCCCGACGACCACACCATCGTCGTCGAGCGATTCCGCGACGAACTGGGCGACTGGCGGGTGGTCGTCCATTCACCCTTCGGCGCACAAGTACACGCACCGTGGGCACTCGCGATCGGCGCGCGACTGCGCGAAAGATATGGCGTCGACGTCCAGACGATGCACGCCGACGACGGCATCGTGCTGCGCATCCCCGAGACTGACGAGGCGCCCCCTGCCCAGCTCGCGCTGCTGGCCTCAGAAGAAGTCGATGAGGCCGTCACCCGTGAAGTCGGTGGCTCCGCGTTGTTCGCTGCCCGCTTCCGCGAGTGTGCCGCGCGTGCGCTGCTGCTCCCCCGGCGTCGTCCCGACCGTCGTACTCCGCTGTGGCAACAACGTCAGCGATCGGCCCAGTTGCTGTCCGTTGCGAGCGAGTACGGCTCGTTCCCGATCGTGCTCGAGACCATGCGCGAATGCCTGCAGGATGTCTTCGACGTTCCTGGCCTCGTTGAGCTGATGCGCGACATCGAAGCGCGGCGGGTGCGTCTCGTCGACGTCGAGACGCCGGCCGCTTCACCCTTCGCTCGCTCGCTGCTGTTCGGCTACATCGCCGCCTTCATCTACGAAGGCGACGCGCCGCTCGCCGAACGTCGCGCGCAAGCACTCGCGCTCGACAGCGTGCTGCTCGGGGAGTTGCTAGGCCAGGCGGAGTTGCGCGAGATGCTCGACGCCGACGCGATCGACGAGATCGAACGCGAGCTTCAACACCTCGCACCCGATCGCAAGGCCCGCGACGTCGAGGGTGTCGCGGATCTCCTCCGCCTTATTGGTCCACTCTCGACCGCGGAAGCCGTCGACCGCGGCGCGACCCCGCGATGGCTGGCTGAGCTGGAAGAGAGCCGTCGAGCGATCCGCATCAGGATCACCGCCGAAGAGCGATGGGCCGCGATCGAGGACGCCGGCCGCCTGCGCGACGCACTCGGAAGTCCTTTGCCTGTCGGCATTCCTGACGTGTTCACCGAATCGGTCAATGACCCACTGGGCGATCTGGTGTCGCGCTACGCGCGTGGTCACGGGCCATTCACGTCGGCCGACATCGCACAGCGCTTCGGGCTCGGCATGGCGATCGTCACCGGCGTCCTCGAGCGCCTGACGGCGAGCGGTCGGATCAAGCGCGGCGAGTTCAGACCGGGCGGTTCGGGCATCGAGTGGTGCGACGCCGGTGTGCTGCGCTCGATTCGGCGCCGGTCGATGGCGAAGCTTCGCAAAGAAGTCGAGCCTGTCCCGACCACCACGTTCGGCCGTTTCCTGCCCGCGTGGCAGCACGCGCGCAACCCGCTTCGTGGGGTCGACGGAGTGCTGCGCGCGGTCGAGCAGTTGCAGGGGGCAGTCCTGCCTGCATCCGCTCTGGAACAACTCGTGCTGCCGTCCCGAGTGGCTGACTACAGCCCCGCCATGCTCGACGAACTCACCGTCAGCGGCGACGTCCTATGGGCCGGGCGCGGCTCGCTGCCCGGTAACGACGGCTGGATCGCGCTATACCCCGCGGAGTCCGCGCCGTTGCTGATGCCGATTCGCGACCCCGACGTGCCATCAAAACCGCTGCACACGGAGTTGCTCGAGGTGCTCAGCGGTGGCGGCGCAATGTTCTTCCGCGAGCTGTCCAATCGAGTGGGCTCCGCCGATGATCGCGAGCTCGTGAGTGCATTGTGGGAGCTCGTCTGGTCGGGTCTGGTGACCAACGACTCCCTCGCCCCACTACGCGTGCTCATGGGAACCAGCCGGGCCGTACGTCGCTCACGACCATCATCTTCTCGGCGCGGTAGACCCGTCATGCCGACTCGCGCCGGACCGCCGACGGTCGGCGGTCGCTGGAGTCTGCTGCCGACACCGGTGGCAGACGAGACGCGGCGCTCGCACGCCCTGACAGAAACGCTGCTCGATCGCTACGGCGTGCTAACGCGCGGCGCTGTACAGGCTGAGGGCGTGCCTGGCGGGTTCGCGGCGGTCTATCGGGTGCTGACCGCCTTCGAAGAGGCCGGCCGCTGCCGTCGCGGGTATTTCGTCGAGGGCCTGGGTGCCGCACAGTTCGCTTCCCCAGGCGCAGTCGATCGGCTGCGCACCGGCACGCCCTCGGAAGCCGACGACAGCCCGCGCGCAATCGTCCTCGCCGCCACTGACCCGGCGAACCCGTACGGCGCGGCGCTGCCTTGGCCGACACGGCAAGGCGAGCGCGAAGGCCATCGGCCAGGTCGTAAAGCTGGTGCCCTCGTCGTGTTAGTCGACGGTGCCCTCGCCGTCTACGTCGAACGGGGCGGCAAGACCTTGCTGTCATTCGAACCCGATGGCACCGAGGCGTCACCAGAACTCTTCATGCGCACCGCCGTCGAAGCACTGGCCCTCGCAGTTCATGATGGCTGGCTCGGGCGGCTCGACGTCGAACGTGCTGACGGAGCATCCGTGCTCGACTCGCCCCTGGGTGCGGCGTTGGAAGCAGCGGGTTTTCGCGCAACACCTCGTGGCCTGCGGTTGCGCTCGTGAGCATGCACGCGAGTCGGTGATCCATGCCCGAGGGCAACACCGTGTGGCTCACGGCGCGCACGCTCCGCGCGACTCTTGCAGGCCAGGTCCTCACCAACGCTGAGCTGCGGCTTTCCGAGTTCGCGACCACCGACCTCGTCGGGCAGCGCGTGGTCGACGTCGTGCCGCGCGGCAAACATCTGCTGATCCGCCTCGAGCCCGCGGGCCTGACCCTTCATACGCATCTGCGCATGGATGGCCGCTGGCGAACCCACCCGGCCGGCCACCGCGTGACTGACCCCGACGATCACGTGCGCGTCGTGCTAGCCAACGAAACCGGGACGGCGGTGGGCTGGCGTGTTCACGACGTTGCGCTAGTACCAACGTCTGCCGAAGACACGCTTGTCGGCCATCTAGGCCCCGACCTGCTCGGACCCGATTGGAACGCTGACGAGGCGATCCGGCGCCTGCGTCTTGATCCCGATCGCACAATCGGCGAGGCGCTACTTGACCAGCGGAATCTGGCCGGCGCCGGCAACGTCTACAAGGCGGAGATCTGTTTCCTGCGTGGGATTTCACCCTGGACGTCAGTTCGCGACGTCAAAGACCTTCCTGGAGTTGTCGACCTCGCGCATCGGTTGCTGATCGCCAATCGCGAACGCTACGACCACGTCACTACCGGCGATACTCGCGCCGGCCGGCGCACCTGGGTCTACGACCGGGCCGGCCGACCGTGCCGACGTTGTGGCGCGACAATCCAGGTCGACTCCCAAGGTCTCGACTCGCAAGGCAAGGTGACGGCAGAAGCGAGACTCAGCTACTGGTGCCCGCGCTGTCAGCCTGGTCCGGTGCAGATGTCGGTTCCGCGCGCTGCACTTGCGCCGGCACCTGGTCAGCGACCGCGCTCTTGAGTAACGCTGCTGCGCTGCTGCGGTCTTCTGCCGTTGACGGTGTGAGCAGTTGGCTGGCGAGGTACCGCAGCACCAGATCGATCGCCGCGGGCGAGTCGACGTAGCCGCAGTCGGTCAGTGCACCAGCAATGTCGGTGCGGGCACTCGTCCACGCAGGTCCGTCGCCGGGTGTCGCGAGCGCGGCCAACGCAGCCGGATCATCGACAGCGATCCTCCGCACCGCCGCATACTCACCGATCAGCCGCGCAGCTTCAGCGATGGCAATGTCGAGTCCGTCCGGCAACTTCGTGCGTGCTGCTGTGGCGACTTTGTCGACCTCGTTCGCGACGACGGCCAAATACACGTCGTCCCGCGTTCTGAAGTGGTTGTACAGCGTGGCCTTGGCGATGCCGGCGAGCATCGCGATGTCGCCCATCGTCGCCTTGCGACTGCCGTACTTCTCGACCGCGGCCAGCGCCCCGCGCAAGGCGGCCTCGTGTCCGCGCCCCATGGCATTGCCCGCGCGGCTGCGAGTGCCGCGCGTGCTCGGGGTCTCAGAGCCACTGACCGACGATTGATCAGCAGACGCAGCGGGGGTGTCCACTGCCGCAGTCTAAGCCCGAGTACGCGCGGCTCCTTTCAGAACTCGTCGTCGAACGCTACTCCGCCTGGTACCGCGACCTGGTAGGCGGAAACGCGCCGTTCGAAGAAGTTCGACAGCTCTTGTACATCTTGGAGTTCAAGGAACGTGAACGGGTTGTGCGAACCGTAGATCGGATCGAGCCCGAGCTGCGCGAGACGGCGGTCGGCGACGTGTTCGAGATACCACCGCATGTCGACGATCGACATCCCCGACACTCCCTGCGAGAGCAGGTCCTCAGCGAATGCGACCTCGGCGTCGACGGCCTCGGTAAGCATCTGCCTCACAGACGCAGCAAGCTCGTCGTCGAACAGTTCCGGCTCTTCGTGCCGTGCGGTATCGACCACGTCGAACGCAAAGGCCATGTGCATCGACTCGTCGCGAAATACCCAGTTGGTGCCCGACGCGAGGCCGTGCAGCAGACCACGTGACCGCAAGAAGTACACATAGGCGAACGCGCCATAAAAGAAGAGTCCCTCGATACACGCCGCGAAACAGATGACGTTGAGCAAGAACGCCCGCCGGTCAGCTGCCGTCTGCAACTTGTCGATGTGCTCGATGGAGTCCATCCACTTGAAGCAGAACTCACCCTTCCGCTTGATCGAAGGGATGTTCTCGATCGCGTCGAACGCCTTGTGCCGCTCGTTCTCGTCTGGCAGGTACGTGTCGAGCAAGGTCAAGTAGAACTGCACGTGCACAGCCTCTTCAAACAGCTGACGTGACAAGTACAGCCGGGCCTCGGGCGCGTTCACGTGCTCGTACAAGTTCAGCACGAGATTGTTCGCCACGATCGTGTCGCCGGTGGCAAAGAATGCCACCAACCGGTTGACCAGATGCCGTTCGGCATCCGACAGCTTCGCCAGGTCGGCGAGATCGGTGTGGAGGTCAACTTCCTCGACTGTCCAAGTGTTCTTGATGGCGTCCCTGAATCGGTCGTAGAAGTGCGGGTAGCGCATCGGTCGCAGCGTGAGATCCATCCCCGGATCGAGCAGCCGGGCCGTGCGCGTAGCCGGCGTGTCGAGGTCGATGTAGCGGTCTTCGATGGCCATGATTGTTTCCTTCACTGACAGGCTTCGCAGCTGTCGGGGTTCTCTAGGGAGCAAGCGAGGGCGGCGGCGTCCGGAAGCTCGACAACGGGCTGCTCAGGCACCGCTTCTACTGCCACGGCGGCAACGGTCGCCTGCTGAATGCGGGTCGCTGGCCGCGACCGCAAGTAGTAGGTCGTCTTCAACCCCGACTTCCAGGCGTGCAGGTACATCGACGACAGCTTCCCGATCGTCGGTGATGCCAAGAACAGGTTCAGCGATTGGCTCTGGTCAACGTACGGAGCCCGGGCCGCCGCGAGCTCGATGAGCGATCGCTGCGGCAACTCCCACGCCGTCCGGAAGAGCTCCCGAACATCCGCCGGCACCGCGGCGACGCCCGCGATCGAACCGTCGTCGCGCTTAATCTGGTTGCGTACTTCGGGCGTCCAGCTGCCATGCACCTTCAGCTCCCGCACCAACGCCGCGTTCACCTGCATGAACTCACCCGACAGCGTCTCGCGCTTGAACACGTTCGACACCTGCGGCTCGATGCACTCATAGCAGCCGGCGATCGACGCGATTGTGGCGGTCGGAGCGATCGCAATGAGCAACGAGTTACGCAGCCCGAACTCCGAAACGCGTGATCGCAGCGCCAGCCAACGGTCAACCTGAGTGACTTGAACGCCCCACAGGTCTGGCTGCAACTGTCCCAGCGCCGCGCGAGTCTCGGCATACGCGGGGTGCGGCCCAGCGTCGACCGCGAGCTCGCACGATGCTTCCAGCGACGTGAGGTAGATCTCCTCAGCCAGCTGCGTCGACAGCGCCATCGCCTGCGCCGAGTCGAAAGGCAACCGCAGAGCGAAAAGACGTCTTGCAGGCCCATCACGCCCAAGCCGACCGGACGCCACCGCGGATTGCTCGCCGCTGCCTGGGTGCTCGGGTAGTAGTTGATGTCGATGACCCGATCGAGGAACTTCACCGCAGTACGCGCGGTTGCCCGAAGCTTCGGCCAGTCGATGCCGGTCGCAACCCCAGAACCGTCGTGAACCAAGTGCGCCCCGAGGTTGATCGAACCAAGGTTGCACACGGCCGTTTCACCGTCGTTACTGACCTCGATGATCTCGGTGCACAGGTTCGACAAGTGCACGACGTTCGATGCAACTGCAGTTTGGTTCGACGTGCGGTTGGAAGCGTCCTTGAACGTCATCCAACCGTTGCCGGTCTGGGCAAGCGTGCGCATCATCTTGCTGTACAAATCGCGTGCCTTGACCTGGCGGACGACCAGCCCGTCTGCCTCGGCCTGCCGGTAGACGCGCTCGAAATCCGAGCCCCAAAGATCTGGTAGCGACGGCACCTGGTCGGGATCGATCAACGACCACATCTCGTCGGCCTCGACGCGACGCATGAACTCGTCGGGGATCCAGTTCGCGATGTTCAGGTTGTGCGCACGTCGAGCGTCCTCGCCGGTGTTGTCGCGCAACTCGAGAAACTCCTCGATGTCTGGGTGCCAAGTCTCGAGGTAGACACAGGCGGCGCCCTTGCGTCGTCCACCTTGATTCACTGCAGCCACTGACGAGTCGAGGGTCCGCAGCCACGGCACGATTCCGTTGGAGTGACCGTTCGTGCCACGGATCAAGGCACCACGCCCGCGCACGCGAGACCAAGAAATCCCAATGCCACCAGCGAATTTCGATAGCTGGGCGACCTGCGCGTAGCGCGCGTAAATCGACTCCAGCTGGTCAAGAGGTGAATCGACGAGGTAGCACGAACTCATCTGGGTGTGAGCCGTGCCGGAGTTGAAGAGCGTCGGCGAGCTCGGCAGGTAGGCCAGGGACGCCATCAGCTCGTAGAACCCGATGGCCTCCGACGGCGTGCGCGAAAGCCCGCAAGCGACGCGCAACAGCCAGTACTGCGGCGTCTCGATGACGGTCCGCAGCTGTGGGTGGCGGAGCAGGTAGCGGTCGTAGACCGTCCGTAACCCGAAGTACTCGAAGCGCCGGTCGTTGATCGAGCGAATAGCGTCATCGAGCTTGCGCGCGTTCTGCTCGACGAAGGCCGCAGTGGCGTCGCCGATCAGGCCGGCTCGGTGACCGAGCGCGACCGATTGGCTGAACGACGCCACGCCCTGGCCGCGGACTTCCTTGTCGATGTAGGCAGCCAGCAATCGAGCCGCCAGCCGCGAGTACTCGGGCTCCTCGGCGACCAGCTCGGCCGCGGTCTGAATCGAAAGTCGGTCAAGCTCGGCGGTCGTCGCGCCGTCGTACAGGCCGCTGATGGTCTTCGTCGCGACTCGCAGCGGATCGACGTCCTGCAACCCGTCGGCGCAGCGCTCGACGGCGCGCACGATCTTGTTGACGTCGACCGGTTCGAGATCGCCGTTGCGCTTGCGTACCTGCATCTGCACCCGCCGCGCGCCGTGCGGGTCGGTCGGTGGCTCGATGGTGGGTGTTTCGGTTGACACGGTGATGTCATTCGTAGCGATGTCGTTGTTGTCGTGCGACAGGTCAGTGACCGTCACGGCTCTCTCCTCGCGAGTCCGAATCCGAAAGGTCTAAGAACCCGCGGGGACGCCGAGGGGCTGAGCAGCGCGGCACGATTGCCGCCGCGGCCGGTACACCGGCCGTGCCCAGATGTCCCTCGGCCCACCCGCGGAGCCTTAGACCACCGCGCGCGAAAGCGCGCGGTGCGCTGGCAGGTCTTCGGACTCGTGGGCGCGACACCGGCTCGAGTCGGTGCCACCTACTGGCCGTCGCTTCCCAGAGCCCTGGTGGCCTTTAGCTCGTGCAACCAGTGCGTTCCAGTGCGTGTGACGGCGGTCGTTCCCACTTACCGCTGCGGGGCAGTCCTGGACTTTCACCAGGTTCCCTCTTGCGACGCTCGGCCTGGATGGCCGAGCGAACCAGCTGCGTTCCGCACCATATCTGGGGGGTCGGACAAAAACTGGTAGCTAGATGTTGTGTGCGTGTCGTCGGCGTGTCGCAGCGCTGACGAGGTTGCGCAGTGACTCGACGACTTCTGCCTCACCGCGCGTCTTGAGGCCACAATCCGGGTTCACCCACAGCCGCTCAGGTGGCAGCTGCGCCACAGCGAGGCTGAGCAACTCCTCGATCTCGGCCGCATCGGGAATCCGCGGCGAGTGGATGTCGTACACCCCAGGACCGACCGCCGCCGGGTAACCAACCTCTGCCAACTCGCCGACGATCGCCATTGCCGACCGGGCCGCCTCGAGGCTGATTACGTCTGCGTCGAGCGCGATGATCGCATCGAGAACCGAGCCGAACTCTGCGTAGCACATATGCGTGTGAATCTGTGTCTCGCTGCGCACCCCTCCGGCGGTCAGCCGGAACGCCTCGATCGCCGACTCGAGGTAGGCCGCCCACGCGGCCCGTCGCAGCGGCAGCCCTTCGCGCAGCGCAGGCTCGTCGACCTGAATGACCGCCGCACCAGCTGCCTCGAGGTCGAGCGTTTCGTCACGCAACGCGAGCGCCATCTGTTGGGCAGTTTGTGCCCATGGCTGGTCCTCGCGCACAAACGACCAGCAGAGCATCGTCACCGGACCCGTCAGCATGCCCTTGACCGGTCGCTCCGTGAGGCTTTGAGCAAACGTGAACCATTCGACGGTCATCGGCGATGGGCGCGAAATATCACCGGCGATGATCGGTGGTCGAACGTATCTGGTCCCGTACGACTGCACCCACCCACTACGCGTCGAGAGCACGCCGATGAGTTGCTCGGCGAAGTACTGGACCATGTCATTGCGTTCGGGTTCACCATGCACGAGCACGTCGATGTCGAGTTCTTCTTGCAGTGCGATCACGTGACGCACCTCGTCGCGCATCTGCTCCTCGTACGCCTGGGTCGTAAGCCGCCCCTGACGCAGCGCGGCGCGTGCCTGTCGCAACGATCGCGTCTGCGGAAACGAACCGATCGTCGTGGTCGGCAGCAGCGGCAGCCTGAGCCGTTCCGCCTGCACCTTCGAGCGAACGTCATAGGGGTCTTGACGTCGAGCATCGTCGGCGGTCACCGACTCCATTCGGCTACGCACTGCAGGATCACGCGTAATTGGTGACGAGGCACGTGACGCGAGGTCAGCACGGTTCGCTTCGATGAAACCGGCAATCGCGCTCGCGCTGCCCCCGAGCCCGCGGGCAAGCGTGACCGTCTCCGTCACTTTCTGGCGTGCGAACGCAAGCCACCGGCGGATCTGCGGATCGAGGTCGCGCTCCCCCGAAATATCGATCGGGACGTGCAACAGCGACGACGACGGCGCGACGACAACCTCGCCCACCAGCCCGAGCAACGCGCCGAGCGTCGACAGCGACGCCTGCAGGTCGTTGATCCACACGTTGCGGCCATTAACGACGCCGGCGACAAGGCGCTTGCCGGGAAGGCCGCCGGCTGCGGCCAATAGTTCGATGTTCGACGCCGCCGGGCCGGTGAAGTCGAGCGCGAGCCCGTCGATTGGGGTGCCGCGCAACACCGGCAGCGCGTCGCCCAACACGTCGAAATAGCTCGCCACAAGCAACTTCGGACGATGAACGACCTCACCAAGCCGCTGGTATGCCCGACGAGTCGCGTCGAGCACCTCGCTCGACTGGTCGGTGACCAATGCGGGCTCGTCGAGTTGCACCCAGGCCGCACCGGCATCGCGCAACTGCCGGAGCAGCGTCTCGTAAAGGGGCAAGATTTCATCGAGCAGATCGAGTGGGGCAAAGCCTTTCGGCGCGTCGGCGGTGGGCTTGCTGAGCAAGAGAAACGTGATGGGTCCGACGACCACAGGCCGCGCGTCAACACCGAGCGCGAGCGCCTCCGCAAGCTCGCCCAGCGGCTTGCGCGCGTCGAGTTGAAACTTGGTAGCTGGACTCAACTCAGGCACCAAATAGTGGTAGTTCGTGTTGAACCACTTCGTCATCTCAAGTGGTGCCGCCGCATCCGACCCGCGGGCCATCGCGAAATAGCGTCGCAACGTCGCGTCGTCGCTGTCAGCAGCGACGTCGCGGTCGTCGTGACGATCCGGAATCGCGCCGAGCATCATCAACGTGTCGAGCATGTGGTCATAGAACGAAAAGTCGTTGCAGGGCAGCTGATCGATGCCCGCCGACTGCAGCGTCGTCCAGTTCTGCTGCCTGATCGCGGCACCTGCCGCGAGCAGTGCGGCCGCATCGATCTCGCCGGACCAATACGCCTCGGTTGCCTTCTTGAGTTCGCGATTTGGCCCGATGCGCGGGCAGCCGAGCACAGTGCTTAGCGTGGTGGGATCTGGCGCTGTCATCGCTCTCTCCTCGGAGCTCGACCTGAGGTCCGAGCAGACGCGAGAAAGCAGACACGAGGCCAGACGTCGCCCGTGAACGGACGCTGGCCGTCGTCCTGGCCCTCCCACGGGGCTGCGGACCGCCACACGCGGTGCATGCGGCGCACTGGCAGGTCTTCGGACTCGCGGGCGCGGCCCAAGGTCGCGGAGCGACCCTTGCACCATCTACTTGCCGACGCTTCCCAGGCTGTTCAGGCCTAGTGCTTAGTTATCGGCTTTCGTTCCCACTCACCGCTGCGGGGCAGTCCCGGTCTTTCACCGGGTTCCCTCTTACGACGGCCGACCTGGCTGGGCGGCACGAACCAGTTGCAGCGCCGACGATACCCGGTGCGGCCGGCTCCGCGCAGATCGCCCGCGGCGGATCAGGCGGCCGCGACGACCTGGTGGTTGGCGTGCCCGGCAGTTGCGTGGGCAACCGTGGCGCCGTGACTTACGCCTGACATCGGGACGACGGCAGGGTCGTTGCCAGCGGACTCAAGTACGTGGAGTTCGTCGCTGACTTCGCGTAACACCGTCGAGAGCTGGACGCCAAGTGCATCGCAGATCGACGAGAGCAGTTCGGAAGAGGCTTCCTTCTGGCCGCGCTCGACCTCGGACAAGTAACCAAGGGAGACCCGAGCGCCTGCGGACACATCACGCAGGGTGCGCTCCTGCGCAAGGCGCTGTTGGCGCAACGCATCGCCGAGCAGTCTGCGCAGCAGAATCATCGTGCCCTCCTCGCCTTTCGTCCCGCGTGCTGTCGTTCCTTGTGTGGGGCGGTGCAAGAAACCGTGAGAGTTACCGTACCTCGTGTCATCGGCATGCCGGATGCGCAACTCGACTGATCTTGACTCCCGATCCCCATTCATGTGTCGTGCATGTGTAGTAACAGTGTAAGCACGCCAACTCTTCCAGGTCCGGACCGGCACCAATGAGCCCGGGCTGTCAGCGCTGGGGCAGCCCGGAGAGCTGGCGGCGAAGCACGTCGAGCGCGGTCAGGACACTCCCCTGACGTACCCGGTCGCGCCCGCCGGCCAGCCGCAGTTCGCGCACCAGGTGAAGATCGCCAGGGCCGACGAGCGCGATGTAGACCGTTCCCACCGGCTTGCCGTCTTGTTCTGTCGGGCCTGCGACACCCGTCGTCGACAGCCCATAGCTCGCGTCAAAGGCGCGCCGGGCGCCGTCCGCCATGGCCACGGCAACGTCGGGGTCGACCGGTCCTCGTTCGGCAAGCAATGCAGCAGGGACGTCGATCACCGCCGACTTCGTCTCCGTCGCGTACAGCACCGCGCCGCCGCGATAGGTCGCCGATGCTCCAGGCGTCGAACTGAGTGCCGCGCCCAGCAACCCGCCGGTCAGTGACTCTGCCGTCGCCACAGTCGCGCCAGCAGTCAACAAGAGCTCGTGAACAACGGACTCCAGCGTGTCGTCGTCCACTCCGTAGATCACATCGCCCAGTGCTGCGCGCACCTGCGCCTCGACGTCGGCAATCAACCCGCGCGCGGCCGTCTGGGTACGCGCCTTCGCTGTCATGCGCACCAGCGTTTGTCCTTGCGATGCGAGGTAGGCGATCGTCGGGTTCGCGGCGACCGCGAGTGCTGCATCGATTTCAGCGAGCGCCTGCGAAACCTGCGACTCCCAGACACCGACGGTGTGCAGCCGGCGCGACAACAGAATCGTTCCGGGCCCTGCACGTTCGGCGAGTTCGGCGCGCATCCATGTCGTGAAGATCTCCCGCATTTCCTGCGGCACCCCGGGCAGCGCGTACACAGTCGCGTTGCGGGAGCCGATCGTCATGCGCAGACCGGGCGCGGTGCCGGCCGGATTCGGCAACGCCGACGCACCTTCTGGCCGATCGGTCATTCGCAGGTTGTTCTCGGGGAAGTCGATGCGTCCCGATTCGACGTACCGCGAACGTAGCGCCGCCTCGAGCTGCGGGTCACGAACGAGAGGGAGGCCGGCCAGTTCGGCCAGCGCCTCGCGGGTCAGGTCGTCCTGTGTCGGTCCGAGACCGCCGGTGAGCACGACAACATCGGCCCGTTCGCACGCACGCCCAACGGCGGCGCTGATGCGGCCGATGTTGTCGCCGACTGCCGTCGTGAGGTCGACATCGATGCCGATGTCGGCGAGTTCACGGCCGAGCCACGCCGCGTTCCCGTTGACGATGTCGCCCAGCAGCAGTTCGGTGCCGATCGCGACAATCTCTGCCTTCACGGGTGGGTCGCCTTCACGCGCGCTACTGATGCGTGCCGGGTGTCGCGCGGGTACCGAGCAGGTCGTCTCCCGCGGCGCTCGTTGCGCGGCTCGAGGTAGCGCGACGCAACCGGATCGCGCGTGCGACGTAGTCGACGCCGGTCACCAACGTGATGATCACCGCGGCGCCCATCAGGTAGGCGCGAATAGAGGCCAGGGGCCCGGTGAGCGGCAACAGGTAAAGACCGATCGCGACCACTTGCAGCAGGGTCTTGACCTTCCCGCCACGACTGGCCGCGAGCACGCCACGGCGGATGACCCAGAACCGCAACAGCGTGATGCCGATCTCGCGCGCGAGGATCACGACTGTCACCCACCACGGCAAATCGCCGATGCTCGACAAGCTGATCAGCGCAGCGCCGGTCAGCGCCTTGTCGGCGATCGGATCGGCGATCTTGCCGAAGTCGGTGACCGTGCCACGCCGTCGCGCGACCTCACCGTCGAAGCGGTCGGTGAGCGAGGCCAGGACGAACACCGCAGTCGCGGCGAGTCGCCTGCCATCGCTCTCGCCGCGCGCGCTCAACAACAGCACGACGAAGATCGGGACCATCACCAGCCGTGCCACCGTCAGCGCGTTCGCCAAATTTCGCACGCCCGCCTGCGGGATCGCCGTCGTCGACGACTCGGTGATGTCAGCCATCAGGTCGCCAGACTGCCTACGAGCGACGACACAAGCAACCCGGTATCGACCGGAGCGGCCACCAGATCGGCTCCGACGGAGTCGACCACTCTGGCGCGGACGATGGTTCCGGGCGCGACCACAACGCCTGGCAAGAGCGTCGTTCCGTCGACCTCTGGCGCCTGGTGGTCGGCGCGCCCCTCGGCGTCTGGCCCCTGCATTGTTGGTGCGTCGTCTTCGACGACGATCACGCGGTCGACAAGGACGTCGACAATCGACCCGACGCGTTCTTGGGCGCGTTCGCTGATGAGCTGCTCGACGATCCGGCCGAGCTGCGCCTCGCGGTCGGCCACCACGTCGGGATCGACCTTGTCGGGCAAGTCGGCGGCCGCGGTGCCGTCCTCGTCGGAGTAACCGAACACGCCGATGACATCGAGACGGGCGGCGAGCAGGAAGTCTTCAAGTTCGGCGAACTCCGCGTCGGTCTCACCGGGGAAACCGACGATGACATTCGACCGCACGCCGGCTTCTGGTGCAAGGGCACGAACGCGGCTCAACAGATCGAGGAACTGTTCCGGATCACCGAAGCGCTTCATCCGCCGCAACACCGTCGCGCTCGCGTGCTGGAACGAGAGGTCGAAATAGGGGACGACGCCGGGCGTCGACGTCAGCGTTTCGATGAGCGACGGCCGCATCTCCGCTGGCTGCAGGTAGGTCAGTCGCACCCGCTCGATGCCATCGACCGCGGCCACCTGCGGCAGCAGCTGTTCGAGTAGCCGAACATCGCCGAGATCCTTGCCGTACGACGTGGAGTTCTCGCTGACAAGGACGATTTCGCGAACGCCGTGGTCAGCCAGCCACCGTGCCTCGCCGAGGATCTCCGCTGGCGGACGCGACACGAACGCGCCACGGAACGACGGGATCGCGCAGAACGAACATCGCCGGTCACAGCCCGATGCAAGCTTCAGCGGTGCAACTGGGCCGTCATCGAGTCGCTGTCGCAACACCCGAGGGCCGCCCGCGTGCCCGGGAATCCCGACATCGGCGACCCTCGCCGGTCGGCTGACCGGACTGACCGGCAGCAGCGTGCGGCGGTCGGTTGGCAGGTGAGGAACGAGCCGCCGGCCAGCCAGCACGTCGTCGAGCCGGTCACCGATGGTCGCGTAGTCGTCGAACGACAGAACCACCGCTTCGGGGAGAGCTTCGGCAAGCTCGCCTCCGTAGCGCTGGGCGAGGCAGCCGACGGCGACCACCTTGCCGCTCGGCGTCGCATCGGCCGCCGCCAACAGCGCGTCGACGGAGTCTTTCTTTGCTGCCTCGACGAAGCCGCAGGTGTTCACGACGGTGACGTCGGCACGGGCTGCATCGGTCAGCTGCCAGCCGGCCTCCGCCATGCTGGCCGCGAGCTCTTCGGAGTCGACATCGTTGCGCGCGCACCCGAGGGTCACCAAATGGACTGATCGCGTGGCGGACACGCCCTGAGCGTACCCGTGTCGGTCATTCGCGCCGTCCGGCAAAAGGTTCGGTTAGCCCTGCGCCAGCAACGGGTTGCCGGGACCGAAGCTGACCGAGGTCACGCTGTTCTTCGTCGCCGGTGCGCCAAGATCAACACCGTTGACGGTGATGTCGGTCGCCGGTGCGTTGCCGAGCCGAAGCGTCACGCGCTGGGCGTCATCGAACGTCTGGTTGGCGCCCGGGGCGAGCACCCCCTGGTAGAGCACCTGCCCGTCGGAGGCGGTCGCCTCGACCCAGCACTTCGCGGTCGTGATTCTCAAGACCACATGCACGCCGGCTTCGGCCACCACGCTGCTCGGGGCCGGCTCGCTAGCGATGCTCGCTGGTGGGCTCGCGGGCGGACTCTGGACGACGACGGGTGCCGGGCTCGGTGAGTGCGACGGCGGCGAGCTGGTCACCGCCGCAGCCACCGGGCCAGGCGGCGCCGCCACGGTGGGCGTCTTCTTGGAGTGGTTCAGCAAACCGATCGTCGCGAAAACGATGATGGCGACCAGCGTCGTGCCTACTGCGGCAAGACCCCAGTGCGGCGACCGCTTCTGTGCGGTCCTGGTGATGGCCCGGCCGGTGACTTCGGTTTCGTAGAGCTGGCTAGTCGCTTGCCCGTCGTCCTTGGGGCCGATCGTCGCGTCGTACTCAGCGAGCAGAGGAGCCGGGTCGAGGCCCACTAGTCCGGCAAGAGTTCTGATGTGGCCGCGAGCGTAGAAGTCGCCGCCGCACAGTGAGAAATCGTCGGCCTCGATGGCCCTGACGACCGTGGCCCGCAGGCGCGTCTTGGCGCTGATGTCGTCGATCGAGAGCCCGGCGTCGAGGCGTGCGCTAGAAAGCGCCTGGCCGATCGACACTTCGCGCTCCTAGGGATTGGGCGGGCCGGACAGCCGCACCGCACGAGCATCCCCACCAGGCTCGAACAGCGCCGTGGCTGCGCGTTCACCGAGTCTATGACCTGTCGCCCGAGTCGACAAAGTCATGTATCGGCCATACATCGGCTAGCTAGAGGCGGAACGTGCTGCTTACTCGCCTCGAAGTGTCGCGACGATGTCGTCCAGTTCGTCCGTTTTGACGACCACATCGCGGGCCTTCGAGCCCTCGCTTGGGCCGACGATGCCGCGGCTCTCCATCAGGTCCATCAGTCGGCCTGCCTTGGCGAAGCCCACCCGCAACTTTCGCTGCAGCATCGACGTCGAGCCGAACTGCGTTGTCACCACCAGCTCGATTGCCTGGCACAACACATCGAGGTCGTCGCCGATGTCGTCGTCAATCTCGCGCTTCGTCGATGCAGGGACCATCACGTCTTCGCGATACGTCGGCTGCAACTGCTGCTTGCAGTGCGCGACGACCGCTTCGATCTCGGTCTCCGAAACGAACGCGCCCTGCAGTCGGATCGCCTTGCTCGCGCCCATGGGCAGGAACAGCGCGTCACCAAGGCCGACGAGCTTTTCGGCACCGGCCTGGTCGAGGATCACCCGACTGTCGGCGAGGCTCGAGGTCGCGAACGACAAACGTGATGGCACGTTCGCCTTGATGAGTCCCGTTACGACATCGACGCTCGGTCGTTGCGTCGCAAGTACAAGGTGAATACCGGCCGCACGGGCGAGTTGGGTAATGCGCACGATCGAGTCTTCGACGTCGCGCGGCGCGACCATCATCAGGTCGGCGAGCTCGTCAACGATGACAAGCAAATACGGGTATGGCCGATAGACGCGCTCACTGCCGGGCGGCGGTACGAGCGTTCCGCTGTTGACCGCACGGTTGAAGTCGTCGATGTGCCGGAAACCCGACGCAGCAAGGTCGTCGTAGCGCATGTCCATCTCGCGGACAACCCACTGCAACGCCTCGGCAGCCTTCTTCGGACTCGTGATGATCGGCGTCACGAGGTGCGGAATGCCTTCGTAGCTTGTCAATTCGACCCGCTTGGGGTCGACCAGAACCATCCGTACCTCGTCGGGTGTGGCACGCGTCAGGATCGACGTGACGATCGTGTTGATGCACGTCGACTTGCCTGAACCTGTCGCACCGGCGACCAAGATGTGCGGCATCTTCGCCAGGTTCGCGCAGATGAAGCGACCTTCGACGTCCTTGCCCAGCGCAACCACCATCGGGTGGTGATCGCCCGTCGCGACCGGTGAGCGAAGCACATCACCGAGGCTCACGACGTCCCGATCGGCGTTGGGTATTTCGATGCCGACAGCCGACTTACCGGGGATCGGCGACAGGATCCGCACGTCGGCGCTTGCTACCGAGTACGCAATGTTCTTCGACAGCGCGGTGATGCGCTCGACCTTCACCGCAGGCCCGAGTTCGACCTCGTAGCGCGTGACTGTCGGACCGCGAGTAAACCCGGTCACGGTCGCGTCGATCTCGAACTGGTCGAGCACGGTGGTCAACGCCTCGACGACTGTGTCGTTCGCCTTCGTGCGGGCGCGTGCCTGCGATCCCTCGCGCAGCATGGTCGGCGGCGGCAAGTGGTAGGTGATGTCGCCCGACAGCAGTAACTGCTCAGCGCGTGCGGGCAAGCCTTCGGGTCGCGCCTTGCGTGCGGTGCTGGTGTCTGTGCCACCAATGTGGACGCCGTCGGTTTCCGTCTCCGCCTCTGCTGCGGGCGGTGTCGTGGCGCCGTCAGCGAGCAGCGGCGTATCGAAGGGCCGGTCGCCGACTGCCGATTCTTCGCTGAAGACGCCGACCCGGCGCCGCCGGCTGCCCCTGCGGAGCGCCGCTGGGGGCTCCGCGTTCAGATCGATCACCAGCTCGTCAGATTCGACGGCGAGCTTGCGTCGAAGAAGGAAGTCGCGCGACTCGCCCAGACGTCGCGGAATCCCGTTGACCGGAGTCGCAGTCACGACGAGCACACCGAACACACCGAGCAAGACGAGTAGCGGAACTGTCAACCACACGGTGAGACCGGATTCGAGCGGCGCGGCCACCATGAACCCGATGGTGCCCCCGGCGTGCCGCACGGCGGTCGCACCCAGGCTCGGATCAGGGCTGCCGTGGGCAATATGCAGCAAGCCGAGAACGCCGAGGGCGACAGCGCCCCACCCGATCACGATCCGACCACTGGCTGACGCACGGTCGGGGTGACGCAGCGTTCGCCACGCAAGCGCGGCCAGCAGCACTGGTACGACCACGGCACCGGAACCGACGGCTCCGCGCACGACAGCGACGATCACGGCGCCGATCGGGCCAGGCAGGCGCCACCAGACTCCGCCTGCGACGACGATCGCGGCACCAAGCGCAGCAAGGCCGGCACCGTCTCTGCGGTGAGCCGGATCGAGGTCGCGTGCCTTGGCGCCGATCGTTCGAGAGGCAGCGCCGACGAGGTGGGCGAAGATCATCCAGGCGCCGCGCAGGAGGCGTCCGATCGCGCGGAACAGCCCTCCGAAGAGGGCCTTCAGGCGCCCGCCGCTACGGGGCCGGCGCGCGCGCGGCCGGCGCTTCGGAGGGGCTGGCCGCCGAGCAGGAGGACGCCCGCCGGTGCGCGGGCGCGCAGCCGGGGACGAGTGAGGCCGGTTGGGGGCACGGGTCGCCATGCTGGTCAGGCTATCGGGAACACCCCACCAGCCTCAGTAGTCACACCCCTTGGGCCGCCGTGTCGCGCCTAGACGCCCCGCTCAGACCTCGAGCACGACGGGCAGGATCATGGGGCGGCGCCGGTAGGCGTCGTTGACCCAGCGCCCGACGACCCGGCGCACCACTTGTTCGAGCTGGTGCGGGTCGCTCATGCCCTCGGCCGCCGATTTCTCCAGCGCCTCTTGGACCTTTGACCGGACGCCGTCGAGTGCCGCATCGTCGATGCCCGATCCGCGCGCATGAATCTCGGGGCCACTGGCGAGCTTGCCGGTCGCCGAATCGAGCACGACCACCACCGTCACAAAGCCCTCTTCGCCCAGAATCCGGCGGTCCTTCAGCGAGGTCTCGGTCACCTCGCCAACCGAGAGGCCGTCGACGTAGACGTAGCCGCACCTGACTGCACCTGTTACCGACGCCCGACCGTCTACGAGGTCGACAACGTGACCGTCGTCGGCGATGACGATGCGATCGGTATCGACCCCCGAGAGTCTGGCGATCGCGGCGTGCGCTTGCAGGTGTCGCCACTCCCCGTGGATCGGCATGAAGTTGCTCGGCCGCGTCAGGTTCAGCACGTAGAGCAGTTCGCCGGCGGCGGCGTGCCCCGAAACGTGCACCAGCGCGTTGCTCTTGTGAATGACCGTCGCGCCCCACCTGGTCAGGCCATTCACGACGCGAAAGACCGACGTCTCATTGCCGGGGATCAGTGAACTCGCCAGCACCACGGTGTCGCCAGGTTCGATCCGTACCGGATGATCGCCGCCGGCCATGCGTGAGAGCGCCGACAGTGGCTCGCCCTGCGATCCTGTCGAGATCAGGACGACCTGCTCCGGCGGGTACGCATCGATCTCGCGCGCATCGACGATGAGGTCGGCGGGGACGCGCAGGTAACCAAGGTCGCGGGCAACGCCCATGTTGCGAACCATCGAGCGACCGACGAAAGCGACCTTGCGGCGATTCTCGACAGCAACATCGAGGACCTGCTGAACCCGGTGCACGTGGCTCGCGAAACAGGCGACGATCACGCGACGCTTGGCCGCTTCGAAGACCCGGCGTAGTACCGGGGTGATCTCGCGCTCTGAGGTGACGAACCCTGGCACCTCGGCGTTGGTCGAGTCGGACATCAGCAGATCGATGCCCTCAGCGCCCAGCCGTGCGAACCCGCCGAGGTCGGTAAGCCGGCCGTCGAGTGGCAGCTGGTCCATCTTGAAGTCGCCGGTGTGCAGGACGAGGCCTGCGGGCGTGCGAATCGCGACCGCGAGCGCATCAGGGATCGAGTGGTTGACCGCGAGGAACTCGCAGTCGAAAGCACCTAGCCGCTCGCGCTGGCCTTCCTTGACCGCAAGCACGTACGGCTTGATGCGGTGCTCGACCAGCTTCGCTTCGATGAACGCGAGCGTGAGATTCGACCCGACCAGCGGGATGTCGGGGCGTTCGCGCAGCAGGTACGGAATCGCGCCGATGTGGTCTTCGTGCGCGTGCGTCAGCACGATCGCTTCGATCTTGTCGAGCCTCGACCTGATGTAGTCGAAGTCAGGCAGGATCAAGTCGATGCCGGGCTGCTCGGGATCGGGGAAGAGCACCCCACAGTCGACGATGAGCAGCCGGCCGCCGTACTCGAAGACGGTCATGTTGCGACCGACCTCGCCGAGCCCTCCGAGGGCGACGATCCGCAGGCCGTTGTCGGCAAGTGGGCCGGGCGCGGCCATGCCTGCGTTCGGATAGCTCACGCGGATGTCCGAGCGTCCGCGATGTCGCGGCGCAACTGTTCGATCTGTTCATCGGTCGCGTCGACCAGCGGCGGCCGCACCGGACCGCCGGGTAAGCCCTCCAGCCGAAGGGCCGCTTTAGTCAAGATGACGCCCTGCGTGCGGAAGAACCCGGTGAACACCGGGAGCAGTTGGCGATGGGCCGCGAGCGCACCATCGACGTCCCCGCTCAGGTAGGCCGCGATCATCGCGCCCGTTTGAGCGCCGAAGAGATGGGTCGGGACACCGACGACGCCGACTGCCCCGACAGACAGCAGCGGAAGCGTCATCTTGTCGTCGCCGGAGTAGTAAGACAGATCAGTGCGGCGGAGCACCCACGATGTTCCCTCGAGGTCGCCCTTGGCGTCCTTCACCGCGACGATCTTGTCGTGCTCGGCGAGCCGGACGAGCGTCTCGGTCTCGATCGGCGTGCCGGTGCGGATTGGGATGTCGTACAGCATGTTCGGCAGCCCGGTGGCATCGGCGATCTGGCGAAAGTGCGCCAGCAGACCAGCCTGGGGCGGCCTTGAGTAGTACGGGGTGACGACGAGGAGCCCGTGCGCACCCGCTTTCTCCGCGCCGTGGGCCCGCTCGATGGTGTGCCGGGTGTCATTCGTGCCGACACCGGCCACGACCTTGGCGCGGTCGCCGACGGCTTCGAGCACGGCCCGCAACAATCGATCCTGCTCCTCGTCGGTCGTCGTCGGCGCTTCACCGGTGGTGCCGTTGATGACGAGGCCGTCGTTGCCGTGATCAACCAGGTAACTGGCGAGCTGCTGGGCGCCGTCGAGGTCGAGCCCACCGTCGGCGGTGAACGGGGTCACCATCGCCGTCAGCACGCGCCCGAATGGCGGCGGTGTCGTCGTTCCCGAGTTCGGGGTAGCCATGGCTGCAACGGTACCGGTAGGGCGCCCCGCGGCGAATCCCGTTACGGGCTGACCCGCCCATGAGCTTCAAACGCCGCGTGGGTCAGCGGCATGAGGGCGGCCCACTCGGCTTCCATCTTTTCGGCGACCATCTCGATCTCGCGCTGCGGGAAGCTCGGGAAACGGCTGTCTTCATGCTTGGTGCGCAGTGACAGCAGCGCCATCAGTGACCTCGCGTTGCACGTGACATACATCGACGAGAACGTTGCCACCGGCAGGACGCCACGCGCGACCTCACGCGCGATACCGGCCGAGAGCATTTCGAGATAGGCCGCGTAGGCCTGCTCACACGCGGCTTTCGTCGCCCGGTCGGCTATCGCATGCTGCTCCGCCGTACCGGGCGTGAAGACGTAACGCCCCGGCTTGCCCGCTTGAATGAGAAGGCGGTCGGGCCCGGGCACGTAGAACACCGGCTCGAGTTGCCGATAGCGACCGCTTTCTTCGTTGTAGCTGAAGCCGATGCGATGCCGCATGAACTCGCGAAACACGAAGATCGGCGCAGACACGAAAAACGTCATCGAGTTGTGCTCGAAAGGCGTGCCGTGGCGATCGCGCATCAAGTAGTTGAGCAAGCCCTGCGACCTCGAGGGATCGGCGTTGACGTCATCGAGCGAAGACTCGCCCTTCGTCGAGACGCGCGCAGCAAACAGCACGTCGGCGTCGCTGGCCACATGCTTGATCAACTCGACAGTGACGTCACTGCGAAATCGCGGCTGCAACGCGTCGGCGGCGCTCTCTGGGAGGACGACCGCGGGTGTCTCGGACATGACGGACACCATAGTCAGCAGTCGACCGCTGGCTTGACCCGGACAGTCGTCACCCGGACGCCGGACGGGGCCGCAAGGGGGCGAGCTCGGCGCGCTGCCTCGGCGTCCAATCGCAACCGTGCTGGCCAGGCCGGCAACCGCCGCGACGCCCGCTTGGCAGGAGATCCGACCGCCTGTGCCCGCAGCCTGCTCCGCGCCGCTTGGGCCCTCAAATCCGCAATGTGCTCTTCGGCTATCCGCTGGCTCACGTACCCGTTCATCGCCTGCTCCTTTGCGGACTTCTCGAGCGCCGCTGCTGCGATCGCTCGTCAGTAGTTCTATCCGTGGCTGCTGACACTTTTGCCCTCTGCGAAGATGGCGCGGTGTCGATCCGGGAACGCCCGCAGGCCGACGGCAGCGTGCGCCTGGCGACGACGGAGGACGCGGCCACAATTGCCTCGATCCAGGCAGAAGCGTTGAGACAGAACTACTCAGCCCTGCTGCCCAAGCAAGCCATCGACGGGTTCGACCTGGCTGCGGCAACAAATGGCTGGACGACCGCCATCAGCAGTCCCCCGTCGCTACGCCATCGGGTGTTTGTGGCAGTAGACCTCGTCGGCGTAGTCGGTTTCGCCGCCTCCGCGCCCGCCGCGGATTCAGACCTAGACCTTGAACGGGACGCCGAGTTGCCGGCGTTCCATGTCGCGCCCGGACATACCCGGCTGGGTCACGGCAGTCGGCTCATGGCAGCGATCGTTGATCACGCGCACGACGACGGAGTCAGTCAGCTCGTGATGTGGGTCTTCGCGGCCGACGACCCGATGCGACTGTTCCTGCGCGACAACGGCTGGGATGCCGACGGATCAACGCGCGACCTCGACGTCGGTGAGTTGCTACACCAGGTCCGCATGCACACGGGCATCAAGGATGCGCCCGACCTCATTGCCTAACCGGGACCGCTCGGCTCGCTGACCGTTTGTTGTCCAGCGCGCAAGACCGCGCGGAGAGCATCAACGCCTAGTGGTAGAAAACGTCGGTCCCGAACCAAAACGGGTGTCTTTGGACAGCACAACTTTGCCGATGAGCGGATGTCCAGAATTCGATCGTCATGTACCTGGGCAGTACCGATAGTGGTCTTCGGCTAGCCCGGAGAGTTCCGTGTCAGTGCGAACGACAATGCTTCGTCAATCGACATGGAGGCACCCACGTCACGGGCGAGGTTGAACTGCTCGGTTGTCAGACCTTTCTCCGCAATCGCCGCAGTTTCGTCGTACTGCTCCCGCTCATCGGGCGGCCACTCACCACCCGCCCGCTCCATCGTGCTCGAGGCGATGCCGATGATCGTTGCCGCTCGCACCAGCTCGTGTTTGGCCGCGGCGACAGCAGCGAGGCCGTTCAAGGACCACGCCAGGTAAAGCTCCCGGCTGCGCGCGAACTCCGAGCCGACAGCCTGACGTGACAGCTCTTCTGCTCGGTTGAGGTTGCCGAGCTGACGCTCGATCATGCTCAGATTCGAGCTCTCAACACAGACCTGCTGTGCGTCCTCGGCGGCGTATGCCGCCGCCAGCTGATGTTCGACGACGTCACGCGCGCCGAGGAGGTCACCGGACATCTGCAAGGCGGGGCCGAGTACGTGCAGTGCGTTCGAACGGCCCCGGTCGTCGTCCGATAGCCCCGCTGTCACTTCGAGCGCTTCGCGCAACAGCCTGACAGCTTCGTCAACATCGGTGGTCAGCGCCACCCGGGCCAGACCCGCCAGCGCGAGTGCCTGCAGTGAGGCGTCGCCCAAACCGATCGCGACGTTGCGAGACTCGGTGAAGCGCGCAGCGGCGAGGTCGTAGTTGCCGGCCCAGAAGACCAGGTAGCCGTGAGCGTAGAGGGCTCGCGCGGTTGTCTCGTCGGGGATGCGGGGCACCGCAAGTAGCCGGGCGTACCACTCGTCGCCGTGCTCGAGTCGGTTCGTCGCCATCCAAAACGATACGAGTGCGGAGGCAAGACGAAACGCGTCATCGAGGTCGCCGCGATGCAGATACCAGCCCAGCGCCTCCACCATGAGTGGATACCGCTCGTCGACCGGACGCTCGGCGTCGGGCTCCTGCCGGCGCGATGCCGCCTGGCTTGCCTCCGCCGCCTGCACCAGCTCGTCGGCGCTCAGCGAATCCATGCCGGCAGCATAAGAGACGTGAGACCCGCTGCCGCGATGCACCAGCGCGAACCGCCGACTCGCAGATGTCAGGTCGCCAGCACCGCGATGGCGTCGATGGAGACGAGTAGGCCGCGCGGCAGTTTGACGTTCGCTGGTGCCGACCGCGCTGGCGGCGGGTCAGGCATGTGCCGCGAATACACCTCATTGAGCTTCGCGAAGTCATCCACGTCGGCGTAGAAGATGGTCGTCTTCACCAGATCAGCCATAGACGCGCCAGCCGCATTGAGAATTGCGGCGATGTTGCGCAGGGCCTGTTCAGTTTGTGCCTCGATACCCTCGGCTACCTGTCCGGTCTGCGGGTCGATGCCGACCGTGCCTGAGCAGAAGACGAACCCTCCCGCGACGATCGCCTGGCTGTAGGGACCAAGGGCC